>CAZUFP010000018.1:5734-73115 GCA_964619835.1 uncultured Gemmatimonadaceae bacterium | reverse complement strand
CACCGCTGACCGAGGACGGGCTGGTGGCGTGCCGCAAGCTGCGGGCGGAAGACATCAAGGTGAACGTGACGCTGTGCTTCTCGCCCACACAGGCCCTGCTGGCGGCGAAGGCGAACGCCACGTTCATCTCGCCGTTCGTGGGCCGCCTCGACGACATCTCCAACGACGGCATGGACGTGGTCCGCCAGATCCGGGTCATCTACGACAACTACGACTTCGACACGGAGATCCTGGTCGCCTCGGTGCGCCACCCCATGCACGTGGTGGAAGCCGCCCTGATGGGTGCCGACATCGCCACCATTCCTCCGAAGATCCTGTGGCAGATGTTCCAGCACCCGCTCACGGATCGCGGACTCAAGGCGTTCCTGGACGACTGGCAGAAGCTGCCGGAGGACAAGCGGCGCATCACGGATTGAGGGAGGACAGGAAGGAGCGGACCATGCCGCGGATCGGGCGGAAGTGGCGAATGCTGGGTGCGGCCTGTGTCGTACTGGCGCTCGGTTGCCGCGGCGCCGGCGACAAGAGCGAGCAGGCCCACCAACAGGCCATGGCCCCGGCCGCGACGGCCCCATCTTCCGCGGCTGTCGGCATGGGGTTGCCGGTTCGCTCGTCGTCCCCGGCCCGGGACACGTCGAAGGCGGCCCGCCAACAGGTCGTAGACGCCTCGCGGCGAACGGCCATCGTGGTGGCGGCGGCCCGCGTCTCTCCGGCCGTGGTCAGCGTGAACATCGTCCGCCGCGAGACGGTGCAACCCCAGTCCATGTGGGAAGAGTTCTTCATTCCCCGCGGCTACCAACGGGAGATCAAGGGCCTGGGCTCCGGTTTCATCTACGACTCGACGGGCCTCATCCTCACGAACGAGCACGTGGTCCGGGGCGCCCAGGAGATCGTGGTGACGCTTGCCGACGGGCGTGACTTCGCCGGCAAGCTCGTGGGCACCGACGAAGTCACGGACCTCGCCGTCATCCGCATCCCGGAACCCGGCGGCCATCCCTTCCCCGTCGCACCGCTGGGCACGTCCACGAACCTCATGGTCGGCGAATGGGTGGTGGCCATCGGCAACCCGTTCGGCTACCTCCTGTCCAATCCGGAGCCCACGGTCACGGTGGGGGTGGTCAGTGGGTCGGGGCGCAACATCGTCCCCAGCGGCAACGATTCGGGGTACTACCTGGACATGATCCAGACGGATGCGTCCATCAACCCGGGCAACTCGGGCGGGCCGCTGGTGGACGCCGACGGGAACGTGATCGGCGTGAACTCGTCGATCCTCACCCGCAGCGGCGGCAGCGAAGGGTTGGGGTTCGCCATTCCCATCGACCGGGCGCGGAGGGTGGCCGATGACCTGGTGCGGGACGGACAGGTACGGCGCGCCTGGGTGGGGGTGGAGGTGGCACCCGCCGATTCGGACGCCTTCGGGCGCAGCACGGCCGTCCGCATCTCCCGCGTAGAGGATGACTCGCCGGCCCGTCGCGCCGGTCTCCGGTCCGGAGAGATCATCGAAGCGGTGGGCAACCACCCGGTGCGAACGGTCCTGGACTGGGAAGCCGCCCTGCTGGATGCGCGCGTCGGCCAGCCGCTGGCGGTGCGCACCGACCGCAACACGTTGAGAGTCGTGCCCCGCGACCTGCCGTCCCTGGCAGCCGAGCGCGTGAAGGCCCTCTCCGACTTCGAGCTGGTCACGCTCACGCCGGCCATCCGCGCGGAACGCGGCCTGGTGAGCGAGTCCGGCGCGCTCATCGTCAAGCTGTCGGACGCCGCGCAGAACGTGGGACTGCGGCAGGGCGACCTGATCCTGCAGATCAACCGCTCGCGCATCCACACGGCCAAGGAAGCCGCCGATCTACTGAAGCGGCTGGCGGACCAGGGCCCCATCCGCGTCATCTACGAGCGCAATCGGCACCTGGGCGCCGTGTCCTTCTACATACGCTGAGGCGCGAGAACCGATGGCCCGAGAACAGGTGCAGGAAACGGCAACGGACGTCAGCGGTGCACCGTCGACGTCCTACGAGAATCCGCTCATCGAGCGCTACGCCTCGCCCGAGATGAGCCGGATCTTCTCCCCCGCGACCAAGTTCGGCACATGGCGCCGCCTGTGGCTCGCGCTGGCGGAGACGCAGAAGGAGCTGGGCCTCGACATCACGGATGCCGCCATCACCGAGATGCGTGAGCGCCTCGACGTCATCGACCTGAACCGGGCGCGTCAGCTCGAGCGGCAGCTGCGCCACGACGTGATGGCCCACGTCCACCATTTCGGCGAGGTGGCACCGGCGGCCCGGGCCGTGATCCACCTGGGCGCCACCAGCGCCTTCGTGACGGACAACTCGGAGCTGATCCAGCACCGGGATGCCCTCGTTCTGGTCCGGGAACGGCTCGTCGCCTGCATCGCGGCCCTCGCGGGGTTCGCCCGCATGCACCGGGCGCTGCCCACGCTGGGCTTCACCCACTTCCAGCCCGCGCAGCCCACCACGGTGGGCAAGCGTGCCGCGCTCTGGATCCAGGACCTGCTGCTGGACCTGGAAGAGGTGAACCACCGGTTGGCCACGCTGCGCTTCCGGGGCGTGCGTGGCGCAACCGGCACCCAGGCGTCGTTCCTGGAGCTGTTCGATGGCAACCACGCAAAGGTGGAGGCGCTGAACCGCGGCGTGGCCGAGCGCATGGGCTTCGAACGGTTGTACTGGGTGAGCGGCCAGACCTATCCGCGCAAGGCGGATTACGCCTTCCTCACGACGCTGGGCGGCATCGCGACGTCGGTCTCCAAGTTCTCCCACGACCTGCGGCTGCTCCAGCACCTGCGTGAGGTAGAGGAACCGTTCGAGTCGGACCAGATCGGGTCGTCGGCCATGCCGTACAAGCGCAACCCCATGCGGGCGGAGCGGATCACGTCGCTGGCGCGCCACGTGCTGACGCTGACCATCGACGCGGGCTTCACGGCGGCCACCCAGTGGCTGGAGCGCACGCTGGACGATTCGGCCAACCGGCGCATCGCCATTCCCGAGGCCTACCTTTCGACGGACGCCGTACTGATCATCACGCACAACGTGGCCGGAGGGCTGGTGGTCCGGCCCACGATGATCCGGAGGCGTCTGGAGCAGGAGCTGCCGTTCCTGGTGACGGAGGCGGTGCTCATGCAGGGGGTTCGGGCCGGCGGCGACCGCCAGGACCTCCACGAGCGCATCCGTCGCCACGCCGTTGCGGCCGCCGACCGGCTCAAGAACGAGGGCGGCGACAACGACCTGGCGGAACGCATCGCCGCCGACCCGGCCTTCCCCCTCGACCTCGACCAGATCCGCGCCATCCTGATCCCGGAACGCCACATTGGACGGGCGCCCGAGCAGGTGGACGCGTTCCTGGACGAAGCCGTAGCCCCGGTGCTGGAACGCTACCGGGTGCCGGAAACCATCCCCGAACTGAGAGTATAGTGATGACCCAACCGATCGCATCCACGTCGTTGCAGTTCCCCCTCGTGGCCCGTGGCAAGGTCCGTGACATCTACGACGTGGGCGAGGACCGGTTGCTGCTGGTGGCGACGGATCGGATCAGCGCCTTCGACGTCGTGCTCTCGCCCCCCATCCCGCGCAAGGGCGAGGTGCTGACCCAGATCACCGCCTGGTGGCTGGACCGCGTCCGCGACCTCACGCCGAACCACCTGATCTCCGCCAACGCGGACCGCATCGCCGCGCTGGTGCCGGAGCTGGCGGCCTCCCGCGACCAGTGGGCCCGACGGGCCATGCTGGTGCGGCGGGCGAAGACGATTCCGGTGGAGTGCGTGGTGCGTGGCTATCTTTCCGGCTCCGCCTGGCGCGAATACCGGGAGAGTGGCACGCTGGCCGGCGAGAAGCTGCCGAACGGGCTCAAGGAGAGTGGCCGGCTGGACCCGCCCATCTTCTCGCCTGCGACCAAGGCGGAGGAAGGGCACGATGAGAACATCACCTTCGCCACCATGCGGGAACAGCTCGGGGCCGAGGCGGCCGACCACCTGCGGGACGTCAGCCTGGCCCTCTACTCCCGCGGCCGGGACGTCGCCGCCGAGACGGGCATCATCCTGGCCGACACGAAATTCGAGTTCGGCATGCACGAAGGGCGGCCGATCCTCATCGACGAGGTGCTGACGCCGGACTCTTCCCGGTTCTGGCCGGCGGACAGCTATGAGGCAGGACGTGCCCAGCCCTCCCTCGACAAACAGCCGGTGCGGGATTACCTGGAGGGTCTGACGCGCGAGGGCCGCTGGGACAAGACCCCGCCGGCGCCGGAGTTGCCGCAATCGGTGGTGGACGCCACCACGGACCGGTACCTCCAGATCTTCCGGCTGCTGACGGGGTCGCATCTGGACGCGTTCCAGGTCGCGGAGCCGGACGCATCGACCGCATGAGCCTTTCGCTCCTGGTCACCGGCCTGGGCGGCCTGCTGGGCTTGCTGGCGTTCGGCGGCGCCATCTGGCGGCGCCGCTGGACGCTCTGGCTGCTCGGGTACCTGCTGACGGTGCTGGCGGTCGCGGGAGCCTTCCTGCAAGGAGGCAGCTGATGGAACGACGGCGGCGCAGCCTGCGGGGCGGTGTCATCATCGTGCCCAGCGCCCTCACGCTCGCCAACCTGTTCTTTGGCATGTGGGCCATCGTGTCGGCCACCCACGGCGAATTCATGACGGCCGGATGGCTCATCGTGTTCGCCGGCGTGGCAGACATGCTGGACGGCCGCGTTGCCCGCGTCACACAGACGGGAAGCCGGTTCGGCGGAGAGCTGGATTCCCTGGTGGACGCCATCAGCTTCGGCGTCGCGCCGGCCCTGGTCATCTACTTCCTGTTCCTGTCCGACGGCGTCTGGAACTGGATCGCGGCGTTCTTCTACATCACGGGCGCCGTGGTCCGCCTCGCCCGCTTCAACATCGAACAGGCCGGACACGCGAAGGTGGCTTTCCACGGCCTGCCTTCCCCCTCCGCCGGCATGCTGCTGGCCACGTTCTATCCGTTCAGCCAGACCCGCCTGTTCCAGGAACACCTGTCCACGCTCCCGTGGCCGGCCATCATGACGGCGCTCCTGATCGTGCTGTCGCTGCTCATGATGAGCCACGTGCTCTACCCGGTGGTGCCGAAATTCGGCTTCCGCACCGGCAAAGGCATCGTGACATTGCTGATGCTGCTTGGCGCGCTGGCCGCGGCCCTGACGATCCCGTCGGAGTTCTTCTTCCCGGCCCTCAGCTTCTACGTGCTGTACGGCGTGGTGAAGGCCTTCGTGCTGGGACTCTTCGAGCGACTGCCGGAGCGCGACCTGCTCGTGGACGACGACGAGCTCGACGAAGCCGACGCGGAGCTCCGGCATCTCGACTACGACGAGCTGGCGCCGCCGCCCCGGCTCTGGTTCCCGCGCCGCCGTTCCAAGCCCCGCGCCGGCGGAAACGACCAACCTTCCACGACTCCGGAGGACGCCTCGTGAAGCAATATCAGGTGGAGGTCCGCGTCACCCCGCGCGACGGCCTGCTGGACCCCCAGGGCAAGGCCGTCGAGCATGCCCTGCACCAGCTGGACTTTTCGGACGCCGAGAAGGTCCGGATCGGCAAGCTGGTGCGCTTCCTCCTGCGGGCGCCGGATGACGAGCAGGCGCGGCGGCGGGCCGACGACATGTGCAGGAAACTCCTCGCGAACCCGGTGACCGAGGACTACACCATCACGCTGAGCGCCGACTGATGATGCGCGTCGCGGTCATCACCTTTCCCGGCTCCAACTGCGACTACGACTGCTACAAGGCCGTCCAATCGGTGCTCGGCGAAACCGCCGAATACGTCTGGCACCGGGAACAGGACGTGCACCAGGCCGATGTCGTCATCCTGCCGGGCGGTTTCAGCTACGGCGACTACCTGCGGGCCGGCGCTATCGCCCGCTTCAGCCCCATCATGACCGCCGTGCGCGATTTCGCGGACGCCGGCGGTCCGGTGCTGGGCATATGCAACGGTTTCCAGATCCTGTGTGAAGCTGGCCTGCTGCCCGGCGCTCTGGTGCAGAACGTGTCGCTCAAGTTCCGGAGCATCCCGGTTCATGTGCGCGTGGAACGCACCGATACTCTGTTCACGGCCCGCTACGACGCCGGACAGGTGCTGCGCATGCCCATCGCTCACGGAGAGGGGAATTACCTGGCCGACGATGCGACGGTCGAGAAACTGGAAGCCGAAGGCCGCGTCGTGTTCCGCTACGTGGAGCCGGATGGGCGCGTCACGGAAGCGGCGAATCCCAACGGATCCACAAGGAACATTGCCGGGATCATCAACGAAGCGGGCAACGTGCTGGGCTTGATGCCCCACCCGGAGCGCGCCGTGGAAGCGATCCTCGGCTCGGTGGACGGGCTCGGCATCTTCGAATCCATCCGCGACCATGTCCATGCCGCCACGCCACCACGCCACGCGTCCGCAGGCTCCGCGCCGCGGGCACCGGGACACGGGGAGGTGAGCCATGGGTGACAGGAACGCCGGCGCAGGGAGCGACAGGGAGCCGGTTCTGCCCCGGCCGGGGGATCCGGAGGTCACGCCCGAGCTGGTCGATCAGCACGGGCTGAGTGAGGAGGAGTACGCCAGCATCGTCGAGCTGCTGGGCCGCACGCCCACCTACACGGAGCTGGGCATCTTCAGCGCCCTCTGGTCGGAGCACTGCGGCTACAAGAACTCCCGCCCCCTCCTCAAGCAGCTTCCGACGGAGGCGCCCTGGGTGCTCCAGGGACCGGGCGAGAACGCCGGCGTCATCGATGTCGGCGACGGCTACGCGGTGGCCTTCAAGATCGAGTCGCACAACCACCCGTCGGCCGTGGAGCCCTACCAGGGCGCCGCCACGGGCGTCGGCGGGATCCTCAGGGATGTCTTCACCATGGGGGCGCGACCGGTGGCCGTGCTCGACTCCCTGCGCTTCGGCGCCCTGGACAACCCCCGGGTGCGCTACCTGTTCGCCGGCGTGGTGAAGGGCGTGGGCGACTACGGCAACTGCATGGGCATCCCGAACATCGGCGGCGAGGTCCTGTTCGACGACGCCTACGAAGGCAATCCGCTGGTCAACGCCATGGCCATCGGGCTCATGAAGACGGAAGACCTGATCCGCGGCTACGCCTCGGGGCCCGGCAACCCGATCATCGCGGTGGGCGCCCGCACGGGACGGGACGGCATCCACGGCGCGACGTTCGCCAGCGTGGAGCTGGGCGAGGAGACCGACGCCAGCCGGCCCCAGGTACAGGTGGGCGACCCGTTCACCGAGAAGCTGCTGCTGGAAGCGTCACTGGAGCTCATCAAGAGCGGCTTCATCGTGGGCATCCAGGACATGGGGGCGGCCGGCCTGGCATCCTCGTCCTCCGAGATGGCGGAGCGCGCCGGCACGGGCGTGGACATCGACGTGGGCGACATGCTGGTGCGCGAAGAAGGCATGACCCCCTACGAGATCCTGCTGTCGGAATCACAGGAGCGTATGCTGGTGGTGGCCAAGGCCGGCCACGAGAACGACGTTCAGGCCATCCTCGAGAAATGGGAGCTGGAAGCCGCGGTGATCGGGCGAGTCACCGACGACGGGCTGTACCGGGTGCGTGAGAACGGGGTCGTCGTGTGCGAGATCCCGGGCCACGCCATCGTGAACTGCCCCACCTATGTGCGGGAGGCGCGGGAGGATCCGGAAGTAGGCCGGCTACGCGCCTGGGACCCGGCCGAACTGGATAGTGAACCGATCTCGGGACAGCCCGGCGAAGCGCTTCTGCGACTTCTGGCGTCGCCCAACATCGCGTCCAAGCGGTGGGTGTACGACCAGTACGACTCCACGGTCCGCACCGCCACCGTCCAGGGGCCCGGCGGCGACGCCGGCGTGCTCCGTATCCGTGGAACCCGGCGCGGCATTGCCGCCAAGACGGATTGCAACGGCCGCTACACCTACCTCAACCCCCGCCGCGGCGCCATGATCGCCATGGCGGAAGCGGCGCGGAACCTGGCGTGCGTCGGAGCCAGGCCGCGGGCCATCACCAACTGCCTCAACTTCGGCAACCCCCTCAAGCCCCACGTCTACCACCAGATGAAGGAGGTGGTGACGGGCATGGCGGAAGCCTGCCGCCGCTTCGAGACCCCCGTGGTCAGCGGCAACGTGTCCCTCTACAACGAGAGCCCCAACGGCGCCGTCTTCCCTACCCCGGTCATCGGCATGGTCGGCGTTCTGGACGACGTGTCCCTCCAGGTCACTTCGGGGTTCAAGAGTACCGGGGACCCGGTCGTGTTGCTGGGACGCAACACCAACGAGCTGGGCGGCTCCGAGTACCTCAAGGTGATCCACGACCGCGTGGCAGGCGATGCGCCCGCGGTGGATCTGGACGCGGAGAAGGCGCTGCAGGAGGCGCTGCTCGAAATGAACGCCGACCGCCTGCTCCAGAGCGCCCACGACTGCTCGGAGGGCGGACTGGCCGTGAGCCTGGCGGAAAGCGCCATCGCGGATACGCGGCGGCCTCTG
Organism: uncultured Gemmatimonadaceae bacterium; assembly: GCA_964619835.1. Classification (GTDB taxonomy): domain Bacteria; phylum Gemmatimonadota; class Gemmatimonadetes; order Longimicrobiales; family RSA9; genus JARRJS01. Next base: position 64,660 of record CAZUFP010000018.1, on the reverse strand, counting down.
GGCTTCGACGGCCACGTCGATGACGACCTGGCCCCGGCCGCCGTGCTCTTCGGCGAGGCGCAGGGCCGCGCCATCGTGTCGTGTGCGCCGGACCGTCTGGACGCCGTGCTGGCGGTGGCACAGCGCCACGGCGTGCCCGCCCGGGCCATCGGCGTGGTGGGCGAGGCAGAGGGCCGGTTCCGGCTCCGCGTCGACGACGCGGAGGGCGGCGAAGCTACGACCATCGACGCGCCGGTACGCCGGCTGGCCGAGGCGTATCACACGGCCATCTCCAGCGTCATGGAACAGGCGCCCGGTTCGAAGGAAGCGGGTCTGTCGGTGTAAGCGTCAGCGAACGGATGACGCACGGGCTACGGGGGTATACATAGATCATGTGTGGAATTGTCGGTGTGACGGGAATGGGCCATGCGGCTGAGACGGCGTTCCTCGGCCTCTACGCGCTGCAGCACCGGGGTCAGGAAGCGGCCGGGATCTGCGCGGCAGGTGAGGACGGTCGGACCCGCCTCCACAAAGGCACAGGTGCGGTCGCCGACATCTTCGACGAACGGACGCTGCGCGGCCTGAAAGGTCACGTGGCGCTGGGGCACACACGTTACTCGACGGCCGGAGGGGCGGGCCTGCAGAACGCGCAGCCCCTGGTCGTCCGGTACCGGCAAGGCGACCTGGCGCTGGTGCATAACGGCAACATCACCAACGCCCAGGTCCTGCGGGACGAGCTGGTGAACGAGGGCGCCCTGTTCCAGGGCACCATCGACTCCGAAGTCCTGGTCCACCTCATCGCCCGGTCCCGCTGCCCTACCCCCGAAGAGCAGATCTCGGAAGCCCTGTCGCGCCTGGTGGGCGCATTCTCCGTAATCATCACCGTGGGCGACACCCTGTTCGCTGCCCGCGACCCGTGGGGCTTCCGGCCCCTGGTCCTCGGCCGCAGGGGCACGGGCTACATCGTCACCAGCGAAACATGCGCCCTGGACCTGCTGCACGCCGAATACGTGCGCGACATCGAGCCCGGCGAGATGATCCGGATCCGGGACGGAGAAGTGACCGCATTCAAGAACACGGCCCAGGCGCAGCGCGCGGCACCGTGCATCTTCGAGCTCGTCTACTTCGCCCGCCCCGACTCCCACCTGTTCGGAGCCAGCGTGGACGCCGCCCGCCGCGCGTTCGGCCGCCAGCTCGCCCGCGAACAGCCCGCCGACGCCGACTGCGTGTTCAGCGTGCCCGACTCCTCCAACTCCGCCGCCCTCGGCTACAGCGAAGAAAGCGGCATTCCGTACGAGTTGGGCCTCATCCGCAACCACTACGTCGGGCGCACCTTCATCCATCCGACGCAAGCCGGGCGCGATTTTCGCGTGCGCATCAAATACAACGCCGTGCGTGAAGTCCTGAACGGAAAACGGGTGATCGTCGTAGACGATTCCCTGGTGCGCGGTACCACCAGCATGGGTCTGGTGCGGCTCATCCGGGAAGCAGGTGCACGAGAGGTGCACTTGCGCATCGGCAGCCCACCTGTACGATTCCCCTGTTTCTACGGGATCGACATGCCGACCCGCGAAGAGTTGATAGGCGCCCAGATGTCTGTGGAAGAGCTTCGGAAACACCTGGACGTAGACACACTCGGCTATCTGTCGTTGGAAGGCATGACCCAGGCCGTAAGTGAATTTGGACCCTTCTGCACCGCCTGTTTTTCGGGCGATTATTCCGCGCCTCTCGTGGACATAGAGCGCGGCTTCAACGTGGTTTCCAGCAGCTGATCGTCGGGACGGACCTGAACAGATCAACCAACCGTGAAAGGCCCGGAGGATAAACCGATGTCCGCAGGCTACGTGTATTATTTCGGGGGCGGCGAGGCCGACGGCGGCAAAGAGGACAAGGAGCTGCTCGGCGGCAAAGGCGCCAACCTCGGAGAGATGACCCGAATCGGCGTGCCGGTTCCCCCGGGCTTCACCCTGTCCACTGAAGTGTGCCGCCACTACATGCGCCACGACCGCCTTCCCGATGGCCTGGAAGCGGAGGTGGCCCTCAGCCTGGCCCGACTGGAAGAAGAGATGGGCAAAGGCTTCGGCGACCCTGCAAAGCCCCTCCTGTTGTCCGTACGCAGCGGTGCGGCCGTCTCCATGCCCGGGATGATGGACACCATCCTCAACCTGGGCCTGAACGACGAGACCGTCGACGGACTCGCCCGCGCCGCCAACGACCGGCGCTTTGCCTTCGACTCCTATCGCCGCTTCGTCCAGATGTATGGCGATGTCGTTCTCGGCATCGAGTACTCCGCGTTCGAACAGATCCTGTCTGCCAAGAAGGCCGAGACCGGCGCCCGCTTCGACATGGATCTCGATCCGGACGCCCTCGAAGACATCGTATCCCAGTACAAGGCGCTCATCCTCCGGGAGACCGGCACACCATTCCCGGATGACCCGCAGGCCCAGCTCTGGGGTGCCATCGAGGCCGTCTTCGCCTCCTGGAACAACCAGCGCGCCCACGACTATCGCCGCGTCCATCGCATTGACCACGACCTCGGCACCGCGGTCAACGTCATGGCGATGGTCTATGGGAACATGGGCGACGACTCCGGGACAGGTGTCGCGTTCACGCGACACCCCGGCACCGGAGAGAACCGGTTCTTCGGGGAGTTCCTCGTCAACGCGCAGGGCGAGGATGTGGTGGCGGGGATCCGGGATCCGTTGTCCATCGACGAGATGAAGGTCCGGCTGCCGGCGGCCTACGAGGAGCTGCTGGAGGTCCAGCAGCGTCTGGAGAACCACTACACGGACATGCAGGACCTGGAGTTCACGGTGGAGCGGGGCCGTCTGTTCCTGTTGCAGACACGGCGGGGCAAGCGGACCATGGGGGCCGCGGTGAAGATCGCCGTGGACATGGTGGATGAGGGCCTGATCGATGAAACGACGGCGGTGAAGCGGATCGACCCGATGCAGCTGGACCAGCTCCTGCACCCGGGCCTGGACCCGAAGGCGGACGTGGAGATGCTGGCGAAGGGTCTGCCCGCGTCGCCGGGCGCCGCAGCGGGGCAGGTGGTCTTCGGTGCGGAAGAGGCGGAGCGCTGGTCAGCCGACGGGCGGGACGTAATCCTGGTCCGGGAGGAGACATCGCCGGACGACTTTTCGGGCATGGTTGCGGCGCGTGGCATCGTGACGTCGCGGGGTGGCATGACGTCTCACGCCGCCGTGGTGGCACGGGGGATGGGCAAACCGTGCGTGGTGGGTGCAGGCGAGCTGGACGTGGACTTCGCGAAGAAGGAGTTCCGCGTGGGCGAGGTCGTGGTCCACGAGGGCGAGTGGATCACCATCGACGGTGCCGGCGGCCGGGTCCTGCGTGGCAAGGCGTCCACGGTGGAGCCGGAGATGTCGGATGAGTTCCGCCGTCTCATGGAGTGGGCCGATGCGCGCCGCCGGCTGAAGGTCCGGACGAACGCGGACACGCCGGCTGATGCGCAGAAGGCGCGGGAGTTCGGCGCCGAGGGCATCGGACTGTGTCGGACCGAGCACATGTTCTTCGAGGGCGAGCGCATCTGGGCGGTGCGGGAGATGATCCTGGCGGAGAGCGAGGCCGCCCGGCGCCGGGCCCTGGAGAAGCTGCGGCCGATGCAGCGGGAAGATTTCGAAGGCATCTTCCGGGCAATGGACGGCTACCCGGTGACGATCCGGCTTCTGGACCCGCCGCTGCACGAGTTCCTGCCGCGGGGCGAGGACGAGATCCACGCGCTTGCGGACCGGTTGGAGGTAGACCTGGACCACGTCCGGGCCAGCCTGGAGAAGCACCGGGAATCCAACCCGATGCTGGGACACCGTGGTGTGCGTCTGGGCATGTCGCACCCCGAGATCACCGAGATGCAGGCGCGGGCCATGTTCCAGGCCGCCGTGAATGTGAGCAAGGAGGGCGTCGACGTGCATCCGGAGGTGATGGTGCCCCTCGTTGCGGACGTCGCCGAACTGAAGCAGCAGCAGAAGCTCATCCGGGACACCGCGAAGCAGGTGTTCGCGGAATCGGGCGTGGAGATTCCTTTCCTCGTGGGCACGATGATCGAGCTGCCGCGGGCCTGCCTGACCGCCGGGGCCATCGCCGAGGTCGCGGAGTTCTTCTCGTTCGGCACGAACGATCTGACGCAGACGACCTTCGGCATCTCCCGGGACGACGCCGGCACGTTCCTGCCCCGCTACGTCACGGATCAGATCCTGCCTGAAGACCCGTTCCAGGTGCTGGACGAGCCGGGTGTGGGGCGCCTGGTCGACATGGCTACGCGGGACGGACGTGCGGCCCGGGAGAACCTCAAAGTAGGCATTTGCGGCGAGCACGGGGGCGAGCCACGCTCCGTGGCGTTCTTCCACAGGACCGGGCTGGACTACGTGTCCTGCTCCCCGTTCCGGGTCCCGGTGGCCCGGCTCGCGGCGGCCCACGCCGCCCTGGCGGACGAGAAGGAACGCCCGCATCCGCGTCGTGAAGCGGAGCGCGTGCCTGTGGAAGCCTGATCGGGTTGCGGGGCCGGTAGTCGGGTTCTAGAATGCCGGCCATGCGCATCACCAAGCAAAAGCGAGCGGTCGGTTTCCGGCCGCTCGCATTCGTTCTGGCCGCCGGCCTGCTCGTCACGAGCGCCTGTTCTTCGGCGGCGCGGCACGCCGTTCCGGCGCCCGCCCCTGCCCCCGCCCTCCCTGCCGAACCGCCCGGAGCCGGGCAGGTCGACCTGCTCCTGCTGGGCACCACGGACGTCCACGGCTGGCTGGTGCCTTACGACTACTACGCGGGTCACGCCACGGCGAACGGCCTGGCCGCACTGCGGCCGGTCATTGACAGCATCCGGGCCGCCAACCCGGGCCGCACGTTCCTGTTCGACTCCGGGGACCTGCTCCAGGGCAACGCCCTCGCCTACGTGGCCGCGCGCGTGGACACGCTGGGGCCCAACGCCATCATCCGGGCCATGAACCTCGTGGGCTACGACGCGTCGGCCATTGGCAACCACGAGTTCAACTACGGACTGCCGTACCTCGATCATGCCGTGTCCCAGGCGGCGTTTCCGTTCCTGTCGGCCAACATCTTCGAGGACGGAGACACGACGCACGCGTATGCGCCGTCCACCCTCATCCCGTACGTGGCGGGCGTCGGCGATACCCTGCTCATCGGGGTCACCGCCGCGACGCCGCCCGGCGTCCAGATCTGGGACCACGACAACGTCGCCGGCCGCCTTTCCTTCGCGGATGTCGTGAAATCGGTCCGGCCCGTCGTGCAGTCGCTGCGCGCCCGGGGCGCTGACCTGATCGTCGTGCTCTCCCACGGAGGCCTGGCCGGCAGCAGCTATACGGGCTTCCCGCCGGAGAACGCATCCGCCGCCCTGGCCCGCGAAGTCCCGGGCATCGACGTCATCTTCATGGGGCACACGCACCGGGAAGTGCCGGATACGTCCATCAATGGCGTGCTTCTGTTGCAGGCCCGCAACTACGCCCGCAGTCTTGCGGTGGCGACGGTGCGGCTCCAACGGCAGGCGCCGGGCGTCTGGCACGCCATCTCCGCCCATGGGCAGCTGCTCCCGCCCGTCGCGCCGGACACGGCCCTGCTCGACTCCCTCCGGTGGGTGCACGAGCGCACCCTGGTGTACATGCGCTCCGTGGTAGGCCGCTCGAGCGCCCGCATGGACGCCGCGGAGGCGCGCGTGCGGGATACGCCCATCATCGACTTCATCAACGAGGTCGAGCGGCGCGCCACAGGCGCCGACCTCGCGTCCACCGCCGCGTTCAACCTGCGAGCCGTGCTGCCCGCCGGGTCCGTGACGGTGGCCGACCTGGCCGGCCTCTACCCGTACGACAACACCCTCAAGGTGGTGCGCATCAACGGCGCCCAGCTGCGGGCCTACCTGGAGAAATCGGCGGAGTACTACCGCACCTGGACCGGCCGGGGCCCCGTGGTAGGCGACGTGCCGGGCTACAACTTCGACGTCGTGAGCGGCGTCGACTACACCATCGACCTGCGTCAGCCGGCCGGCAAACGCATCACGACGCTGACCTACCGGGGCGCCCCGGTGCGCCCCGACCAGTCGTTTACCCTCGCCCTGAACAACTACCGCCAGGGCGGAGGCGGCGGGTACTCCATGCTGGCTGGTGTACCCGTCGTGCAGGACCGGCAGCAGGAGATCCGCCAGCTGCTCATCGACGAGGTGCAGGCGAAAGGCGAGATCCGCCCAGAGGACTATTTCCAGGAGAACTGGCGGCTGTTGCCCGAAGCGGCGGCACAGGAAGCCCTGCGTGAGATGGCGCCCGCACGGGAAGAACACACGCCCGCGGCGGCTCCGCGGAATCGATTGCGGGTGCTGTCGACCAACGATTTCCACGGCCAGCTGTTGCCCGAGCGCTATCGCTGGGCCCAGGACAGCGCCGTGGGAGGCGCCGCGACGCTGGCGGCGTATTTCAGGGCGGAGAGGCAGGGATTCGACGGGCCCACGCTGCTCGTCGATGCCGGCGATGTCATGCAGGGCACGCCCATCTCCGGCCTGACCAAGGGGCGGTCGACCATCGCAGTCTACAACGCTATGGGCTACGCCGCCGCGGCCCTCGGCAACCACGAGTTCGACTGGACCGTGCCGGTCCTCGAGGAACGCGTGGCCGATGCGTCGTTCCCCTGGCTGTCGGCGAACCTTTTCGTCGCCGGCACCGACACGGCGCCGTCCTGGGACCGTGACACGGCCATGGTCGACGTGGACGGCGTGCCCGTCGGCATCGTGGGCGTCACCACCGAGACGACGCCCGAGGAAACCTCGCCGTCCAACGTGCGAGGCCTCGAGTTCCGTTCCCTGTCGGCAGCCATTGACCGCTGGGTCCCCATCCTGCGGGAGCGGGGCGCGGATTTCGTGGTGGTCCTGGCACACGCCGGCGCGACCTGCGACTCCACCGGCCTGCAGTGCTTCGGAGACCTGGTGGACGCGGCCCGGGCCGTGCACAACCGGCCGGACCTCATCGTCGGAGGGCACACGCACCAGTACATGCGAACGCGCGTGAACGGGATTCCACTGGTGGAAGCGTCGTCCCGGGGACAGCGCTACGCCGTGGTGGACCTGGAGAAGACCGCGGACGACCGCGTGCACGCCTGGATCCGCGGCGTTCCCGTGGCGTACGATGATCGCATCGCTCCCGACAGCGCCGTCGCCGCACTCGTGCAGACGTTCGCCGACTCCGTCGCGCCTCTGGTGAATCGGGTGGTGGCCACGTTCGCCAACGACCTGGACCGCGGGCCCGGCGACTACGCCCTGGGGCGCCTGATCGCGGACGCCCAGCGGCGCGCCACCGATGCCCAGGTGGCCATCATGAACAACGGAGGCATCCGCACGGGGCTCCGCGCCGGGCCCGTCACCTGGGGCCAGCTACAGACCCTGCAGCCGTTCGAAAACGGCCTGGTACGCCTCCAGCTGACCGGAGCCCGGCTGCGCGCCGCCGTCGAGCACGGCCTGGCGTCCGGGAGGCCCGACATTCAGATCAGCGGCATCGAAGCGTGGTACGACCCGGGCCGGCCGGCCGGCAGCCGGGTCGTGACCCTGCAACTGGAGGACGGCCGGCCCGTGCGCGACGACGGCCTCTACACGGTGACCGTGAACAGCTTCCTGGCCGAAGGAGGGTCCGGATTCGAGATGTTCAAAGATGCGCTCGTACGCCAGGACACGGGCCTGGATGACCTGGAGGCCCTGGTGCGGTATCTGGAGCATCAGCCGCAGCCGGTCCGCGCGCCGGCGCGGTCGCGCTTCCACACCGTGGCGCCGGCCTCTCCCGGTGGTCCGGCGGCGCGAGTTATGCCCGATCCATCTGGAACTTCACGAGCGGCATCGCCGGCGAAAAAGGTGGCTCCATGGTGACTGTCACGCGGGAACGGCTGGCGCGCCTGCCGAAGACCGATCTTCACGTCCATCTTGACGGCTCCATCCGGCCGTCCACGCTCATCGAGCTGGCCCGTGAACATGGCAAGGACATGCCGTCCTGGGACCCGCAGGAGCTGCGGGACTACATGCACGTGCAGGATGCGCGGAACCTCGTCGACTACCTCTCGCGCTTCGACGTGACCCTGTCGGTCATGCAGCGTCCGGATGCGCTGGAGCGGGTCGCCTACGAGCTGGCGGAGGACGCGGCCGCCGAGAACGTGCGCTACATGGAAGTGCGCTACTCGCCCATTTTGAACGTGCTGGAGGGCCTGGACCTGGAAGAGGCGGTAGAGGCGCCGTTGCGCGGGCTGCGGCGTGCCGAAGACGTCCTGGGCATCCGGACCGGCGTCATCATCTGCGGCATCCGGAACATGAGCCCTCACACGTCCGGGGAGCTGGCGGACCTCACCGTGGCGTTCAAGAACCGCGGCGTGGTGGCGTTCGATCTGGCCGGGGCGGAGTACAACTACCCGGCCCGCAAGCACCGGGAAGCGTTCTACCGGGTGGGCAACGCCAACATCGCGACGACGATCCATGCCGGCGAAGCATACGGCCCTGAGTCCATCCACGAAGCACTGCACTACTGCAACGCCCGCCGCATCGGGCACGGCACCCGGCTGTTCGAGGACGAGGACCTGATGCGGTACGTCAACGACTTCCGGGTCCCGCTTGAGATCTGCCTCACGTCGAACGTGCAGACGCGCGCCGTCGCCGATTTCTCGGAGCATCCCCTGCGCCGGTACTACGACGCCGGCCTCGTGGTGACGCTGAACACCGATAACCGGCTGATGAGCGCCACGACCGTCACGGAAGAATACTGGCGGGCCCACGAGTATCTGGGGTTCACGTGGGACGAGCTCACCGACATCGCGCGCATGGGGTTCGAGAGCGGCTTCCTGCACTACCGGGAGCGCGCCCGGTTGGTGGACGAAGTCCGGGCCGAGATCGACGCGCTGACCGAGGAATTCGAGGCGCAGGACGCCGAGCGCGCTGCCAGCTGACGGAGGGCATGCCCCGGCTCACGCCGGGGTGCCCGCCTCTTTGGCTTCGCCGGCCCCTCTGGCTTCGCCGGCCCCTTCCCTGGCGAGGAATTCGTGGGCCATGTCCACGAACCGCGTGGAGCCCATGAACACGGGAGTGCGCTGGTGCAGGTGCTCCGGCTGGATGTCCAGGATGTTCTGCTTCCCGTTCGTCGCCCGGCCACCCGCCTGCTCACAGATGAACGCCAGAGGCGCCGCTTCGTACTGAAGCCGCAGCTTCCCTTCCGGCCGCGTCCGCTCCCCCGGATACATGAACAATCCGCCGTAGAGGAGAGTGCGGTGGAAATCCGCGACCAGGGACCCGATGTAGCGCTGCGAGAACGGTTCGCGATTCTCCCCGTCGATGCCCTTCAGGTGGTCCACCAGCCGCTGCTGCGCCGGCGACCACCGGCTGTAGTAGCCTTCGTTCACGCTGTAGATCTTACGGGGCGGTTCGGGCAGGCGGATGTCGTGGTGGCTCAACAGGAACTCACCGATGGACGGGTCCAGGGTGAACCCGTGGACCCCGGCGCCGGTGGTGTACACGAGCATGGTCGAGGAGCCGTAGACGACATAGCCCGCCGCCACCTGCGCACGCCCGGGTTGAAGGCAGTCGTTGAGAACGCCGCGTTCACCCGTCGAGATCTTCCGGTGGATCGCGAAGATCGTTCCGATGGACACGTTCGCGTCGATGTTGGAGGAGCCGTCCAACGGGTCGAACAGGAGCGCATACTTGCCCGCCGGGAACCGTTCCGGGATCGCAATGATCTCCTCCTGCTCCTCCGATGCCATGCAGCACAGGTGCCCGGTGTGGTCCAGCGTCCGGTAGATCACGTCGTCCGCGTACTCGTCCAGCTTCTTCACCACCTCGCCGTGGACGTTCGTCTTTTTCGTGGCCCCCAGGATGTCCACCAGCCCGGCCTTGCTCACCTCCCGTGAGATGATCTTCGCCGCCAGCGCGATGTCGTAGAGGATGTCGCTGAAGGCGCCCGTCGCCTGCGGATGCCGGCGCTCTTCCTCGAGAATGTGTCGATCGATGGTGATGACCGGTGTGCTCGTCATGCACGCCTCCGTGACCGGCGGGGTTCTGTCATCAGCGACTCGTTCTGCTCTCCCATCGGCCATCCTCGAACCCTCGCACGATGACCGAGCCGACCCGGTCCGTGCGCAAGATCTGAACCGACCACTCCTTCAAGCGCGCCAGCACGGATGGCCCCGGGTGCCCGTAGCGGTTGCGCCGGCCCACCGAGATCAACGCAAGCTCGGGCCGGGCGGCCTCGAGGATCGCGGCCGAGGTCGAGGACGGGCTGCCGTGATGGGCGACCTTCAGGATTTCGGCACGCAGCCCCGTGCCGTAGCGCCTGGCCAGCGACTCCTCGACGTCCGCCGGCGCGTCGGCAAGGAACAGGGCTGAAAAACGACCGTACGTGAGCCGGAAAACGACGGCAACTTCGTTCTGGTCGCGGGTCCCGTCAAGAACGCGTTCCGGATACAGCACTTGAAGATGGACGCCGTCGAAGTCCATCTCGCGGCCGGCCCGGGCGAGCACCCAGCGGACGTGGGCCTGCTCGGCAGAGGCAAGCGTAGAAAGGTAGAGCGGCTTGCCGGCCGGGAGGCCCGGGTCCATCACCGCGTCCACCTTCAACGCCCGCATGACGGCGGCCGCGCCGCCGATGTGGTCCGCGTCGGCATGGGTGAGCACCAGCAAGGCCAGCCGGTGCGCGTCGTGGCGCAGCAGATACGGCACGACGCGGCGTTCTCCTGCGTCGTAGCGCTCGTCGCGCGGGCCGGCGTCCACCAGGATCCAGCGGTGCGCCGGCGAGCGGATGGCGAAGGCGTCCCCCTGACCCACGTCCACCATGTGGATCTCGACGGTGCCGTCGTCCAGCAAGGGCGCCGCGACGGGCCAGACGAGAAAGGCCGCCGCAACCAGCGCGGTGAACCGGCGCCGCGCGCGGGCACTCAGCGTCCTGCCGCTCATCATGGTCAGCAGCGCCAGCGCGCCCAGCATGAGCGCCGTCCAACGGGTCACGTACCCGTGGCCGAGCGGCAGCGCGGCGGCTGCGGACGCCACGGCCTTCAAAGCGCCCAGGAGCACTTCCGCGCCGCCGGCCAGGAACCGGCCCACCGCGGCGGCCGGCAGGCTGGCCAGAAGGGACGACAACACCGCGGGCACCGCCAGGCCGACCAGGGGCACCGCGACCAGGCTTGCCAACACGCCCACGGGCGCAACGCGCCCGAAATGGTAGGCCGCAAGCGGCGTGGTCGCGGCGCTGGCTGCCACGCATACGGCGACGGCACTCCGCAACACGGGCGGAAGGGGCCCCAACGCCGCCTGCACCCGGTGCCGGAGGGTGATGATTCCGGCCAGGGCGGCGAAGGAAAGCTGGAAGCCGGCATCGAAGATCGCCGCCGGATCGGCGACCAGCAGGATCAGTGCGGCCGCCGCCAGCAGGCCCAACGGGCGAGCCGGGCGCTGAAGCACGCGTGCAGCCAGCAGCAAGGAGATCTGCACGGTTGCCCGGACGGCGGAATACGGTGCGCCCAGCAGGCCCATGTACGCGGCCGTGAGGGCCACCGCGGCCCCGGCTGCAGCGTTCTTCGGCGCACCGGCCATGCCGGCGATGAGAAGAACGAGACCTGCCAGGATGGCCACGTGCAGCCCGGAAATCGCCAACACATGGCTGAGTCCGGCCCCGGCGAACGCGTCCCGTACGCTCGGATCCAGTCCTTCCCGCCGCGCCAGCAGCAGCGCTTCCGCCAGGGGCGCCTGGCGCGGAAACAGGCTCCGCAGCCGGCGCTGCAGCGCACCCCGGATCCGTAATTGGATGTGCCGGTGGCCCGCTTCCTGGACCACCGTCACCGCATCCAGGACCAGCACGCCCAATCGTTCCGGCCGTCGGGGCCATCCATCCACAGCGGGCGTCTCCAGCCACCGCCCCGCTCCCTCCACCTCCCATCCCGCCGGGACCGGCCCCGCCGCTCTGGCGCGCACACGCACGGTCTCCGAGCACACCCGCCACCCCGCTCCAGAGTGCACCGCTTCGAGCAGGAACGGCCGGGAGGCGTCGCCGGCGGCCTCCGCGGCGAACGCACCGCGCAGGTGCACCCGGGCGTCGTCGGGAAGGCCCGCCACGCAGCCGCGCGCCGCACTTGCCGCCGCGCCGCTCCCGGCGGCGATGCCCGCCACGAGCCACGCCACCCACGCCTGCCGCGGCACACTCCACCACACGGTGGCCAGCGCGATGGCGACCGCCAGAACGACGAAAGGCCCGCCCCGCAGCGGGACGGGCACCCGGAAGCCCAGCAGGATGCCGGCGGCAAACACCGGCACGGCCCGGGCGAGCGGCGGCAGGCGGTCCATGCCGCCTACCGGCCCGCAGCCGGCTCAGGCCACGCGTTCGCCGGACGCGGCAGCCATGCCCATGAACGTCGCGCCGGTCGTATCGGTGAGGCGGACACGCACGAACGAGCCCACCAGGGACGGCGGTCCGGGGAACGCCACGACCTTGTTCCGTTCGGTGCGGCCGAGAACGTCGCCTGCGGTGCGCGCCTGGCGCTCCACCAGCACCTCCTCGAGGCGGCCCACTTCCGACCGGTTGATCTCGGCCTGGATCGCCCGCTGTACGTCGATGACGCGCTCCAGGCGAGCCTGGGCCGCGTCGTCGGCGATGAAGTCCTGCGCCGGCAGGCGGGTGGCCGGCGTGCCGTCCCGCGCCGAGTAGCGGTACAGGTAGGCATCGTCGAAACGGACAGCCCGCAGCAGGTCCAGCGTGGCTTCGTACTCCGCCTCCGTCTCGCCCGGGAAGGCCACGATGACGTCCGTGGACAACGCGAGGTCCGGCACCGCGGCGCGGGCCATCTCCACCTTCGCCATATACTCCGCCACGGTGTAGCGCCGGAGCATGCGCTTGAGGGTGCGGTCGTGACCCGCCTGCACGGGAAGGTGCAGCTGCCGGCAGACGGCCGGCTCCTCCGCCATGACGGCCAGCAGCTCGGGCGTGACGTCGTTGGGGTGCGGCGAAGTGAAGCGGACACGACGGATGCCGTCCACGCGCGCCACCGCTCGCAGCAGTCGCGCGAAATCCCAGTCCCCGTGACGGTAGGAGTTGACCGTTTGCCCAAGCAGCACCACCTCCGGGATGCCCCGTGCGGCAATGTCGCCGACCTCGTCCAGCACCTGTTCCGGCTGCCGGTTCTTCTCCGAGCCTCGCACGTACGGCACGATGCAGTAGGTGCAGCGATAATCGCAGCCGCGTTGCACGGGGACCCAGGCGCTCACCTCGCTGGTGCGGGAGACCTCGAGCCCTTCGTAGTTCTCGTGCGGCTCCAGGTCCAGGACGGCCTTGCGGGCTCCGGCGGCTTCGGCTTTCCGTTGAGCGGCCCGCAGCACCGGCAACTGCACCCCCGCGCCGCCACGGCCCGCGCCCTGCCGCACGTCCGTGTCCGCCTCCCGGTCGCGCCCGGGCGCCAACCGGCCGATCCCGGCCAGTGCCTCCGGCAGATGGCGGTAGCCGTCGGGCCCCATGACCAGGTCCACGTACGGCGCCCGATCCAGCAGCGCGGTGCCCATCCGCTGGGCCATGCACCCCGTGACGCCGATCACCAGGTCGGGGTTTTCACGCTTCAGCCGGTACAATTCCCCGACGCGCCCCAGCACCCGTTGCTCGGCGTGTTCCCGGATCGCACAGGTGTTCACCAGGATCACGTCCGCATCCTCGGGCCGGGACGCCAGGACGTAACCGTGCGATGCCAGAATCCCCTGCATCAGCTCGCCATCGCTGATGTTCATCTGGCAGCCGTACGTCTCGACGTACGCCTTACGTTGCATGCCTGGTTGGCGCGTTGCCATGGCCCTCTGGGTCACCTGCACGATTCCGGGCCGGACTCGCGTCCGGCCGGTCCTTCAACGACTGAACAACGACAGGGAAAGGGAGATCTGCCAGAAATTCTCCTGCAAGCCGCCATTGGCCGTGCTGCCGCGGGCACCCCGCTCCACACCCACATCGATCAGAGCAGCCGGGTCGTCCCGCTGGCCCACACGCAGACCGAAGCCGCCACCCGCGGCCCATTCCGTGGGCAGCTGCCCATCGAACGAAAACGGCAGCTGGGCATAACGGAACCCCAGACGCAGCGGGAACGACCGGCTCTGCCGGGCCGCGGATGCGTATTCCAACCCGCCGCCGATTTCCCAGGTGTCGCGGGCGGCAGGCACGCCGGCCGGCGTGGAGGACGTCGTCAACGCCGTGTTGGCCTTGCTCCAGCCGCTCCAGCGGGCGGACGCCGCCAGGAGCAGACCCGGCGACAGGTACGCGCTCGCCCCCGCCGCCACCTGGACCGGCAAAGGGACGGTCCCGTCCTCGAGGCCCTGTTCCCCCTTCACCTTCAGCTCACCCGGCAGGGTCACGGACGCGCCCAACCGGGCGAAGCTCACGGGATCCCAACGCAGTCCTGCCGACACCAACGGCGCGCTGTAGCTGCGCGCCAGACGCGATTGGAAGCTCTCCACCTCCGTCAGCGTGGTCGTGTCGGTGAACTGCCGGCTCAGCAGAATCCGTTGCTGGCCACTGTGGCCGCCGGCCGAAACGCCCACCGCGAATCGGGGCCCGAACGAGTACGCCAGCCCCAGGCGGTACTGGCTCACGCCCCCCTGTGACTGGACGTTGTCCCGCACGGGCACCGTGTCCGACCCGATGGCCTCCAGCCGATCGGAGCGTACCGACCACGACTGGTCCAGGTACCCGCCGTAGGCCGCCGTTACCACCCAACGGGTGCCCACCGGGAGGACGACCCGGAGCAGCGGGAACCGCGTGCTCGTCGCAAAGGCTTGCTGCCCGTCCAGGCTCACCGTGTGTGGCGTGCTCACCATGACCGCGGAAATCCCTCTGCGCAGCGTGCCCGCCGCCGTGGCCGGATTGACCAGTGAGACGTCGAGACCGATCAGGCCGATACCCAGGCCGCCCAGGACACGGGCTCGAGCATCGGCCGCTTCCGTCGGCATCCCCAGCCCCTCGGCGGCGAACAGCGACTGCGCCGCCACCGGGGCGGCCCACAGCATCAGGCCCGCCAGCACAACGCTGATTCGCCTCACTGGAAGCTCCCCGGATTGATCACCGACACGATGAGTCGCAGCTTCGGCGGGTCGGCGCTGTACACCGACATGAACTCGCCGTAGCCGAACGCCGACGACGGATTGACGGCGGCCACGGCCAGGGCCGTGTGCCGATCCGCCGCCGCCGTGGTCGAGGAAGCCAGCGTACGAAGGTACAGGGTGACGGGAATCGCCACCGGCCCGCTATCCTGCGGCGCCGCGGTGAACGGGTCGGTGCCCAGCGTGACGCCTGTGCCACCCGTGACGCCCAACGGGGACGGGCTCAGTGGCGCACGCACCAGGGGTATGCCCGGACTCTCGAGCACCGCCAACACGTCCACCAGGAACGGAGCCTCCGGCCGGAAGCCACCCGCGAAGTGTGGCGTGAACTCCAGGGCGGCGTAGTTGATCAACAGGTCCTTCAAGGGCTTCACGCAGGAGGCCAGGCCGCAATCTGCGCCCAGGTCCACCTGCAGGTCGTCCATGGCCTGGAACCGCAGAATGGTGCGCCAGCCCGGGATGCCGCCCACGCGCAACAACGAGTCTCCCGGCGCCGGCGGCGTCGCGTTGTAGATGAACTTGGACTGCTGGCCGGTACTGAGGGAGATGATCGTGTCGGGTTTGGCCCTCGGCCGGGCATCGGCCGTCATCTTGCTCGATGAGAACCGAAACCTGGCCCCTGCGGCCGCTTCCACCAGCATGCCAGGGAACGGGTTCGCAGTGTCCGCCATCATGGCGGCCGTTGCGGAATCCACGTGGAAGACCACCGAGTCGACGCCATCGGCGAGCGAGGTCGTGTCGATGAGCGCGCCCGTCGTGCCGCCCGGTTGTGTCCACGGCTCATTCACGGATCCGGTGTCGATTCGTGTCGTCCACGTGACGGACCCGGTGTCGAACGGCTCCGTGAGCCGGTACAGGGAAAGACCGGTGCCGGCCGCCGGCTGCGCGGCCGTCGTGTCCACGTACATCACGAGGGTCCCGCCCGTGAACTGCGGCAGGGTGTCCGTCGTGCTGTTGTCCGTCGTGTCCGTGTACGTGAACTGCGTCGGCACCTCGTACTTCAACAACGCGTGCGCCGTGAACGTGCCCTCGAACTGGTTCGCCACCAGCGTGAAGGGCACGCCGCCCGGCGGCTCGATGTTGTCGACGGTGGTGTCCGTCACCAGAAAATCGGCGGCGTTCAGGATCACCTCGAACGTGCGCACGTCACCCTCGACAAGAGCCCCCCCGACCGCAGTGGGAGACTCCTTGCCGCAACCGCCAAGAGCCATCAGGGCCGCCGCAAACAGGCCCAGCCAGATCTTCTTCACCGCAGACTCACCACGCCTTCCGGCGCTTCCGCGCAACGCGCCGGCTCGATTCATTTCTCGTCCCCCGGCTCCAGGTCGAAGCCGTGGGGCAGTAGCTCGCGCAATGTCCACGTCGCCCGCCGACCGTCCTCCGTGACGGACAGTACCTCCAGGTCCCGCCCGAACTCCCACAGCACCTGGCGGCACGCGCCACACGGCGCAACCGGTTCCCCCGGCCCCGTCGCCAGCGCCAATCGGCGGACGTGTCGCGCGCCCGCCGCCACCGCCGCGCCCACCGCCACCCGCTCGGCGCACATGGAAAGCCCGTAGGAGGCGTTCTCCACGTTGGCACCCGTTACGACCCGGCCATCGTCGGTCTCCAACGCGCACCCCACGCGGAACTTCGAATAGGGTGCGTACGCGCGCTCCCGGGCCTCCACGGCCGCCCGCTCCAGGTCAGCCGCCACCGTGCTCCACACGCGGAAGCCGCGTGCCCAGCCCGGTCAGCACCTCGTAGCCGATGGTGCCCGCGTGCCGCGCGACCTCCTCCACACGGATCTCCTCGTCGCCGTCGGCGCCAATCAGCGTCACAACGTCACCCACCCGGGCATCTCGCACGTCCGTCAGGTCCACGACCGTCAGGTCCATGGAGATGCGTCCCACGATGGGCACCCGCTGCCCCTTCACGAGGGCATGCCCACGATTGCCCAACGCCCGCGGGTAGCCGTCGCCGTACCCGATGTCCAGCGTGCCCCACCGCTCCTCACGCTCGGCCACATGCTCGGCTCCGTAGCCCACCGTGCTGCCCCGCGGCACGTCTCGTACCAGCACCAGTCGTGCCCGCACCGAAGCCACCGGCGCCGGCAGCGGCGCCGCATCATCGTCGGCGGCCCGAACGCCATAGAGGAAGATGCCCGGACGCACCAGGTCCAGCCCGTACTCCGGCCACCTCAGGGACGCGGCGCTGTTGGACGCGTGGACCAGCAGCGACTCGCGCCCGATTGGAAGCTGTACCAGCGCCGTCTGAAAACGTTCCCACTGCGCACCGGACGGCGCCGCGTCCGCCTCGTCCGCGCTGTGGAAATGCATATACACGCCGGTCCAACGCACCGCGTCCGACGTGCGCTCCAACACCGCCCTGCCCCACGTTTCCACACTGCGCCCATCGAACCCGCAGCGGCCCATGCCCGTGTCGATCTCCACATGGAAATCCAGCGGCCGGCCCGGGCTTGCGGCGTCGGCCCAACGGTCCAGCCCGCCCAGGTCGGAGATCGTCGCCGTGAGCCCCGCCTCGGCCGCCAACGCCACGTCCCCCGGCGGCAGTGGGCTGAACACGACGATCGGCCGTTCCACGCCCATCTCGCGGAGGGCGGCGCCTTCCGCCGCCGCAGCCACCCCGTAGCCCCAGGGCCCAAGCGGATCCAGCGCACGCACGATGCGCTCCGCACCGAGGCCGTACCCGTTGGCTTTCACCATGGGCACGACCCCGACCCGGGGCCGCGCCCGGTCCCGAACGGTCGTATAGTTCGCGCGCACGGCGTCGAGATCCACGTCGACCCAGGCGCGCGCATCGGTCACAATTGACATGGTCGACAAAGCAAAGGAGTATAGACACGCCATGAGCCACTCGCAACCGGACGACGCCGTAAACGACAGCCCCGCCGGGGGATCGCAGCATCTCGAGCGCGTGCTCGACCTGGTGCGGTTCCTTCGGCGCAACTGCCCCTGGGATGCGGCCCAGACGCCGCAGTCCCTCGTACCGTATCTCCTGGAGGAAGCCCACGAGGTGGCGGAGGCGCTGGCGCCGTCCGCCGCTGCCGGGCCGGAGCCCCGTCGGGCGCCACCTCCGGCCGGCGCGGCGGGCGGCGTTTCAGGAGCCGGGCCAGGCTCTCCGGTTCACCCCACGTCCCGGGCCCACCTGGCGGCGGAGCTCGGCGACCTGCTGCTGAACGTGGCCTTCCAGATCGTGCTGGCGGAGGAGCGGGGCGAGTTCGGCGCCGAGGAGGTTGTGACAGCGGTGGAGACCAAGATGCGGCGGCGCCACCCTCACCTGTACGGCGACGGCGAGGCGGTGGAGTGGGAAGAGCTGAAGCGGCGCGAGCGGGAAGACACGGCGACGTCGTCTCAGCCGCCGTCCCTGCTGGAAGGTCTGCCGGGCGGGCTGGACCCGTTGTCGAAAGCCCACCGCATCCAGGACCGCGTGGCCGCCGTGGGGTTCGACTGGGAAGACGCCCGCGGCGCGTTCGGCAAGGTGGCGGAAGAACTGGAGGAGGTGCAGGAGGCGATGGAAGCGGAGCCGTCCCCCGCCCTCGAGGAGGAGCTCGGCGACCTCCTCTTTGCCGTCGTCAACCTCACCCGGCTAGCGGGCATGCACGCCCTGACCGCGCTCCGGGACGCCAACGCCAAGTTCACGCGCCGCTTCACGGCCCTGGAGAAGCTGGCGCGGGAACGAAACGTCCAGCTGGGCGAAGCGAGCCTCGCCGAGCTGGACGAATTGTGGGAGGAAGTGAAGGCTACGCCCCCGCCTGCCTCATCGCCGCCTACGGATACAGCCGGTTGATCATTCGTGGGAACGGAATCGCTTCGCGCAGGTGTGGGCGTCCGCAGATCCACGTCACCGTTCGCTCCAGCCCCAGCCCGAAGCCGGAGTGGGGGAAGCTGCCGTATTTCCGCAGGTCCAGATACCAGCCGTACGCCTCTTCAGGCAGACCCTGCTCCCGGATGCGGGCCAATAGCCGGTCGTGGTCGTCCTCCCGCTGGCTGCCGCCGATGATCTCGCCGTAGCCCTCCGGCGCCAGCAGGTCGTCGCACAGGACGGTGCGCGGGTCGTCGGGGTTCTCCTTCATGTAGAAGGCTTTGGCCTGCTTCGGGTAGTTGTAGATGAAGACGGGCCGGTCGAACATCTCCCCCAGGACCGTCTCGTCCGGCGCCCCTAGGTCGTCGCCCCACTGGATCTCGTTGCCCTGCGACTGCAGCCGCTCGATGGCGTCCGAATAGCTGAGCCGCGGGAACGGAGGCACGACCCGCTCCAGGGGCGCGGTGTCACGCTCCAGCACGTCCAGCTCCTCCGCGCAGTTCTCCAGCGAGCGCTGCACCATGTAGGACACGAACTCCTCCTGGAGGGTCATGTTCATGTCCGAGTCGTACCAGGCCATCTCCGGCTCGATCATCCAGAACTCGGTCAGGTGGCGGCGGGTCTTGGACTTCTCGGCCCGGAACGTGGGCCCGAACGTGTAGATCTTGCCGAAGGCCGCGGCCCCCGCCTCGCCGTACAGCTGGCCCGTCTGTGCCAGGAACGCCCGCTGGTCGAAATATTCGGTTTCGAACAGGGACGCGCCTTCCTCCCCGATGGCGCCGGTGAGGATGGGCGAATCCAGCCGGACGAAGCCTCGGGCATAGAAGAAATCGTGGATGGCCTGCTCCACCTCGTTCCGCACCCGCAACACCGCGTGCTGCTGCGAAGAGCGCAGCCACAGATGGCGGTGGTCCAGCAGGAATTCGACGCCGTGCTCCTTGGGCTGGATCGGGTAGTCGTCGCTGAGCCCGATGACACGCAGGTCCGACAATCCCAGCTCGTAGCCGCCGGGCGCCCGCGCATCGGCGCGCACCGACCCGGTGACCTCCACGCTCGTCTCCTGCGTCAGTGTTTCGATCCGGCCCCACATCTCCGGCGGCACCTGCTTCTGCACCACCACGCACTGGACGATGCCCGTACCGTCCCGCACCACCACGAACGCCACCTTGCCGTGGACGCGGGTGGTCTGCACCCAGCCCCGGAGGGTGACGTCGCCACCCTCGTGCTCACCGAGAGACCGGATCTCCGTGTTCGTCGCCATTTGCCAACCGTTGTGATGATGTCGCCGTTTGCGCGGCATGACGGGCCGCGCAAGTTAGACGAAGTTGTGGAAGGGTGTCAATCGGCCCTGTGCGAATCACGGGACGCCTTCGCAACGTAGGGCAGGTCGGGCGCGGCGGCGATCGCCGGAGGCGGCGAGTGCCGGGCCCCCGGACCACTACAACCACCGGAGTCTTCATGGCCCTGCCGCCATCCGAGTCCATCGCCGTCAGCTTCGACGCCCTGCGGTCCAACCCTCTACGCACATTCCTCTCCACTCTCGGCGTGGTCATCGGCGTGGCGGCCCTGGTCGCCATCCTGGCGCTGGGCGATGGGCTGGAACGATACGGCCGCCAGCAGATCGAACAGACCACGGACCTCCAGGTGATCACCGCGACGCCGTCCGCCACGGAACGCGTCGACGACGTGCTGGTCCTGAAGCCCCATCCCGCCGAGATCGGGCCCGCGGACATGGCCGCGCTCCGCGGGGCACTGGGCACCCACGCCGATGCCGCTCTCATGCTGTTCGGTGCCGAACTGGTCCGGCTGCCCGGGGACACCGCGCCCGGCGCGGTCCAGGTGACCGCCATGCTCCCCTCGGGGCAGGCCGTGTTGCCTTCGTCTCTCGCTGCGGGCCGGTTTCTGCGCGAGGCCGACGTTCAACGGGACGACTCCGCGGCCGTGGTCTCTGCGGCCCTGGGGCGTTCTCTGGCACCGGCAGGCGCCGACGCCGTGGGCCGGGTCCTGGAGGCCGGCGGCCGGCACTGGCGCGTGGTGGGCCAGTTGGCTGACGACCAGCCCGGCCGCACGATGTTCGTCCCCCTGACGGCCTGGGCCCGACAGCGATGGGACCAGGCGGGACGCAAGCTGCCGGGCGTCGTCGTGCGGGCGCGCACCGTGGAAGACGTGCGCCCGGCGCGGGAAGCGGTGGACGCATGGGCGGAGGCCCGTTATGGCCCGGGTGACCTGGTGGTGTCCAGCAACCGGCAGCGGGCATCTCAGGCCCGCCAGGCCATGCTGGTGTTCAAGCTGGCCATGGCGGCCATTGCCGGCATCTCCCTGCTGGTGGGCGGCATCGGCATCATGAACATCCTGCTGGCCTCCATCAGCGAGCGCACGCGGGAGATCGGCATCCGCAAGGCGGCCGGGGCACGGCCGCGGGACATCCTGCTCCAGTTCCTGGGGGAGTCGGTGGCGATCGCCGGGCTCGGCAGCATCGTCGGCGTGTTGCTGGGGATGGGAGGCGCCTTCGTGGTCGCAGCGGTCATCCGGCACTGGACGGGGGCGCCGCTCGCCGCGGCGTTCACCTGGCCGTCGGTGGCAATGGCGGCCCTCGCCGCTCTGGTCGTCGGCCTGGTCTTCGGCACCTACCCCGCCCGTCGTGCCGCGCGGCTGCCGCCCATCGAAGCGCTGCGCTACGAATGACGGCTGGCCCGGCCGGCTTCAACGCACCGTTTGAGCCAGCAGAGCGATAGCCGCAGTGGCGGAAACCAGCAGTACGGCCCAGCGCATGCTCCGGCCTTTCAGGTAGTGTCGGGTCCTGGAGGAGATCAGGAAACCAACGGCCACGCCAGGCACCAGGGCGGCGCCCGCCCGCATCTCGGGGCGGCCGAACTCTCCGACGGCCGCCAGCAGCCCGAGCGCCACGGGATTGAGAAACAGCAGGAACGCGCCCAGCATGCCCCGGATCGTACGGCCTTCCCTCTTCTGGTAGGCCAGCGCAACCGGCGGTCCGGGGATGGCCGCGACAATGCCGAAGAACCCCGCGAGCGCGCCAGCCACCAGCGCCGTACGCCGCCTTCCGGACGGGTGCCAGCCCAACGCGCTGACGGCGACGGCCAGCAACACGAACACGGCGATCAGGAGTGCCAGGCCCTGCCGCGACAGGACCCGCGCCACCGCGCTGCCCAGGAACAGGCCCGGCACGGCGCCCGCGACCAACGCCGCCAGGCCGTGCCATTCGATGGCGCCCCGCTCCCGCAACGACACCAACCCCGTCAGGACGAACGCAGAGAACAACGCCGGCCCCGGCACCAGGCGGGGGTCCAGCATGAGAAGCACGGGCACCACGACGAGGTTGACGCCGAACCCCACCGAACCGTGGAGCACGGCGCCCACCAGGACCGCCAGGTTCGCCACCAGCCATCCGGACAGGTGCATGTCAGCCGGCCTCGTACAGCCGTTGCCTCTCGCCGTAGCGCTCGGCCAGAACCTGGCGGAACCGTACGTGTTCGGGAAGGTCCAGTCCGGAGTCGACCTCCACGACGGCGCGGGCGTCGTCTCGCGCCTGCACCAGCAACGTCTCGTCCCGCTCTGCATCGAAGAAGCGGAATTCGGGCAGGCCGTGCTGTTTCGCGCCAAAGAGCTCACCCATGCCCCGCAGACGCAGGTCCGCCCGGGCGATCTCGAAGCCGTCTTCGGTCTCTTCCAGCACCCGGAGGCGGTCGCGCGTCTCCCCGCCACCCGACGCGATGAGCACGCAGTAGCTCTGGTCCATGCCACGCCCCACACGACCCCGCAGCTGGTGCAGCTGCGACAGGCCGAACCGCTCCGCGTGCTCGATGACCATGACAGTGGCGTTGGGCACATCGATGCCCACTTCGATGACCGTCGTGGACACCAGCACGTCCAGCGCCCCGGCCAGGAACGCGCGCATCACGCGGTCCTTCTCGTCACCGGGCAGCTGGCCGTGGATCAGGCCGAGACGCAGGTCCGCGAACACGTCACCCGCCAGCCGCTCGAATTCTTCCGTGGCGGCCCGAAGGTCCACCTTGTCCGACTCGCTCACCAGGGGGTACACGACATACGCCTGGCGGCCTTCTTCCACCTGTTCCCGGATGAATTCGTGCACGGCGCTCCGGGCCGATTCCTCCCGCAGAGCGGTGCGGATCGGTTTCCGTCCCGGCGGCATCTCGTCCAGGACACTCAGGTCCAGCTCACCGTACAGGGTCAACGCCAGAGACCGGGGAATGGGCGTGGCGGACATGGCCAGTACGTCCGGCGCAATGCCCTGCTCCGCCAGGGCCTTCCGCTGCCGGACGCCGAACCGGTGCTGCTCGTCCACCACCACGAGCCCCAGCCGGTGGAACTCCACCCCTTCCTGGATCAGCGCGTGGGTCCCCACTGCGATCTGCGCCGTTCCCGTCGCAATGGACCCCAGTGCGTCCCGACGCGCAGCCGCCGGAAGGCGACCGGTGAGAAGGGCCACGTCCACGGGCAGCGCGACCGTCAGCTCGCGCAGGGTGCGCGCATGCTGTTCCGCCAGGATCTCCGTCGGTGCCATGAGCGCCGTCTGGTACCCGTTCTCGGCCGCCAACAGGGCGGCGAACAACGCCACAACGGTCTTCCCCGCGCCCACGTCGCCCTGGAGCATGCGGTTCATGCGTCTCGGCGACGACATGTCGTCGAAGATCTCACGGATCGCCCGTGTCTGCGCGCCCGTCAGGGCGAACGGCAGCGCCTCGTAAGCCGCGCGCAGTAGCTCGTTGGTCCTGCGGAAGGCCGTGCCCCGGCGTTCCGTCTGCGCGTGCCGGGTCCGCGCGTGCAGCAGCTGAAGGAAAAACAGCTCATCGTACGCCAGCCGGCGGCGCCCGGCCTCCGCCTCCCGCACCGACGGCGGCCGGTGCAGCAGCTCCAGCGCGGCCCGCAGACCGGGCAGCCCGCGCTGTTTCAGGTAAGCCGCGTCGAACACCTCCTCGGCCTCGACGTCGTCCAGCAGCCGGCCCAGGTTGGTGTCCAGGATGTTCCGCAGCATGCGCTGCGACAGCCCTTCCGTCGCCGCGTATATGGGCAGCACCAGGCCCCCACCCGGCCCATCCTCCCCTTCATCCTCCCGGCCCAGCACCACGAACTCGCGAGGCTGGATCTGCCGGCCGTGGAAGAAGCGGACCGGCCCCGCCACCAGCAGCCGGTCGCCCCGGGTGACGGTGCGCTCCAGGTACGGTTGTCCGGGCCAGGAGCACTCGATGAGCCCCGTCTCGTCACGGATGACGGCCTGGAAGATCCGCAATCCGGACCGCGTCGGCAGAACGCCGCTGCTCACCACCACGCCGATGACCGTGGCGTCCATGCCCACTTCCAGGGCCCCGATGGACGACACCGTGCTGGCATCCTCGTAACGGCGGGGCACATGGAACAGCAGGTCCCGCGCCGACCTCACGCCCAACCGGTCCAGCGCCTGTGCGCGCTTAGGCCCCACGCCCTTCAGGTACTGCGCCGGGCGGTCGAGGATCGAGAAGGGCGCCGGTTGGTCCATCGCGTCAGCCGGGTTCGCGGCGGAGCGCGCTGCGCGCCACGCGCCTCCGTCGATCGTCGGTCGTCGGTCGTCGGTCGGCCTCACACATCGAGTACCTCCCGGGCGAATGCCCGGGCGTCGAACGGCTCCAGGTCTTCCATGCCTTCGCCCGTGCCCACCAGCTTCACCGGCACGCCGTGTTCCTGCCGGAGCGCCACGATGACACCGCCCTTGGCCGTGCTGTCCAGTTTGGCCAGCACCAGGCCCGTCAGCTTCAGCGCTTCGCCAAACTGTGCCACCTGGCGGACCGCGTTCTGTCCCACCGTGGCATCCAGAACGAGCAGCGTCTCGTGGGGCCCGCCCTCCACCTTCTTGGCGACGACGCGCGCCACCTTGGACAGCTCGGTCATGAGGTCGCCCTGCGTGTGCAGCCGGCCGGCGGTGTCCACCACCACGACGTCGCAGTTGCGGTTGCGGGCGGCGTCCACCGCATCGAACGCCACGGACGCCGGGTCGGCGCCCGCATGGGCGCCCACGAATTCCACGCCCACCCGCTCCGCCCACAACTGCAGCTGATCCACCGCGCCGGCCCGGAACGTGTCGGCGGCCGCCAGCAGGACGCGGCGGCCCTGGCCGCGCAGCCGGTGAGCCAGCTTGCCGATCGTCGTCGTCTTGCCAACGCCGTTGACCCCAACCATGAGCAGGACCTGCGGTTCGCCCGGGCCGTCGAGACGGAGCGAACGGTCCGGATCGCCGGATTCCAGGATGGCCACGATCTCGTCCACCACGGCCCGGTGCAGGTCCGCCTCGGTCCGTATCGTGCCCTGGCGCGTCAACGCCTCCACGTGGTCCACCAGCCGGAGCGTGGCCGAAGCGCCGAAGTCTGCGGCGATCAACAACTCTTCCAACCGCTCCAGCGCTTCGTGGTCCATGCCGCGAACCAGTGCGCCCACGTCCGTCAGCGCCACGTCCCGGATCCGCTGCCACAGGGATCGGCGCTCTTCCACTTTCCTGAACAGTCTCGCCATCAGCGAAGCCCCCACCGCCTCCTCAGGGTCCATTCCACGGTCAACACAAGCAACAACAACAGGTACGGCCACGCCATAGCCCGCAGGGGCATGCGGCTGCCCCGCCCGGCCAGAGGGCTCGCGCCTTCCCACCGGAACGACACCACCGGCGCCGTGAAGTCCCGGGAGAACGACGCGACACTGAACGGGCCGGACGCCGTCGCCACGATCGAGTCGCGACGAAACGCCCGGGCCCGGTATGTGTAGTCCCCCGGCCCCAGGACATCCGTCGTGGCCGTATCGTTCACGAAAGCAACCACCGTGTCCACGGCCGTCCCCACGGCCGGCTGGATGGCCAGGGCCACCGAATCCGCCTTCAAGCCCGGAGCCAACCACTGAAGCGCCGACCCGCGCTCGGCCACCCGTTGAGCCGGAAGCACGGACGCCGCCTCGACGGCCCGCTCCCGCCCCATCAACCAGCCTGCCACGGCGGACCACACGCGATCGTACGTGGCCGGGTTGCCCCCCGTGAACGCCCAACGCCAGGTGCCGCCCGCCGTGGCCACAACGATCCGGCGCCCGTTCACGTCCCCGGCCGCCAGCATCGGCACATCCACGCCGTGGCGGCCGCGGCGCAGCACGAGCGGCGTCCACCATCGCCGGGGCAGGCGGAGCAGGCGAGGCCCGGACAGGGGCGGAAGGTTCTCCACGTCCAGGTCGCTCAACAGCGAGGCCACCGGCGAGGCCGGTAGGTCGTCCGAAAGGTACCACTCGCCCCCAGCCGGCGCGCTCAGCGGCACGGGCGAAGCGCTGTAGGCCCCTGTATCCGGCAGCAGCAGGAGCCGCCGGGCCCGACGCACCGCATGGCCCACCCAGTCCGGCGCCCCATCATCCATGCCGTGCACCACCAGCAGATCCGCAGCCGCCACGGCGCGCCGTACGGCTGCCAGGGAGACAGGGGCGCCGGCCTCCGACCCCGCTCCGAGACGGAGATACCGGGTCGCTCCGACGCGCAGGAACCCCTGCACCGGCAGTCCCAGCGCCCGTTCCAGCGTCGGGGCCAGGAATCGCGGCTCCCAGTCCGGGTGCAGGCTCACCAGCACGATGGCGGGCCGGCTGGTGATCCGCACGTACGCCACACGACGATCGTCGTCCGGAACGGCGTCTCCGCCTTCCAGCTCCGCGTCCAGGCGGGAGAGCCGGTCCCCGGTGGCCGGCGTGACCTCCAGAGCGACCGACGCGACGCGGCCGGGTGCAGGCGCCGCCACGGCCCCCCGCGCCACCACTCGCCCGTCCTCCTTCAGGATCACGGCCAGCATTGTATCCGCGCGCGGCGTGTCCGAGGACGTGACACCGATCCGCACGGTGAGCGGTTTGCCGGACTCCGCCCAGGATGGGGCGTGCATCTCCGCGACGGCATAGTCCACACTGTCGCCGCCCACCCGAACGAGGCGCACGTCCAGGCCCGCGTCCCGCGCCAGGCGCTCCGCATCCGGCGCATCGGTGATGCGCCCGTCGCTCAACACCAGCACCCAGCGCCCGCCTTCCTCCGCCACGACCCGCAACGCCGGCTCCAGCAGGCTATGCGTCGCGCCCGGCGGCGTGGGGCCGAGGTCGTCCAGGGGCGTGGCCCTCGGGGCGCCGCCGAAGATCACGACATCCCGCACGCGCTCGTCGCCGGCCCGGGCCACCGCCTCCTGCCAGGCCGTGCGCCCGGAATCGCCCGGCGTTCCCATGCTCAGCGAGCCGTCCAGCAACACGTGGAATCGGCGGGCGTCGGCGCTTCTGACCGGTACGACGGGATTGAACAGGAGAAGGAGAACCAGCGCCGCCGCCATCCAGCGGAGCGCGCCGAGCAGCACACGGCCGCGTCCCGCGGGCTCCCATCGGCGATAGAGCAGGAGCACGCCGGCGAGGCTCACCAGCGCCAGCAGCGCGTACAGGCCAGGCCAGCTCATGCCCGCTCCGGTCCGGTAGATCTCATGGCGTCCGGAAAGGTCGGGCCAGACAGCTCACACGGGCAAACGTGCCCCGGGCCCACCGGACGGGGCGTTCAGTTCGCGCTGGGTTGCACGGTCTTCAGGGAGTCCGCGGCCAGCATCGGTCGCTGCACCCTCCCCAGGGAATCGAGCAGCGCCATGCGCCGCTCCACGACCTGGCGGAAGTCCGCCATGCGCTCCCTGGGCACGGGTGGAGCCGCCGGCAGCGTCACGCTGCGCGGGTTCAGGGCCGTTCCGTTCTTGCGGATCTCATAATGGAGGTGCGGGCCGGTCACGAGCCCGGTGGCCCCCGACCAGCCGATGACCTGTCCCTGCTCCACCCGCGCGCCCGGCCGGATGCCGGGCCGGATCCGGCTCAGATGGCCATAACGGGTCGAGAATCCGTTCATGTGGCGCACCATCACCACGATGCCGTACCCCCCGTCGCGGCCTGCGAACCGCACCGTGCCGGAGGCCGTCACCTTCACGGGCGTGCCCACCGGCACGCCGAAGTCGGTCCCCAGGTGTGCACGGAACCGGTGCAGCACCGGGTGATACCGGTTGTAGGAAAACGACGATGTGATCCGCACGTAATCCACCGGATAGCGGCGGAACATGAGGTGCAGCGATTTGCCCGACGTGTCGAAGTAATCGCCGCCGTTGCCCCGTGGATCGTAGTAGATGGCCGGGAACGTGTCGCCCTGGTTCACCACTACGGCCGCCAGCACGCGGCGGCGGCGCGACGAACCGTCAGGCCGCACTTCCCGTTCATATGCGAAACGGAACGAGTCGCCCGGGTAGATGTCGTGAATGAAATCCAACCGATAGCCGTATATGTCCGCCAGCTCTGCGGCCAGCGCCTTGCGCTCCGAACGCGGCAGCCCGCTGGCGTCATCATCCACCAGCGTCTGGTCCAGAGAGCCACCTGCCTCGATCGTGCCCGCCAGGTACGCCGTATCCATCACCGTGGGCGTCACGCGCACAACACCGTCCCAGCCAACGGGGGTGCGTTCCAGCCGTATCGTGCTGTCGGCGTTGAGCCGGACTTCGACCACTCGGATCGAGCCGTCGTCCGCCCAACGATGAATGGCGACCTGCGTACCCGGCAGGACATGACCGGGGTCGAAGTGCTGGCGCAGCGCGAACACGAGGTCCACCCGCTCTTGCGCCGCCATGCCGCCGCGCGCAAGCACGCCGTCCAGCGTCTGACCCGACCGCAGGGCGTCCGTGTCCACCACTTCCGGTTTGGGAGCGTACACCGCCGCCACCAGCGGCACCGTTTCCGGCGCCGGGGGATGCGTGCTACAAGCCACGACCAGCGACGCGAGCGCGAAAACGAACGCCCGGCGGCTCTTCATCCAGACTCCCGGCAGAGATCTCACTTCAGTCCATCTGGCGACGAATGAATGTTGGAATATCTAGGTCCGTAAGTTGTTGCCGCGCAAGGGGCCGCTGCGGCGGACGCGGGAACGGCGTGGTTTCCGCGTACACCGGCGCGGAGGCCCCACCACCCGCCGCGGCCATGGCCGGCTTGCGGGCCACGAACGCCGGCCGGATCATCGTTTCGGGCTCCTCGCCCTCCTGGACCAACCCCGTCGCGATCACAGTTACCCGAACCTCGCCCTCAAGGTTCGCGTCGTGCACCGCGCCGAAGATGATCTCCGAGTCCTCGCCCGACGCCTCCTGGATGATCGACGCGATGGTCGTCACCTCATCGATGGTCAGGTCCATGCCGCCGGTGATGTTGATGAGCACCCCGGCCGCGCCCACGATGGAGATGTTATCCAGCAGCGGGCTGGAGATGGCCTCCTGGGCCGCTTCCACCGCCCGGTTTTCACCCTTCGCCCAACCGGTGCCCATCAGGGCGGGCCCGCGGTTTGCCATCACGGTGCGCACATCGGCGAAGTCCACGTTCACCTCACCGGTGACGTGGATCAGGTCGCTGATGCCGCGCGTGGCGTGCAGCAGCACCTCGTCGGCCTTCTTGAGCGCGTCCCGGAACGACGTGCCCTTCCCCACCACGGACAGCAGCCGCTCGTTGGGCACCACGATGACGGTGTCCGCCGTGCGCTTGAGCTCGGCCAGGCCCTGCTCCGCCTGACGCATGCGCTTCTTGCCCTCGAACATGAACGGCTTCGTCACGACGCCGATGGTGAGGGCGCCCATCTCCCGCGCCATCTCCGCCACCACCGGGGCCGCGCCGGTGCCCGTGCCGCCACCCATGCCGCAGGTGACGAACACCAGGTCCGAGCCCTCGATGGCCTTGCGCACCTCGTCGCCGTTCTCCGCAATGGCCTGACGGCCGATTTCCGGCCGCGCGCCCGCGCCCAACCCCCGCGTCAGCTTCTTGCCGATCTGGAGCTTGAGCTGCGACTTGGAGTTCTTCAGCGCCTGCGCGTCCGTGTTGACGCTGATGAACTCGACGCCGTCCAGGTCCTCGTCGATCATGCGGTTCACGGCGTTGCCGCCACCACCGCCCACGCCCACAACCTTCATGCGCGCGTTTGCGGTTGCTGCGTCTTCGAATTCGAAGATCATCATTACGCACCCCCTTCTGTGGGTCTGAGTGGAAGGCGCCCTTACCTTCCACCGTGAAACATCCTGCCTCCTGCACCTCAGACTCGAATCCGAATTCGAATTCGAGCTCGAAATCGCCCTAGAAGAATTCCCGCAGCCAGTCGATGATTCGCCCGAGCGCACCCTGACCCAGGCGCACGCTCTGGACGACCTCCTGGTCCTGCTCCGCACCGTGCAGGGCCAACCCCACGGCTGTGGCGAACTTGGGCTTGCGCACGGCGTCCACGAGGCCGCCCAGCGACTCGCCCGGCACGCCGATGCGTACATGCCGGCCGAACACGTGCTGCGCCACGTCCACCGCCCCGGCGATCTCCGCTCCACCCCCCGTGAGCACGATCCCCGCGCCCAGTTCCCCCGCTTCCTCGATCTGCTCCAGGTCCTGCGCGACCAGGCCCAGGATCTCGTCCAGCCGTTGCTCGATGATGTGCGCCAGCAGCTCCCGCGGGACCTGGTGCTTCGTGCCCGGGCCGGGACCCGGCAGCTCCACCGTCTCCCGGGGATCCGCCAGCTGCGTCGAGGCAACGCCCCACTGCACCTTCGCCCGTTCCGCTTCCGCGAACGAGATCGTGAGCCCCTTCATCAGGTCGTTCGTGACCGTGGAGCCGCCCCACGGGATGGTGGACAGGTGGCGCGTCTTGCCTTCGAAGAAGACCACCAGCTCCGTCGTGCCACCGCCCAGGTCCACCAACGCGACGCCGACTTCCCGTTCGTCTTCGGTGAGCACCGCGCGCGCAGTCGCTACCGGCTCGTGGACGAACGCGTTCACCGTGTAGCCGGCCCGGCTCACCGCCTTGCGGAGATTCTGCGTCGCCGGCGTCCCGCTCGTGATGATGTAGACCTCCGCCTCCAGCCGGGTGCCGGCCATGCCCACCGGATCGCGGATGCCCTTCTGATCGTCCACCGTGTATTCCTGCGGCATCACATGCAGCACTTCCCGGTCGGACGGCACCACCACCGCCCGCGCGACCTCGTGCACCCGCTCCACGTCCGCAGGACCGATCTCCCCGCCCCCCACCGCCACCACGCCCGTCGAAATGCGGGCGTCGATGTGGTCGCCCGCGATGCCCACGTACACCCGGTCCGGCCGCACGCCGGCCATCAACTCCGCCTCGTGCAACGCCTTCCGCACGCTCTCCGTCGTCTCCTCGATGTCCGTCACCACCTCACGACGCACGCCGCCCGTGCGGGTCTGGCCGAGGCCCAGCACGCGCAGCCCGTTCCCCGCGGCCTCGCGGTTCACTTCCAGGATGACCGCACAGGTCTTGGTGGATCCGATGTCCAGTCCGGCGACGAGGATGGGTCGCATATTCACTCACTCTCTTCAGATTCCGAACGCGATGATCGCCTGGTCCCGGTAACGAAGGTCGATGGCCCGGACACGATCCAGCTCGCCGCGCGCGGCCAGGTCGTCCAGCGCGGCCTGCAACTCGACGTATTGCAGGGCCCGCGGCCGGGCCGGCAGTACGACCCGGGCGTCGTCGGGGCTTCGCAGCGTCAGCGTGAGCGTGCCCGCACGGCGGGCCAGCGTGGAAACCCGGGCGGCGATGCCGGGTGCTTCCTGGCGCATGCGTGCCGCGAGGCGGACCAGGGACACGGCCGTGCTGTCCTTCAGACGCCCGAGGGCGTCCGCCGTCGTCGCGACGTCGACCACGGGCAGGTCGATGGACAGCCCCGCGGGGTCCACCGGCAGCACCCGGCCCGCGCTGTCCACGGGCACCAGCTCCGGCACGGGTACCAGCGCCACAGGGTCGACCTCCGCGATGCGGATGACGACGGTGCCCGGCAATCGCCGCTGGACCTTGACGGCCCGCACCATTCGCAGCCGGAGCAGGCGGTCCCGCACGACGGACAGATCGTCGAACAGGTTCGCCCCTGCCGCGATGCCGGACACCCGCAGCGCGGTGCCGGCCGCCATGTATCGGTTGCCGACGACCTCGACCCGCCGGACCCGGAAGACGTCCAGGTGCCGCAGCGCGGCTGGAGCGTACAGGGTGGCGACCACGGCCAGCTCGACGCCCAGAACGGCCAGCAGGACCTGCTGCCGGATGCTCCCCGGGAAGTGACGCTTCATCGGGCCGCCTCCTCTCGGGCCCGCAAGCTCTGGAAGAGCGCCTGAGCCACCAGGTCGATGTCGCCGGCCCCCAGAGTCACGCATACGTCGCCCGTTGCGAGGATCTCCAGCACCGCGCCGGTCAGAGCTGCCGGATGCGCCACATAGGACACATCCGCGCCCGCCCGTTTGGCCGCGTCGGCCACGAGCGAGCCGGTGATGCCTGGAATCGGCGCCTCGCGGGCGGGATACACGTCGGTGACCCACACGACGTCGGCCGCGGCCAGCGCCGTGCCCAGGCCTTCATGCTGGTCCCGCGTCCGGCTGTAGAGGTGGGGCTGGAACACCGCGACGAGCCGGTGGTCCGGGTAACGCTCGCGGGCCGCCGCCAGCGTGGCCGCGATCTCCGTGGGGTGGTGCGCGTAGTCATCCACCACCGTGACGCCCGCGGCTTGGCCCAGCACCTGGAAGCGGCGCGCCACGCCGGGGAAGCCGGCGAGAGCGGTCTGCGCGGCGTCCATGGGAGCACCCGCATGGCGGGCCAGGGCCAGAGCGGCCAGGGCATTGCGCACGTTGTGCAGCCCCGGAACGCGCAACGCGATGCTGCCCAGATCCTCGCCGTCCGCCCGCGCCGTGAAGACGGAGCCGTCATCCGTGTGGCGGAGGTCGCTCGCCCGGAGGCGCGCGTCGTCGGCCAGTCCGTAGCTCAGCACGCGGTCCGATGGCAGGCGGCGAAGCACCCGCTGCGCACCGGCGTCGTCCATGCAGCCGGCGATGAGGCCGCCGGCCGGCACGGAGGAAAGGAACTCGACGAACGCGTCCTCGACGCCCGCCACGGAGCCGAACACGTCCAGGTGGTCCGCCTCCACGGAGGTGACCACTGCGGCTTCCGGACGGAGCTCGAGGAACGAGCGGTCGAATTCGTCGGCCTCCACCACGAACCAGGCGCGGCTCCCCACCCGCAGCCCACCGGTCCAGCCCGGCACGTGTCCGCCCACAAATGCCGTGGGATCCATGCCGGCCACTTCCAGGATGGCGGCGGTCATGGCCGTCGTCGTGGTCTTGCCGTGCGTGCCAGACACGGCCAGGACCCGGCCCGATTGCACGATGGACCCCAGCGCGGCCGCCCGTTTGAGCACCGGCACGCCCCTGGCCCGTGCGGCCGCCAGCTCCGCGTGATCCGCCGGCACGGCGGCGGTCGCCACAACGGCCACGGCGTCGTGCACGTGGTCCGGGTCGTGGCCCTGCCAGACAGCGATCCCCATGGCGCGGAGCGCATCACCCAGCGGCCCGGGCCGCAGGTCGCACCCGGTCGCCGTGCCACCGGAGCGCACCACCAGCTCGGCCAGCGCGGACACGCCGGCGCCGGACACACCCATGAAGTGGATGGGGCCCCGGCGGGCCAGCTCCAACAGGTCGATCCGGGCCGGATCCCGCATGGCGTCCGTCGTCATCGGGACTCCATCAGGCGCATGAGTTCACGCGCGATGGCCGTTGCGGCGTCCGGCCGCGCCCGGTCTTCCGCGAATTCTGCCATGGCCAGACGGCGCTCCGGGTCGAGGGCCAGGGACACGACCGCTTCCCACAGCCGGTCCGGAGTCAGATCGGATTCCAGCAGGCAAACCGCGGCGCCGATCCGCTCCAGAGCCTGAGCGTTGTGGCGTTGGTGATCCGCCGCCGCCGTGCTCAGCGGCACCAGGATCGCCGGGACGCCCCACGCCGCCAGTTCCGCGGTGCCCATGGCCCCGGCCCGGGATATGGCCAGATCCGCAGCCGCCAGCGCGCCGGGCATCCAGTCGATGTACGCCAGCGTGTGGACCCAGTCCGTCAAGCCGGCGGCCTCCAGCCGTTCCCGGATCCCATCGTGATGGGCCGGGCCGGTGGACCACAGGATCTCCAGGCCTTCCGGTCGGGAAAGCGTGCCTGCCGCCACCCGCTCCAGCGCGCTCGCCAGGGCTTCGTTGATCGAACGGGCGCCCTGGCTACCACCCACCACCAGCAGAACCGTTGCGTCTTCCGCCACGCCGAACGTGACCCGGGCCCCGATGGGGTCCAGGTCCGGGTCGGGCGGACGGATGGGGTTCCCGTACTCGAAGATCTCCGTGGCCCGCCCCGGTTTGAGATAGGCGCGCGCTTCCGGGAACCCAAGATGGATCTGCCGCGCCCGCCGGCTCAGCCAGCGCGTCGTCAGGCCCGGGTACGAGTTCTGTTCCTGCAGGGCCAGCGGTACACCCTTCACCACCGCCCAGAACCCCGCGGGTCCGCTCACGTAGCCACCGGTGCCCACCACCAGGTCCGGCCGGAACTTCCGGCCCAGACGCCACAGTCCCGTCGTCGTGGCCACCGCCGAGGGAGCCAGACGCCAGTTCCGCCACACGCGGTCACGGCGAATGGGCTCGACGGACAACAGCGTGTACGCCACCCGGCGCTCCGGCAGGACCCGCGCTTCCACCCCCCGTTGGGCGCCCACGAAATGGCAGTCCACGTCGCCCATTGCCTCGAGCTCACTCGCCAGGTTCAGGGCCGGGTACAGGTGGCCGCCCGTGCCGCCGCCCGCAAAGAGCACCCGTTTCATGCGGCCCCCCCCGCGCGCCGTCGGCGATCGCTCACCCGCGCCACGCTGATCACCACCCCGACGGCCGCCAGGGAGATGATCAGGCTCGAGCGCCCGTAGGAGACCAGCGGCAGCGTGATGCCTGTCGTAGGCAGGAGCGCCAGGTTCACGGCCATGTGCAGCAGCGCCTGGATCACCACCAGGTTCGTCGCGCCCGCCGCCAGCAGAGAGCCGAACAGGTCCGGCGCCTGGCGCGCAACGCGGTAGCCTACCAGGGCAAACGCAGCGAACAGCGCCACCACGAAGGCCACACCCAACACGCCCCACTCCTCGCCGATCATGGCCAGGATGAAGTCGTTGTGAGGTTCCGGCAGGAAGCCGAACTTCTGTTGGCCCTGGCCGAAGCCGCGGCCCAGGATGCCCCCGCTGCCCAGCGCGATGAGCGCCTGGTTGATCTGGTAGCTCATGCCCGCCGGGTCCCGCGCCGGGTCCATGAAGGCCAGCAGACGCCGGAACCGGTAGCCCACGTGCGAGATCTGGGTCCAGACCAACGGCAGACCCAGCACGGCGAGGACCAGGAAATGCCCGATGCGCGCACCCGCCGCGTACACCACCAGGGCTGCCAGCATCACCGTGAGCAGCGCCGTGGACATGTTGGGCTCCAGCAGGATCAGGCCGGCCACCAGGGCCCACACCAGCAGGAACGGCAACAATCCGCGGGTGAGGCTGTGCAGGTCTTCCTGCTTCTTGGCCGCAAGGGCCGCCGTCCAGATGATCAGCGCCAGCTTGGCCGCCTCAGACGGCTGCACGCGGACCGGGCCCACCACCAACCACCGGCGCGCCCCGTTCACCGTCGGCGCCAGCGCGCCCACGCCGGGAAGTACGATCACCAGCAGCGATACGATCACCGCGACCAGAAGCGGCCATGCCAGACGCCGGAACCGCCGGTAGTCCATCTGCGCCACCGCGGCCAGCACCACGAGCCCCACGGCACCGCCCGCCGCCTGCCGCACCACGAAGTAGTGCCCCGGCAGTCCCATCCCCTGCGCCATCACCGCACTGGCGCTGTAGACCATGACCAGGCCGAAGGACAGCAACACCACGGCGATGAGGAACAGCACGGTGCCTTCCCAGCCCGTGCCGAGGCGGCTCACCGGAGCCGTGCGCTCCAGCGACGACGACACGCCGAGAGACCGCGCCGCTGCCCGCGCCGTCATCCGCCCACCTCCGCGCCACGGGCCGGCGAGCCGCTGGTGCCGCGCGCCTGCGCCAGCCGGCGGAATTCCTCGCCCCGCTCCTCGTAGTCCCGGAACATGTCGAAGCTGGAACAGGCGGGAGACAGCAGCAGGACGTCACCCTCCCCGGCCAGCTTCGCAGCCGCCGACACCACGTCTTCGAACGATCCGCCTGGCCGCCGGACCGGCACGTACTCCCCCAGTTGCGACTCGATCAACGGGGCGGCCTCTCCGTACGCCACCACCGCCCGCACCCGGCCCAGGTCCGGCAGCAGGCCGGTGTAAGGCTCGCCCTTGTGACGCCCGCCCAGCAGCAGCACCGTCGGACGGTCCATGCTGCGAAGCGCGACGCGCGTGGAGGCCAGGTTCGTCGCCTTGGAATCGTTCACCCACAACACACCGGCCGTCTCGCATATCGGCTCCAGCCGATGGGCGGGCGCCCGGAACGTGCGAAGCCCGTCTGCGAGCGGTTCGTGGGTCTCCAGGACGGCGAACGCCGCGAGGGCCGCCGCCAGCGCGTTCGCACGGTTGTGCTCGCCCAGGAGCGGGAGCGCATCGCGAGGCAGCAACGGCATTTCGCGGCCGGCGATGCGAAGAGTCAACATTCCGCCCGGCCGCACGTACGCGCCATCCACGTCCGCGTCCAGCGGATCGGCCGTACGGAAGACCATGCGGTGGCCCGGCGCGTTGCCGGCCAGTCTCAGGACGGCCTCGTCGTCTCCGTTCAGGACCCAGACGCTGTCGCCGTCCGCGTTCTTGAACAGCCGTCGCTTGTCCCCGTAGTACTCTTCCACCTTCGCGTACCGGTCCAGGTGGTCCGGCGCCAGGTTCGTCACCACGCCCACGTCTGCGCGGAACCGGTCGATGCCCGCCAGCTGGAACGAGCTCGCCTCCACCACGATCCAGGCCGGCGCCTGGTCCCTTGCCGCCACATCCGACAGCGCAAGGCCGATGTTCCCGGCGGCGACCGCATCGACACCGGCGGCCGTCAGCAGATGCGCCACAAGCGCCGTGGTGGTCGTCTTGCCGTTCGTGCCCGTCACGGCCACCACCGGGCGATTCAGGTGGCGATACGCGAACTCCAGCTCGGAGACCTGCGGCATCGCGCGCACGCCCGGGTCCTGGAAGATCGGCGCGGCCGGCGGGATCCCCGGGCTCACCACCAGCAGATCACAACGGGCGATCTCCGACACCGTGTGCCCGCCCGTCTCCGCCTCGCCCCCGGCCGCCCGCACCGCGTCCGCCGCGTCGCGCGCACGCACGTCGTCCGCCGACTCCGAGGCGAACACCTCGCGGTCGTGCTTCAGCGCCAGGCGCGCCGCGGCCAAACCGCTGCGCCCCAGACCCAGCACCGCGACGCGTCGTGCGCCGCTTACCGGATCTTCAGCGTGCTGAACGCGAACAGCGCACACAGAACCCCCATGATCCAGAACCGGATGATCACCTTGCTCTCGGGCCAGCCGAGCTGCTCGAAGTGGTGGTGCAGCGGAGCCATGCGGAAGATCCGGCGCCCCACTCCGTAGCGCCGGGCCGTGTACTTGTAGTAGCCCACCTGCGTCATGACGGAGACGGCCTCGGCCACGAACACACCGCCCACGATGACCAGCAGGAACTCCAGCTTCAGCAGCAGAGCCGCCGCCCCGATGGCGCCGCCCAGCGCCAGGGAGCCGGTGTCGCCCATGAACACCTCGGCGGGGTGGGCGTTGTACCACAGGAAGCCCAGAGCCGCACCGGCCAGGGCCACGCAGAAGATCGCGAGCTCCCCCGCACCGGGCAGGTAGAAGAAGCCCAGGTAGCCCGACGTGTCCGTGCGCCCGATCACGTATGCGAACACCGCGAACGTGGCGGCGGCTATGGACGTGAGGCCCGCGGCCAGCCCGTCCAGGCCGTCCGTCAGGTTCACCGCGTTGGAGCTGCCCGCCAGCACCAGGATGACCCATGGCACGAACAGAGGCAGCCAGATGGCCATGTGGTAGTCGGCGAAGAACGGCACCATCGTCCACGTCTGCGGCATGGGGCTGATGGGCCGCACCAGCAGCACGAGGCCCACCATCACGCCGATGGCACCCTGGCCCAGGAGCTTGTAGCGCGCCACCAGGCCTTCCGTACGATGGCTCACCACCTTCAGGTAGTCGTCCAGGAAGCCCAGCAGGCCCATGCCCAGGAAGACCGCCAGCGTGATGAGCACGTAGCGGTTGGACAGGTCGGCCCAGAGCACCGTGGACACCGTGGTCGCCGCAAGGATCAGCACGCCGCCCATGGTGGGTGTGCCCGCCTTGCCGGCGTGGGCGGGGCCCTGCGTTCGCACCACCTGCCCTACCCGGAGCGCCCGCAGGTTGCGGATGATCGCCGGACCGAACAGGAACGACAGCAGCAGCGCCGTCGCCATGCCGCCCGCTGCCCGGAACGTGATGTACCGGAACAGGTTGAAAACGATGTGATGGCTCGCCAACGGCACGAGGAGATGATAGAGCACAGGTCACGCTCCCGTGTTGGGCTCGGCCGCACCCCACGCCGTTTCCAGGCGGGGGATCACTCGTTCCAGCGCCACACCCCGCGACCCCTTCAACAGCACCACTTCGCCCCCTTTGAGGCGCGCCAACAGCGCGTCGGCCGCCGCGGGCGCGTCCTTCACGCGCACGAGCCGCTCGCCGAGTTCCCCGGCCAGAGGCGCGAACGCATCCACGAACAGGCCCGTGGCGACGATCAGGTCCAGACCCGCCCGGACCAGTGCGCCGGCCGCCTCACGGTGGAGCCGCGCGCTGTCGTGCCCCAACTCCAGCATGGAGCCCACGACGGCCACCCGGCCGGCGCCGCGCGGCATGGCCACGAGCGTGTCGAGGGCCGCGGCCAGCGAAGCCGGGTTCGCGTTGTAGCAGTCCGCAAGCAACGTCAGCGAGCCCAGCCGGAGCACCTGGGCGCGCATCTTGGGCGGCTCCGAACGATTCAGGGCCTCCACGGCGTCGCCGGGATCCACGTCCAGGGCCTGTCCCACGCCGAGCGCCAGCAGCGCGTTGCGCGCATGCGCCCGCCCGCCGAACCGGAGCACCACCTCCCGGCCCTGCCAGTGGAAATGGACCCGCGCGGCCTCGTCCACGCCCACCTCCCCCGCGCGCAGGTCCGGATCTGCACGGTCCGTCCGGCCGGCCACGCGGACCCTGCGCGCCAGCGACCGGGCCCGTTCCACCAGCGCTTGCGGCTCATCCGCCACGAACGCCGTGCCGCCCGGCCGGAGCCTGGAGAGCAGCGACGTCTTCTCCCGCAGCACGCCCTCCACGTTGCCGAACCCTTCCAGGTGCCCTTCCGCCACGCTCGTGATCAGCGCCAGGTCGGGCTCCACCATCTCCGCCAGCCGCGCCACTTCGCCGAATGCGTTCGTGCCGATCTCCACCACCAGGACCCCGGCGTCTTCCGGCGTCGACAGGATCGTCAACGGAGCGCCCACCAGGTTGTTCAGGTTCCCCGTGGTGGCGTGCACCCGGTAGCGTGTGCCCAACACCGCGCGAAGCATCTCCTTCGTCGTCGTCTTGCCGTTGGTGCCCGTGACGGCCACCACCGGAACCGTCATCTGGCGGCGGCGGTAGCGCGCCAGCTTGCCCAGCGCCGTGAGCGTGTCGGGAACCTGGTAATACGTCAGAGCCGGCGCCCCCTGTGGCACCCGCTCCACCACCGCGGCCCGCGCGCCCGCGTCCACGGCGGCCGACAGGTAGTCGTGGGCGTCGAACCGGTCGCCGTGCAGCGCCACGAACAGCGAACCCTCGGGCAGCGCCCGCGTGTCGGTGGCCACGCCGTCGAATTCCGGCGTCCCGTCGCCGTTCCGCCTCACGCGCTCGGCGATGGGCAACGCGCGCATCACGTCGGCCTCCGTCCAGTGCGTCACGCGGCCCCCTCGGTCAGTTCCCGCACGATCAACCGCTCATCGAACGGCCGTCGTTCCGCCCCGACCACCTGGTAGGTCTCGTGCCCCTTCCCTGCCAGCAGCACCATGTCGTCCGGGCGCGCCATCTCCAGCGCGCGCTGAATGGCGCTGCGGCGGTCCGTGATGCGGAGCGGCGAGCCCGGCATACCCGCAACCACGTCGTCGATGATGGACTCCGGGTCCTCCGTGCGGGGGTTGTCGGACGTCACCACCGGCACGTCGGCCAGGCGCGCCACCACCGCGCCCATCTGCGGCCGCTTGCCCCGGTCCCGGTCACCACCCGCGCCGAACACCACGATCAGCCGGCCGGCCACCACCGGACGCACCGCTTCCAGCACCCGCTCCAGGGCGTCGGGGGTGTGGGCGTAGTCCGTGAGCACCGGACACGGATGATCGGCCACCCGCTCCAACCGGCCGGGGACCTGGGGCACCGTCGACAGGCGTTCCACCAGCTGGTTCACGTCCATGCCCAGAGCCAGCCCGGCCGCCACCGCGGCCAGGGCGTTCTGCACGTTGTGGCGGCCCAGGAGAGGCAGGCGCACCGACGCGCCGCCGAACGGCGTCACCAGGTCGAACTCCGCGCCCTTCACACCCAGCCGCACCTGTCGGGCGCGAACCTGGGAACGGGCGGTTTCCGGCGTGACGGTGCCATTTTCAACGGCGAAGGCGAGGACCCGGCTGGCGCGACCTCCCAGGGTGTTCCACGCGGGCTCCTGCGCGTTCAGTACCAGGGCGCCATCGGCCTTGAGGGCGTCGGCAAGAGATAGCTTGGCCGCCAGGTACTCCTCTTCCGTACCGTGGTAATCCAGGTGGTCGCGCCCGAAGCTCGTGAAGACCGCCACGTCGAAGGTCAGTTCGCCCAGACGCCCCTGGTGCAGCGCATGCGACGACGCTTCCAACGCCAGGATCTCCGCGCCCGCATCCGCCGCCGCTCGCAACGCTCCGGCCAGCTCCACGGGCCCGGGCGTCGTCACGGACCTCCGGTTCTCCACCGTGCGGCCATCCGGAAACTGTACGCCGAGCGTGCCGATGGACGCCGTGGCCGCCCGGGCGGCCAACAGGTGGCGAAGCACCCACACGGTCGTCGTCTTGCCGTTGGTGCCCGTCACGGCCACCAGCCGCATCGCCTGCGCCGGATCGCCCAGGAGCTGCGTCGCGGCCACGGACGCTGCACGGCGCCCGTCCGACACGACCACCTGGGGCACGGCGGCCGCCACACGTCGCTCCACCAGCGCCGCTGCCGCCCCCGACTCCGCCGCCGAGGCCACGTACGCGTGTGAGTCCATGTCCGTGCCCGACCAGGCACAGAAAAGGTCGCCCGGGGCAACGTTGCGGCTGTCATCACTCACGCCGCCCACCGTGACAGGGTCCGCGGCTCCCTCCACGAGCAGGCCGGCACGCTTGAGCCGGCGCACGACATCGCTGAGCGGTAGGGGCCGCACCGCCGCTTCCCGGCGGCTCCGCTCAGTCATCACGACCTTCCGCGAACAACACGATCACCGTTCCCCAGGGCCGCGTCGCACCCGGGGGAATCGACATCATCTGGATCTCGCCGCTGCCGCGGACCTCCACCCGGAAACCCGCTTCATGAAGCCGGCGCGCCGCATCCCTCACAGCCTCTCCCCGCACGTCCGGCACTCGCGCTGGCCGCGTCGCCGCGCCGGAACGCGGCGCCACCGGTTCATGGTTCGGGCTCAACGGAAAGAACACGGGATCGGACACCGGCTCCGCCCGCGCCGGACGCGTCAGTGTCACCCCCGCCGTGGCAAGCGTCGGCGCGGGATCCGGCACCGATCGTACGACGGCTTCACGATCCAGCGGGCTGTTGCGCATGGCGAGCGCCGCCGCCAGCGCTGCACCCGTCGCCGGCGCCGCCGCGCCACCGCCGTAGCGGTCTCCCTGGTCGATCTTTGCAAGGAAAACCAGCTGGGGATCCTCCGCGGGGAAGAAGCCGGCGAACGACGCCGTATAGCGTCCGCTCTCGTAGTGCCCGCCCACGAACGTACGGGCCGTGCCCGTCTTGCCCGCGACGTGGAACGCGCCCAGGTCCGCCTGCCGACCCGTTCCCTCCTGCACGACATCCATCAGGGCCTTGCGCACGGCTTCCGTCACCGAATCCGGCACCACGCGACGCACTACGCGAGGCTGCATGCGCTCGATCACGTGGCCGCGCGAGCTCACGGAGCGGATCAGGCGCGGCTCCATCAGGACGCCGCCGTTCGCCAGGGCCCCGTATGCCATCGTCATCTGGAGCGCCGTCACCGAGATCTCGTACCCGATGGCCAGGCTTGCCTGCGAGTAGGCCGACCACAGGGACGGACGGCGCAGCACCCCGCCCGACTCGGTGGGATAGGCCACACCCGTCGGGCTGCCGAACCCGAAGTCGCGAAGGAAATCGTACTGCTGGTCCGGCTGAAGACGGCTGGCCAGCTTCGCCATGCCGATGTTCGAGGAGTAGCGCAGCACTTCCCGCAACGTCAGCCAACCGTACGGATGGTCGTCCGTGATCACCCGGCCCTGATCGTCGTAACGACCCTCTTCCGCATAGACCGAGTCGGACATCGTCGCTTCGTGCGACGCCAGCAACGCCGCCGCCATGAACGGCTTCAAGGTCGAGCCAGGCTCGTAGGGATCCGTCACCGCACGCCAGTGCCGGGCCGTGGAGTCCCGGACACTCACCGCCGCCAGGATCTCGCCGGTCCGCGGGTCCGCCATCACCAGGTCGCCCCCCGCGCCCTTGGCGTCCGCAACCGCCTTGCGCAGGGCGTCCGCGGCGATCTCCTGCAAGGAAAGGTCGATGGTGAGATAGACGTCATCGCCGGGCCGGGGCTGCTTCACGACGAGCATCGCACCCGGGATGGGACGGCCGCGTGCATCCCGACGCACGACCGCCGCGCCCGGCTGGCCACGCAGCAGCGAATCCAGCTCCAACTCCAGGCCGCCCACCGGCCGGCCCTCCCCGTTCACGCGCCCCAACAGCTCGCCCGCGATCTCGCCGTGCGGGTAGAAGCGTTCCACCACACTCTCGAAGTACACACCCCGCATGCCGTCCAGATGCGAGCGCGCGACAGCATCCCAACGGCCTGGCAGCACCACCCAGCGGCGCCGCCGATCGACTGCGCGCCGCACCACCGCCGCGCTCAGGCCCAGGTCGGAGCGAAGACGCTGCGCCAGCTCCGCCGGCGCGTTCACCTCTCGCGGCGCCACCGCCACCTGGAAAGCCTCACGGCTCGCCGCCAGCGGAACGCCGTGCCGGTCGTAGATCGCGCCCCGCGGCGCCGGAAGGTCGAGACGCTCCCGCTGCTGGTCCGCCGCCCGCGACTTCCACGACGACGCCTCCAGCACCTGCACCTGCACGCCCCGCCCCAGCATGACCAGCCCGCCCACCAGCAGACCGGCCAGCAGGATGCGCCGACGGCGCGCGTGCACCGGCCGCGCGCCGATCATTGCCCGCC
Source organism: uncultured Gemmatimonadaceae bacterium (assembly GCA_964619835.1). GTDB lineage: Bacteria > Gemmatimonadota > Gemmatimonadetes > Longimicrobiales > RSA9 > JARRJS01. The sequence continues at coordinate 21,507 of CAZUFP010000018.1, read as the reverse complement.
TCCCCGGGTGGTCCTCGCCACCGCGCCAGGCGGACTCGAAGGTGCGGCCGCTCGCCCGGCCGTCGACGCCAATCGACGCGCAAACGGCGCCGCCCGCCCCGATAGAGGCAGCAGCACGATCTCGTCGCCCGCCGGCACCCGCATGCCGAACCGTTCCGCGGCCAGACGCACGATCCGGCTTCGACTTTCCAGCGCGTCCACCGTCCGCACCAGATCCGCGCGGCGCGCTTCCTCCACCGCTCGCTCGCGGCGCATCGAATCGATGGAGCGCAACAGGTCCAGCGCCCGGCTCTGCCGCCACACCACCAGGCTGAGCGAGCCCAGGAACACGGCGAATAGCAACGCCATCCGGATCACGCCCCGTCCTCCGGAACGCCGCGCCATCACGCCGCCTTGCGCCAGGCACGCAGCCGTGCGCTGCGTGCCCGCGAGTTGGATTCCGTCTCCGCCGCCGACGGATACACCGGACGACGCGTCAGGACCTCACCCAGGGCCACGCCCCGGCACTGGCAAACCGGCAGCTCCGGCGGGCAGATACACGACCTGCTCCAGTCCCGGAACGCGTTCTTCACGGCCCGGTCTTCCAGGGAATGGTAGGCCAGCACCACGAACACCCCGCCCGGCGCCAGCGCCTCGCGAACGGCGTCGAGCCCCCGCGCCAGCGAGTCCAGCTCCCCGTTCACCTCGATCCGCAACGCCTGGAAGATCCTGGCTTTGTCCTGCGGCGTGATCCGGGAACCCAGTACCCGCTCCATCACCGCTACCAGGTCGTCGCTCACCCGGAACGGAGACGACCCGCGCGCGTGGACCACCGCCCTCGCCAGTGCCCGGGAACGACGCTCCTCGCCGAAATGGTAGAAGATGTCCGCCAGGTCGTGCTCCGAACGCGTGTTCAACACGTCCGCCGCCGTCTCACCCGCCTTCGACATACGCATGTCCAACGGACTGCCCGCCCGGAAGGAAAAGCCTCGCTCTTCTTCGTCGATCTGGTGCGACGAGATCCCCAGGTCCAGAAGCGCACCCGCAAGCGGTTCGGATACCCGTGCCACCGCATCGGCGTAGTCTCCGCGCCGAAGCGTCACACGCTCGTCGAACCCCTCCAGGCGCCGCTTCGCCACTTCCAATGCCTCCGGGTCCCGGTCCACTCCATACACACGGGCCGCTTCCGCAGCCCGCAGAATCGCTTCGCTGTGTCCCCCGCCACCCAACGTGCCATCGAAATACAGCCCCCCTCGCTCCGGCTCGAGGTACCGCAGCACCTCCGCCTCCATCACCGGAACGTGATACGCGCCCGCACTCACGGGATTACCGGAAGATCTGAGGAGCAAACTGCCCGAAGCTCCCCGCACCCTCCGCGATGGCTTCCTCGAAATGCTCCGGATTCCACAGCTCGATCTTGTCGATCGACCCGACCAGCTGAACCTGGCCGGACAGGCCCCCCATCTCCTGCAGTCGCGACGGGATCAGGATCCGACCCTGACTGTCCGGCGTCACTTCCACCGCGTTGGACATCACCGACAACACGTACATCCGCGCCTCCGGTTGATGCCGCAGCAGCTCTCGCAGCCGCTCCTCCACTTCACTCCACGATGAGCTCGGGTACAACGCCAGCGCCGGGGGATACGCCTGCACGAGCACGAACGACTGATCCGGCGCCTCGCGCCGGAACGCCGCGGGGAGACTCACCCGGCCCTTGTCGTCCAGTTGATAGACGTAGCTGCCGAGGAACTTCGTGCCCGGCTTTTCCGTGGTCGCGTTCCCCACACCCGGCCTCATGTCAGGGGGACTTCCCCACTGCCTCCCACTCTTCCCCACTTCACGCCCCCAACCTAGGACGCCGCCCCACCGGGTGTCAAGAGTCTTGAACACGCCGATGACGGCGTCGTGACGCGATGGATGGGGAATCGGGAAAGGCTGTGCCGGCCGGGGAGGCGAGGCACCCGGAGCGGCTGATGCGAGGGGAGGTGTCGCTCAGCCTACGGATGCAGAAGCTCCCCGCCGGCAGTCACCGGCGGGGAGCTTCGTCAACGACTTTTGTGACAGGCGTCTACGCGGCCCGGGCTGGGCCCGGGCACCGGGGTCTGACTATTCCCCGGCGCTCTTGCCGCGTTTGATCAACGCTTCCTGGATATCGATGTACTGGTTCGTGTTGTCGATGAACTTCTGGACGTCCACGCTGGGCTGGTACTGCGAGTAGCCCTTGGCCGCCTCGAAGTCCTTCAGGGCCTGCTGGAAGACCGGCAAGGCCTTCTGCGCCGAGGCATAGTTGCTCGGACCCTGCAATTCCATGGCCTGCTGGAATCGTACGTAACCGGACCAGAAGGCGACGGTCTTCTGGGCGCGGTCGGACTGGGCCAGAGGCCGGGCAGCCTGGAAGATCTTCAACGCGTCGTCGTACTGCTTCTTCTGGTACTTCTCCATGTAGCCGTAACCGAACATCGCATTGAAGGCTTCGTCGCTGCTGATCTCACCCTTCTGGACGGCCTGGCCGAACGTCTGCGCGGCGTCGTCGTAACGGCCCGCCTTGAGCAGCAGGTTCCCCTTCCGGCCGGTCACCTTGGCCGTCGGATCGAGGGACGCGACCTTGTCGAGGGCCTGGAGGGCGCCGTTGATGTCGCCGGACTGCTCCAGGGCGCGGGAGTACGCGTCCCAGACGTCCGCCGAATCCGGAGCGATGGTCGTGGCCTTCTGGCCGAGGCTCACCGCCTGATCGGTGCGGTTCAGCTTGGTAAGGGCCACCACCAGGCGCTGCAGGATGCCGGGATTCGTGGTGTCGCCCTTGGCCTCGTACACCTTGTTGTACGCGTTAACCGCCGTCTCGTAAAGGCTGTCCACCTGCGCCGAGTCCGCCGTCACTTCACCGTTGGCGCCGCGAGAATCCGTTTCCAGTTTGTTTGCCGCGCCGATGGCGAAGTTGCCGATGTAGCTCCACAGCTGGAGGTTGTCCGGCTCGATGGACACGCCGGCTTGCGCCAGGTGCAGGGCCTCCAGCGGCGCGCCCTGGTTGTAGATGTTCGTGGCCACGCTCAGCCGCACGTCCACGTTTCCGGGCTCCAGCTCCATGTAACGCTGGAAGTACGCCTGAGCGTCCTCGCGCCGGTTCAACCGGGCGTCGACGATCCCGGCGCTCAACAGGGCGTCCTTGTTCACCGGATTCACGTCCAGCACCTGCTTGAAGTAGGCGAGGGCCTGATCCAGGCTGTCCATGTGCATCAGCGCGTACGCCTTGTTGTACAACGCCGACTGGGACTTGGCGTTGATGGCCAGGGCCTTGTTGCAGTTGTCGATGGCGTTTTCCCACTGATGGCTCTCGACATACTGCTGGCAGTAAACCGTGCGCTGAAGCACGGTCACCCAGCTCTGGAACGCCGTCATGATCTTGGTCGCCGCCTCTTGCGGGTCGGAGGCCGTGAACGACGGCACATCGAAGACGTCCTCGGTATCGGACGAATGGAAGCTGGCCGACACCTGGTAGACGTCCTTCGAAACTTCCTTGTAGCTGCCGCACATCACAAGCTGAGCTTTGATCTGGGAGGCGAGCTGACGCGCCGTCACGCAATTGGACAGCTGGCTGTCCTTGAGCTTGTAACGCTTGAGGGCGTCCTTGAGCTCCTTGCTGTCCACCGGCTGGTGCGTCGGAAGCGTCTCGATGAGCTTCTTGAACTCATCGGCCGTCTTCTTGCCGAACTTGTCGCTGATGTTCCCCTCGGGGGCGAGAGGCGGGATCAAGACACGGTAGCGTTCCCCGCTCTGCTGTGCCTGATCCTGCTGGGCCCGCAGCGGCGGCGCACTCCAAGCCATCCCGACCGCGACGGCCAGGACCACCAGTGTCTTGAGACTGACGTTCACTCGGCGCATCTCCAGGGTCTCCGCTCTGGAATGTGAATGGGCGTGCCGGCCTCCCGGCCTGCGCGCTTCGTCTCTTCCTGTTGTATGGTAACCCGTGCAACCCCTCGAAGGTCCCCACATCGCATACCTTCCCCGCCCGGCCGGACGAACCGAACGGAAGGATCGCCCGCTCAGGGGAAGGACGGTGGAGCAGAAAAGAGAAGCTACAAACGGTCCTCGCCAGTGGCAACCCTCGCATGTGCCCCGCGGGGGGCCATGCGGCGACGAGCCGGCAGAAGCCATGGCCCGGCGGGGCCCGGCCCCCCCCGGGGGGGACACCCTACAGGACGGATTCCCCCGAGGGCTCCACGCAGTCGGGACCGTCGTTGTCGGGAGAATTGACGAGGGTCGACACGGGATAAGCGGTCAACGCCCCCGTGTAAGGGCGGAGCATGGCCTGGAGGGTGGACGGCTCCGCGTCGCGCCCGATCCACTTCTGGAACTGCTCGGGCCGGAGGATGACCGGCATGCGGGGGTGGATGGCCCGGATGGACGGCGCGGCGTCGGTGGTGATGATCGCACACGTGTGGAGCGTGTCGCCGCCGGGGGAACGCCATCGCTCCCAAAGGCCCGCGAAGGCGAACGGCCGGCCGCTAGGGAGCCGGATGTAGACGGGAACCTTCCGGTTCCCGTCCCCGTGACGCTGCCATTCGAAGAACCCGTCGGCGAGAATGAGGCAACGCCGTACGGCAAAGGCCATCCGGAAAGCGGGTTTGTCCGCCACGGACTCGGCGCGGGCGTTGATCAGGCGATTGCCAATGGCCGGATCGCCGGCCCAATACGGCACGAGGCCCCACCGCAGCGCGCCAAAGCGGGGTCCCCGTTCTCCGGCCACGACGGCGGCCACGTCCTGGGTGGGAGCGATATTGAACCGCGGAGCCCATTCCAACGAGCCTTCCGCGATGTCGAACTCCTCCACCAGGTCATCGGTGGACACGCCAAGCGAGAATCGACCACACATGCACAGCTACGGTGAGTTGCCGCTGTCCCCTGCTGCCCCGACGGGGATGTCACAGACAACGTATGATGTGTGGGCGGTCTATTCCACCGCGCTCCGGAGGCGCGACCGGCTCGGGGGGCGGGCATCGGACAGGCGTTCCATGAACTCCATCCGGTCTTCGAGCAGGTCCAGACGTGTGTTGAGCTGCTCCAACAGCCCGACCACCCGGTCCATCTGGCCGTTTTCGGGAGACCTCAAGGCGCGCCGTTCACGGGCCATCTCCTCGAGGAGTGTCCCCAGGCGTTTGGTCATCGGCCGGAAGATCATCACGGCCGCGATACACATGAACAGGAAAATGGGAACCAGTTCTTCCATGGCCCGTTGCTCCGATGAGGTTCGGATTCTCACTCGACCGTACGCGGGGGGCCGTCCGGCGGTTTCAAGGGTGCTGCGCCCTACCGAAGCCACCCCCTTCCGCCATGGCGGCGAGGATGTACAGGAGGTTGGCGGTACCGTCGAGGATCGGCTCGTTGGTGGAGTAGTCGCCCAGGTCATCGTGGTAGACGATGGATCCCGTGTTCAGGATTGCGTATTCGTCGGGCTCGTGGAGGGAGATACCGATGAGGTTCTGGTAGATGGACCGGTAGACGGGGCCGTCCACGAGGCCGCCCTTCATGACCTCGGGGCCGAGACGCAAGGACATGATGGAATGTGGATCTTCCGGCCGGTCGCCCCAGGCCGGATACTCGACGATGAAGGATGTGCCCCAGGGGTTGGTGCCAAAGAGCCAGTCCAGGGCCCCGCGCTCCAGTTCGACGTAGGCCGTATCGCCCGTCATGTGGCGGTACAAATAGGCCTGCGTGGCCAGGGACGCCATCAGGTCGTTGGAGCACCAGATGAATGGGACCCCGACGCGGAAGCCGTTGTCCGCCCTGCGAGCCACGGCTTCGAGGCCGCGACGGTAGTACGCGGCCATCTGGCGTTGTCGTGAGGGCCCCGCCTCCCGCCAGATCTCGTAATGGCCGTTGTTGTGCCACGGATACCATTCATAGTGGCGCGCCGTGTCCCGGCCCATCCAGGGCGTGACCGGCTCCTGCTCGGCGTACCGGATGGCTTGCGCAAGGTGGGTCGTGTCCCGGGTGAGGCGGAACAGCTCGGCCGCGGCCAGCTCCATGTCGTCCACCCAGTTCGCTTCCTCGTAGAAATACGGGGCGCGGCCCGGCGCGGTCTGACACACGCCGGGGTGCGCCTGTCCAAGGGCGTAGGCCGCCCGGGCCGCACGTGCCAGCGTGTCCGCGAAGGCCGGGTCGTGGTCCCGGAAGAGGCTGGCGCCCAGGGCCATGGCCGACGCGAATTTGCCGGCGGTGGACGCCATGCCGTCGGACCGGTTGGTATACAGGAACAGGCCCTGTGGCCGGCCGGTGCACGGGTACACCGGCCGGAAGGAGCCGCGGCCCCACCCGTAGTCCGAGCTGTCCGTGTTCGGCAGGTCGGGGAAGGCATGATCCCGGTCGTCGGCGATCTGGTTCAGCAGGAGTGTGTCGCCCGGGAACATGCGCACCAGCCATTCCAGCCCGTGCCGGGCTTCGTCGAGCCCGTCCCCCAGGCCGTTGGGTCCGGACTTGCCGGAGCCATCGACGACATCCGCGAACGCGGCCGGAAAATCCCGCTCGGCCATGAGCATGAGGAAAGCCGCGTTGCCGGACGTGGTCACGTACTGGAGGTAGTCCGCCGCGTCGGCCCAGCCGCCGCTCACCGGGATGAAGGTCCCGGCGCCGGGGCCGTCCACGAGGATCGCGTCCGTGTGGGCGTGAACGGAGTCGCGGAGCACCGGGTTGTACCCGGAACGTTGCTGGCGCAGATAGAGCAGCAGGGTGTCCACCGCTCCGGCGTAGGCATCCTGCCGAATGCGAACCAACGGCGACGTGAGTGCGCCCGCCCGAATGCGGTACTGTCCCTCCGCTCGCAACGCGGAGAAGTCCAGCCGGTACGTCGTCCGGCAGGGCCCGAATGCGCCGGTGGCCACCGCCTTCCCGCTCAGGACCTCCGTCCCGCCACGGTCGACCACGGCGAACCGCTCCAGGGGCACGGGCACAACGGCGCACACCACACCCACCTTCGGTGCCGCGGGCAGGTAGCCGAGCAGGTTCACACGGATCCACGCCTTGGCCGGTCCGGGCGAGGAAACGACCGGTCCGCGCGCCCGGGCAGGCTGCGGGCCGGCCGCCGTAGAACGTGTGTCCGCTCGCGGGGTGCAGGCTCCACTCATGGCGGCGGCGATCGCCACGCCCAGGACCACGTTCCGCGGAACTCTCATGTCCCCTGCCCCGCGGCGCGTCTCCACGCGACGCCGGCGATGGCCGCGTCCTGCACCCCGACCCCCGTCAGGTCGCACACGATGAGCTCGTCTCCCTGACGGCCCGGCCGTTGACGGGCGAGCACCGCACCCAGCTCATCCACCGATCCCAGGTCGAGCACGCCGGCTTCCACGGCATGGTGTATCTCGCCCAGGCGCCGACACTGGTCGCGATGGTCCGCCACGACGCGATCGGCCCGCGCCAGCACGTCCACGGCCAGCTCCTGCTTCTCAGGGCCGTCGGACCCCACCGCTACCACCGTCGCATGGGGCGACAGCCAGGAGGCCTCCAGCACAGGCTGCCGCGCCGGCGTGACGGTGATCACCAGATCCGCCCCCTCGACGGCTTCCCGGGCGGAGCGCGCCGCGCGGAACAGCCCGCCCGTGGAGCGCTCCATCTCTTCGCAGTACGCGGCGGCGTGCGCCGGACTCCGGCTCCACGCCACCGTTTCCCTCCAGCGCCGAACCGCCGCGATCGCCCGGATCTGGTACCGCGCCTGTACGCCGGTGCCCACCACGGCGACCCGGTTCAGTGATTCAGGTGCCAGCAGCCGGGTCGCGAGCGCACCCGCGGCCGCCGTCCGCATCTCCGTGAGGTAGCCATTGTCCTGCAGCAAAGCCGAAGGAAAGCCCGTGACGGCGTCGAACACCAGGACCAGGCCGGAGCCGGTGGGTAACCCCCGGGCCGCATTGTCGTAGAAACCTGACGCCACCTTGATGGCGAATACCGGCTCGCCCTCGATGTAGGCCCCTTTCACGTGGACCTCGCCGTGCCGTTCAGGGATCTCCAGGCCCAGAGGCGGCGGCTGGCGCACTCGTCCTTCCGCCAGGGCGAGAAACGCCGTCTCCATGGCCTCCAACGCATCCTGCTCCCGCACGATTTCCCGGAGGGTCGCTTCCGTCACCACTTCGAATCCGGACATATCGCCTCCGCTTGCCCCGGTCTCCCGGCCGTTCTACGTTTTTCGCGATCCACCGCTAGGATCGCCCATACACCGCTCCCGTCGCAAGCCGATGCTGCGAGGGACCCGACCGTGACGACCATGCGACGCTTCATTCTGCTTTTGTCCCTGCTGCTTTGCCCGGCCTCTTCCCTGGCCCAATCGCAGCCGTACGACATCCTCTTCCGCAACGCACGGGTCCTGGACGGGATGGGCAACCCGTGGATTCGCGCCGACGTGGCCGTGCAGGGCGACCGTATCGCGGCGGTCGGGCGTCTGGAAGGTGCACGGGCGAAACGGGTCATCGACGCCACGGGCCTCTACATCGCCCCGGGCTTCATCGATCCGCACACGCATGCCGGCGCCTCGCTGGACGACCCCGAGTTGAGCGCTGCCGAGCCTCTCCTGGCCGAGGGCGTCACCACCATCCTGGCGAATCCGGACGGTGGCGGGCCGGTGGACCTGGCCAAGCAAGGCGCCGCCATCTTGAAGGATGGCGTGGGGGTGAACGTGGGTTTGATGATCGGCCACGGTTCGGTTCGCGACGCGGTGATGGGGATGGCCGACCGGCCCGCGACGCCCGAGGAGCTGGACCGTATGCGGGCACTCGTACGGCGAGCCATGCAGCAGGGCGCGTACGGCCTTTCCTCAGGATTGTTCTACACGCCCGGCAGTTTCGCGCCCAACTCCGAAGTCATCGAGCTGGGCAAGGTCGTGGCGGAGTACGACGGCGTGTACCAGAGCCATCCCCGGGACGAGTCCGACTACACGATCGGTGTCGTGGCCTCCGCCGATGAGGTCATCGACGTCGCGCGACAGGCGCACATTCCCGGCGTGATCACGCACATCAAGGTGCTGGGCCCGCACGTGTGGGGCTACTCCGCCGCAATCATCGAGCGGGTGAACCGGGCCCGCGAAGCCGGCGTCCAGGTCTACGCCGACCAGTACCCTTACCTGGCTTCCGCCACGGCCCTGGGAGCCGCCCTGCTGCCGCGTTGGGCCCAGGCCGACGGCCGGAAGGCCTTCCTGGCCCGGCTCGATGACCCGGCGACGCTGGCGAAGATCCGGGCGGCCATGGAGGACAACCTGGAGCGGCGGGGTGGCGCGGACCGCATCCAGTTCCGCCGCTTCGTGCCCGACCCGTCCATCGAAGGCCACACGCTGGCGTGGCTCGCGAAACAGCGGGGGGCCGACCCATTGGACGTCGCACTGGATCTGCTGCGGCAGGACGAGGTCAGCATTGTGTCGTTCAACATGAACGAGCAGGATGTGCGGCGCTTCATGCGCCAGCCTTGGACCATGACCTCATCCGACGGGTCGCTGCCGCACTTCGGTGTCGGGGTGCCTCATCCGCGCAGCTACGGGAGCTTCCCGCGCAAGATCCGGAAATACGCGCTGGAGGACGGCGTCATCGACCTTCCGTTCGCGATCCGGAGCATGACGTCGCTGACGGCGGAGGTCTACCGCCTTGAAGACCGCGGCCAGCTGCGCCCGGGTGCCTACGCGGACCTGGCCGTGTTCGACCTGCACGCGGTTGACGATCCCGCCACGTACACCCAACCGCACCAGCTCGCCCGGGGCATGGTCTATGTGCTGGTGAACGGCCGCTTCGCCATCGACGGCGGCAAGTTCACGGGCGAGCGGCCCGGGCGCCTGTTGAAGAGAGATGTAACGACGCGACGGTAGGGGGCCGCGCGTCGCGACTCACCCCGAGTCCGCGGGCGTGCATCGCCGCAACGGTCAGAGGGAGAGGCGACATGGAACGGTACCGGGACCGCACCGACGCCGGCGTCAAGCTGGCAGCGAAACTCAAGGACTACGCCGGCACGGACGCGGTGGTGCTCGGGTTGGCCCGCGGGGGGGTGCCTGTGGCCATCGAGGTCGCCCGCATCCTGGATCTGCCACTGGATGTCATGGTGGTGCGCAAGCTGGGCGTGCCGGGCCATGAAGAGCTGGCCATGGGGGCCATCGCCTCCGGCGGCATGCGGGTCCTCAATTCCGATGTCCTGGACCAGCTGGCCATCTCGGAGGACGTGCTGGCCCGCACGGCCGTGGAGGCCGAGCGCGAGCTGGTCCGCAGAGAGCGCGTGTACCGGCAGGACCACCCCGCCGAGAAGCTGGAAGGCCGCACCGTCATCCTCGTCGACGACGGCCTGGCCACCGGCGCCTCCATGCGCGCGGCCGTGGCCGCCGTTCGCGAGCACGACCCGGCGAAGATCGTGGTGGCCGTTCCGGTGGCGGCGGGGGAAACGTGCCGGCGGGTGGGAACCCTGGCCGACGACGTGGTGTGCGTGCTCACGCCGGACCCGTTCCAGGCCGTTGGGGCCTGGTACGACGATTTCGGCCAGACGAACGACGACGACGTGCGCGCCCTCCTCACCGGCCGCTGGGACGGCAGCTGAGGCGGCGCCAGTCAGTCCTCAGCTCACGTCCAGCACGATCGAGCCTTCCACCTCGCCCTCCCGCAGGGCTTCCAGGGCTTCGTTCGCCCGATCCAGGGGGAACGAACGGACCCGCGTCTGCACCGGTACCCGGGGCGCCAGGGCCAGGAACTCCACGCCATCCTCCCGAGTCAGGTTCGCCACGGAGTGGACGGACCGCTCGCCCCAGAGGATGTCATACGGGAAAGAGGGAATGTCGCTCATGTGGATCCCCGCCGACACGACGCGCCCCCCCCGGCGTACCGCCCGCAGAGCCGCCGGCACCAGAGCCCCCACCGGCGCGAACAGAATGGCGGCGTCCAGAGTCTCGGGAGGTAGCTCGTCCGAGCCGCCCGCCCAGATCGCCCCCAGGCTCCGGGCGAACTCCTGGCCCTCCGTGTCCCCCGGCCGGGTGAACGCATAGACGTCCCGCCCCTGGTAACGCGCCACCTGCGCCAGGATGTGCGCCGCCGAACCGAACCCGTAGAAGCCCAGACGGCGCCCCTCGCCCGCGATGCGCAGAGACCGGTACCCGATGAGCCCGGCGCACAGGAGCGGCGCCGCCTGCAGGTCCGGAACCCCGTCCGGCAGGGAAAAACAGTAGCGGTGGTCCGCAACGGCATACTCCGCGTAGCCGCCGTCGATGTCGTAACCCGTGAACTTCGCTGTGTCGCACAGGTTCTCCTGGCCATGTCGGCAGTACTCGCAGGTGCCGTCCGTCCATCCCAACCACGGAACGCCTACGCGGTCACCTCGCCCGAATCCGTCCACGCCCGGTCCGGTTGAAACCACCTCCCCGACGATCTGGTGCCCCGGAATCAGCGGGAGTTTGGGTTCCGTCAGGTCCCCATCCACGATGTGCAGGTCCGTGCGGCAGACCCCGCACACCCGGACTCGCAGCTTCACCTGCCCCGGGCCCGCGTCCGGCTCCTCCACCTCCATCGGCCGAAGCGGTTCTCCTGCATCACCCAGCACCATCGCTTTCATATCCGTCCCCCTTCCCTCGTTTCATCGGTCGCACGACGGCGCAGAACCGGTGCCCGCCGACCGCTCATGAAAACGATGAAGGACGCCACGAAGGCGTCCCAAGCACCGTCCAGCTCCCCCCCCCCCGGCACCCGTCAGCCGGACGCCGCCAGCGCCTCCGGGCCACCGCTCGTCATACGCTCGTAGAAGATGCAGCTCCGCCCCAACATCTGCCGCATGGCACACCCTTCACGGAAATGCACGCCGCACCGCAAGCACGTCCGCTCCGAAGCGTGTACCGCTTCCAGTAAACGGATCGCGAACGATTCCAGTAGCTCCGAAGCCTCCACCAACCGCTCCGCGGGATAATCGCCCAGCGCCTGTATCAATTTGTCGTCCGACGCCTGCATCACGCGGTCCAGCAGGTCCTGGCCATCGGGGGTCAGCGACAACTCCACCGCGCGCCGATCATGCGGCGCCACTGTCCGATCTACCAGCCCCCGCTGCACCAGGCGGTCAATCGCCCGGCTGGCCGCCGCATTCGTCACGCCCATGAACTCCGCGACATCACTGACCTTGAACCCGCTGTCCGACCGTGCAATCAACGCCATCAGCTCCAGTTGCGACAACGCCAGCGTCGAATCGCCGACGTCCGTCAACGCCCCCTCCAACATGTCGTTCACCGTGGAACAGAAAATCTGCGAGCTGCCCATCACCCGCCGCACCAACTTGAGCTTGTCTTCGGTCATTATCACACCCTGCTAGGGAGATTCGGGCGCGGGGCGCGCCCGGTCGGACGTCCGAACGTTTGTTACACCACGGTTAACATATACAAGCCGGATACAATCGCACAAGCGCGCACGACGGGACAGGACGTCTCAAGATGGCACGGGCCCGTGACGGTTTGCTGCGCGTCACGGGCCCCCGGTCGCCGGGTTGGGACAGACCGTCCCGACCGACGTTCACGCCGCTGTCGTTTCCACGTCCACCGCACTCCCCCGGGGTGCGTCGGCCACCGTAGCTGCGCGGTCTTTACCGGCCACGCCCCGAAGGACGGGGAATCTCTTCACGATCACGTAGTAGCCCAGGATTTCCGAGGCCAGGAGGCCGACGGTGACCAGAATCTCCGGCAAGGCCGGCACGTACGACCATTGCGGCCCCGGATGGAATGCCAGCAGGTAGGTCGAGAACCGGTACAGTCCGCCTGCGAAGATGATGGAAACGGCCGTACCCACGAGGAATGCGGCGCCCGCCTTCCGGCGGCGCGCCAGGAGCGCGAGCGCCGGCAGGGTGAAGAGCGCCATCTCCAGCAGGAACAGGCGGCTGTGACCGTCCAGGGTCAACACCAGGCCGAGCTTACCCCGGACAACGATGTCGATGCACCGGATGGCCACGTACGCCAGGAGAACGATGGCGATGGGGCCGCCCAGGTTGCGCAGCATCCCCGTTTCCGGCGGCCTGCGGAACGCTCTGCTCGACAAGGCGGATTCGAGGGTCACGGCCGCGTAGCCCATCCCGATGCAGGAGGTCAGGAACAGAAGGGGCAACAGCGGCGTGGACCATAGGGGGTTCAGTTTCGCGCCGCCCAGCAGCATCAGGCTACCCAGGGACGATTGGTGCATGGTGGGCAGGAGCATGCCAAGAGCCAGCAACCAGGGCATGGCCGCCTCCAGGACGGGGGTCGCTCGCGTCGCGAGCCGCCGCAGCCATCCAAAGCGGCTTTCCCGCCACCGTTCGAGGAACACCGGCGACAACTCCAACCAGAGCACCATGGTGTAGAGCATGATGCAGAGCGCCACCTCCAAGAGGATGGAGTTGACGTTCCAGTGCCAGAAGAACAGTGGGATCTTGTATGCGTTCCAGTAACGCCCCACGTCGAAGAGCACACTGATCCCGCCCAGGGTGTATCCCAGGGCGCTGGTGATGATGGCGCCGCGGATGAGTGGGTGGTAACGGCCACGGTTCAGGGCGTAAACGAGCAGGGCGACCGCGTATCCACCACAGGCGAGGGCCGTGCCCGTGACCACATCGAAGGCGATCCACAGGCCCATGGGGTAGCCATCGCTCAGGTTGGTCGTGGCTCCCAGCCCGTGCACGAATCGCAGACCCACCGCATACAATCCCGCCAACGCGATGGCGCCCAGCACCAACGCGGGCCAACCCCACAAGCGCCCGCCCACGGGCGCGGCCGGTGCCTCTTCCCCTTCGTGGTCGCGAACCGCCCTGGCGCGCCGGTGCACCAGGACGCTCAGCAGGCCGAACAGGGCGATAGGAGCAGCGAACCCTTTGTAGAGCGTATGCTGGATGGCTTCCGCCGTCGCTGGCACGGGCCTCGTCCCCAGGTCCGGGAGACCCAGCTTCTCGAACGGCATGGCCTTCGACGTGAGGTACAGCACCTGGGTGCCCCCCCCGTCGTGTTCCCCGTAGACCTTCGGGTGATACCGGTCCGGGTGAACCCGGATGCGCCGGTGGGCCTCCGCCAGCAACTCCTGCCGCGTGCCGAAGACCAGGGCGCCCCTACGGCAGCTTTCCACGCAAGCCGGAACCTGTCCAGACGTCCGACGATCGAAGCAGAGCTGGCACTTCGTCAACGCCGGGAACGTCTCGTTCCATTCGAAGCGCGGCACCACAAACGGACAGGCGATCTCGCAGTAGCGGCACCCCACGCACAAATCCCCATCCCACGTCACGCTCCCGTCCGGGCGCTTCTGCATCGCTCCGAGCATGCACGCGCTCACACACCCCGGATCCAGACAGTGCATGCACTGGACCTTGAGGAACGCCTTGTTGTCTCCCTCTTCGAACCGCTTGATGACCGTCCAGTTGTCCGGCGTCAGCTCCTGAGCGTCCAGATCCCCGCTCCGGCCGTTTGCCGCCTCACACCCTCGTACGCACTCTTTGCACCCGATACAACGGGTCCCATCGTACAGAATCCCGACCAGACCCTCTTCATTCAGCGAGTCCCTCCGCACCCGCGCCATGGCTCGCTTCGGTACCACAGCCGCGACGCCCGCTGTTGCGAGCGCCTTCAGAACCGTCCTTCGGTCGACGGACATGGCTGTACCCCGCGGATCTATGTTTCAACCCCGACCCCGGCAGGCCCCGGTCCTCTCAGATCCGGTCCATGCCCTCGGGTCGCCCCCTCGGGCACCCCCGCCCCTCTCCGCGCCCCGGTGCGCCCATTTGTTTACCCGTATTAATCTTTCAACCCCCATCACTATTTGTCAAGACATATGTGAATTTATTCACAATAGGATTCCAGGCGTCCGTGCTGGGAGCAAAAGGAGTGGCGCCACCGGAGTTTCCGGCGGCGCCACGGGGATCGACGCGTTTGTCGTGGCCTGAAGAAGACCGGCGTGCGCCGGGCCCGTTCAGGCGGCTTGGGACGTGTCGATGGCTTCGGTGCGGCTCAAGGCCGCGTGTATGTCATCCATCACGGCATAAAGGCCCAGCAAAGCTCCGTCCGTATCCTGCGGAAGGATGCGCAGCTCGCGCAGCGCGTTCCTCAGGGCCTCCTTCAACTCGTCCTGCATGACGACGACGTTTCTCTCTTCCGACGCCGCCGCACCCGTGAATTGCCGCCGCATGGGATCTACCCTCCGTCCACCCGACCCCGACCGCCTCGGCGATTCCGCCGGACGGCCGAGAGTCGGTTCTGGCCGTCCATGACGCGGTGCGCGCCGCAGGCAGGTTGCCCGCGCCTGCACCGCACGTCCAATTTCGTGCTTTAATTCACAGATGGCAAGATCCCCGGCTCACCATCCCGGCTGCGGACGGGAAAGCCCCCGGCCGCCGCGGGAAATGAAGAATTCTTTGGCCAGGGGCACGACGCACGCATAGAATGGAGGCAACCGATCCCCTACCAAGAGGAGGTTCGATGCTCTCCGCCAAGGCATGCTCGTTCGCGTTCAGTGTACTGTGGGCCATAACGGTGTTCGGAGCCGGCATCCTCAACCTGCGGTGGCCCGGGTACGGCGTGGCGTTCCTGGACGCGGTGAAGTCGATCTACCCCGGATACGCGGGTGTGTCAGGCGTCGGCGGAGTCATCGTGGGTACTCTCTACGCCCTCGTCGACGGAGCCGTGGGCGGAGCGATCTTCGCCTGGCTCTACAACCTGATACGGGCCCGGCCGTCCACGCCCGGAGCCATGGAGAGCGGAGCGTCGCCGCTGTCGAGCGGACCCCCCTCCGCCTGACCCGGCGCTAACGAACCACACCCGCCATTCTACCGCGCCGAACGCGCTCCACCGGCGAGGAAGCCCC
>CAZUFP010000018.1:0-5634 GCA_964619835.1 uncultured Gemmatimonadaceae bacterium | reverse complement strand
CCTCCTCGCCGTATCCTCCTCGCCGCACCCTTCCGGGCGTGGCATATTCCCGGACCGAGTAGCCTCTCCAACCGGACCAAAACGCCGAGGGAGCCATGAACCGGGATGCCATGATCGCCGCCCTTGAGGATGAGCCGCAGCCGTGGGATTTCCTGGTGGTGGGCGGCGGGGCGACGGGCCTGGGGACAGCGATCGAAGCGGCGTCGAGGGGTTACCGCACGCTGCTGGTGGAGCGGAGCGACTTCGCCAAGGGCACATCGAGCCGGAGCACGAAGCTGGTGCACGGGGGTGTGCGGTACCTGCGCCAGGGCAACGTGTCGCTGGTGATCGAAGCGCTACGTGAGCGAGGATTGCTGCTGAAGAACGCGCCGCACCTGGTGCGCAACCTGTCGTTCGTGGTGCCGAACTACGACTGGTGGGAGGGCCCGTTCTACGGCATCGGGCTGAAGATGTACGACCTGCTGGCCGGGAAGCAGGGCCTGGGGCGTTCGAAGGTGCTGTCGCGCGAGCGTACGCTCCAGCTTCTTCCGACCATCGAATCCGAAGGTCTGGCCGGGGGCGTCATCTACTACGACGGCCAGTTCGACGACGCGCGCCTGGCGGTGAACATGGCGCAGACGGCCGCCGAGCAGGGCG
The DNA here is from genome assembly GCA_964619835.1 of uncultured Gemmatimonadaceae bacterium. Classification (GTDB taxonomy): domain Bacteria; phylum Gemmatimonadota; class Gemmatimonadetes; order Longimicrobiales; family RSA9; genus JARRJS01. Next base: position 4,998 of record CAZUFP010000018.1, on the reverse strand, counting down.
CCGTGCTGGTCAACTACATGGAAGTCGTGGGTCTGTTGCACGCGGCGGGCGAAGTCCGGGGCGTACAGGCGCGGGACGCCGAGACGGGTGTCGAACGTGAAATCGAGGCGAGGGTGGTGGTGAACGCCACGGGTGCGTGGACGGACGAAGTCCGGCACATGGACGACCCGGCTGCCGCCGACATGATCGTGCCCAGCCAGGGGGTCCACATTGTCCTTGAGCGGGCCTTTCTTCCCGGCGAAAGTGCCATCATGGTGCCCAAGACGGACGATGGACGGGTGCTGTTCGCGATCCCGTGGCACGACCGGGTGCTGGTGGGCACGACGGACACGCCCGTCGAGGATACGCCGCTGGAGCCACGCCCCCTGGAGGAAGAGCTTGCGTTCCTGTTGAAGCACGCCGCCCGCTACCTGCACCGCGACCCTTCGCGGGAGGACGTGCGGTCCATGTTTGCCGGGCTACGCCCGCTGGTGGGCGGCAGCAGCGACGGCGAGGCGGGCGGAACGGCATCCCTTTCCCGGGACCACAGCATCGTCATCTCCAATTCCGGGCTGGTGACGGTGGCGGGCGGCAAATGGACGACGTACCGCCGCATGGGGGAAGACACGGTGGACCATGCCGCGGTCGTGGCGGGGCTGGACGAACGGGCGTCGGTGACGCGGGACCTTCACATCCACGGCTACCACAATCACGCCGAAGAGTTCGGGGATCTGTGGGTGTACGGTTCCGACGCGCCGGCGATCCGGGAGTTGATGCGCACGGATCCTCGCTATGAGGAACCGCTGCATCCGGCGCACGCGATCCGGTCGGGCGAGGTGGTGTGGGCAGCGCGGCACGAGATGGCCCGCACGGTGGACGATGTGCTGGCCCGGCGTACGCGGCTCCTGTTGCTGGACGCGCGGGCGGCCATGGAGTGCGCGCCGGCGGTCGCCGCTTTGCTGGCCGAGGAGATCGGGCGCGGTCACGTGTGGGAAAAGGAACAGGTGGACGCCTTCCGGGATCTGGCGTTGGGCTACCTGCCCGACCCCGGGGCGTAGTCGGCGCCGGATCCCCAGCGCGCCTTTCCGCTGCCGTCCGCCGATGGTCCCCTGATCGGCGGGCGGCACCGCTTTCGCACGGTCCATCCGCGATCCAGCCGCGGGCCATCCACCCAGGCGACCGCACACGGTGGGCGGGCCCCGATCGAGCCTGGCCCGGCCGGTATTCCCGGAGCCGTGGTGCCCGGCACGGATATCGCATCCCCGGGGGCCGTGAGCGGTCCGGGAATCCGCGCAAGTCACGACCGGAGGCAGAGGTGCCGCGAATCGCGCTGGGCGTTGATCTGGGAGGGACGAAGATCGAGGTAGCGGCGGTGGACGACGCCGGCAAGGTGCTTCACCGGCGCCGGGTGCGAACGCCGGCCGGTGACGCACAGGCGGTGGCGGCGGCCATCGTGCAGGCGGTCCAGGGGATCCGGAAGGAACTGAGTGATGAGCCGGTGGGCGTAGGCATCGGCGTGGCGGGCCAGGTGGAGCGGGAAACGGGCGTCGTGCGGTTCGCCCCGAACCTGAACTGGCACGACGTGCCGCTGGGCCGGTTGCTGGAAGAGGCGCTGGGTCTGCGCGTCGTCGTGCTGAACGATGTTCGGGCTGTGGCGCTGGGCGAATGGATGAGCGGTGCCGGCCGGAACACGGACGACATGGTGTGCGTGTTCGTGGGCACGGGCATCGGTGGCGGCGTCGTGAGCGCCGGCCACCTGTTGGAAGGCTGCGGGAACGCCGCGGGCGAGATCGGGCACATGGTGGTGGCCATGGACGGCCCCGCTTGCCATTGCGGCCGTTCAGGTTGCCTGGAGGCCATGGCGGGCGGTTGGGCCATCGCCCGGGACGGCCAGACGGCGGCCAGGCAGCGGCCGGGTGAGGCGGTCCGCCTGCTGGAAATCGCGGGCAGCGCCGACGCGATCACGGCGGAAACGGTTGGCCAGGCTTACCGGGAAGGCGACCCGCTGGCCCGGGAAATCATGGACGGCGTGGTGCACGCCCTGGCCGTCGGCTTGGGGAACCTGGTGAACACGTTCAACCCCTGCCGGCTGATCCTCGGTGGCGGTGTGGTGGACGGTGTGCCGGAGCTGGTGGCGCGAGTCCGGGAGGGCATCACAGCGGAAGCGTTGGGGTCGGCCCGAGCGCGGTTGGAGGTGACCACCGCGAAGCTGGGCGCGGACGCCGGCGTCGTGGGTGCGGCCTCCGCGACGCTACGCCGTGCTACCCAGCACTGAACGATGAAGAAAGGCGAGTAATGGCGAACAGCGGTCTGGATGAGCTCTGCGTCAACACGATCCGGTTCCTTGCCGTGGACGCCGTCGAGAAGGCGGCGTCGGGCCACCCGGGTCTGCCCATGGGCTCCGCGGCGATGGGTTACACGCTATGGGACCGGCACCTGCGCTTCAATCCGCGGGACCCCAAATGGTTCGACCGGGACCGTTTCGTCCTGTCGGCCGGCCACGGCTGCATGCTCCAGTACGCGCTGCTGCACCTGACGGGCTTCGACCTGCCGCTGGACGAGCTGAAGCGATTCCGTCAGTGGGACAGCATGACGCCCGGGCATCCCGAATACGGCCGCACGCCGGGCGTGGAAGCGACGACGGGGCCGCTGGGCCAGGGGTTCGGGAACGCGGTCGGAATGGCCATCGCTGAGCGCTTTCTCGCCGCGCACTTCAACCGGGCGGGGCACCCCATCATCGATCATCACACGTACGTGCTCGCGGGGGACGGCGACCTGATGGAAGGGGTGTCGTCGGAGGCCGCGTCCCTGGCCGGACACCTGGGCCTGGGCAAGCTCATCGTGCTGTACGCCGACAACCACGTGTCCATCGAAGGCAGCACGGACCTGGCGTTCACGGAAGACCGGGCGGCCCGCTTTGCCGCGTACGGCTGGCACACGCAGGGAGTGGAGACCTCCAACGACGTCGACGCGCTGGACCAGGCCATCCACAACGCACGAGCGGAAACGGAGCGACCCTCCTTCATCCGGGTGCGCACGCACATCGGTTACGGTAGTCCCCACAAACAGGACCTGGCGTCCGCCCACGGGGAGCCGCTGGGCGAGGAAGAGGTGCGGCTGGCCAAGGAAAACCTCGGCTGGCCACTGGAGCCCACGTTCCACATCCCCGACGAGGCTCTGGAGCATTTCAGGAAGGCCCTGGACCGCGGCGCTCAGCTTCAGGACGAATGGAACGCGCGCTTCGAGGCGTACCGAGAAGAATACCCCCGGCTGGCGGCGGAGCTGCTCCGCTTTGAGAGCGGCGAGCTTCCCAGCGCGTGGGAGAAGGACCTGCCGGCGTTCAACGCGGACGATGGGCCGCTGGCCACGCGCAGCGTGAACGCCGCGGTGCTCAACGGCGTGGCCCGGCAGATGTCGGAGCTGATCGGCGGCGCGGCCGACCTGGCCCCGTCCACCCGGACGATGATCAGCCATGCCGGCGAGTTCTCGGCGCACCAGCCCGGCGGCCGCAACCTTCACTTCGGTGTTCGGGAGCATGCCATGGGCGCGATCCTGAACGGCATCGCGCTGCACGGCGGGCTGCGGCCCTTCGGCGCGACCTTCCTGATCTTCAGCGACTACATGCGTCCGCCCATGCGTCTGGCGGCCATGAACGGCCTGCCGGTGCTGTACGTGTTCACGCACGACAGCATCGGGCTGGGCGAGGACGGTCCCACGCACCAACCGGTGGAGCAGCTCCTGGGCCTTCGCTCGGTGCCGGGCCTGACGGTATTCCGGCCGGCGGACGCGAACGAAGCCGTGGAGTCCTGGCGTGCGGCCATCGCGCGCCGCGACAGGCCGTCGGTGCTTGTGTCGACACGGCAGAAGCTGCCGGTGCTGGCACTCAACGACCATCCCGGCCTGCGGCCGGGCGTGGCGCAAGGCGGGTACGTGCTGGCAGACTCCCCCGACCCGCACGTGGTGCTGGTCGCCACGGGTTCGGAAGTGCATCTGGCCCTGGCCGCACGGCAGTTGCTGGCGGACGACGACGTGCGGGCCCGGGTCGTAAGCGTGCCGTCCGTCGAGGTCTTCAGCGAGCAGACGGAGGAATACCGCCGCGCGGTGCTGCCGCCGGGCGTGCCAGTGCTGTCGGTGGAGGCCGGCGTAACGCTGGGCTGGACCTCATACCTCGGCAACGCCAACGGGGCCGTCGGACTGGACCATTTCGGCGCATCCGCGCCCGCCAAGCGGATCATGCAGGAGTTCGGCTTCACGCCCGAGCACGTCCGTGACCGCGCTCTGGCGCTGGTACGCGGGACGGGCGCCACGGGTGCGGCCCGCGGCGGGGCGGAGTGACGATGGCCGGGTCACGCATCTCCGCGCTGTTCCTGGATGTGGGCGGCGTCCTTCTGACAAACGGCTGGGACCACCACAGCAGGGCCGCGGCCGCGGCGCAATTCGATCTGGACGTCGACGAGATGAACGAGCGTCACCATCTGACGTTCGACACGTACGAAGTCGGCAAACTGACGCTGGACCAGTACCTGGACCGCGTCGTCTTCCACACGGAGCGGCCGTTCACGCGGGAGGCGTTCCGCGCGTTCATGTTCGCGCGGTCGACCCCCCACGAGGACATGCTCGAGTTGATGCGCGGGCTGAAGGTGCGCCACGGTCTCCGCCTCATAGCCGTGAGCAACGAAGGCCGCGAACTCACCGAACACCGTATCCGTGCCTTCGCACTGGACCGCCTCTTCGACGGCTTCGTGGCGTCCTGCTTCGTTCATTTCCGCAAACCGGACGCCGACATGTACCGCCTGGCCCTGGATGTCGCCCAGGTACCGGCGGGGCAGGTTGTCTACATCGATGATCGACTGATGTTCGTGCAGGTCGCCCGCTCCCTGGGCCTGCACGCCATCCACCACACGGGGCCCGACGGCACACGCACCGCGCTCGCCGCCTACGGTCTCACACTCTGACGAACAACGGGCGTTTTTCAATGGAAGATGCGAATTACGATATCGGCGTGATCGGCCTCGGGGT
>CAZUFP010000017.1:27978-73486 GCA_964619835.1 uncultured Gemmatimonadaceae bacterium | reverse complement strand
CGAAAAAGCGAGCGCCGCACCCCGCAGGGCACGGCGCTCCACTCCGATTCGGGCTTCAACAGCCCGCGCCAACTGCCTTACGGCAGAGGCATTGCGTTCACTGCCTGGATCGTGTTCTGGAGTACAGACGTCACATAAGTCGGATTGTGCACGCCCAGGCTCCGGTCCTGCGAGATCATGCTCCAGTTCAGGTACGCGGCCGTCAGGTCGGACGTGAAGTAGGCGCTGTCCACCACAGTGGAGTCGGCGTCAAGGATGCCCCTGGCCTGCAGCAGGACCTTGAGGCTGTCCAGCAGCGTCGCAGTTTCCGTCTGCGTTCCGCCGACATCGAAATCCGTGATGGCGGCGTGGGTGTGGCACGTCTGGCAGCCTGCGATGTTGTCATCCACCTGGCCATGCAGCGTGTACGTCATGTTCCACGTGTGGCCGCCGGCCTGGTCCCCGTACGCCGTCGCCATGTGGCACGTCTGGCAACCGCCGTCGCCGGCCGGGTCACCGTGCGTCGAGGGGCCGGTGAAGACCGTCGAGCCAGGGAACACGAACGCACCCGTGCCCGCCAGCACCGCGCCCTGCGGGCCATGGTGCATGTCGTAGTGCGTCGACGGGATGAAGATATGCGCCGTGTCGCCGACCACCGGCATGGGATCCGGCTTACGGGGCTGGTGACACTGGATGCACAGATTCGACGCACCAGCCATGTCCACCGTCGAATCGTTGACCAGCAGCGTGACCGGCGCCACCGTCCGCAGATGCAGGTCCGTGCTGTCGTAGTTCGTGTGGATCATGTGGCACGTACGGCAGTTCGGTGGCGTCGGGTTGGCGATGCCCGCCGGAATCGTGTCCGTACCCAGCGCCAGGCGCTCCACGAAGCCCTCGTGCGAGTGGCAGACCGCGCAGTCCGCCTCGTTCGCCCGCGCGAAGTTACCGCCCGTGTAGTGGACCGAATGCTCGTACTGGATCATCCGGGACAGGAGCTCGGTCGAGCTGTTATGACATTCCTGACAGTTCACTACAGGGCTCACCCCAGGCGCGCCCTGCGGACCCGTGGCGCCCGTGGCGCCATCGGTGCCGTTGGCACCTGCAGGACCCTGCGGCCCGGCCGGCCCCTCACACGCGACGACGAACGCGAGGAACGCGGTCCCGAGGATTACGGGTAGCTTTCTCCTCATTGTCTTTCGCCTCCAGGTTGTTGGTGCCCGAAACGGAGTACGGGCTGCTTTCGACTACTTCTCTGCTCCAGCACCTCCGCCGCGTCGCTCCCACCTCCCCACAAGAGCCGCGGGTCCCGGAGACACCACCCCCTCCCCTCGCCCTCAGGCGTCGGGAAGATGACGGGCGCTCCGGATCAGGCGATGGTTGTAGCAAGTTCCGTTCACCCTTGCGTGCCGCCGGCTGCTCGCCAAATCCGCTCCATAACTGCTTTTGGCGCAATGGTTTACGGCGCCATTAAACATCATGCAAAAATGCGGATTACGGTTTCATGGATGACACATTGAGACAAAGTGTCGTGATGACGTCCCGGAAGGGTGACAGGGATGTACATATGTGTCCTCCCCCGGCGCCGGACAGCGGCGCCCGCGAGAAACAAACGTTTCCAACGGAACGCTTTATGCCCCTTACAACCGGTGAAGCCGCGGATGACGTGGCAAGACGCGGATTTTCGGTAGGAGGCGTTGATATGGCTGACTCGAGAGCGATCACGACTGAACATCCAGTCCGTGAACGAGAACGAACGGCCCGCATGGTGATGGGCGGGTCCACGGTAGAGTCCCTCGGCGGGATTGGCGCGATGGTGCTGGCGATCCTGGCCCTGGTGGGTGTGCTGCCGTTCTACCTCGCCGCCATCGCCACGATAGCGGCCGGTGCGGGGTTGTTGGTGCAGGGTGGTGCGGTGGCGGCCCGGTACTCGGAGCTGCGTTTCGAGACGGCCGCGCGTGAGCCGGCACAGCTTGCCGAGCTTGTGGGCGGTGTGAGCATGGAAACGCTTGGTGGGGTCGCAGGCATCGCCCTGGGCGTTCTGGCGCTGGTGGGTGTCGTGCCGTTGACGCTGGTATCCGTTGCGGTGCTGGTGTTCGGGGGCACGCTGCTCATGGGCGCCGGGCTGACGGCCAGGCTCAACAACGTGATCCTGCGGAGCTGGAGCGGGAGCGAGGAGCATCATGCCCTGGCGCGCGAGGCCGTGCGCGGGGCTGCGGCGACGCAGGTGCTGATGGGCATCGGTGCCATCACGCTGGGCATTCTCGCCCTGGTGGGCTTCGATCCGATGACGTTGTCGCAGATTGGCCTGATCGGTGTGGGTGCGAGCATCTTGTTCGGAGGCACATCGGTCGCCGGGCGGATGTCGGGCCTCCTTGGCTGACCCCGCCGGCAGGCCGGCGAACCGCCCGATGATGGGCATACGGCGCGGGCCTACGGGTCCGCGCCGTGTCGTATAGGCGTTTCCGGGCGGTCTCCGCTCCGCCCACGCCGCCACGCCGAAACAGGGGGCAACCCGGAACCTGCGCCGGCTCGCTTGCTCCGGGGCGCTGCTTCGCCGCATCTTCGTCGCTTCCAGTTCCACAGCCCGAGGAGACGCCCCATGAGTGTGCGTGTCGTGCTGTCCCGTTCTGTGCGTTCCGCGCTGCTTTTCTTCTTCCTCGTTCCCGGCGTTCTCGCCGCACAGGACGCTTCGAAACCGGTTCCGCCCCAGACGTTCGACTGGTCCGCGGGCCGGACGATCCCGGCCAGAACCCCGTGGGGTCAGGCGGTGGATGTGGAATCCACGCGCAAGATCCTGTCGTGGACGACGATGCCGGAATACACGAATGCTCTGGTGGACTATCTGCCGGCGGACCCGACGGTCGTGTCGCCGACGGAGCATTTCGGCGATCCCATCGGAAAGCCGGGCGTGCTCCACGAGGTATCCGAGATCTACGGCTATTTCCGCGCGCTGGCCGCCAGCTCGCGTCGGGTGAACTTCGAGCAGCTGGGCGAGACGGAGGAGGGGCGTCACCTGGCGCTGGTCCAGGTGGGCAGCGCCGCGAACCTGGCGCGCCTGGAAGAGATCCGCCAGGGGATGGACCATCTGTCGGACCCGCGCACGACGACGCCCCAAGAGGCTCACCGGCTCATCGCCAGTCTGCCGGTCATCTACACCATCACGGCGGGACTGCACTCCGCGGAGACAGGCCCGCCGGAAATGGTGATGGAACTGGCTTACCGCCTCGCCGTCTCCGACGACCCCACGATCCGCGAGATCCGGGACAGCGTGGTGGTGTTCATCGTGCCCGTGACCGAGCCCGATGGGCGGGACCGGGTCGTGGACTGGATCCGGAAGATGTACCCGACGGCGGACACGACGAAGCAGGTCATGGGTCCGCCGTACTGGGGCAAGTACATCTTCCACGACAACAACCGCGACGGCCTCCAGATGAGCGCGCGCCTGACGCAGGAGGTTGTGAAGCTGTTCCTGAAGTGGCGCTACCCGGTGGGCCACGACCTGCACGAGTCCGTGCCCTACCTCTACACGTCCACGGGTACCGGCCCGTACAACGCCACCGTGGACCCCATCACCATCGGCGAGTGGCAGTGGTTCTCCAACTACGAGGTCATGGCCATGACGGCGCTGGGCATGCCCGGCGTCTGGACCCACGGCTTCTATGACGGCTGGAACCCGACGTACCTGCTCTGGGTGACCAACACCCGGAACGCCATGGGTCGATTCTACGAGACGTTCGGCAACATGTTGCCGTGGACGCGTCAGCGGACGCTGGGCAGCCGGCAGACGTCGGTGGAGTGGTACCGCCCGACGCCGCCGCGGGACACCACGATGTGGTCCCTGCGCAACAACACCAACTACATGGAAACGGGCCTGCTGACGGCCCTTACCCTCACCGCCCGCAATCGCGAACGCGTGCTGCGGGAATACTGGACCAAGGCCAACAACTCGCTGAACAAGGGTCGCACGGAGGCGCCCTACGCCTACGTGGTGCCCCAGGAACAGGCACGGCGTGCGGACGCGCGCTACATGCTGGATCTGCTCGAGAGGCAGGGCATCGAGGTGAGCGTCGCCACCGCGGACTTCACGGCCGGCGCGGGAGACACGACCAAGGCGGACACGGCAGATAGCGAACGGCGAGATGCGCGAGCAAGGAGCACCGACGGGACCGTGACGGTCCACAAGGGCGACTATGTCATCCGCATGGACCAACCGTTCCGGAACTTCATCCTGACGCTGATGCGGGTGCAGCATTTCCCGTCGGACGCGCCGCGGCCGTATGACGACGTCGCCTGGACCTTCCCCCTCATGTTCAACGTGACGGCGGAAGCGGTGGCGGATTCGGCCATCCTGGGCACGCCCATGGAGCGGGCGTCCGGGATCCGCTTCGCGTCGCCCGTACATGCCGACGGCGACGCGTCCTGGTGGGTAGTGGAGCCGTCGTCCTCGGCGTATACGCTGCCGGCCCGGATGGCCCTGGGATCGACGCGGGTCTGGGCGGTCGAGGACAGCCTGGTGCTCGGGGAGGACACCCTGGCGCCGGGGGCATGGCTGATCCGCGCCCGCGACCGGTCACGTTCCGACGTGCAGTCGTGGGCCGATCGGTACGGCCTGGTCGTGCATGGGGCGTCCGATGACGCCGTCGACAATGCTCCGCGACACATGCTGGACCTGCCGCGTATCGCCATCCTGCATTCCTGGCGTTCGACGCAGCAGGGAGGCTGGGTGCGCTACACGTTCGACACCATGGGTGTGCCGTATACGTACGTGGGCGTGGACGTGCTCCGCAGCGGGCCGGATCTGCGAAAGAGCTACGACGTCATCGTCTTCCCGGACCAGGGCGGAAACGGCAGGTCCATCTTCCAGGGCATGGACCCCAAGTACGGGCCGGTGCCCTACGAGACGTCGAAGCAGTACCCGGCGCTGGGCAAGCCGGACGCCACCAGCGACATGACGGGCGGCATGGAGTACGCCGGCCTGCGCTCGCTGCAACGGTTCGTGGAAGACGGCGGCACGTTCATCACCCTGCGCGCCGCATCGCTCCTGCCCGTGGAGATGGGCCTTGTGCGCGGCGTCGACACGCGTACCGCGGGCAGCCTGTTTGTGCCGGGTTCCCTCGTGAAGGGCGTCGTGACGGAACCCCGCAGCCCGCTGACCTACGGCTACGACGCCACCATGCCGCTGCACCATCGCTTCGGCCCCTACCTCCGGGTGGACTCGGACCTCGAAGGCGATGTGGTGCTCAAGTACGCCAAGGCCAACGACCTCTTCCTCAGCGGACTGGTGTTGAATCCCGGCGGGTTGGCCGGCCAGCCGGCGCTGCTCAACGTGCCCGCCGGCCGTGGCCACTACGTGCTGTTCGCCTTCAACCCCATGCAGCGGTTCCAGAACTTCGGCGATTTCGCCTTCGTCTGGAACGCCATCATGAACTGGAACGACCTCTGACCGCGCTTCCGCCCCGCCGGGATCGGCGAGGCGAACCCTGCTCCCCACGCTGCGGGACACGAGGCGCGTGGGGTGGTCGACGGGAAGCGCCAGGATGCACAGGAGCCCGCCGGTGGACCGGCGGGCTCCTGGCTTTCCACGCGACGCCCGGGGCGTTCCCCCGGGGACTCTGTCGTTGTGCCTGCGAGTTGCCGCAGCGTTGCGGCAGCGCGCTCAGGTCTCTTCCTTCGGGGGCTCGCTGAAGTACTTCCAGGCCTTCCAGCCCAGCCAGATCACCAACACCAGCGGACCGATCCTGAAGATCAGGAAGAACACCAGCCCGGCCGCGAAGCCGAGAAGCCCGAAGACCATCTTCAGCGCGATGATCGCCAGGAACCCGATGACCGCCCACTTCAGAATCTTCTTGAACAGCGAGCCGTTGTTCTTCTCTGCGTATTCCATCGTGCGCTCCTTCTGGCGATTGCCTCGTTCACGTACCCGTACGAGCCTCGCCAGATCCAGGTTTCAAGCCGCTCCCCGGCCCCCAGCACCGACCACTGCCCTCCCCAGCACCGCCCCACCGTCAGGGAGACGGGGAGACGGGGTGACCGGGTGACGGGGGTGAACAAGCTCGCCTCACCCCCCTTTCGCAGTATCCACCTCGCCTCACCCTCCTCGCAACACCTTCTCGCCTCACCCTCCTCGCCGTATCCGCCTCGCTTCACCCTCCTCGAAGTACCCTCCTCGCTTCATCCTCCTCGCAGTATCCTCCTCGCCTCACCCCCCGGCCTTGCGCCCGCCAACCCCGCGAACCCAGCTTACGCCCATGGCCCTGACACATGAACACATCGTCCGTTTGTTCGTAGACCGCTATGGCGAGCGGCCGACCGGCATCTTCGAGGTGGCGGGCGACGGTTCGGCACGCAGCTACTATCGCCTCGTAGGCTCCGGCGGCGAGACGGCGATCGGCGCGGTCGGCCCGGATCGGGAGGAGAACCGGGCATTTCTGTCTTACTCGCAGGCGTTCCGGGCGGAGGGTTTGCCCGTGCCGGAGATCTACGGCGCGGACGAGGAAAGCGGGGTGTGGCTCGAGGAAGACCTGGGTGACACGACGCTGTTCGATGCCCTGGCGGAGGCCCGCGTACACAACGGACAGGGTTTCCCTGCGCCGGTGATGGACGCGTACCTGCGCGTCGTGGAGCTGCTGCCCCGCTTCCAGATCGACGGCCACCGGGTGGTGGACTACTCCGTCGCATACCCGAGGGCCGCCTTCGACAGTCAGTCGATCCGGTGGGACCTCAACTACTTCAAGTACCATTTCCTGAAGCTCGGACACGTGCCGTTCAACGAAGGGCGGCTCGAGGCGGACTTCGACCGGCTGACGGAGTTCCTGCTGCGGGCGGACACGGACCATTTCCTGTACCGGGATTTCCAGTCCCGGAACGTGATGCTCCGGGACGGGGCGCCCTGGTTCATCGACTATCAGGGTGGGCGTCGCGGGGCGCTTCACTACGACGTGGCGTCGCTGCTCTACGATGCGAAGGCGGACATCCCGGAGGAGGTGCGCCGCCGCCTGCTGGAACACTACCTGGACGCTCTCGAGGACCGGATGCCGGTGGATCGCGCCGTGTTCGAGGACCTGTACCGGGGCTACGTGCTCGTGCGCATCATGCAGGCCATGGGCGCTTACGGCTATCGCGGCTTTTTCGAGCGCAAGGCACGATTCCTCCAGAGCGTCCCGTTCGCCGCCAAGAACATCGAGCGAATCCTCGCCGCCGGCCTGCCGGTGGAGCTGCCGGAGCTGGCCCGGGTGTTCGGCCGCATCGTGGAGCTGTGGGCGCACCGGCCGGGCGATGTGGACGCGCCGGCGGGCCTGGCCGTGCGGGTGGGCAGCTTCAGCTACAGGCGCGGGTATCCCGAAGATGAGGGCGGCCACGGTGGCGGCTTCGTCTTCGATTGCCGGGCGCTGCCGAACCCTGGCCGTTACCTGGAGTACCGGTCGCTCACCGGCCTGGACGGTGCGGTGGCGGAATTCATCGAAGGCGACGCGCAGGTGGAGGCATTCTGGGACAACGTGAGCGCGCTCGTGGACCGGCAGATTGCGGAGTACGTGCGGCGAGGCTTCACGAGCCTCACCGTCAACTTCGGGTGCACCGGCGGCCAGCATCGCTCCCCGTATTTCGCCGAGCGCCTGCACCGCCACATCACGGATCGTTTCCCCGACGTGAAGGCGCTGGTGAGCCACCGGGAGGAGCCGTACTGGCCGCGCCCGGCGGCGGGTGCCCAGGTTCCGGGGAGCCACCGTGCGGGGACGCCCGTCCCCGGAGCCCCCTGACGTTCCGTCCGTGGACGCGATGATCCTGGCCGCCGGGCTCGGCACCCGGCTGCGCCCTCTCACCGACGACGTGCCCAAGGCCCTGATCCAGGTCGGTGGCGTGCCCATGCTCGAACGCGTGGCCCGGCGGCTCGTGGGAGCCGGCGCCGACCGGTTGATCATCAACGTCCACCACCATGCCGACCAGATCGAGGCGTTCGTCGAAGCGCGGCACGGCTTCGGCGTCGAGGTCGTCCTCTCGCGCGAGACGGACGCGCCTCTCGAAACGGGTGGAGGGCTGTTGAACGCGGCGCCCCTCCTCCGCCGGGATGCGCCGTTCTTCCTCCACAACGTGGACGTGATCACGGATATCCCTCTGGACGCTCTGTACGCCGGGCACCTGGCCGCCGGCGGCCAGGCGTTCGGCGAGGCGGGCCCCGGACGCCCCGCCCGGCCCCGGTCGCCGAACCAGGGTCCGTTGGCTACACTGGCGGTACACGAGCGGGCCACCCGCCGGTTCCTGCTGTTCGATGACCGGGGGCTCTGCGGCTGGGAAAACCTGCCCGGTGGCGGACGCCGGGGCGAGCGCCTGGAGGCGCGGCCTGCCGCCGGGCAGGTTCGCCGCCGTGCGTTCGCGGGCATTCACGTCGTCGAGCCGACGCTCCTCGATCTCCTCACGGAACGCGGTGCCTTCTCCATCGTGGGCGCCTACATGCGGTTGGCGAGTGCCGGTTGGGACATCCGGTCCCACGACGTGACGGGCTGCACATGGCTGGAGATCGGCGACCCCGACCGTCTCGAGCGTGCCCGGGCCTGGGCGCGCTCGCACTCAGACGGGTGAAAAGGGACGGAGAAGGTCGGCACGCCGGCGGCGTCACCATCGGGATCGTGGACGGGAGCACCACGATTTCATGGAGTACAGCCTTCCGGCGGCACCGGGGTGACTGGCGCGGGCGCGACAGGCCCGCCAACTTGGCCGGGGGCTCACGTGAGGCGCGGGAGAACGGATGACCGATCAAGAGACAGGGCGGCCGGGACCAGTGTCGGACCGGCCGCTTCGCGTGTTCGTGACCGGCGCGACCGGGTACATCGGCAGCGCCGTGGTGAAGGCTCTGGCCGCTGCGGGCCACGAGGTTTCGGGCTTGACGCGCTGGGCGGACAAGACCGTTTACCTGAAGGAGCTCGGGGCACGGCCGGTGGTGGGCGACCTGGTCGACGCGAACAGCTACCGGGATGTGGCCATCGATCATGATGTCCTGATCCACCTGGCGGAAGCGGAAGCGGAACGCCGGGTGCAGGTGGATCGGGCGGCCGTCGATGGGCTACTGGGCGCGGCGCGGGTCATTCTGGACCACGACGACGATGCGCGGCGCACGTTGATCTACACGTCCGGCATCTTCCTGCTGGGCGAGACCGGTGACGAGCCCGCGGACGAGGGCGCATCGACGGACGGGGCGCCGGACCTGGTGGCATGGCGCGCGGGCCACGAGCGCCTCGTACTGGACGCTGCCACCGACCGCCTGGCCACGGCGGTGATCCGGCCCGGCATGGTGTACGGCGGACACGGCGGCATGTTCGGCGCGTTCTTCACCTCGGCCGACGAGACCGGCGCCGCCGAGTTCGTCGGCGACGGCACGAACCACTGGTCGCCCGTGTACGTAGGCGATGTCGCACGCCTGTATCGGCTGGTGGCGGAGACGGCGGCGCGGGGTATCTACCACTGTGCGGAGGACCGGCCCGCCCGTGTGGGGAACCTGGCGGTGGCGGCGTCCCGGGCAACATCGGCGGGCGGCCGTACGCGTCGCATCCGGCTGGAGGAGGCGCGCGAGAGCATGGGCGCCTTCGCCGATGCCCTCGTCATGGACCAGGTGATGGCTTCCACCCGGTCGCAGGCGCTGGGCTGGCGCCACCAACACCCCGCCTTCGTGGACAGCGCCCCCGAAGTGTACGCCGAGTGGCAGGCCGGATCGGGCGGCTAGGCCGACTCTTCGCGTGAGCCGCCGGCCCGGCGCCGCCCGGCCGTCAACCCACCATCCGGTTCATGAACTCCCGCTCGTCCGGCGTCAGGCTGTCGGCGCCGGACTGCTCCATCTTCTTCAGGATGCGGTCCACCTCTTCCCGGTTGACCTCGTGCAGGGAATCCAGGTCGATGGCCCGCCAGCTCGCCTCTTCACGCCGCGCCTTCCCGGACACCCGGTCCAGGGTCGACGGCGCCTGCGGCGCCGCCTTCCGTTTGAACCGTCCTCGCTGCACGTCCAGCCACTTCATGTAGGCGAAGCCTGCGACGAAGCCGCCGAGGTGCGCGAAGTGGGCGATGCCGCCGCCGCCTCGGATGCCGAGGAACAACGAGATCAGGGCAACGCCCACGACCATCGCCCCGGCCGGCACCGGCAGCAGGAACCAGATGTAGATCCGCTCGTGCGGCCAGTACCACGCGAACGCCAGCAGCACGCCGAAAATGGCGCCGGACGCACCCACCACGAGCACGAACGGCGACACCAGGCCCACCACGACGCCGAGGGCTTCCAGGGCCGCGCCGCCCAGGCCGCTCAGGAAGTACAGAATGAGAAAGTGCCGACCGCCCATGCGCGCTTCCACGCGCGGACCGAAGAAGTAGAACACCAGCATGTTGAACCCGATGTGCATCAGGCCCGCGTGGACGAACATGTACGTGACAGGCGTCCAGGGCCGCTGAACGACGAACCCGGGCACGAACCCCAGGAACTGCATCAGAGCAGGTGAAGACGCCGTCAGGATGTAGACGACGACGTTCGCGATGATGAGGCGCAGGACCCAGGGCGTCATCACTCTGTCAGCGGATGTTCACGAGCGTGATGTCGAAGACCAGCGTCGCATTGGGCGGGACGGCGTCGCCGGCGCCCGTGGCCCCGTATGCCAGGTCCGGCGGGATCACCAGCAGGCGCTCGCCGCCGATCTTCATGCCCTGCACGCCCAGGTCCCAGCCCCGGATGACGCGGCCAATGCCCATCTCGAACGTGAACGGCTCCTGCGATGGGCCGTTCTTGTCGAACACCTTCCCGTTGGGCAGGTATCCCGTGTAGTGAACCACGGCCACGTCGCCCGTCTCCGCCTCTTCGCCCGTGCCTTCCTTCAGGTCCTTGTAGTACAGGCCGTCCGGCGTCTTCGTCATCGATGACAGGTCGATGTGCAGCGACTCCGCGAAGTGGATCGTCTGCGGGTTCGACCAGTCGGGGGTGTGTTCCGTCGATGCCTTTCCGCCGCATGCAGCCATGGCCAGCGCCGTGACGGCCAGCGCTGCCGGAATGAACAGCTTCCGATTCGTCATGTCCAGATTTCTCTGAATGGAACAGGATCCAGCGGCGTCGACGACGAATATAACCGTCCGATACCGACATGTCGCCGCCCCGCCGGTGTTGTCAAAGTAGTCCCATGAACAGCGCAACTTCCGGACCGGCCGCCCGGAGGAACCCGGCGCGGTTGCTGGGCCACCTGCTGGTCGAAGCCGGTGCCACCGACGACGCGGAGCTTTCAGCCGCACTCGACGAGCAGCGTCGCACGCGGGAGCGGTTGGGCGCCATCCTGGAGCGGCGGGGTGCAGATCCCGAACAGATCGCACGCGCCCTCGCCGTGCAGCTTCGCCTCCCGTATGCCGAGCCGCCCCTCCGGCCCGCGCCCGACGCCCTCGCCCTGGTACCGCGCGCCCAGGCCCTCCGTCTGCGCATCGTGCCCCTAAACACCCGCGAGCGCCGCCTCGCCGTCGCCATGGCGGACCCCCTGGACGTGTCCGGCATCGACGATCTCCAGTTCCAGACGGGACGTCGCGTGGAGCCGCACGTGGCCCTGGGCGCCGCCGTCGACCTGGCTCTGCTGGAGGCGTACGGCGACGACGCCGTCGCCAGCCTGCTCACCCGGCTGCCCGCGCCCGCTGCGTCCGCAAAGGTGGCCCGTGGCAACGACGCCGGTGACGACGTGGGTGCCCTGCGCCGTGCGTCGGAGGCCGGGCCCGTGGTGGCGCTGGTCGACCACATCCTGACGCGGGCCGTCACGGCGCACGCCAGCGACGTGCACATCGAGCCACGGGGCACGAGCCTGGCCGTCCGGGAGCGGGTCGACGGCGTGTTGCGCCCCGTGATGGAGCTGCCGGGGCACACGGGTTCGGCCGTGGCTTCCCGCGTCAAGATCATGGCCGGGCTGGACATCGCGGTGAAGCGCCGGCCGCAGGACGGCCGTACGGCGGTACACGTGAAGGGTTCCAGCATCGGAGTGCGCGTGTCCACGTTGCCGGCGCGCCACGGGGAGAAGCTGGTCCTGCGTCTGTTGGACGGGGGCGGCATCCGGTCTCTGGATGATGTGGGCCTGGGAGACGCCATGCCGCACCTGCGGGCGCTGCTGGGCCGGGGCCACGGCCTGATCCTGGTGACGGGCCCCACCGGCAGCGGCAAGACCACCACGTTGTACGCCGCGCTGGGTGAGCTGGACCGGGAACGCCGCAACATCCTCACCCTCGAGGACCCCGTGGAGTATCACCTGAAGGGCCTCACGCAGGTGCAGGTGCACCCGCGGGCCGGCCTCAATTTCGCCACCGCCCTCCGGGCGGTCCTCCGTCAGGACCCGGATGTGATCATGGTGGGCGAGATGCGGGACCGGGAGACGGTGGAAGTGGGCCTGTCCGCCGCCATGACCGGGCACCTCGTGCTGTCGACGCTGCACACCACGGACGCACCCGGCGCGGTGGCCCGGCTGGGCGAGATGGGCGCGCCGCTCTACCTGGTGGCGGGCGGCCTCATCGGCGTGCTGGCCCAGCGATTGGTGCGCCGCCTCTGCGCCCATTGCCGGCGGCCCATCACTTTTCCCGCCGAGCGCCTCGCCGAGCTGGGTCTACCGGCCCGTGCGGTCCAGGTCTATGAAGCGGCCGGCTGCCCGCGTTGTCGCGACAGCGGGTACAGAGGCCGCATCGGCGTCTTCGAGGTGCTCGTGGTGGACGCGCGCATCCGGGACCTCATCCTGAGTGGCGGCGGTGCGGACGCGATCCGGGAGGCGGCGCGCGCCGCTGGCTGCCTGCCTCTGGGCCACGATGCGTGGCGAAAGGTACGCCAGGGCCTGACCACGGTGGGCGAGGTTGCCCCGCTCCTGGGATTGCTGGCCGACGAGGCGCCGGTCTGTCCCGGGTGCGGGGAACCGGTCCGTTCGTCGTTTTCGGCGTGCCCGGCCTGCGGGCGCGCGCTGCAGCAGCACTGCCGGTGCGGTGTCGTGCTGGAGCCGGGATGGCGGTTCTGCACCGTCTGCGGCCGCCCGGCGGAGGAAGCGAGTGCCTCGAGCCCACCGGTATCGGCGGGCGGCGGCGCGTGACGGCTCGCTGTCCGGTGCGCGGCCGTCAGCGGCCTGGCCGCTCCCGGAACCGGTCCGACACCTGCCGGAGCAGCCGGTTCACCGGATCCCCGCGGGTGCGGAAGAGGTAACGGTCCGCGATGTGGTTGAGGGCCACCCGCACGTCGGAAAACGTGGCGGCGCAGCGGCGGTACACCGCGTCCAGGCCGGAATCGCCGGCCTGGCGAGCCTGCGCGGCCAGGCGATACCCGGCCGAGCCCATCTCTTCGTAATAGCGCAGGCCGGGCGCGCCCCGGCGCAGCGTGCGCTCGGCGATGGCGTCGGGGAAGAGGCCGCTCAGCCAGAGAGAGAAATCCCCCAGGTGCGCCTGAAGCAGGAACGCCCGCCGCCCGGTGGCCGATTCCAGCGCGCCCACGATGTCCACGAGGTAGAAGTACGTCTCGCCATCCGACGCGTCGATGCGGTACGCCCGGTCCTCCCGCCCGAACTCCAACAGCAGAGCCGCGATGTAGTCGGCCAGCGTGCGGTCGTCCATTCCGCATTCCAACAACACGTGGCGCACGAGGACGTAGAAGAACAGGCCGGGTGTGAGCCCCCGGGCGCGGGGCTCCGTGAGGACGGCATTGAGGGTCCGGGGGTCGTCCAGGATGCCATCGAAGCCGTCGTCGCGAAGCCGGTCGTCCAGGTCCCGGCGGGCGGCGCCGTCCGGGCCGGCCAGGATTCCCAGGATGAAGCCGGCTTCGGCGCGGCCGAACGATGCACGCACGTTGGGCAGGATCATGATGCACCTCCTGCGGGCCAGGCGGGCCCTCACGTGTTCCAGCCTTGCTCCGGCGAAGATCCGGCGTCTACCTTGCCTTCGTGCAAGGACTTGAGCCGGTCTTTCTGCGCAATCTCCGCATCGCCGCGGTGGTCGTGTATGTGTAACTGGCGGAGCCGGAACGCGGTTGGGCCCACGACAGCGAAGTTGAAACGGCGGGCTGGGGTCACGGCCCGGGAGCGGCGCCCGGCATGCCGCGCGGAGGCGGCGAGAGGCGCCGGCACATCAAAGCTACACCAGCCCGCGAACGAGCGTCAAGCGAGACGACGGTGAGACGGAAAGGCAGCCTGCTGCGACATCGCACGCTGGAACGACGCCTGTTCGCGTGGTTCCTGGTGCTCTCCCTCGTGCCCGCACTGCTCTTGGTGGGCGCTGGTGCCTGGCTCGTGTCGGGGACGCTGGACCTGGCCGGCGGTCTGGGTCCGTGGGAGGACGTGGCCCGAACGGGCCGTGAGCTTGTGCAGCGGGTGGAGGCGGGGGACCTGGGGCCCGCGACTCAGCGGGCGGCGGAGCGGCACCGGGCGGTCCTGTCCGAATCGCTGTTGCTGGCGCGTCGTTGGGCGTACCTGGGTCAACGTCTGACGGACACGCTGCCGTACGTCGCGGTCGGGCTGTCCGTGCTGCTGGCGTTGCTGGGCCTTGGCGCCAGCCGGTCGCTGGCGCGCCAGATCGCCCGGCCCGTGGCGGAGCTGGTGCAGTGGGCGGAGCGGTTGTCGAGTGACGAATCGCTTCCGGAGCCGGGTACGGGAGAGCGGCGGGAGGTGAAGGAGATCCGGGTGCTGCGCGACGCGTTGCGCACGGCCGCCCGGAACCTGCGGCTGGCGCAGGAGCGGGCACTGGAGGCGGAGCGGGTACGCATATGGGGCGAGATGGCCCGCCGTGTCGCGCACGAGATGAAGAACCCGCTGACGCCGCTGCGTCTGGCGGCGCACCGCATCGCGGCGTCGGGAGAGCCGTCGTTCCAGGAGCCGTTGACGGTGATCGACGAGGAAGTGGACCGGCTGGAACAGCTGGCGCAGCAGTTCGCCGCGCTGGGACGGCCGCCGGAGGGCCCCACCAGCCCGGTAGACCTGGGGGAGCTGCTGGTCTCCCTGGCGGACTCGGACCTCAAACCCGGGATCCAGCGCGAGGTGATCGTGGAGCCGGGGCTGCCCATGGTGGACGCGCACTACGAGGCCCTGTTGCGCGCCTTCCGGAACCTGTTGCGGAATGCCGCCGACGCGCTGGCGGAAACCGACGCGCCAGGCACGGTGGGGGTGCGTGTGGCCCGGGCGGCTTCGGCGGATGGCGGCGACGGCGACCTGGCCGGCGAAGATACACCCGGCGGCTGGATCGAAGTTGTCGTGACGGACAACGGGCCGGGGCTGCCGCCGGACGTGACGGACCGCATCTTCGACCCGGACTTCACCACCAAGTCCCGCGGCACCGGACTGGGGCTGGCCCTGGTGCGCCAGGCCGTGGAAGCGCACGGGGGGCGGGTGCGGGCCGGCAACCGCCCGGAAGGTGGGGCGGAGTTCCGGGTACTGCTCCCTGTTGGCGCCCCCGAACGGGCGGCGGGCGTTTGATCCACGCGGGAAGGAGACGGCCATTCATGAGACGGACCCTGGTAAGTGTGCTGTGGTTGACCCTGGCGGCCGCGACGTCGTCGTGCGCCGTGCGGATGGGCCGATCCGGCCCCGTCCCATATACGGTGTTGGGTGCCTTTGAGCCCGACGGCGCGACGCCGGAGGCAGTGGCCACGCGCATCACGGCGGCCGGCGCACAGGTGGCGCTCCTGGCGGTCCGGGCGGACAGCGCCTGGTTCCGCGCCGTCGCCCGCCGGACAGGGCTGACGTTGAGCGGGCCCGGGGACGCGGACAGTGTGTTCCTGGGGTTCCTGGCCTTCGAGCCGGTGGGCGACACCACCATCGTTCTGGACTACGAAGGCGGCCAGTTCACCCTGCACGATGCTCTGTACCAGGTGGGCAAGGAGCGCGCGCTGGACCTGCTCGCGATGCACGTGGGCGATGCGGCGTTGGCCCGGCCGATGGTGCACCGTCTGCTACGCTACCTCGCCACGGACGTGGACGCGACCTCCGCCGTCGTCATCGGCGTGGCGGCGGAGACGGAAGCGGCGGCGGACAGCGTGGCCACCATGCTGGCCCCGGCGTTCACGGACGCTCGACGGTGCATGGACCGGTCCGAGGACCGGGCGGCGGCCCGCTCGAGCGGGCCGCATCTGCGCCTGTTCTACGGACCGGAGGCGCGTCTGGGCTGTGACTCGGCCCGGCCGCTGGACGGACCAGGCGCGCCGGTCCTGGCGCATCTGGTCGTGTTGCGTTGAGCGGGCTATGCGCTCCGTCCTGATCGTAGACGACGAGGCGAATATCCGTCGCATGTTGGGTCGGCTGCTCCAGGGGGAGTCGTACCACACGCTGGAGGCCGATAGCGGCCGGCGCGCCCTGGAACAGGCGGACGCGGAAGACCCGGACGTGGTGCTGCTGGATCTTGCCATGCCCGGCATGGACGGCATGGAGACCTTGCGGGCGCTGAGGGAGCGTCGGCCGGAGCTGCCCGTGGTCATGATCAGCGGCCGGGCGACCCTGCAGGATGCGGTTGAAGCCACGAAGCTCGGCGCGTTCCACTTCATCGAGAAACCGCTGACCCCCGAGGCGGTGCTCATGACCGTGAAGGGGGCCGTGGAGCTCCGCCGAGCGCGCGAGCTGACGACTGCCGCCATGCGGGAGCGGGCGTCCCTGCAGGAGCTGGTGGGGTCCAGCGAGGTCATGGCCGGGACGCGGGAGCTGATCCGACAGGCCGCGCCGACCGAAGCCCGTGTGTTGCTGACAGGGGAAAGCGGTACGGGTAAGGAACTGGCGGCAGAAGCTCTCCACTCCCTGTCGAGGCGAGCGGACGGCCCGTTCGTGCGCGTGAACAGCGCCGCGATCCCCCGCGACCTCATCGAGTCGGAGATGTTCGGCCACGAGAAGGGCGCGTTCACAGGCGCGACGGCACGGCGCCGCGGTCGGTTCGAGATGGCGGATGGCGGCACGCTGTTCCTGGACGAAGTGGCGGAGCTGGGCCCTGAGGCGCAGGCAAAGCTGCTGCGCGCGTTGGAGGCGGGCGAGATCGAGCGCGTGGGAGGCGGGCGTCCCGTTCCCGTGAACGTTCGCGTGATCGCGGCCACCAACCGGGACCTGGACCAGGAAATGGACGCCGGCCGGTTCCGCCCCGACCTGTACTACCGGCTCAATGTCGTACCGATCCGCTTGCCTCCGCTTCGGGACCGCGGCGAGGACATCCCGGCCCTGGTGGACCATTTGTCGAAGCGTCTTCGGGAGCGGCAGGGCCTGGATCCGCCGTCCATCGCCACCGATGCCCTCGACCTGCTCCGGCGCTATGACTGGCCCGGCAACGTGCGAGAGCTGGCCAACGTGTGCGAGCGTCTCGCCATCCTGCACCCGGGCGGCGCCGTGGGCGTCGTGGACGTCGCACCGATGATTCCGGGGGCGCCCGAGTCGGCCGGGAGCCTGACGGACCATCTGGATGCGGAAGAACGGCGTCTGATCGTGGACGCCCTGGACGCTGCCGGCGGCAACGTGGCGGAAGCCGCGCGCAGCCTCCAGACCGACCGGCCCAACCTCTATCGCCGTATGCGCCGACTGGGAATCGACCGATGACCCGACACCAGACCGTTCGATGGAGCGTTCTTGCCGCGGCCCTTTTCGTGGCGGCTCCGCTCCCTGCTCAGGAACGCGAGCCCTCCGCGGGCCAGCTGCCGGCCACGGTGGCGGAGGAAGCGGTAAGCCTCTACAACGCGCCGGGCACGACGCGTCTCACGGGGGAAACGCGGTTGGCGCCGGACGCGGAACTGGCAGGCGACGTCGCCGTGCTCCAGGGCCCGTTCGTCGTCGCGGGCACGGTCCGTGGCCGCGTCGTGGTCATCAACGGCGACCTGCGCATGGAAACCGGCGGCCACATCACGGGGTCCGTGCTGGTCATCGGTGGGACGTTCCGGGGGCTCAGCCTCGGGCGCGTGGACGGTGAGATCCACACTTACGACCAGCCGCTTTCTTTCCGGAGCGAGGAAGGCCGCCTGATCGCGGAACCGGCGACCCGCCGCGCCCCGCTCAGCGCCGGCCGCCGGTTTTCGTTCGGGCGCGCGGACTTCACGGCCGCCGTGCGTGGGAGTTACAACCGTGTGGAGGGCCTTCCCGTCGCCTTCGGGCCCCGGCTCCAGCTGGGCGGCGTGAACCCTACCGTGCTGGACGGGCGCCTGATCTACCGGACGCAATCGGGGATCAGCTTCCGCCCCAACGAGTTCGGGTACGACGTCAAAGCGGAGCAGTACCTGGGCGGGCATCGGGCCGCTCTGTTCGGACTGGCCCTGCGGTCCGTCATCGACCCCATCCAGGAGACCGGGCTCTCGGACACCGAGAATTCGCTGGCCACGTTCCTGTTCCACACCGACTACAGGGACCACTACCAGCGAGACGGCTGGAGCGCTTATCTGACCCTGATCGGCCGGGCGCGACCGTGGGAGCTGACGGTGGAGTACCTGAACGAGCGGGACGGATACCGAGCGCCCAGGGAGCCGTGGGCGCTTCAGCACAACGATGAAGCCTGGCGGCCGGAGCCGCTCGTGGCGCAGGGCAACATCCAGAGCGTCGTGACGCGGGTCCGTTACGACTCACGCAACGACCCGTCGCAACCGTCCGCCGGCTGGCTGATCCACGCCTCGGTGGAGCAGGGCGTGGGTGGCGACCTGCGATTATTGCAGCGGTTTCCGGCGAATCCGACCGGCCCGTTGGTGGCCTTGCCCGTGGACCGGGAATTCACGTCGGTCTACCTGGACTTTCGACGCTACGTCCGCATCGATCCACGCCAGCGATTGGCGCTCCGCCTCCTCGCCGCCGGGTCGGCCGACGGCAGCGCGCTGCCGCCACAACGTCAGCTGACTCTGGGCGGCGAAGGAAACCTGCCGGGTTATCCCTTGATGCGCTTCGACTGCGGCGCGCGGAACAGCACCGTGATCGTCGATGGCACCGGCTTCTACCCGTACTACGGCTGCGATCGCCTGATGCTGGGGCAGATCCAGTATTCGCTGGCGTTTCCCATCGTCCCCGGCATCGGCCGGCGCCTGGGCCTCGACGTGGACTTCGGCGACATGGCGGAGTTGGTCCTGTTCGGCGATGCAGGACGCACGTGGGTGGAGGACAAGGCGCTGCTCGGGCGGCAGCCGGGCCCCAACGGCCTGGTGGGCGATGTCGGCGCCGGCGTGGAGCTCGGCACACTCGGCCTTTACTGGGCCGCGCCGCTCACCGGTGCGACCTGGAAAGGCGTCAACTTCTTCATCCGGATCGACGCACGGCTTTGAGGGTCGCACTCGCGCTTCTGCTGCTGTTCGCCACTGCGGCGAACGCGCAGTCCGGGCCGGCGAACAACGTCGGCGCCGGGTTGTCGGTCCTCGTGGAGCGGCCCGGGCTGCAGCCGGCCCTCCACCTGGGCCAGGCGCTGGACGACCCGGCCCTGCGCGAAGCCGTGCGCTCGGGCCTTCCGCTCAGGCTCCGCTTCACCATCGAGCTGTGGCGCGATCAGTTGTTCGACGACCTGGTGGACCGTGCCCGCTGGACGCTGGTGTTGCAGTACGAACCGCTTTCCGGGGTGTACCGGCTGCTCGACCCGCAGACCGACAGCGTGACCACCTTCGCTACCTATCGGGATGCCAGCATCGCCCTGTCCCGGCCGGCGGTGCCGCCCATGGCACCCGGCTCGCCCGGCCGCTACTACTATCTCGCCGCCCTCGAGATCGGAACGCTGTCCCTGTCCGACCTCGACGAGCTGGAGGACTGGCTCAAGGGCGAGCTGCAACCGGCGGTCTCGGGCGGCGGATCCGTTTCCGGGGCCATCGGACGCGGGCTCAAGCGCCTGCTCATCCGCGTGCTGGACCTGCCCGTCCGGCGTTTCCTGGCGCGCAGCCAGAAGTTCGACCTTCGCTGAGGCCAACCCCGTTCTCGGGCCCGCTGGCGGACGGCGCCCCGACCCGGTTCTTCGCCCCGGCGCCGGCTGGTCGCCGTACCGCGCGCGGGCTATTGTTCTCTCAACTGTTCCCTTCTTGAAAGCCGTAGGATGACTGAATCGCTGCGTTTCTCCCATCGGCCGAACCGGGCCGATGAGATCAACTGGCGGCCCTGGGGTGCGGATGCGTTTGCGACGGCGGCCGCCACCGGGTCGCCGGTGCTCCTGGCCATCACCTCCGCGTGGTGCCGCTGGTGCGCGCTCATGGACGAGACGACCTACTCCGAAGCGTCGGTGATCCGCCTCATCAACGACCACTTCGTGCCGGTGCGCGTCGATGGAGATGCGGCGCCTCACGTCCAGGACCGCTACATCGCGGGCGGCTGGCCTACGACGGCGTTTCTCACGCCCACCGGCGAAGTCCTGTGGTCCGACACGTTCGTGGAAGCGGAGGCGTTCGAAGCGGCCGTAGGGGCCGTGCTGGCCGCGTGGTCGGAGCGCAGGGACGAGCTGATGGCGGAGATCGAGCGACGGCGGCGAGCCTTCGAGGTGGAGCGCGCCCGGCCCCGGGACCACGAACCGGTGCGGCGCGAGGCCGTGGACGACGTGCTGCTCGTTCTGAGCAACACGTTCGACCCCCGCAACGGTGGGTTCGGTGACGCACCGAAGTTCCCGGTCCCGGCCGCCGTCGAGCTCGGTTTCGCCCCGCCGCTGCACCCTGACGTCGACCGCGTCGCCATGGCGGAGCACACCCTGGACGGCATGCTGGCCGGCGACCTTCACGACGACGTGGACGGCGGTTTCTACCGCTACGCCCTGGCCTCCGACTGGACCGAACCGCGTCGCGAGAAACTGCTGTTGGCACAGGCCGGGTTCCTCGCGTCCTACGCCGCCGGCGCCGCGCTTCGGGACCGGGCCGACTGGCGAGCCGCGGCGGACAGCGCCGTCCGTTGGGTCGAGACCCGGTTGTCCCGCAAGGACGGACTCTGGGGCAACAGCCAGGCGGCGGATCCGGAGTACTTCAGCGCAGATGCCGCGACACGCCCACTTCTGGACGAGCCGCCGGTGGACCTGTCCACCTACACGGCGCCCAACGCCGCCTGGATCCACGCCCTCGCCGACGCAGGGCGCGGCCTCGAGGAGCCAGAGTGGATTGGCCGGGCGGAACGCGGATTGAAGGCGCTGCTGGCCACCATGTCGGCCCCGGACGACCTCCTGTTCCACAGCGCCGCGGCGCCCCGCCGGCCGGGCCTGCTGGTGGACATCGTTGCCACGGCGCGGGCGTGCATCGCCGTCGCGCGCGCGGCGGACAACCCGGAGTTCAACCAGGACGCGCTTCGGCTCGCCGGCGCCATGCAGCGCCGATTGTGGTCGGAAGACGGCGGCTTTCTGGACCACGTCCCGGGGCCGGAGGATGTGGGTGCCCTCCGGTACCCGGACCGGCCGTTCATCGGCAACGCCGATGCGGCCCGCCTGTTCCTGGAGCTGGCCACGATCACGGGCGACAAGGCGTTGCACGCCGTTGCCGAACGGATCCTGGCGGTGCTCGCGCCGGTCGCCGGCCGTTACGGCTCGGACGCGGCCGCGTTCGCACTTGCCGCCGAGGCCCACTTCCGCGCACTGGATCGAGAGGTCTGAGTCGTGGCCGAGGCGTTCTCCGGGGTCCGTGATGCGGTGCTGGCGCTGTGTCGCGACGGGATGCAGCCGGTTGCCGACGACGTCTTCGACGACGTCGCCCGGCGCGTGTTCCGCTACCAGGTGGACCATGACCGCGCGCTCGCGGCGTTCGCCCGGTCGCGCGGTGCTGGCGAGGTAAGCCACTGGACCGAGATCCCGGGCGTGCCCACGGCGGCGTTCAAGGAACTGGCCCTGGCCGTCGGCGAACCCGACGAAGTTCAGGCCGTGTTCCATACCAGCGGCACGACCCGCGGATCGCAGAGACGGGGTGCCCATTACGTCCGGGACCTGGCCCTCTACCGTGCCTCGCTGCTCCCCACGTTCGAGGCGTTCCTGCTGCCGGACGGCGTGCGGCCGCACATGATGTCCCTCGTCCCGCACCCCTCGGACGTCCCGGACTCGTCCCTGTCGTACATGGTGGGGGCCGTGATGGACGAGCTCGCGGCGGACGGGCACTGGTTCGCCGGGCCCGAGGGCCTGGACATCGCGGGCCTGGAAAGGGCGTTGGCGAAGACGGCTGGACCGGTTTGCCTCCTGGGCACGTCCGCGGCGTTCATCCATTGGCTGGACGACCTGGCCGCGCGGGGAAGGTCCCTGAACCTGCCGGAAGGGTCACGGCTCATGGACACCGGCGGATTCAAGGGGCGGGGTCGGGTTGTGCCGGCGGAAACGCTTCGCGCGGAGTACGGCCGGCGGCTGGGGATTCCGGACGAGGCGTGCGTCAACGAATACGGCATGACGGAGATGCTGTCCCAGTTCTACGACTCCACGCTGTGGGACCGGGTTCACGGGGCCTCACGGCGTGCGCCGAGGCGAAAGCTGGGCCCGCCGTGGGTGCGGACGCTCGTGGTGGATCCCGAAACGCTCGAGCCCGTGCCCCAGGGGGCCGTCGGCCTCCTTCGCCACTACGACCTGGCGAACGCCGCCAGCGTGCTGGGCGTGCAAACGGAAGATGTGGGCCGCGTCCAGGATGACGGCTTCGTGTTGCTGGGCCGGGCGGCCGGCGCGCCGCCCCGAGGCTGCTCCCTGGCCATGGACCAGCTGCTCAACGCGACACAAGGGCGATGACCGCCGTCGACGCTTTCCATCTTCCGGGCCTGGATCCGGGAGGATCGCGGCAGTGGCGGACCCTCGACTACGACGGCGTCACGGTCCGCGTGCCCGAACTCGAACCGGCCGACGTGCACCGCCTGGCTCGCAGGCTGGCCGCGGCCCGGGAACGCCACCTGGCGGAGCGACCCGTGGCGGACATCGTTTCGGCCGTCGCCGCCGCGGCCGCGCGGCTGAACACCGGCCCGCTGCGAGACCTGGCGGAATCGGTCCTGCCTGCCACCGCCCGCTACTCCCTTCCCATGACCCGCTTGGTGCTGGATCGCATGGGCGCCGACTGGACCGCGCCCGCATTGCGCCGCCTCCTCGAGGCCGAGCTGGGGGATGGGGACGGGGCCGTCCTGGACCGGTTCGTCGCCGACGGCCATACCGGCCGGCGGATTCATGCCCTGGGGCCCGACCTGGCGTTCCACGTGTTCGCCGGCAACGTGCCCGGCGTGGCCGTCACCGCCGCCATCCGGTCCCTCATCGTGCGTGCCGCCACGCTCGCCAAGACCGCCGCGGACGAGCCTCTCCTCCCGGTTCTGTTCGCCCGTGCCCTCGCCGAAGTCGACCCGGGCCTCGGAGACTGCATCGGGGTCACCTACTGGCCGGGGACGCGCGCAGACCTGAACCGGTCCGCCGCGGAGGAGGCGGACGCCGTCGTCGTTTATGGTGGGGACGAGGTGGCCGCAGCCGTAAAGCGGTTGGTGAGTCCCGAGACTCGCTTCGTGCTCCACGGACCGCGCGTGTCCTTCGGAATGGTCGGCCGAGAAGCGGACCTCGACGCTCCCGGCCGCGTCGCCCGCGCCACCGCCATCTTCGACCAGCACGGCTGCGTGTCGCCCCACGTCGTCTACGTGGAGGAGGGCGGCACTACCACACCCGAACGGTTCGCGGCGCAGGTCGCGGAAGCGTTCGAGGTCCTGGACACCGAGCTGCCACGCGGGGCCGTCTCGCCGGCCGAGGCCGCCGCCATCCAGCAGCTGCGGGGCGGCGCCGAGTTCCGGCAGCTTGCCGGCCGCCACGTGCGCGTCCTGGCCGGGCCCGGAACCCGCTTCACCGTCATCTTGGACGACGACCCCACCTTCACTCCGTCCTGCCTCAACCGAACCCT
Source organism: uncultured Gemmatimonadaceae bacterium (assembly GCA_964619835.1). Taxonomy (GTDB): domain Bacteria; phylum Gemmatimonadota; class Gemmatimonadetes; order Longimicrobiales; family RSA9; genus JARRJS01. Next base: position 49,761 of record CAZUFP010000017.1, on the reverse strand, counting down.
CTGGGTCAAGCCGGTTCGGGACCTCGAAGACGTGCCCGGCTACCTGGAACCCGTCCGCCGCTTCCTCCAGTCGGCCGCTGTCGTCGGCACCGGCAACCGGCTCCACGCCATCGCCCTGCGCCTCGCCCGGCTCGGCGTCGCCCGCGTCACGGATTTCGAAGGCCTCCCCTGGCCACCCATGGAATGGCACCACGACGGCCATGGCCCGCTGCGGGAGCTGATACGCTGGACCGACCTGGATGTGGCAGGGCGCGGGGAAAGCATCACGCGGAGACGCTGAGGGCGCGGGGGACCTCCATCACGCAGAGCCGCAGGGGGCGCAGGGAAAGCGGCACGCAGAGACGCAGGGGGCGCAGGGAAAGCGGCACGCAGAGCCGCGGAGGGCGCAGGGAAGGTGCGGCGCGGAAGGTATCTGGGGGGTGGACGGGGATTCGGGGCGAGGGGCGCGTTGCGCAGGGGCGACAATAGTGCGGCGCCGACGCCGCGTGGTTCATAGGACGCCGTTTCGGGGCCCGATGCGCTCGTACAGGTCCTGCCGCGCCCTCGCGTTCGCGGCGTCGGCGCTAGTCTTCGGTCGTCTCCTCGGGCTGCTCCTTCGCACGCCACATCACCAGCTGTCGCGTCCCATCCGGGCTTTCCTCGACCCGGGCAGTGAGCAGATCACCGTCCGCAATGCCGAGATCATCACGAATGTCCTGCGGGATGGTCACACGGCCACCGACGCCCACGTTGAAGTCGCTGTAGTACAGCGTGCGATATAGCGCCATTCGCCCTCCCGCGTGAGCTCGATTCGGTGACGGACGGTCCAGAGGAACCCAAACCTAAATGTTACCATCCGCCCATCGCGTTCGCAACTGCTTTCCGTGCGCGCCCGGCAACAAACGCAGGCGCGGGGGCAGGTTTTGCCGTTCATCTGCCAGATTGGCGTACCCGCCGCGTGGGCGTGGTCGTGCGTGCGGCGGAACCGGCGTGCGGCGGTGCCAACATTGATGGCTTGAAATCGCGCGATTTGCGGAGTTTTCCACATCTTCCGGCCCGTCCGGGTATACCCCTTGCACCAATGACGGCGGCGCGGCGGGCGAAGAGCTCGCCGTCTGAGTGATGAACAGAATATCTGGGAGTCGATAGATGCAGCGGGCATGGACATGGATTCGCGACGCAGCTGCGGGGCGCTGGCGATTATGGGTGGCGCTGGGCACGCTGGGCGTGGTGGTGCTGGCGGTCGTTCAGTTGTATCGGAACGGACCGGCGCGGCGGCCGGTGTCGGTGGATCCTGCGGCGCACGTGCAACGTCTGATGGTGAAAGCCGAGAGTCTGAAGACGGACTTCGACGAGGTCACGGACTACTATCATGCCGAGGTGGAGCCCATGGAACGGGTGCTCCTGCGTTACCGGGACGATCCGGACCTGGTGCGGCGCATCTCGGTGGCGCTGGTGCGGGAGGCCAACCGCACGCGAGTGGAGCCGCGGTTGTTACTCGCGGTTCTGTTGGTGGAGAATCCGTGGTTGAATCCCACGGCCAGGAGTTCGGTGGGGGCAGTGGGGCTGATGCAGGTGATGCCGGTCCACGAAGGCCAGTGGGGCTGCGGCGCCAGCCTGGAAGATGTCGACGTGAACATCTGCCACGGCGCCCGGATCTTTGCGAACGATCTGCGGCGGACCGGCGGCAACGTGGAGCGAGCGTTGCTGCGCTACAACGGGTGCGTCCACGGAACGAACACACCGGATTGCGAGGAGTATCCCAACCGCGTGTTCGCGAAAGCGGGCCGTGCGGCGGTTCTGGCGTGGCTGACGCCGCGCACGATCGCCGCGGCGGCGCCATAGGGCGGATCGGGTCCGGGAGGTCAGGTCAGGCAGGACCGGAGCAGGCCGACGAGCTGGTGGACATCGAACTCGCGGGCGCGGCGCAGGACCTCGTCTTCGGTGGGCTCGATGAAGATGACGGCCGTGCGGATGGGTTCCTCTTCGCCGTCGGCGGCGGAGAATGCCAGCCGACCGCGAACGGGTCCACGCCGGTCCGACTCCTGGAGCTCGAGGTAGACGTCCCAGAAGCGGCCTTCGTAGCTGACGGTGGCCAGATGGTGGTCTTGGCGGCCGGTTCTCATCGATTGCACGTGTTGTTGCGGTCCGGTGCAAACTAGCGCAGCAGAAGGGGACGCCGCCAGCAGGTCAGGCTTCCGGGGCGCCGACGGGCAGTCGGATCCAGAAGCGAGTCCCGCGGCCCAGCTCGCTGTCCACGCCGATGTCCCCTTTGTGGGCGCGGACGATCTGCCGTGCGATGGCGAGGCCCAGGCCGCTTCCCTGTGAGCGCGCTTCGTCGCCCACCTGGTAGTACTTCTCGAAGATGTTGCTCAGCTCGTCCGGCGGGATGCCCGCGCCGGTGTCCTCGACGGCGATTTCCACGGCGCCGTCGTGGGAACGTGCCGTGACGCGGACCTGGCCGCCGGGCGGGGTGAACTTGAATGCATTGGACAGCAGGTTGCCGAACACCTCATGCTCCAGGCGGTCCGGGTCCCCGCGGAGCGGGGGCAGCGATTCGGCGATGTCGACGGCGAAATCGATCTGCTTCTGATCGGCCAGAGCCTGGAAGGTCCGGCGCAAGCGGTTCATGAGCACCGCGAAATCCAGGTCCTGGAAGTGGATCTGGAACCCGCCCGATTCGAACCGGCCGAGATCCAGCAGCTGATTGACGAGGCGAGTGAGGTTCTCGGTCTGGCCGAGGATGAGATCGAGCACCTCCCGCTGCCGCGCGTTCACCTCGCCGTAGAGGCCTTCCTCCAGCAGTTCCACGTAGCCGCCGACCACGTTGATGGGTGTCTTGAGCTCGTGGCTGGCCAGGCTGATGAACTCGGCCTTGAGCTGGTCGAGCTCGGCCAATCGCTCGGTCATGGAGCCGAACGAGCGGGACAGCTCACCGATCTCGTCGTTGCGGTCGTATGGCAAGTCCGGCGGGGCCATGAAATTGCCGTCCGCCACTGCGGCCGTGGCGCCGCTCAGCTTGCGGAGTGGTGCGGACAGCATACGGGTGATGGTCACGGCGGCGAGGAGCGTGAGGACCACGCCAATGATGAAGGTGATGGTGACGGTGCTGGCGGTGTCGCGGCTCAACGTTTCCGCTTCCTGCACCTTCTCTTTCGTGTGCTGGTCGATGACTTCCGCGATGCCTTCGAGCGAGGCGCGGGTGCTCTCCAGGATCGGCTTGACGGTCTCGAAGAAGTTGGTGGCCTGGGCGTCGCGGCCGGCCTCCATCAGGGCTTCGATCCGTTCCGTGGCGTTGGACAACGAATCGACGAACTCCTTGGTGGGAGCCGAGGCCTCCGCGTACCCTGCCTCTTCGAGGCTGGCGATGCCGACCTGCAGGTTGCCGAGGGAGTTGTCGATTGCCCGGCGCAGCTCGTCGCTGGGTGAGACGATGTAGCTGCGCTCAAACCGGTCCAGGTCAGCGAGCTCGGCCTGGAGCCCGCCCAACGCCAGGCTCGCCTGAGCGTGTTCGCCCCGGAGATCGACGACGATCGCCAACAGCCGATGCAGCTGTGACAGCCCGTACACGGACGGGACCGCCATGAGCACGACCACACTCGCGAGTGTGATCAGCAACCGGGACTGAACCTTCATCTTGGTCCGATTAGAGGTGGGTTGGCACCCGCGGCCGACGCTGCACTCAGGGCTTGAGCGTTTTGCGGATGCGCTCGAGCTCCTTGTCCTTGGCGGTCAGTTCCTGACGGGCGCTGTCCAGTGCCGTACGCAATGAATCGACCGTGGCGGCAAGCTGTTCCCGGTCGACGCGTACGGCGCGGAGCCGGGCGATTAGGGGCTCGCCGGGCAACACGGGCAAGGTGGGGACGGAAGCGGCATTCGGCAATGGCCTCGCGGGCCCACAGTTCTTCAGGGGCGCGGACGCGCGTCCGGGCGCCGCCGGTCGGGCGGAGTCGGTTCGGGTCTCGGTAGCGGTGTCCTGGATCCCGGCGCCGCGATCGAGAGCCGCCAGGTAGAGGGTCGCCGCGATGGGCCGCTGCCAGTTGCTGGGATCAGCGGTACGCAGGAACGTTTCCGCGAGCTCGGCGGCGGAGTCCACGTCGCTGCCGTGGTTGCGGGCGTCGAGCAGCAGCGCGGCGAGAGTGAGGGTCGCCTGCTGGCCGACCTCGTGTCCGGCACACTGTTCGCGGATCCAGGCCAGCTCGCGGGCGGCGCCGGCCAGGTCTCCGTAGTCGTACCGGGTAACGGCGTCCGCGAACCGCTCGTGCGCGTCAGGCGGCGCCGAGGCGTGGTGCAGGCTGGCACAGCCAGCAAGTCCCGACACGACCAACAGCGCCGGGATGAATGACATCGACTGCATAACGCGGCTCCAGATGTGTTTGCCCTCAGGTTGAAACGACACGGTCGCTCCGCGAGCGCCACCCCGGTAGAACTACCCTCGAACCATCACGATCGTTCGAGGACAGTGGCGAATCGTCCATCGTTTGGTTACTCATCCTGCTTCCTACTCGTTCGAATGGGTAGCCCTCTCGACACCGTCGAGATCTCGGAAACACGATGTTTCGCAATTTCCGCGGCACACGAAAGCCGGACCACGGCCTCGACCAGAAGTTGAAGTCCCTGGAGCAGCAGGCGCAGATTGCTCTCCCGGGCTTCGACGCCCAGTTCTACAACCGGGCCGGGGACCTCTGCGTCGAGGCGGACGATCGGCCGCGCGCCCTGTCTTATTACGGCGAGGCCATCGACGCCTACCTGCGGGCTCACCGTTACAATGCCGCTGGCGCCGTCTGCCGGAAGCTGTTGCGCATCTCGCCGGGGGCCGTGCGCGCCCGTTGCACGCTCGCGTGGTTGTCCATCGGCAAGTTGCTGCTGGGCGACGCGAGGCGCGAGATCGGCGAATACGCCGAGGCGGCGAAGCTCGCCGGCCAGGAACGTCTGGCGCGCAAGCAACTCGTCATGATGGCTGACACGGCGCGGGACGTGGAGCTGCGGGAGCTGCTGGCCGTGTTGCTGGAAGACCTGGACGACCCGGAGGCGGCCGCCCACGTGCGGGCGTCGGACCCGCCGGAGATGGACGAGGACTTCGACGCGTATTGGGCGGGCGTGTTGCGGGCCGCCCTCATGGGCCCCGACGAACTGGACGCGCGTTAACCGCGCTCGAACAACCACTTCCGGGTTTCGTCGTTCGGTGGGCGGCACGCAGACTTGCGCGCCTCCGTTCGGTTCATCAATCTTACCGCGCTTTGCCGGTCCACGCAGCGATCCCCGAGATGTCTGCGTGACCAAGCGAACCGGCCGGCTCTTTCGTACCTGACGGCGTGGCCGGCACCAGGATACGAACTCCCTGATATCCGGGACAGTCATTGTGAGATTCAAGCGGGCGGTCCGCGCGGTCGTGGTCGCAACGCTGGCAAGCATCCTCGCAGCCTGTGGCGGAGGCGAGCAGGCGCAGCAGCCCATCGCGTTTCCGCACAAGATCCACGCGGGGGACAACCACATCCCGTGCATGTACTGCCATTCATCGGCCGACAAGTCCATCGACGCCGGTATTCCGGCCGTGTCCGTATGCGCGGGCTGCCATTTCCCGGGCGGCGTGCCGCTGATTGCGGCGGACAAGCCGGAAGTCCAGAAGGTGCTTTCCTACTGGCGGGCCGGCGAGCCGATCCCCTGGGTCCGGATCCACAGGCTCCCGGATTACGTCCACTTCCCGCACATGATGCACATCCACGCCGGGCTCCAGTGCCAGGAGTGCCACGGTCCCGTCCAGGACGAGATGCAGGTGACGCAGTTTGCGTCCCTGCGCATGGGCTGGTGCATCAGCTGTCACCGCAAGAAGGACGTTCGTACCGATTGTTTCGTATGTCACCACTAGTCCGGCCGCGCGCCGACGTTGCCGGGGAGCCCTAAACGATGGCCGATGGCATGGAGCGAAGGGATTTCCTGAAGGTCCTGGGCGTGGCCGGCGCCGGGGCCAGCCTGGTCGGGTGCAACACGGAGCCCGTTTCCAGGCTGATCCCCTACGTGGTTCAGCCGGCCGACATCGTGCCGGGCAACGCCACGTGGTATCGCACCACGTGCCGGGAATGTCCGGCCGGCTGCGGTATGGAGGTGCGTACCCGCGAGGGCCGCGCACTCAAGGCCGAAGGCAACCCGCTTTCACCGGTTTCCCACGGGAACCTGTGCGCCCGCGGCCAGGCGTCGATGAACGGTCTGTATGACCCGGACCGCATCCCGCAGGCCCTGGCGCGCAACGGCGACAGCTGGTCCAAGCTGAGCTGGGACGAAGCGGAGCAGCGCGTCGTGAGCGCCCTGGCGAAGGGCCCGGCGGTGTTCGTGACCGGCGGGGTCACCGGCACCATGGATCGCCTGCTGGACGACTGGTGCAAGGCCATGGGCGTGGAGCGCGTGCGGTTCGAAGCCTATGCCTTCGAGCCGCTGCGCGCGGCGAGCCGGATGCTGTACGGCCTCGACGCCATCCCCGTGCACGACTTCGAGTCGGCCGAGGTGGTGGTTTCCTTCGGCGCCGACTTCATGGAGACGTGGCTTTCTCCCATCGATTACGCGCACGGCTATGTGCAGGCGCACGCGTTCGACAAGGGCCGCCGGGGCCGCTTCATCGCCGTGACGCCGCATCAGTCGCTCACCGACCTGAACGCCGACGACTGGCTGCCCATTGCGCCCGGGACGGAGCACCTGGTCGCCCTCGCCATGGCCCGGCTGGTGGCGGAATCGACGGGCCAGGACGGCGCGGTCGGCCGCTTGCTGGAGGACGTGGATGTAGGGGCCGCCGCCAGGGCGGCCGGCATCGATGTCCAGCGAATCCAGGCCGTGGCCAAGCTCTTCGCCCGCGGCGGCCGCTCGCTGGCCGTGGGTCCCGGCGTGTCCTCCGCCCACAGCGCGGCGACGGAAGTAGCGGTGGCCGTGGCGCTGTTGAACCATGTCGCCGGCAACGTCGGCCACACGGTGCGCTTCGATCGCCGCGAGCAGGGCGTGCCCGCCAGCAGCTACGCCGACTGGCGGGATCTGCTCGAGCAGATCCGGAACTCCGAGATCTCGTCGCTGCTGTTCTACGGCGCGAACCCCCTGTACAGCGTGCCCGGCGGGGATGACGTGGCGAAGACTCTGGGCTCGGTGGGCTTCGTGGCGTCGTTCGCCACGTTCCTGGACGAGACCGCCGCGTTGGCCAACGTGCTGCTCCCGGATCACCACTTCCTGGAGCAATGGGGTGACCACGAGCCGCGGAACGGCGTGTATTCCCTGGTCCAGCCGGTGATGACGCCCGTTTTCGACACGAAGCAGACGGGCGACGTGCTCCTGTCCATCGCGAAGCGGGCCGGGAAGCCGCTGAACACGCAGGCGAACACGTTCTACGACTACCTGCGCGAGCGCTGGCGTGGCGAGATCCAGCCGAAGGTTGGACAGGCGGGCATTCGCTTCGAAGACTGGTGGATCCAGTCATTGGAAGCGGGTGTGGCGGTGGCGGAAGCGCCCGCCACCCGGCCGCCGGCCTTGAACGCCACGGGGCTGGGCGAGCTGAACCTGTCCTCGCCGGCCACGTTCGAAGGCTCGGGCGACGCCGAGTTCTACCTCGTCGTGTACCCGTCCTACCGGTTCTACGACGGCCGCATGGGGAACCGGATGTGGCTCCAGGAGCTGCCGGATCCGGTGAGCAAGATCACGTGGCAGTCGTGGGTGGAGATCCACCCGTCGGTGGCCGAGGAGATGGGCCTGGACAACGGCGCGGTCGTGAAGGTCGCGACGCCGAGCGGGACGGTGGAGCTGCCGGTCTGGAAGCATCCCGGCGTGCGTCGCGACGTCATCGCGATCCAGCTCGGGCAGGGCCACGACCACATGGGCCGCTACGCTCGGGACCGGGGCGTCAACGCGGCGCGGCTGCTCAAGCCGGTGGTGGATCCCCATTCGGGCGGCCCGGTCTGGCAGCAGACGAAGGCGACGCTGCGCTCCCAGGGGCGTTGGGAACGCCTGGCGATCCTGACGGACCGCTATACGACGACGGACCGCGAGCAGGTGGTGGAAACGCTGTCCCTCGATGAGGCGCGCCGGGCGGAGCCGGTCCAGGACCTGGTCGCCGCGATCGCCGGCGTGGCCACCCAGGCGACGCAGCGCGCGGAAAACGCGGCGGCCGGCCGGCCGCCGGGCCAGGTGCCGGCGGGCCACGGCGAGGAGTCCGAACAACCGCTGAAGCAGAAGGTGCGCACGCTGCAGACGGATGGCGGGTTCCAGCCGACGGATGTGGACGCGGGTCCTCAGGCCTACCCGCCCCCGGGGACGCATTACGGGGAGTACTCGGAGCTACAGCCTCGCTGGGCCATGGCCATCGACATGGAGCGTTGCATCGGTTGCAGCGCGTGCGTGACGGCGTGCCAGGCGGAAAACAACATCGCCGTCGTCGGGCCCGAGTTGATCAAGGACCGGCGGAACATCCAGTGGCTGCGCATCGAGCGCTACTTCCAGGTAGGGGAGACGGGTGGGCAGACGGGCGGTGACGGGCCGTACAAGGGCACGACGTTCCTGCCGATGCTTTGCCAGCAGTGCGGCAACGCCCCCTGCGAGCCGGTCTGCCCGGTGTACGCGGCCTACCATACGCCGGACGGGTTGAACGCCCAGGTCTACAACCGGTGCGTGGGCACGCGCTACTGCGCCAACAACTGCCCGTACAAGGTTCGCTACTTCAACTGGTTCACCTACGACTGGCCGGAGCCGCTGAACTGGCAGCTGAACCCGGACATCACCGTGCGCGAGAAGGGGATCATGGAGAAGTGCACGTTCTGCGTGCAGCGGATCCGTGATCGCGAACACAAGGCGCGTCTGGCAGACCGGCCCGTCCGGGATGGGGAGATCGTACCGGCCTGCGCCCAGACCTGTCCGGGACAGGCCATCGTGTTCGGCAACATCAAGGACCCCAACTCGCGGGTGGCGCAGGTGGCGGCTTCGGGCCGCGGGTACCGCGTCCTCAACGAACTCAACACCCAGTCCGCGATCACGTACCTGAAACGGGTCGTGGCGGACGAGGCGGAGGTCTAGAATGGCCACGGTCCTGCGGTCGGAAACGCACCCGGACATCACGCAATATTCGGATGTCAATCGCGACATCCTGAAGATGCTGAGCCGGCCGGGGCGGGGCTATCTCGCGTTCCTGGCCTTCGTGCTCGCCCTGGTGGGCCTGCTGTTCTTCTGCTTCGCCCTGCAGGTCTACGAGGGCATCGGGATGTCGGCGTTGCGCAACCCCATCGGTTGGGGCGTCTACATCACGACGTTCGTGTTCTGGGTCGGCATCGCCCATTCCGGCACGCTCATCTCGGCGATCCTGTACCTGTTCCGGGCGCGTTGGCGGCAGTCCATCTACCGGGCAGCGGAGGCCATGACCGTGTTCGCGGTGGCCACCGCCGGCCTGTTCCCCATCATCCACCTGGGCCGGCCGTGGCTGTTCTACTGGCTGATCCCGTACCCGAACCAGCGGTGGATCTGGCCGGATTTCCGCTCGCCGCTCGTCTGGGACGTGTTCGCCATCAGCACGTACCTCACCGTGAGCGCCCTCTTCTTCTTCACGGGCCTGATCCCGGACATCGCGGCGGCGCGCGACGCGACGACGGTCCGCTGGCGCAAGCGCCTGTACACGATCCTCGCCGTGGGTTGGCGCGGGACCGGCACCCAGTGGAAGCACTTCACCCGGGGCTACCTCTACCTGGCGGCGCTGGCCACCCCGCTGGTGCTGTCGGTGCACTCGGTCGTGTCCTGGGACTTCGCCATGGCGCTGGTGCCCGGCTGGCACTCCACCATCTTCGCGCCCTACTTCGTGGCCGGCGCCATCTTCAGCGGCGTGGCCATGGTGATCACGTTGATGGTGCCCGTCCGGAAGGTGTTCCACCTGGAAGCGTACCTGACGCCGCGGCATTTCGACGCCATGTCGAAGCTCATGCTGCTGACGTCGCTCATCGTGAGCTACTCGTACGCGTCCGAAGTCTTCATGGCGTGGTACACCGGTGGTGCCGCGGAGATGGAGGGCAACTACGTGATGGGCGCCATCCACACCCAGTACTGGTGGGCGACGGCCATCATGCTGACGTGCAACGTGCTGGTGCCGCAGGCCTTGTGGTTCAGGAAGGTGCGGCGCAGCGTGCCGACGCTGTTCGTCATGTCCATCTTCGTGAACATCGGCATGTGGTTCGAACGGTTCGTCATCATCGTGACGAGCCTGTCCAAGGAATTCGAGCCGTGGCAGTGGGGGACGTACAAGCCGTCCTGGGTGGAGATGGGCATCCTGGCCGGCAGCTTCGGCTGGTTCCTGATGTTCTTCCTCATCTTCCTGCGGGTGCTGCCGCCGGTGGCGGTGGCCGAGCTGAAGGAGGTGCTGCCGGCGCCGCTGCGGTTCCGCAAGAGACCCGCAACCGAGACCGGTCCCATGGACCGGGCGTTGCCGGCGGGCGGTCCTGAGACGGAGGCGGACCGATGATGGGGCCACAGGTGCTCGGCGTGTTCGCCGAGGTGGATGCGGCCGTGAAGGCCATCGAGGGACTGCGGAAGGCGGGGCTCAAGGACATCGAGGTCTTCACCCCCTTCCCGCAGCACGACCTGGAGCACGCGCTGCACGTGCACGAGAGTCCCGTGCGGCTGTTCACGCTGGTGGGCGGTTTGACAGGCACGGCGACGGGTTTCGCCCTGACCACGTGGACATCCCTCGACTGGCCACTCATCGCGGGTGGCAAGCCCATCGTCTCCATGCCCCCGTTCGTGGTGATCGCGTTCGAGCTGACCATCCTGTTCGGCGCCCTGTCCACGCTGCTGGGCATCATCATCAACGCTCGCCTGGGCCGTGACATACCCGACGTCATCTACGACCCGTCCTTCTCGGCGAACCGGTTCGGGGTGCTTTCCATGCCCCCGGACGGGCGGGAGGCGGAAGCTCGCCGGATCCTGGAGGAGAGCGGGGCCGAAGACGTGCAGGAAGCGGCCGGGGAGGCGAGCCATGGCTAGGACGGCAGGCGGGGGCGGGGGCGGGCACCCGGACAGGCACCCGGACAGGGGCGCGGGCGCGGGCCGGGGGGGGATGCTTGGTTCGCGGTGGCTCGTTCGCCTGGCGGTACTGGCCGTGGCGGTGCCGCTGCTGGGCGGGTGCACGGATCTGGAGAACGCGATGTCGCGGGTGTCCTTCCTGGACTTCATGCGGTGGTCGCCGGCGTTCAACCCGTATGAGCATGTGCGGCCGGTGCCGCCCAACTCGGTCCCGTACATCACGGGCACGGGCGACCCGTACGAGCTGCCGATCCCGCCCATCGAGGATTCGCTCCAGGCATTCGGGGACACGGCGAAGAACCCGCTGCCCATGGACTCCGCGACCCTCGCCATGGGCAAGGAAGTGTTCGACACATACTGCTTCGTGTGCCACGGCCTGGACGGCAAAGGCCATGGCCCCATCATCGGCCCGGGCAAGCTGCCGTTCGCGGCTGACCTGACGGGGCAGGACGCCATCGGACGGACGGACGGATACATCTTCGCGGTGGCGACCGCCGGCCGCGGGCTGATGCCTTCGTATGACCGGGTCCCGGCCCATCTGCGATGGGCGGTGGTCAAGTACATCCGGCAGCTTCAGCAACAGCCACAACAACAGCAACAGGCGGGGAAGTAGCCATGTCGCCTTCCATGAGCGAGCTCCCGCGGTACCCGGTCCGGCGCCTGGATCGCTTCCCGCCGCGCCTGGCGGTGGCGTCGGGCGTGCTGATTGCCATCGGCGTGCTGACCATGGTCGTGGCGCTCATCACGAACGCCGATCGCGCCTGGCAGGCCTACACGTTCAACTGGCTGTTCTTCGCGGTGGTCGCCCAGGCGGCGGTGCTGTTGGGTGCCGTCGTCACGATTACGCGCGGCCTGTGGTCCCGCCCGGTGCGGCGATTCGGCCTGGCGTTCGTGGCGTTCCTGCCCATTGCGTACATCCTGTTGTTCCCGCCGCTGCTGATCTGGGCCCCGTCGCACCTGTTCCCGTGGTGGCAGCACCGGCCGACGGGCAACACGGGGTTCTACCTGAGCACGTGGTTCATGGTGACCCGCAACGTCGTGTTCCTGGGTGCCTTGCTGCTGGTCTCCCTCTGGTTCGCATACTGGGCGCTGCGGCCGGACCTGCGCGTGGAGAGCGACGTGCCGCCGCGCCTGCGCGCCCTGTACGATCGCATGACGCGCGGGTGGCGCGGCCAGTTGGAAGAGGAGACGCTGGCCCATAAGCGCTTGAGCGTGCTTTCCCCCGTCATGGCGCTGCTGTACGCCTTCGCGTTCAGCTTCGTGGCGTTCGATTTCGTCATGTCCCTCCAGCAGCCGCACTGGGTCAGCACGCTGTTCGGGCCCTACTTCTTCATGGGCGGCTTTCTGGGCGGGGTGGCGGCCACGTTCCTTGTCACGCTGGTTTGCCGGGGTTGCATGGACCTGGACGAGTACGTGCAGGGTGCGACGCTGCACGACCTGGGCAAGCTGCTCTTCGCCTTCTGCATCTTCTGGGCGTACCTGTTCTGGGCCCAGTACATGGTGCAGTGGTACGGCAACATGCCCCACGAGCAGATCTTCCTGGTCATCCGCCTCGGGAGGCCCTACCGGCCGCTGACGCAGTTCGTCCTCTTCGCCCTCTTCGTGGTGCCGTTCTTCAGCCTGCTGGGCGTCAAAGCGAAGAGGACCCCGGCCGTTGCCGGCTTCATGACGGCGGTGGTGCTCATGGGCCTGTGGGTGGAGCGCTTCATTCTGGTCTACCCGACGCTCTACCCCCATGCCGAGAGCATTCCCCTCAGCTACCCGGAGGTCGGGATCGGCCTCGGCTACCTGGGCATCGTCCTGGCTTCGCTGGGCTGGTTCAAGAAGACGTTCCCGGTGATCCAGGTCTGGCAGCCCGCGTCGGAGATCGAGCTGATGGGGAAGGCGGTGGAGGTGGAGGGTCAGGCCGCCGACTGAAGCCTGCTTTTCGCCCGACGACCGGGGATGGACGAACGCAGACTGGTGGCGGGCGGCGTTCGCCTCGCTCGCCCGATCTCCCTGGTGGTGGGTGGAGGCGGGGTGAGGTCGCGCGGTCGGCGCCCGGCCTCTGCCCGCCCGCCGCGCCGGTCAGGATCAGCCAACCTCCCCGACTCCGCCCTTACGATTCCAGCTTCTCGATGTATTTCCGGAACTCGATGAACATGGACCGCACCAGGTTCGTTTCCCGCACGTCCAGGTTGGCCCGGCGGTAGATGGCGCGGAACGTCCGCAGGATGATGTCCGGGTTCCGCGGCGCGTAGAAGTCGATGCGCTCGAGGGCGCGTTCCATGTCGTCGAAGAGGCGCTGGAACTGCTCGCTGGTAGCGGGCAGCGCGTCGCGCCGGGGGCGGGGCAGCTTGACGTTCGAGCCGGGCCCGGTCATGCGCAGCTCGTAGGCGACGAGCAGGACGGCCTGGGCAAGGTTGAGGGAGGAGTGGCGCCGGTCGGTGGGCACCGTGAGGATGCGGTCGCAACGGTCGAGCTGCTCGTTGGTCAGCCCGACGTCCTCCCGGCCGAAGACCAGGGCAACGGGCCCGCGCTCGTCGTGTGCCCGGGCGAAGAGGTCCTGGGCGGCCTCACGCGGATGCTCCCAGACGTGGCGGTCGGCCCGGCGGCGGGCGGTCGTGCCCACCACGTGGACGGCGTCCGCCAGCGCCTGTTCCAGCGTCTCCGGGAACTCGATGCGTTCCAGGATCACCTCGGCGCCGTGAGCGATGCCGGTGATGCGCCGCTCGTCGTACTCCACCGGCCGCACCAGCCGGAGGCGCCGCAGCCCCATGTTCATCATGGCGCGGGCCGACCCGGCCACGTTGACCAGGTCCTGCGTCTCGTTCAGGACGACGACGACGTTTTCTGCGAGTATGTCCGGTTGATTCATGGGCCGGAAGCTGACCCGCCGGCCGCGGCCGCGTCAAGGCGCGCCCGGCGGACGGCCCACGGCAGCATCGTGGCCGCGACCAGGGCGAGGACCGCGCCCAGCAGGAACGCAGTCTCCGGACTGTATGCCTGCCACAGGACGCCGAACAGGATGCTGGCCGGCAGAGCGGTGAGTCCGATGGCGAAGTGGTAGGCGCCGAACGCCCGCGCCCGCAGCGCAGCCGGCGCCAGCCGGGACACCAGCGCCTTCTCCGGCGCTTCGGTCAGTCCGTAGAACAGGCCGTAGAAGATGAACAGGGCCCACACCTGCCAGTCTGCTCCGGCGAACGCGAAGCCGGCGTAGGCCAGCGCGTAAACCAGCCAGCCCGCGACGATGGCCCGTGACGAGCCCACGCGGTCCGACAAGGGTCCTCCCACCACGTTCCACACCATCTTGCTGACGTGGTGCACGCCCCACAGCGTCGGGATCCAGACGGTGGCCACGCCCAACTGGCGGGCGCGCAGCAGCAGGAAGGCGTCGGACGCGTTGCCCAGCGTGAAGACTCCCAGCACCACCAGGAGGACGACGAATCCGCTTCCCAGGTCCCTGAAACCGGGAAGCGGCTGATCGACGATCGGCGATCGACGATCGTCGGCATCCCCGGCAGGCGCCGAGCCCCCGGCGCGCGCCATCTCCCCGTCTCCCTGTCTGCCTGTCTCCTCGTCGGGGTGGTGCGGTGGGTCGGGGTGGCGGTCTCGCGCGACGACTTCCTTCACCTTCCAGAGCACGACCAGCAGCACACCGGCGCCGGGGACCGCGGCCAGAGCGAAGATGAGGCGGAGGTGGCCGGGCCAGACCAGCAGCAGGCCGGTGGCGAAAAGCGGTCCGAGGACTGCGCCGAAGTGGTCAGCGGCACGGTGTAGGCCGAAGGCGGAGCCGCGTTGCTTCTCGTCCACGGACCCCGCGAGGAGCGCGTCGCGGGGTGCGGTACGGATCCCTTTGCCGACGCGGTCGCCGAAGCGGATGGCGAGGATGTGCCAGGGGGCGGTGGCGAGGGCGATGAGGGGGCGGATGACGACGGCGATGCCGTAGCCCCATACGATGAGCAGCTTACGGCGGCGGACGCGATCGGAGACCCAGCCGCCGGCCAGCTTGACGAAGCTGGACGTCGTCTCGGCGATGCCTTCCACGATGCCCAGGAATGCGGCGCCGGCGCCGAGTGTGGAGGTGAGGAAGAGGGGCAGCAGCGGGTAGATCATCTCGCTGGCCGTGTCGTTGAGCAGCGACACGACGCTGAGCCACAGGATGTTGCCCGCGAGCAGATCGCGCAGGCGCTGGGCCGTGCTCCGTGGCTGGCTGGATGAACTCATGGACGTTGGTCCGGCGGTCCCGGCGTTGGGGAATGGAGCGCGAACGACCGCTCGGGTACGCATGATACAGGCCGTCCGTCCGGCCAGCCAGGAAGCGCCGCTTTCGGGCTTTGCCATCGCCGCGTAGCTTCGTCGGCATGGCGGACACGACGGCGCTGTTCCGACGCTTCCCCGCGCTGGCTGAGCGGCTGCCCTGGCTCCCCCTGGGTTCCGGTGCCACCCCCCTCGAGCGCGTGCAGGCCGACCTTCCGGCCGAGCTGTGGGTGAAGCGGGACGACCTGACCGGCCCGCTGTACGGCGGCAACAAGTTGCGCAAGCTCGAGTTCCTGCTGGCCGACGCTCGGCGCCGCGGCTCGCGACGCCTGGTCACCGGTGGCGCGTTCGGCTCGCACCACGTGCTCGCGACGACGCTCTACGGCGCGCGCAGCGGCTTCCGGGTCACGGCGGTCCTGTATCCCCAGCAGGTGACGCCGCACGTGCGCGAGGTGCTGAACGCCATCCACGGGCTCGGGGCTGACCTGCGCTATTGCCCGCACATGGCTTTGTTGCCCGCCACCCTGTGGCTGGCCCGGCGGGCAGGCCGCCGGGACTCGCCGTACCCCGTGCCGCCGGGCGGGTCCAGCCCGGTGGGCGCGCTGGGCTACGTGAGTGCCGGTCTGGAGCTGGCCGAGCAGGTGTCCAATGGCGGGATGCCGCCGCCGGACGTGGCGCACGTGCCCGCCGGCACGCTGGGCACCGTGGCGGGCCTCGCCATCGGGTTCGCGCTGGGCGGCCTGGACGCCCGGCTCGTGGGAGTCAAGATCGTCCCGGACTACGTGGCCAACCCACGGGTGCTGGAGCGGCTCGTCGGGGCCACATTGGCCCTGCTGGCCAGCGCCGGTGCCCGAGACCTTCCGCCGGCCGGCGACGTGGTACGGCGTATCGAGTTGAGAGGCGGCTACCTGGGCGATGGCTACGGCCGTCCGACGCAGGCGGGCGAGGCGGCTCTGGAGCGTTTCGGCGGCCTGGGCCTGGGGCTGGACCCCACGTACACCGCCAAGACGGCGGCGGCGGTCCTTGACGCTCTGGCGGCCGCGCCCGGCGTGCACCTGTTCTGGCACACGTTGAGTGCCGCCATGCCGGTCGTTCCCGAAGGAGCGGCTCTGCCGGAGCGGTTCCGGCGCCGCGTCGAACCCTGAAGCATGGGAGCTCCGCGAAATGTCGAACGACAGGATCCTCGTGAAACGCCTCCTGCCGGGCACGTTGCTCCTGGCGCTGTTGGCCGGCGCCGGCTGCGCCTCCGCGCCGCAACGCCTGCCGCCGCCCGCGCCGGCCGCGCCGGCCGCGATGCCGGCGCCCCGGCCCATGCCTCGCGCCGATACCGCGGGCGCGTTGCTGGCCCCCACGCCCGCGGACCTGCGGGCGGCGGACCGGGCGCAGCTCCAGGGCGATGAGCTGGGCCGGATGTGGCTGTTCGAGAACCCGCCGCTGGCCTACTGGCAGAAGGCCTACAGCTTCAGGCCCGACTCGGCCTGGCTGCGCCACGTGCGCCTCGCCTCCGTGCGCTTCGGCGAGATCTGCTCCGCGTCGTTCGTGTCGCCGGACGGGTTGGTGCTGACCAACCACCACTGCGCACGGGAATGCGTCGCCGCCGTCTCGCCGGAGCACGTGGATTACGTGGAGCAGGGCTTCTACGCGGTGAACCGCGAGGACGAGCTGACGTGTCCGGACCTGTACCTGGACCAGCTGGAGCAGATCCAGGACGTGACGGGCCGCGTGCGCACCGCGCTGCCCACCGGCGTGCCGGACACCGTCATCGCCTCCGCCCGTGATTCCATCGGGAAGGCCATCGAGAAGGAGTGCGAAGACGGCACGGAGGTCCACTGCCAGGTCGTCGACCTGTACCACGGCGGCGCGTATCACCTGTACCGCTACCACCGCTACCAGCCGGTGAAGCTGGTGTTCGCGCCGGAGCTGCAGGCCGGAGCGTTCGGCGGCGACCCGGACAACTTCACCTACCCGCGCTACGACCTGGACATCTCGTTCTTCCGGGCCTACCAGCCGGACAGCATTACGCCGGTCCAAACGCCGGAGTACCTGCGCTGGAACGCCGACGGCGCCGAGGAAGGCGATGTCGTGTTCGTGACGGGCAATCCGGGGACCACGAACCGGCTGCGCACCGTTTCTCAGCTCATGGTCCAGGCGCGCTACGACGATCCGTTCACCGTCGACATGATCCAGTCGTTCGTCGACTTCCTGGATCACATGGTGCAGGCCAACCGGGCGACGGAGCGGCAGGTGCGGGAACAGGAGGCGGAGTTCCAGAACGGGCTGAAGTCCTACCGCGGCGAGCTGACGGGGCTCCGTGACACCCTTCTCATGGGCCACAAGATCAAGTGGGAGAGTGAGTTCCGGGCGAAAGTCCAGGCGGATGCCGACCTGGCCCGGAATTACGGCGACACCTGGGACCGCATCAACGACATCGAAGAGGGCCTGGCCCGCGTCGGCACGCGGCACTCCATCTACGACTCCGGCATCATCGGCGACCCGCACGCCCAGCTGGCGGCCGATCTGGTGCGCTGGGTGCGCCAGGAGGCGCTGCCGGAGGGCCAGCGCACCATGAGCGACGCGGCGCTGGACTCGGTGTACCAGGTCCTGACCCGGCCGACGCCGTACGATCCCGACGTGGGCGCCTACCTTCTCGCCATCCGGCTGCGGCTGGCGCGCGACTGGCTGCCACCGGGGGATCCGCTGCTGCGCGTCGCGTTCCGGGGGGATGAGTCGGCCCTGGATGCGGCGCGCCGGTTGGTGCGCGGCTCGCGCATCGCGGACGTCGCCTTCCGCCGGACGTTCATGGGCGGCGCGGCGGCCGCGCTGGAGCAGTCGTCGGATCCCATGATCCAGCTGGCGCGGGTCATGGTGAGTGGGTTCGATTCGCTGGACGCCCGCGTCACGGACCTGCAGGCCCGTGAGTCGGCGCAGGAGGAACGGCTGGCGCAGGCGCTGTTCGCCGTGTTCGGCCAGGACATCCCGCCGGACGCCACGTTCACCCTGCGCATCACCGACGGCGTGGTGAAGCGCTACCCGTACAACGGCACCTTCGCGCCGGCGTTCACGTCGTTCTACGGGCTGTATGAGCGGGCCCACAACTTCAACGACGAGCATCCCTGGGACCTGGCGCCCCGCTGGGTGGCGCGGCGCGACTCGCTGGACCTCGCCACGCGGCTGAATTTCGTGGCCACCACGGATATCGCCGGCGGCAACAGCGGCAGCCCCATCGTGGATGAGCAGGGCAGGCTGGTGGGCACCGCCTTCGACGGCAACATCGAGTCGCTGCCGAACGACTTCCTGTTCACGACGGAAGCCGCTCGCACCGTCGGGGTGCATTCGGCGGGCATCCTGGAGGCGCTGCGCAGGATCTACGGCGCGGATCGTCTCGTGAGCGAGATCACCCGAGCCATGAACCCCAACTGATCGACCCCGAACCCGTTGAGAGGAGCGTCATGAGCGAGGTACACGCCTATATCGATCAGAACCTGGACCGCTTCAAGTCGGAGCTGTTCGACTTCCTGCGTATCCCCAGCGTGAGCGCCCGGTCGGAGCACAAGCAGGACCTGCTCGCCGCCGCCGACTGGCTGGCGGACCGCATGCGTGAAGCGGGCCTGGAAGTGAGAATCGAGAAGACGGCCGGCCACCCCATCGTGCGCGGGGACTGGCACGAGGCCGGACCCGGCGCGCCCACCGTGCTCATTTACGGGCACTACGACGTTCAGCCGGCGGAGCCCCTGGATCTGTGGGACTCGCCGCCGTACGAGCCGGAGATCCGGGACGGCAAGCTGTACGCCCGCGGTTCCTGTGACGACAAGGGGCAGCTTTACGTGCACGTGAAGGCCCTGGAGTCGCACATGAAGACGGCCGGCACGCTGCCGTGCAACGTGGTCGTGCTGGCGGAGGGCGAGGAGGAAGTGGGCAGCGAGAACCTGATGCCGTACGTGCGGGAGCATGCCGGCGAGCTGAACATCGACGCCATCATCATCTCCGACACGGGCATGATGGCCAGAGGCCAGCCGACCATCGGCGCATCGCTTCGAGGCATCGCTTACTGGCAGTTGGACGTGAGGGGGCCCGCCACGGACCTGCACTCCGGCAGCTACGGCGGTGGCGTCATCAACCCGGCCACCGCGCTGGCGCGCATCATCGCCAGCTTCCACGACGACGACTGGCACGTCACCATTCCGGGCTTCTACGACGACGTGGACCCGGCGGCGAACTTCCGGGCGAAGATCAAGGACCTGGGCTACGACGAGAACGCGTTCCTGGAGGAGACCGGCTCTCCGTCCCTGGGGGGCGAGTCGGGCCAGAGCACGGCGGAGCGGCTGTGGGTGCGGCCCACGTGCGAGGTGAACGGGCTGCTGAGCGGCTACACGGGCGAGGGCGCCAAGACGGTGTTGCCGGCGAAGGCCATGGCCAAGATCAGCTGCCGCCTGGTGCCGGACCAGGACCCGAAGAAGATCGACGAGCTGTTCCGCAAGCACGTCGAGAGCGTGACGCCTGAGGGCGTGAAGGTCAGCATCACGACGATCCACGGGGGCGCGCCGTGGCGGGGCAATCTCCAGGGCACGCTGTACGAAGCGGCGGAGCAGGCGCTGGAGATGGCGTTCGACGCCAAGGTCGTTTACGCGGGGGAGGGAGGCTCCATCCCCATCGTGCCGGAGTTCGAGGACGCGTTGAAGGCGCCGGCCCTGCTCATGGGCCTGGGCCTGCCGGGCGAGAACGCCCACGCGCCCAACGAGTGGTTCCTGGTGGAGAACTTCGAGCGGGGAACCCACGCGGCGGCGGAGCTGCTCACCCGGCTCGCGAAGAAGTAGCGGGCTGGCGGGCCCCGCGCCGCGCGAGGTGCGGGGCCGCCGGCGGTGAGCCGGAGCGGCGCCGGCGGTGCACGCCGGACCGGCGGCAGCAGGTGGAGGGTTGGCAGCAAGCGAAAGGCGGCCGGAAAGGCCGCCTTTTGTTCTCTCACCCGGAGGAGCGGGACGTGCCGGCGCGGCCGGTCAGGGCGCCGCGGCCAGCGAGGTCGTCGCGCGAGTGGCGCCACCCGTGGACTCCCACTTGCGCTTGATCTGACTGCTGAGGTTGCGGACCCGCTGCGGGTAGATTTCGCAGTTGGGGGTGTTGGTGCCGCGCACGCAGCCGTTGTACGCCAGCAAGGCGCGGCGCTCGTCGCCTTTGAAACGACGGAGCAGGGCCGCGAAGATGCTGGTGCCGTTGCAGATGTTGGATTCGATGTCGTACAGGTTCCGGCCGCATCCCTGCCACATTCCGGCGTGCGCCGGCATCACCTGCATGAGGCCCCGGGCGCCGACGAAGCTCGTGGCGGAAGGCCGGCCATCGCTCTCCACGAGCACGATGGCGACGACGGTGGCCGGATCGAGGCCGCGATCGAAGGAGTACTCCACCAGCGGCCAGGCGACCTTGCGTGCCGTGCCGCGGTCCACGCCCCAGCCTCTGAGGGTTTTCTCCACGGGCAGGACGTGGTCCTGGTACAGCGCAATGTATTGTTCGGTCTCGTGGCCATCCTTCTGGAGAAAGTTCGTGAACCGGTCCAGCCGATCGAGCTTCCTGGACGGCGTGTGCGACGCATCCGTGATCCGCACAGGGACGTTGGAGGGCAGCTCGATGGCCCGAGTCGTCAGGTGGCCGAGTCCCCAGCCACCGAAGATCAGCACGGGGAGCAGGGCGGGCAGCAAGCGTGCCCTGCGCACCATGGCCTCCAGTTGGGCGATCATAGGGACAGAACGATCCCCTCTGTCTTCCATTCGTCGGAAAAACACTTTGATCCGTTGATTTGGTTCGTCCGGGGGGGTCGGGCTTGTCGGTAACGAATTTCGGGGCACGACGGCCAAATGCGCAAGGGTGAAGTCAAGCGGCCTCCTCGATGAGCCGGTCCAGGTCCTGGAGCGTGAAGCGGTACGTCGTGCGACAGAACTCGCAAACGACGTCGCTGTGGCCTGTGGTTTCCTCGTCGTGGCGCAGCTCTTCGAGAGCATCGCCGCCCAGCAGCCGCAGGGCGCGCTCCGCCCGATCCCGGTCGCACGGGCAGTAGAACCGCACCGGTCCGCGGTGCAGCACCTGGAAGCTGTCGCCGAAAACGCGACCCAGGATCTGCTCCGGGGTTTCGCCGGCGCGAAGCATGGTGGTCGGGTGTGGCAGCGCGGCGATCTCCGATTCCATCTCCTCGATCTCGTCGTCCTTGAGGCCACCGAGGAGCTGGATGAGGTAGCCGCCGGCGGCCGCCACGGCCCCCGTGCGATCGACGAACACGCCTACGCCGAGCGCAGAGGGCGTCTGCTCGCTGCGGACGAAGTAATAGGCCAGGTCCTGGCCGATCTCGCCGGACACCAGCTCCACGGTGCTGTTGTAGGGGTGGCGCAGGCCCATGTCCCGGACCACGGTCAGGCGCCCGTGTCGGCCCACCGCCCCGGACACGTTCAACTTGCCGTCGAGCACCTGTTCGACCTCGGGATGCGGATTGCCGATCAACCCGCGGACCTCCCCCTGTGCGTTCGCCGATGCCAGCACCGTGCCGGCGGG
>CAZUFP010000017.1:0-27878 GCA_964619835.1 uncultured Gemmatimonadaceae bacterium | reverse complement strand
GCATGGTCCTCCTGACGCAGGACGGCCCCGCAAGGGCGGGGCCGTCTCCTCATCCGGTGCTCCTGCAGGGGCCACCTGGACTTCGCGAGCTAGTCCGGGGACACCATCTCTTCGCCTCGTACCAGCACCAGGATCGCCGCCTGGGGCACGACCAGGTACGTCTCGCCCTCGAACGTGATCTCCACCGCCGCCCGGCGGAAGAAGATGGCGTAGTCCCCCGTCTCCGCCTGGACCGGAAGGTAACGCGGCTCGCCGCTTGCGATGCGCCACGGCTCGTCGTCCAGATCCGTGGGCGCGGAAATCGGCGTGCCCGGACCCTTGGCGACCACGATGCCCGCCTGCACCGCCTGGTTGTCCACCGCAGTTGGCGGAAGGTACAGGCCGACCTTGCTGCGGCCTTCCCCTTCTTCCGGCCGGATCAGGACCCGGTCGCCCACAACGACGAGCTGTTTCATGGCGTTTCCCCCTCCGACCCCAAATATGGACCGGCGCGTCTGAAACACAAGCCGACACGCGGCGCTCCCGGCGAAACTCCAGACGGCTCCGGCCCGTTCTGATGGTCGAGGAGGTGGCCATGCTGGAATTGATTGCACTCGTCGTTGCCGGCGCAGCTGGCATCGGCGGTTATGTGAAGTCCCGGCAGTTCGTACGCAACCGGCTGCGTTTCGTGGATGCGGCGCGTCATCGTGCCGCACCGTTCGTTTCCGGCTTCGTGGCGGCGCTGGTCGCGGCGCCCATCGTATGGCTGCTGCCGGTGGTGGGGGCGGGCACGGCGCTCCTGCTGGGGGTAGGCGTGGGCGTAGGCGTGCACCGGGGCGCGCGGGACATCGCGCGGGGTGAGCTGCCGCCCTTCTGACCTGTCCTGCCATGGTCGTGCTCCGCGGCGCCGAACACCTTGGCGCCATTGGCAACACGGAGCGCGGGAGGCGCAATGGCAACAGGAACGACGCGGCGTCGGCTGCCGCGGGACCGGCAACCGCATACGTTCGTCCTGGACGCGGACCTGGTGGAGCGGGCACGGCGTGAAGTCGGTGAGCACGACCTGGTGCGCAGCATCGAGGGGGCCCTGGCCGCGGCCATCGACTACCAGCTCTGGGTGCGCGAGGTCAGCGCCGGGCAGCGGGACGCGCTGTCCTGACCGCCGGGCGGGTGCGCCTACGGCGTCGTCCAGCGCAGCCCGATGCGATGCACGGCACCCAGCAGGTTGTAGTCCTGATACGTGTAATCCACGCCGACGGAGCCGAACGAGATGCCGGCGCCGAACCGGTACGGCGCCAGTGTGTCGCCTTTGTCCATGCTGAGTCCAGCCCGCAGGACCGCGCTGAACGGGCCGTACGTGCCGGGCAGCAGGCCGGCCTCGACGCCGGTGAGCAGGCCCGTTGTGCCTTCCTGGAGCCGGTACACGCCGTCGGCGTTCAGCGCCACCCCGAACCCGGACACCTGAAACCCGCGCAGGGCGATGCCCAGCCGCGCTTCGCCGGGCAGTGGTGCATCGCCGTTGGTGGTGTTGGCCATCGATGTACCCAGGTGCCGCACGGACACGCCCACGGCGATCCGGTTCATGGCGTACTGAGCGCCCAGGTCCACGAACGGGGCCGATCGGCCGACGCCGGCCAGGTCGCTGGACACCACGCCCAGGTTCGCGCCCAGGCGAACCCGTCCGCCCATCAGGCCCACCGCCGCGGAGAGTCGTGCGGCGGCCTCGGACGCGCTGGCGGTAGCGCCGGTCGTTTTGCCGCGCTGGTTGCCGAAGTTGGGGTCCGGCTCGATGACGTCGATGCTGCCGGCGTCCAGGTACAGGATGCCGCCACCCAGCACCACGCCGCCCACGTTGAAGGCAGCAGCGACGGATCCGGCCCGGATCCCCTCGAAGTAGTTCTGATAGGCGACGGAGATGGAGCGCCGCAGACCCGCCAGGCCGGCCGGGTCATAGAACAGGACGTCTGCATCGGCCGACGTGGCGGTGTAGGCCCCGGCGAAGGCGGGGGCCCGGGAGCCGGCCGGCAGCTGGAGCACCTGGGCGCCGGCCGTGCCGACGCCGCTCTGCGCCGCCAGCGTGAGAGGCACGGCGAAGGCCGCGAGGAGCAGCGACGGAATCGCGAACGACTTCTTCATGGCTTTACTCCCCGTCCCCGTCGCCGCCCGAACGGGCGATGAACAGTTTCTGGCGGATCATGCGGTCGGCGAACCGCACGACCAGGATGTAGATGCCCGGCGCCACGCGGTTGCCATCGTCGTTGGTCAGCGACCAGACGGCCCGGGTGCCCCCTTCGATGAGCGGGAGCAGGTCCACGACGCGCCGGCCGTCCAGCGTGTAGATGGCCGCAAGGTTGGGCGGCGTGTTCGGGTCGAAGTTGAAGATGACCCGTCCCGCGCTGGACTTCACCGGGTTCTCGCTGATGGCGAAGCTTTCGCCCGGCTGCAGCAGTGTGGTGGACGCCACGGGCGAGGCCACGATAGTGCCCGGCGGAGACTGGCGGTTGCGGGTACCGGACAGCACGCCCACGCTCTGTGTGGCCGAAGGCAGGAACGTCATCTGGAACGTAGCGCCGTTCGGTGCCGAGCCGCTCATGCGGATTGCGGCGATGAGCTGAACGGAGTCCTGGGCGGCGACGACGAACGAATCGATCTGGAGATTCACGTTCAGGGAGTCGCCGGTGAGGGCGATGACGCTGTCGGCGATCACGACGTCTGTCGGGTCCACGATGCCGTTGCGGGCGGCGTCGTTCACCAGGATCAGCGTTGCGCCGGGGTCGCGGCCCGTGACCTGGAAGCCGAGCTGCTCGATCCGGATGCCTTCGGTTCCCTGCACCCTCATGTCGATGCGGACCAGCGGGAGCGTGGTCCCCACCTCGCTGGACAACCGTTCCGGCGGGGCGACGCCCTGCGCGGAGTATACCAGGGTCGCCGGCTGGATCACCTCGATGAACGTGCTGTCCGCCAGGCTGGCGTACGTTGCGACGATGTACGTGCTGCCACCGCTCACGCCAACGACGGTTCCACTGGCGTCCACGGTGGCGACGGCCGGGTTGCGCGAGGTCCACGCGACACCGGCGCCGGCCACGGAGTCACCCGTGGCGGTAGCCACGATGCCGCGCAGAGCGAGCGTGTCGGCCACGCCCAGGGTGTCGTTGCTCGGCACGATGGCGACCTGCACCGGATTGTTGAGCGTCGTCACATCCGACACGGCCGTGTACGCGTCCAACTTGCCGTAGCCCCACCAGCTCGTGCTGTCGGTGCCGGGCGCGGTGGAGTAGGTCAGGCCCGTCCAGCTGTCGTGGTCGGCCGTGGTCGAGAGGATGTTGCGAACGTCGGCGGGTGCCAGCGTCGGATTGTACTGGAGCAGCAGCGCGAGGACGCCCGTGACGTGCGGAGCCGCCATGCTGGTGCCCTGGAGCAGCCAGTGCTTGTTGTCGGGCGCGATCAGCGCGACCGGCACGTTCTGAGCCGACGCGGACAGGGTCGACATGATGCCGAAACCCGGCGCGGCGATCTCCGGCTTCAGCACGCCGTCCCTGCGCGGGCCGCCGGACGAGAACGAAGCCAGCTGGCCGAGCGGCTCCGTGGTCGTGTACTGGTACGTGTGTCCGTCCACCGATGGCCAGCTCATGCGGGTGGCGAAAGCGCCCACCGTGATGGCGCCCGTCGCGGTGCCCGGCTCGCCGACGATGTAGGCGTCGTCGAAGCCGACTGTGCCATAGGCGCTATGGCCGCCCAGGTTGCTTGTGTAGAGCCACATGTGGTAGTACCGGCCGGACGTGGCCGTCGTGGGCGTGACCTGTACGGCCCAGTTGCCGGAGGCCGGGTTGTTGCCCTGGCAGTTGCTGATCTGGATGTAGACCTCGTCGTCGCCGTTCTCGGAGTCCGGGGCGGTGTTCGTGAAGATCACGATGTCACCGCCGGCGGCGCTGTCGCTCACGCTGTCGGCGCCCGCCACGGCCGGCGCGCTGATGGTGAGGGACGACCCGTCGGGCCGCCTAACCCGTACCTGGAGCGTGTCGCCGAAGTCGTGCCACATGTCCAGCGCCAGGTTGTTGCTGCACAGCTGCGAAGCCGGCGTATAGGTGGGCACGTTGAACGTGAACGACTGGGCGACGCCGACGGCGGGCAGGCCCATGGCGTGGATCAGCTCGTTCTGGGGCGGCAGGTTCGAGCCTTCATTGCCCGACGCGACCACCAGCAGTTTCCCGGGCCCCGTCAGGTTCGTCAGGCCCTGCTCGAACAGGAGCGTGCCGTCGTGCGGTCCGTACTGGCCACCCAGAGACAGGTTCACGACGATGGGCTTGCCCCACCGATCCGCTTCCTGCATGAGCCAGCTGACGCCATCCAGGATGTCGCTGTTCGAGAAGCTGCCGTTGCCACCCTTCACCATCAGGATGTCGGCGGCCGGCGCGATACCCGAATAGCGGTACGGCGTGCTGCCTGCGGACCCGTCTCCGGCCGCGATCCCGGAGACGTGGGAGCCGTGGCCGTTGGTGTCATGCTCGTTGCAGGTGCCCGTGTTCAGCGCCGTCGTGTCGCAGTAGATGCCGTACGAGAATCCGGTCGGGAGCGGCCCGCCCGTGGCCGTCTGGTCCCACAGCCCGAGCAGGCGCGTGCGGCCTTTCGCATCCCGGAAATCTTCGTGTTGATAGTCGATGCCGGTGTCGTAGATGCCCACGATGACGTCCTGGCCGGCGCTGCCCAGCCAGGTGCCATCGACGCGGCTCCGGACTTCGTCGGCCCGGATCACCCTCCGGCTGGTATCGAGGACTACGGGGATCTGGCGGGACGCCTCCAGGTTCCGGATGCCGCGCGAGACCGCCAACCGGCTCAACGAGGACACCGGCACGCGGGCCGTGACGATGTTGCCGACCCGTGTGCCGATCTGCGCGCCGGCGGCACGCAGATCATCCAGGCCGGCCGAGCTCGTGACGCGGGCGAACAGGTCGACCCATACGACGCCGCCTTCGCGTTTCAGAGAGAGCAGGCCGCCGAAAGGCTGGTCTGCCGCCGGCTGGCCGAGACCGAACCGGGCGCTCATCACCACTTCGCGAGTATCCGGCCGCATCAGGGAACGCAGGGCCGGGTCGATGCGAGGCCCCGACTGCGCCGCCAATGGCGATGCCAGCAGCACGAGCGTGGCGAGGCTCAGATGTGGGCGTAGGAAGATGCGCAGCACGGCAATCTCTCCATGGTGGGTCGGCGAGGGAGGAAGAGTGGGCCTCGCTACGACGGATGCTGAAGGATCGGGATTTCTCGCGCCAGCTCGATGTGAACGACGAACGGGAGTCTCGCGACGTCCAACGCCGAACGGGCCCGGATCCGACCCGTAACCACATCGCCGGCGATGGTCCCGATGGCCAGTCCCGCTTCGGCCATGCTAGCCTGCCACGCCGAATCCGGCGGTGCCGCGGTCCGGATCAGCACCCCTACAATACTATCAGGTCGCGCCTCGGCAAGGGCGCGAAGCCGCCGATCGATGGAGGCGTTGGTGGCCACGTGGTCTGCGGTTCGCGGGGCACACGAAATCACCGCGGCGGCGATGACCGCCGCGGCCAGTACGGTCCGGACCCGGGCCGCCCTCACCCGATGGAGGGAGAAGGCGGTTCGATGATCCCCGTTTCTGCCCATGCGTGCCTTCCTTCCAGCACATGCTGGGCAACCTTGTAGGTGCGCACGTCGTCGTTGTCGAACACCGTGTCGAACAGGTGCTCGATCCTGCGCCGGGACAGCCGGCAGAACAGGTCTGCGAGCTCGATAGGCCCCCGGTCGGCGCCGTCCTGGCCGACCTTCTTCATGGCGAACGCGCAGGTCGCGGCCATGGCGAACAGTTCGGCGCCGATGTCCACCATGCGGAACAGCACGCCCTGTCGCTTCTCCAGCGCCGGACCGAACCGGGCCATCGACTGGGCGAGCGTCCGGGCCAGCTTGCGGGCACGCCGATCCATGTAGCGCATGTGGCGGGAGAGCGGACCGAAGTCGCCGAACCGCGGCCACCGGCTCCAGCCCGCCATGTTGCCGGCGTACCAGCCGGCCATGTGGGTGCCCAGGCCGACGGCGTCCTTCGCCCGCTCGCCCAGCGGAGCCTCCGTGTCCACGAACTTGCCGGCCTTCTGGAGGTGCGGGTCGACGGCCTCACGGGCGATGAACAGGCGCATGATCTCGCTGGAGCCTTCGAAGATCCTGTTGATGCGCAGATCGCGCATGGCGCGCTCCACCGCGATGCCCGGCTCACCGCGGCTCTTGAGCGAAGCCGATGTCTCGTAGCCGCGGCCGCCACGGATCTGCATGGTGTCGTCCACCACGCGCCACGCCGTCTCCGAGTTCCACATCTTCGCGATGGCGGCTTCCAGCCGGATGTCGTACCCCTCCGCATCCGCCAGCATGGACGACACTTCCGCCACCGCCTCCATGGCGAACGTGTCGGCGGCAATGCGGCCCAGCATCTGGGCGACGGCGTCGTGCTTGCCCACCGGCGCGCCCCACTGCTGCCGCGTCGCCGCCCACTCCCGGGCGACGCGCAGGCACCACTTGCCCGCCGTCGCGCAGCTCATGGGAACGGTCAGTCGACCGGTGTTCAGCGTCGTCAGGGCGAGCTTCAAACCCCGACCCTCGCCCCCGATCACGTTCTCCTTCGGAACCCGGACGTTGGTGAACCGGATCACGCCGTTCTCGATGCCGCGGAGCCCCATGAACTCCAGCCGGTGCACCGGTTCCACACCCTCCCAGGCCGCTTCAACGATGAACGCGCTGATGCCCCGCCGCTTCTCCCCGGGCGGCGGCGGCGTGCGGGCCATGACCACCAGGACGTCGGCGATGGGCGCGTTGGTGCACCACAGCTTCTCGCCGTTCAGGATGTAGGCTTCGCCGTCTTCGGTGGGATCGGCCGTAGCGCTCATGCGGGCCGGGTCCGAGCCCACGTCGGGCTCGGTGAGGGCGAACGCCGAGATCTGGCCTTCCGCGAAGCGAGGCAGGTACTTCTTCTTCTGCTCCGGCGACCCGAACAACTTCAGCGGCTGCGGAACGCCGATGGACTGGTGGGCGGACAAGAGCACGCTGATGGGCGCGCTGTGCGTGCTCGCCATGCCGATGGCCCGGCCGTACATCACCTGCGACAGCTCCAGGCCGCCGTACTCCTGCGGGATCTTCATGGCGAACGCGTTCATGCGACGCAGACTCTCAACCACCGAGTCCGGGACCTTCCCTGTCCGGTCGATCTCGTCCGGATCCACCTCTTCCCGCAGCAGTTTCTCCAGCTTCGCCATGAAGGCTTCACCTCGCGCCCGCGTTTCCGGGTCGGGGTCGGGCAACGGGTGCAGCAGATCCATCCGCAAGCTGCCCAGGAACAGCTCCTTCACGAAGCTGGGCTTCACCCACTCCTTCTCGCGCGCGGCTTCGGCGACCTCGCGCGCGTCTCTTTCCGTCACCGGCTTCCGCTCGGGAGGGTGGGTTGTGGTGGACATGGTCGATTCTCCTCCTCTACGGACGCGAACGCGCCGGAAATGCGGATGAGATTCTCCGCACAAAGTTTTACCCCTGTGCGAATAGTGTCGCAAATTGGGGACCGCGGTGCGCACGGGGCGGTCGCACGAAGGGCACGAAGGGACGGCGGGCTCACACGAAAGGCACGAAGTGACGGCGGGAGTCGGGGGCAAGAAAAGGGGCCGGGGAGACATCCCCCGGCCCCGATTGCGCGCGGATTCCCAGGGTCAGCGCAGCACGCTCTTGGCGATGGTCTGCAGCTGCATGTTGGACGTGCCTTCGTAGATCGTGCCGATCTTGGCGTCGCGGTAGAGCTTCTCGACGGGGTATTCCTTGGTGAAGCCGTAGCCGCCGAACAGGTCGACGCACTCGGAGGCGATGCGCTGGGCGGCCTGGGAGGCGTACAGTTTGGCCATGGCCGCTTGCATGAGGAAACTCTCGCCGGACTCCTTGATGCGAGCGGCGTTGTAGACCAGGAGCCGGGCAGCTTCCAGCTGGGTGCGCATCTGAGCGATCTGGAACTGGACGCCCTGGAAGTCTCCGACGGCGCGGCCGAACTGTTGCCGCTCCTTGACGTAGCGTACGGTGTGATCGATGGCGCCCTGGCCCAGACCGACCATCTGGGCGCCGATGCCGATGCGGCCTTCGTTCAGTACCTCGATGGCGACCTTGTAGCCGACGCCGACCTCACCCATGACGTTGGCGGCCGGCACGCGGCACTCCTCGAAGATCAGCTCCACCGTGGAAGAGGCCCGGATGCCGAGCTTGTCTTCCTTCTTGCCGATGGTGAAGCCGGGCGTGCCACGCTCGACGAGGAACGCGGTGATGCCGCGATAGCCCTGGTCGGGGTTGGCGTTGGCGAACACGATGAAGAGCTCGGCCTCGCCGCCGTTGGTGATCCACAGTTTGGTGCCGTCCAGGATCCAGTGGTCGCCGTCCTGGCGGGCGCGCGTTGCCAGCGCGAACGCGTCGGAGCCGGAGCCGGCTTCCGACAGGGCGTACGCGCCGACGATCTCGCCGGCCAGGCGGGGGAAGAAGCGCTGTTTCTGGTCCTCGCTGCCGAAGCGCAGGATGGCGTTGTTGACGAGGGTGTTCTGCACGTCCACGAGCACCGCGACCGCCGGATCGACGCGGGAAAGCTCCTCCACGACGAGCAGCGCGCTGAAAAAGGAGGCGCCGGCACCGCCGTACTGCTCCGGGATCTCGATGCCCATGAGGCCCAGCTCGAACAGCTCCTTCACGAGGTCCGGATCGAGCTTGCCGTCCCGGTCCATGTCCGGCGTGAGTGGCGCGATCCGTTCTTCGGCGAACTGGCGCACCATGTCCCGGAACATCTGCTCTTCTTCCGTGAGCGATGTGAGCGGTGATGGGTGGATATCGGTCAACATCGTCCTGTTCCCTGAATCGGTACGGCCCGCGCCCGTTGTTTCATCGGCGTAATGGCGCGTATACTAAGCCCGCGACGGAACGACGGCCAGAGGATGGAGGGCGTATCATGGATGAAGCGCGGTGCCGAGAGATGGTGGAGCTCGTGCGCACTGTCCGCCACGACGTCAACAGTCCGCTCACGGCGGCGTTGGGGAACGTGCAGCTCCTGGCGGACGAGCCGGCGGCCGCGGATCCGGAGGTCAAGGAGTCGTTGATGGTGATCGAACGGGAGCTTCGGCGGATGATGGAGATCCTGGCCCGGTTGAAAGAGGTCAAAGCGGAGTGAGCGGGCTTCGTCGCGAGCCGCGTCTTGACGCTTGTGTGGGGGCCCGTCTATAGTGACCGCGCCGGTGGCATGAACCAGGAAGCGCGCACGGAGGAACAATGTCCGAGATCCCCACGGATCTTCTGTATACGGAAGAGCATGAGTACCTGAAGCCGGTGGGCGAGGGAGTGTACGCCGTCGGCATCACGGATTACGCGCAGGGTGAGCTGGGCGACGTCGTGTACGTCGAGCTGCCCGACGAAGGTGATGTCTTCAAGCGCGGGGACACATTCGGGACGGTAGAGGCGGTGAAGGCTGTGAGTGACCTCTACTGCCCGGCGTCCGGCGAGGTCGTGGAAGTGAACGAGGCGCTGACGGATGATCCGGCGCTCGTGAACAGCGATCCGTATGGCAAAGGCTGGATGATCCGGATCCGGATCGGTGATGAAAACGAGCTGGACAAGCTCCTCGGGCCGAGCGAATACGAGGAGCATCTCGGCTGAAGTCGCGTCCCGGTCCGGTGGACCGGGCATGGGGCAAGGCTTCTGGAGCGGGCGCCGACCCTTTAGGGCGGCGTCCGTCTGTCTTGTGCTGGCGGGTGCGGCCCTGGGCGGCTGCGGCGGTCTCGGCGGCGGCAACGGCAGGACGGGGGCAGACCTGGCCGCCCAGTTGTGCGACACGATCGACAACGCGCTGCAGTGTGGCCGGGCGATCGAGACATACGAGCTGCGGGAAGCGCCCAACGGCGTTCGCCGCATGGGCGACTCGCTGGTGCTGCCGCTCGGCGACGGCGGCGTGGTCACCTTCGTGGACGACGCCCGGCCGGAATCGGGCGAGGCCAACTACCACACCTACCGGACGTACTACGCCGCCATCGGCTACTACCTGGTGGCGCACTACATGTACGAGGGCGGCCAGTACCTGCTTGTGAACCGCCGCAACGGGTGGCGCCAGGCGGTGTTCGGCGTCCCGGTCCTCTCCCCGGACAGCCAGCGGCTGGCGGTGGCCAACGCCGATCTGGAGGCCCAGTACACGCCCAACGTGCTCCAGGTCTGGCACGTCGAGCCCGACGCGCTGCGAATGGAATGGCAGGTCCAGCCGGACGACTGGGGCGCCGAAGACCCGCACTGGCTGTCGCCGGACACCCTTGCCTTCACGCGGGTCCGGCGGTGCGACGGCGTGCCGTGCGACGAGCCTGCACGGCTCGTGCGCACGGCCGACGGTTGGCGCGTACAGGCGCGTTGAATCGCGCGACCCTCCTCCTTCCCCGATCCCCTTTCACCACATCGGGCACGGCCGTAAAATCAGGGTCTCGGTCCGGGCCCGAAAACCGTGCCCGACAACGTCGAAACGGACAGGCGAACGATGGCGACGAATAGCTATGAATACACGGATCGTTTCGTAACGCGGCACATCGGGCCGCGGGCGGACGAGATTGCCGGCATGCTGGAGCTGATCGGGTACGGGTCTCTGGACGAGTTGATGGACACGGCGGTTCCGGAGGCGATCCGGGTGAGCCGCCCGTTGTCGCTGCCGGAGGCAGAGAGCGAGTTCGAGGCGCTGAACGAGCTGCGTGAGATGGCGTCGCGGAACCAGCTGTTCCGCTCCTACATCGGAACGGGTTATCACGACACCATCACGCCGCCGGTGATCCAGCGGAACATCCTGGAGAACCCGGGCTGGTACACGGCGTACACGCCGTACCAGGCGGAGATCTCCCAGGGCCGGTTGGAGGCGCTGCTGGTATTCCAGACGATGGTCATGGACCTGACGGGCATGGAGATCTCCAACGCGTCGCTGCTGGACGAGGCGACGGCGGCGGCGGAGGCGATGGCGATGTGCCACGCCGCGGCGAAGGGCAACCGGAAGCGCTTCCTGGTGTCCGAGGCCTGCCACCCACAGGTCATCGACGTGGTGCGCACGCGCGCGTCGGTGCGCGATTGGGACGTGGTGGTCGGCGACCACGAGTCGTTCGACATCGGCGACGACGTGTTTGGCGTGCTGGTGCAGTACCCGGCGACGGACGGCGCACTCGTCGACTACCGCGGCTTGGTGGAGCGGGCGCACGAAACGGGCGCGCTCGTGGTGGCGGCCGCCGACCTGCTGGCGCTGACGCTGCTGACACCGCCGGGCGAATGGGGTGCCGACGTCGTGGTGGGCAATACGCAGCGGTTCGGCGTACCCATGGGCTTCGGCGGGCCGCATGCGGCGTTCCTTGCCACCCGGGAGCAGTACAAGCGCAGCATGCCGGGCCGCATCATCGGCGTGTCCCGGGATGCGAACGACGAGGAAGCGCTGTACATGGCGTTGCAGACGCGGGAACAGCACATCCGTCGGGAGAAGGCGACCAGCAACGTGTGCACCGCGCAGGTGCTGCTGGCCGTGATCGCCGCGATGTACGCCGTATACCACGGCCCGAGCGGGCTACGGGACATCGCGACGCGCGTGCACCGGATGGCCGCGGCGCTGGCCGACGTCCTGGAGAAGCTCGGCCACACCATCGTCCACCGTCCATTCTTCGACACGGTGCGGGTGCAGGTGGACGCGGACCGGCTCGATGCCATCCTGCAGGCTGCGAAGGCGCACGGCATCAACCTGCGGGTGCTGGACGAGTTCACGGTGGGCGTAGCCCTGGATGAGACCGTGTCGAAGGCCGACCTGCTGGACCTCGCGGATGTGTTCGGCGCCGGCGCGCCGGCGGGCGGACCGAGGCTGACGGTGGACGAGGCGGACGCGCTGCTGGACGAGCTGGGCGCCTCCCTGGAGCCGTCGTACCCGGAGCCGTTCCAGCGGACGAGTGAGTACCTGACCCACCCGGTTTTCCACCGCTATCGCTCCGAGAGCGAGATGATGCGCTACCTGAAGCGGTTGGAGAACCGGGACCTGTCGCTCACGGGCTCCATGATCCCGCTGGGCTCGTGCACGCTGAAGCTGAACGCCACGTCGGAGATGTATCCGGTCACGTGGCCGGAATTCGGCAAGCTGCACCCGTTCGTGCCGCGGGAGCAGGCGGAAGGTTACCGGCTCATGATCGACCAGCTGGAGGCGTGGCTGGCCGAGATCACGGGCTTCCACGCCGTGTCCATGATGCCCAACGCCGGCTCGCAGGGCGAGCTGACGGGCCTGCTGGTGATCCGGGCGTACCACGCGTCGCGGGGCGAGAGCCACCGGGACGTGTGCCTGATCCCGGCGTCGGCCCACGGCACGAACCCGGCGAGCAGCGTCATGGCAGGGCTCGAGGTGGTGGTGGTGAAGACGGACGAGCACGGCAACATCGACGTGGACGACCTGCGGGCGAAGGCGGGCGAACACCGGGACCGGCTGGCGGCCATCATGGTCACCTACCCGTCGACGCACGGGATCTTCGAGGAGTCCATCCGGGAGATCTGCGACATCGTGCACGAGGCGGGCGGCCAGGTCTACATCGACGGCGCCAACATGAACGCCATGGTGGGCGTGAGCCGGCCGGGCGATTGGGGCGGCGACGTGGCGCACCTGAACCTGCACAAGACGTTCGCCATCCCCCACGGTGGCGGCGGGCCGGGCATGGGGCCCATCGGCGTGGCGGAACACCTGGCGCCGTTCCTGCCGACGCACCCGGTGGTGGAGACGGGCGGGGAACAGGGCATCGGCGCGGTGGCGGCGGCGCCGTGGGGCAGCCCGTCCATCCTGCCCATCTCGTGGATGTACATCCGGATGCTGGGCGCCGAGGGGCTGCGTCGGGCGACGTCGGTGGCGGTGCTGAACGCGAACTACGTGGCGCGCCGCCTGAAGGGCCACTTCGATGTGCTGTACACGGGCCGCAACGGCACGGTGGCGCACGAGTGCATCATCGATCCGCGGCCGCTGAAGGCCGACACGGGTGTGGACGCCATCGACATCGCGAAGCGGCTGATGGACTACGGCATCCACGCGCCGACGGTCTCGTTCCCGGTGCACGGCACCCTGATGGTGGAGCCGACGGAGAGCGAGTCGCTGGAGGAGCTGGACCGCTTCTGCGACGCCATGATCGCCATCCGCGACGAGATGCGGAAGATCGAGTCGGGCGAGTGGGACAAGCACGACAATCCGATCATGAACGCGCCGCATACGGCGGCGATGGTCACGGCGAACGAGTGGAGCCATCCGTACGGCCGGGAGCTGGCGGCCTACCCCACGGAAGTGACGCGCCAGTACAAGTTCTGGCCGTCCGTGGCGCGCATCGAGTCGGCGTTCGGGGACCGCAACCTGGTGTGCTCCTGCCCGCCCATGGAGGACTACCAGGACGAGGGGGAGCCGGTCTTCGCGTCGCGAAGCTGAGGGGACCGGGCGCCCCGGCCGCCGGCGGCACGGCGACCGGGGCGCGTCCGGGCAGGCCGTGGTGCCGCGAACGTCACAGCGCAACCTCCCCGAGGCGCAGGGGCCGGAGCGGTCCTCCGCGCGGCCGAGCTTTACGCAGCAGAAGGGATTCGGGCAGCATGGACGGAACCGGAACCGATGGGCACGCCGGGGCATCCTGGCGCTGCATCGTCGGTGATGGAACGGCTGGGCGATGGGAACGGGGCGCCGCGGGTGCCGTGAACATGGCCATCGACCAGGCGCTCCTGGAAGGGGTGCACGACGGCGCGCCGCCGACGTTGCGCCTCTACCGCTGGACGCCCGGCTGCCTGTCGTTCGGACGGAACCAGCCGGCGCGCGGCCTGTACGACCCGGCCGTGGCGGCGGCCCGCGGCATCGACATCGTACGCCGCCCGACCGGCGGGCTGGCCGTCTACCACGACCGTGAGTTGACGTACGCCGTGGCGGCGCCGGTCAGTGTGCTGGGCAAGCCGCGGGCGGCCTACCAGGCCATCAATCGCGCCCTGGCCTCGGGCCTTCGCCGGCTGGGTGTCCCGGTGGTACTGGTCCAGGAAGGGGGAAGCGGCGGCCTGCTGGGCAGCGGTCCGTGCTTCCACGAAGGCGCCCCCGGCGAGCTGCTGGCGGAGGGCAAGAAGCTTGTGGGCAGCGCGCAGCGCTGCGAGTCCCGGATCATCCTCCAGCACGGGTCGCTGCTGCTGGAGGGGAACCAGGCGGAGGTGGTGGAGCTGGGGCTGCCGTCCGAGGCGGTCGGGAAGGCGCCGCCGGCGCCTTCCCTTTCGGCGACCTCGCTGGCGGCGGTGCTGGGGTCGGTCCCGGACCTCGAAGCACTGGTGGCGGCGCTGGTGGCGGGCTTCGAGACGGAGCTGGGCGTGGTTCTGGAACCCGGCAAGCTGACGGACGCGGAGCGGGGGCGGGCCCGGGCGCTGGAAACGCACTACCGGTCGGATGAATGGACCTGGCGACGGTGACGGCGGGGGACACGACATGGGCTTGAACAGGGGCGGTCTTCGTGTGTGGTCCGCCGTTCTGCTGGCGGCGGCTTCCCTGTTCTCGGGGTGCGGCGGCGGAGCGTCCGGCGGCGCCGGCGGCACGATCGTCGTGGGCATGCAGGCGGATTTCGGCGGCATAAACCCCGTGACGAACACGGACCAGTACACGGGTGAGCTCATCGACTATGCGTTGTTCACGCCGCTGATCCGCTACGGTGCGGACCTGAAGCCGGAGCCGTACCTGGCCCGCTCGTGGACGATGCAGGGCGACACGGCCGTGGTGTTCGACCTGCGTCGCGACGTGCACTGGCAGGACGGCCCGCCGGTGACGGCGGAGGACGTCCAGTTCACGTTCGACCTGGCCAAGGACTCGGTGACGGCGTCGCTGCTGGGCTCGGTGTTCCTGGCGCAGGTGAAGTCGGCGGAGGTGCTGGACACGTTCCGCATCCGCTTCGATTTCGCGCGGCCGCACGCCCAGGCGCTGGAGGACTTCTGGTGGGCGCCGGTGCCGAAGCACCTGCTGGACACCATCCCGCCCATGGAGCTGAAGAACGCGGTGTACAACCGCCACCCGGTGGGCAGCGGGCCGTACCGGTTCGTGGACTGGCGGCAGAACGACCGGCTGGTGATCGAGCCGAACCCGGCGTTCCCGCAGGCGCTGGGCGGTCCGCCGGCTGCGCGCATCGTGTTCCGGGTCATCCCCGAGCCCGCTACGACGCTGACGGAGCTGCTGACGGGCGGCATCCAGGTGGATATCCCGGTGGAGCCGGACCAGGGCGCCAGGATCAAAGGGGCGCCCGGCTACACCCTGTACGACTTCCCGGGAAACACGCTCTACTACCTGGGCTGGAACAACCGCCGGGCGCCGTTCGACAACCCGTCGGTTCGGCGGGCCATGACGCTGGCCATCAACCGGCAGGAGATCGTGAACGGGCTGCTGGCCGGCTACGGCACCGTGGCCACCAGCACCGTGCCGCCCTGGAGCCCGTACTTTCCGGCCGACGTGAAGCCGTTGCCGTACGACCCGGCGCACGCGCGCGCATTGCTGGACTCCGCGGGCTGGCGGGATCGGAACGGCGACGGCGTGCGCGAGAACGCGGCGGGCCAGCCGCTGCACTTCACCCTGCTGACGTCGGACCGGCCCCTGACCCGGTCGGTGGTGGAGGTGGTGCAGAACCAGCTGAAGGCGGTGGGCGCCGAGGCGGACATCCAGGTGCTGGAGTTCCAGACCATGCTGGCGAAGCACAAGGCCAGGGACTTCGACGTGGTGCTGTCCAACTGGGTGCTGGACAACTTCCAGATGGCGGCAGCGCCGGCGGCGCTGTTCCATTCCCGGTGGGTGGACGTGCCCAACTCCGCGAACCGGAGCGGCGTGGCCATCCCGCAGCTGGACGCACTCATCGACTCGGCGGCGGCGGCGACGGACCCGGCGGTGGCGAAACGGGTCTACCGGGAGATGACCCTGCTGTTGCAGCGTCGTCAACCCTTCACGTTCATGTTCTGGCTGTCCGAGCTGGCGGCCGCGAGCGACAAGGTGTCGGGCGTGACCATGGACCAGCGCGGCGAGCTGTCGTCCATCGCCCGCTGGCGCATCGGGCCCTGATCCGTGGCGTCCTACGCCCTCCGCCGGCTGCTCGGCGCCATCCCGCTGCTGTTGGGCATCGCCACCATCATCTTCTTCGTAGTCAACCTGGCGCCGGGCGACCCCACGGCCATCTACTTCAACGCCAACCTGCCGCCGGCGGTGCTGGACCAGTTGCGGCACAACTTCGGCCTGGACGCGCCCATCTACGTTCGCTACGTGAAGTGGCTGGCGGCGTTCCTCACCGGCAACTGGGGCTACAGCTTCGTCCACGGCCGCCCTGTCATCGACATCCTGAAGGAAGCATTGCCGGCGACCCTGCTGCTGGCGGGCTCCGCTCTGCTGCTGACGTTCATCATCGGCATCGTCGTGGGCGTGATCCAGGCGGTGCGCCAGAACCGGGCGACGGACCAGATCCTGAGCGTCTCGTCGCTCTTCTTCTACTCCATGCCGTCGTTCTGGCTGGGGCTCATGCTCATGCTGCTGCTGTCCCTGAAGGCGCACGAGTGGGGCCTGCCATTCGCCCTGCCGGCGACAGGCATGACCAGCGTGAACTACGAGTTCCTGTCGTTCTGGGGCAAGCTGGGTGACCTGCTGCGGCACATGGTGCTGCCCGTGCTCACCCTCACGCTGGTGCTGTCCGCCGGCATTGCACGCTACACCCGCGGCCAGATGCTCGAGGTCATTCGCCAGGACTACATCCGCACCGCCCGCGCCCGGGGCGTGCCGGAGCGCACCGTGATCCTCAAGCACGCGCTGCGCAATTCCCTGCTGCCGGTCATCACCCTGCTGGGCCTGTACCTGCCGCTGCTGTTCAGCGGCAGCGTGTTCGTGGAGGTGATCTTCTCGTGGCCCGGCATGGGTCGCGTCATCGTGGACGCCATCTTCCAGCGCGACTACCCCGTGGTCATGGCCACCAGCTTCCTGTTCGCCGCCGTGGTCGTCATCGGCAACCTGCTGGCGGACCTGCTGTACGGCCTGGCGGACCCGAGGATCCGGTATGAGTGAAGCCGCCCGGGAGCCTCGTAGCCGCGACCCTCTTCGTCGTCGGCGTCGTCTTCGTGGTCGTTCGTGGGCGGCGCTTGCGGCGTCCTTCCTGTTTCCGGGGTCCGGCCAGCTCATTCTGGGACGGCGCCGGCGCGCGGTGTGGCTGCTCATCGCGTGGGCGAGCATCCAGGGGTTCAACTACCTGGTGCGGGCGCGCCTCTATTCCGGTGGCAAGGCGCTGGACGACTGGGTCGCGGCGGGCGCCTTCGGGGCGATCTGGCTGTCCGTGTGGGTCTACGCGCTGCGGGACACGTGGCGGGTGATGCAGGCGGGGGCGCGGGCGGGGGCGGAACGGGGGGCCAGGGGAGGGGAGCACGTGCCGGTCTCCCTGTCTTCCACTCTCCCCGTCTCCGCGTCGGGGGGAGCGGGGACGGGTGGTGGAGAGGTGAGTGGCGGAGCGGTGGGCGGGGTCGGCGCCTGGGCCATCGCCATCCGCCACTTCAAGCGCAATCGCCTGGCGGTCATCGGCCTGGTGGTGGTGGTGGGCCTCTACCTGGTGGCGGTGCTGGCGCCCCTGATCGCGCCGTACAATCCCATCGCGCAGCACGACCTTGTGAAGACGGGTTACCTGCCGCCGTCGCCGGCGCACTGGCTGGGGACGGACCGGTTCGGCCGGGACGTGCTGAGCCGGATCCTGTACGGCGCGCGCATCTCGCTGTCCATCGGGTTCATCGCGGTGGCCATCGCCGTCGTGCTGGGCTCCGCCCTTGGCGCCATCGCAGGCTACGTGGGCGGCTGGCTGGACGCGGCCATCATGCGTTTCACGGACATGGTGCTGGCGTTCCCCCGTCTGGTGCTGTTGATCATGATCGTCGCGCTGTTCAACCAGTCCATCACGTTGATCATCCTGGTGCTGGGGCTCACGCTGTGGCCGGGCACGGCGCGGCTGGTGCGCGGCGAGGTGCTGAGCCTGCGGGAGCGGGAGTTCATCCAGGCGGCGTACGCGCTGGGCTTCAAGAAGGCGCGCATCATCGTGCGGCACCTCATCCCGAACGTGCTGGCGCCGGTGATCGTCGCCGCCACGCTGGGCATCGGCAACACCATCGTGCTGGAGGCCGGCCTGTCCTTCCTGGGCCTGGGCGTCCGGCCGCCGACGCCGTCGTGGGGCAACATGGTGGCCGATGGGCGCCAGAACCTGCTGGGCGCCTGGTGGGTAGCCACGTTCCCCGGCCTGGTCATCGTGCTCACCGTGCTGGCGTTCAACCTCGTCGGCGATGGCTTGAGGGATGCCATGGACCCGAGGCTGCGGCGATGAGGGACGTGACACCCCTGCTCTCGGTGCGGGATCTGCGGACCTGGTTCCGCACGGACGCGGGGGTGGCGCGGGCGGTGGACGGGGTGTCGTTCGACGTGGGGCGTGGCGAGGTGGTGGGGCTGGTGGGGGAGAGCGGCTGCGGCAAGTCGGTGACGTCGCTTTCCATCATGCGGCTGGTGCCGGAGCCGCCGGGTGAGATCCAGCCGGGCAGCCGTGTGGAGTTCGACGGCCGCGACCTGCTGTCGCTTCCCGCCGGGGAGATGCGCACGGTACGGGGCAACGATATCGCCATGGTGTTCCAGGAGCCGATGACGTCGTTGAACCCGGTGCAGCGGATCGGCGCGCAGGTAGCGGAGCCGTTGCGGGTGCATCGAGGGATGGACCGGTCGGCGGCGCGGAAGCGGGCGGCGGAGCTGCTGGGCCTGGTGGGCATCCCGAGCCCCGGGGAGCGGCTGGACGACTATCCACACCAGCTGTCGGGCGGCATGCGACAGCGCGTGATGATCGCCAGCGCCCTGGCATGCGAGCCGGCTCTGCTCATCGCCGATGAGCCGACGACGGCGCTCGACGTGACGATCCAGGCGCAGATCCTGGAGCTGTTGCTGGACCTTCGCGACCGGCTGGGCATGGCGGTGATCCTCATCACCCACGACCTGGGCGTCGTGGCCGAGACCTGCGACCGCGTCGTCGTGATGTACGCGGGCCGGGTGGTGGAGCAGGCATCGGTGTCGGATCTGTTCCGCGATCCGCGGCACCCCTACACCCAGGGTCTGCTGGAGGCGCTGCCCCGCCTCGGCGGCCGCCGCGAGCGGCTGACGGTCATTCCCGGCACCGTGCCCGCGCCCGTCGCGTGGCCCCCCGGCTGCCGGTTCCATCCCCGCTGCCGCTACGCCTGGGACCGCTGCGCCGCAGAGGAGCCCGACCTGCTGGAGGCATCGCCGGGCCACGTGGACCGTTGCTGGCTGGAAACCCAACCCGACCGCCGCCACCCCGAGGGGGGGGACCGCCCGTCCACGCCCCACCCCGACGGGGAGAACCCTCCGTCCACCCCCCACTCCGACGGGGAGACGGGGAGAAGGGGAGACGGGGAGAGCGGTGAGGACCGCCCTGGGGGCGAGGAGCCGGCATGAGCGCGAGCTCCTACCGCGAGCCGGCCGTACCCGGCACGGCGTCGGGCGTCGGGCGTCGGGCGTCGGTCGAAGCGGCTCCTCTCGTCGTGGTCGAGAACCTGAAGAAGCATTTCCCGGTGACGCGTGGCGTGCTGAGCCGGGTCGTGGGCCAGGTGCGCGCGGTGGACGGCGTCAGCTTCGCCATCCGGCGTGGGGAGACGCTGGGTCTGGTGGGTGAGTCGGGCTCGGGCAAGACGACGGTGGGCCGGCTGGTGCTGCGGCTCCTGGAGCCCACGGCCGGCACGGTGCGCTTCGACGGGCAGGACCTCGCGAAGCTGGACGGAAACGCGCTGCGGGCGTTGCGGCGGCGGGCGCAGATCGTGTTCCAGGACCCGTACGGCTCGCTGAATCCCCGGATGACGGTGGGCGATGCCATCGGGGAGGCGCTACGCGTCCACGGACTGGCGGACCGGGGGTCGGTGGACGGGCGCGTACGCGAGCTACTGAACCTGGTGGGCCTGCGCGGCGAGCACGCGCTGCGCTATCCCCACGAGTTCAGCGGTGGCCAACGCCAACGGATCGGTATCGCGCGTGCGCTTTCGGTGGAGCCGGAATTCCTGGTGTGCGACGAGCCCGTGTCGGCATTGGATGTGTCGGTACAGGCGCAGGTGGTGAACCTGCTGATGGACCTGCAGGGCCGGTTGGGGCTCACCTACCTGTTCATCGCGCACGACCTCGGCGTAATCGAGCATGTCAGCGACCGGATCGCCGTGCTGTACCTGGGCCGCATCGTGGAGCTCGCGGAGGCGGCGGCCGTGCGGGAACGGCCCCGCCACCCGTACACACGCGCGCTCCTTTCGGCGGTGCCCCAAGTGGATCCGGGCTCGCATCGGGAACGCATCGTGCTGTCTGGCGAAGTGCCGAGCCCGCTGCATCCGCCGGAAGGCTGCCCGTTCTACCCGCGTTGCCCGCACCCGCGCAAGGACGCCGCGTGCACGCGCGCGGCCCCGGCCCTGGCGGAGAAGGCGCCGGGACATCTCGCCGCATGCATCAAGGAGTGAGCGGGCGAAGCGGCGGGCGGCTCCGGTGTGCCCCGACGTGCCGGTCTGGCCCCGGGCGAGGCGTCCCCTTGACACCGCGACGCGACGTTCCCTATGTTCGCTGGACTTTGCCCGGGGGAACCTTCGCCACTGCGGTGCCGGCGAGGCGATCTGAACATCATGGAGGCTACGTTGAGCGGTTTGACAACTCTGACTCTGGCCCTTCTCCAGCTGCCTGGCGTACAAGGCCCTCAGATGACGCTGACTGAGCAGATGCTCAAGTTGTGGGAGGACGGCGGCTGGATGATGTGGCCGATCGGCTTCGCAGCGCTCGTCGGCGTCTTCATCATCATCTGGAAATTGATCGACCTGACGGTCAAGGGTGCACGCACGAAGCGTGTGCTGTCGGCGGTGGACGAGAAGCTGGCGGCCCGTGACATCCCCGGCGCGATCTCCGTGGCCCGGGACTCCAACACGCCGGCCGGCCGGATCCTGCTGGCGGGCCTGGAGCGGGCGGACGAGGGCACCGAGCGTGTCATGAAGGCCATTGAGAACGTCGGCCTGATCGAGATGGCGGGCCTCGAGAGCGGCCTGGTCTGGCTCGCGACGGTTGCGAACGTGGCGCCTCTGATGGGCTTCCTGGGAACGGTGATCGGGATGATCCAGGCGTTCTCGGCGATTCAGCTGGCGGGCGAGGTGGAAGCGACGCTGGTGGCTGGCGGCATCAAGGTGGCGCTGATCACGACGGCGGCGGGCCTCACGATCGCCATTCCGGTCAACATCATGCACAACTACTTCGTGTCGAAGGTCGACCGCCTGGTCATCGACATGGAGGAGTCGGCGCAGAAGACGGTCGACGTGCTGCGGGAGATCGGGGTCGGCGCCTAGCGCAAGACTCGGCCGCAGTACACGGTCGTACACTGGAAGGCCACCGATTCGGTGGCCTTCTTCTTTCCTGTAGGGAGCTTGCGCGGCGCCGGCCGTCGCGCGAAGCTGAGAGGTCGGTCTTGAACTCCACCTTCCGAGGAAGTCTCCGCTGCTGATGGCAACTCGCTACACCCTGCTCTTCGTTGTCCTGGTGGCGACGGCGGCGGTGCCGGTCGTGCTGCCCCACAACGCCCCGCCCGAAGCTGCCCCCGACGTGCCGCAAGCGGCGCTCGATGCGCTCCAGCACGGGCGCTACTGGCGTGCCAGCAGGATCCTGGACCGCTTCCTCGACGCGCGCAGCGACACGGCACCGGGCCAGATCCTGGTGGTGGCGGAGGCCGCGGCCGGTTGGGGGGACTGGGAAACGGTGCGCGACCTGCTGGCGGATCGGCCCTGGCTGGACGAGCTGTCGGACGGCCGGGGGCGGCGGCTGCTGGGGCGAAGCCGCATCGAGCTGGGGCAGAGCGAGGCCGGAAGCGCGGACCTGGCGACCTACGTGGGCTCGGCCGAACGGGTGAGCGCCCGGGAGCGGGGACTGGTCCAGGTCCGGCGCGGTCGAGCGCTGGCCGCGGCGGGCGATGCGGACGGGGCGCTGGCGGCGTTCCGGG
Source organism: uncultured Gemmatimonadaceae bacterium (assembly GCA_964619835.1). Taxonomy (GTDB): domain Bacteria; phylum Gemmatimonadota; class Gemmatimonadetes; order Longimicrobiales; family RSA9; genus JARRJS01. The sequence continues at coordinate 5,826 of CAZUFP010000017.1, read as the reverse complement.
AGAGCCTGCGACTGCTCCCGCAGATCGCCGACTGGATCCACGTGTTCTCCGCTTCCGCTGCCGCGTCGGAGGGTGACACGGCCCGGGTCCGGCAGGAGCTGGACGCGGCCGGTGAGCCTCTGGCGACCCGGCAGGGCTGGCAAACCGCTGCGCGCGCGTTGGCGGAGGCGGGCGACACGGCGGGCGCCATCGAATGGGCGCGGGCGGCAGGCCGGCGGCTGCCGGGCGCAGGCGAACGTGCGGCGACGTGGACGTTCGCGGGCAGGCTGCAACTGGCCGCGGGCGACACAGCGGCCGGTCGCGCGGCCCTCCTGCGGGCGTTGTCCGTGTCGCCCGGATCGATGGCGGCGGTGGACGCCGCGCGGGCGTTGTCGGAGCTGCACATGTCCGCCGAGGAAGCCCTGCGCGTGGGGCGCATCTATTACCGCCACGGCAACATGGAGCGGGCGGCGCAGGGCCTGGAACGTTACCTGGCGTCGGACCAGGGCTCGCGGGCCGAACGGCTGCAGATCCGGTTCGAGCTGGGCAACGCCCTGTTCCGGGGCGGCAGCTACAGCCGCGCCGAACGCGTGTTGCTGGCCGTCGTGGACGGCGCGTCGTCCCGGCCGTCCCTGGCGGCCAGCGCCCTGTTCACCGCGGGCCGCGCCCAGTACCGCCGCGGCCACAAGCAGACCGGCATCGCCACGTTCCTGCAGACGGCCGAGCGTTTCCCGGGTCAGGCGGTGGCAGGGCGGGCCGTGTTCACGGTGGCCGACCTGGCCCACGACGACGGCAACCTGGCGCGGGCGCGGAAGTACTACCGGCGTACCATCGCCCTGGCGCCGGCCATCGACGACGCAGGCGTCGCGCGCATGCGCCTCGCCGGCATTGCCATGATGCAGGACGACACCAGGACGGCGCTGACGATCTACGAAGAGTATCGCTCACAGTTCCCCGACGGCCGCCGCATCGACCAGGCCACGTACTGGGCGGGCCGCGCGTACGAGATGCTGGGCGACACGGCCCACGCGAGGCAGCGGTTCCAGCAGGCGGCGCGCCACGACCCCGTGGGCTACTACGGCCTCGCCGCCACGACGCGCCTGGGCGACGCGTACCCCACCGAGCTGAGCGCCGGTCCGGCGACCGACACGGTGGCGGAAGCCTCGCTGGCGCGCCCCCTCGAACGCCTGGACCTGCTGGCCGACGTGGGCGCCGATGACGCCGTGGACTGGGAGATCCAGCAGGCGGCCCAGCGGCTGGACACCGACGACGCCGCGCTGTACGACCTGGGAGAAGCACTCAACGCCCGGGGCTACACCAGCGCGGGGATCAACATCGGCTGGAAGCTCAGAGACCGCACGAACGCCTGGAACGAACGGCTTCTTCGCATCGTGTACCCGTTCCCCTACCGCGACATGGTCCGGGCGGAAGCGGACGAACGGGGCCTGGACCCGTTCCTCGTCGCCGGCCTGATCCGGCGCGAGTCGGGATTCGCCGCCGACGCCATGAGTCCCGCGGGGGCCATGGGCCTGATGCAGATCATGCCGCACACGGGCCAGGTACTGGCCCGGTCAGCCGGGATCCGCCACTTCGATACCGCCATGCTCGACATGCCCGAGATCAACCTGCACCTGGGCATGGCGTTCCTCGCCGACCTGATCCGCCGCTACGACGACAAGGTGCCGGCCGTGCTGGCCGCGTACAACGCGGGGCCGTCGCGCCTCAGGAACTGGCGCAAGCTGCCCGAATACAGCGACATGGAGCTGTTCACCGAGCGCATCCCGTTCCGTGAGACCCGGGACTACGTCCGCTACGTGCAGGAAAACGCCCGGATCTACGCCATGCTCTACGGCACTGCCGTTCCGGCCGTGGGCGAGGAATGAAGGCGGAGGACGGACCCAACAGCCCCGCCCCACGACGCGCCGCCGCCGAACCGGAACGGGGAACGTCCGGACGAGGCGAGCTGTCGCGGAAGTTCATCCACGTCGGCGCCTCCATCGTCGCCGTCGCCATCGTCTGGCTGGCTCCACCCCTCACCGGACGAGCCGTGCTCGCCGCCGCCCTGCTCGTCGCCCTGAGCGTCGAAATCGCGCGCCGGCTCAGCACCGGCGTCGCCCGCGGGTTTCTCCGCAGCTTCGGCCCGATGTTGCGCGCCCACGAGACGCGGGGCCTCACGGGCGCCACCATGCTGGCCATGGGGTTCCTCCTCGCCGCCCTCATATTCCCGCCGCACGTCGCCGGCGTCGGCATGCTGTACGCCGGGGTCGGAGACGCCGCCAGCGCACTCGTCGGGCGACGATGGGGCAGCCTCCGCTTCCCGTGGGGCAAGAGCGTTCAGGGCTCCGCGGCCTTCTTCGCAGCAGCGATGGCGGCCGGCTGGATCGCGCCCGGTGTCCCCTTGCTGCCCGCACTGGTGGCCGCCGTTGCGACCACGTTGCTCGAGTCGCTGCCGACCGTGATTGACGATAATCTGATGCTGCCCATCGTCGGGGCACTGGCTGCCTGGGCGGCTGTCGGCCTCATCGCGTAGGCCAGAAAACAAATTTTTGCTTGACTCGGGTTTCCTATGATGCCTATCTTCGCAAGCGCTGACAGCAGTTTTTCCGAAGGCACCGTTTTCTGGAGGACAGCTCTGATGGCCAGGGGCAAAGTCAAGTGGTTCAATGACGCCAAGGGGTACGGCTTCATTGAGCAACCTGATGGCGAGGATGTATTCGTCCACTTCTCGGCGATCACCATGGAGGGCTTCAAGACTCTCGCGGAAGGTGAGGAGGTGGAGTTCGAAGTTCGCCAGACCGAGAAAGGCCTTCAGGCGGCAAGCGTCCAGCGGGTGTAGCACCTCTGGTCGTCAAGATTGCCATCCGCCTCGCCGGGGACTCCCACCGGCGAGGCGGTTTGCTTTTGGGGGGAGCGACGCGCCGGTTGCCGCGCCGTTTCCCCGAGCGTGCCCGGGCCGTATCATCGCAGGAGTCATCCGGCCGGTCCCCTGCACCACAACCGAAGGAACACGAATGGTGGAAGTCCCTGAGAAGACGCGTCCGCGGCTTTTCCTGATCGACGGGTACGCGCTGATCTACCGGGCGTTCTTCGCCATGATCAGCCGGCCGCTGACGACGTCCAAGGGCGAGAACACGTCGGCGGCGTTCGGCATGACGCGCTTCATCCGCAAGATCCTGGAGGAGCACGCGCCGGACTACCTGGGCGTAGTGATGGACGCGGGCGCGCGGGCGCGCACGGAGCGTTACCCGGAGTACAAAGCGACGCGGGAGAAGATGCCGGATGAGCTGCGTTCGTCGTTGCCGCGGATCCGGGAGCTGATCGAGGCGTTTCGCATCCCGGTGCTGGAGCTGGACGGCGAGGAGGCGGACGACGTCATCGGCACGCTGGCGAAGAAGGCGGCGGAGCAGGGCATCGAGGCCGTGATCGTGTCGGGGGACAAGGACTTCTACCAGCTCATCGGCGACGGCATCGCGCTGCTGAACCCGGGCCGCGGGGGCAGCGCGGGCGTGGACGAGGAATGGGTGGACGGGAGGAACGCGTCGGAGCGGCTCGGCGTGCCGCCGGAACGGGTGACGGACTACCTGGCGCTCATCGGCGATTCGTCGGACAACGTGCCGGGCGCACCGGGCATCGGGCCGAAGACGGCGCTCAAGCTGCTGGAGCAGTATGGCGATGTGGAGGCCATCCTGGCGCACGCGGGAGAGGTCAGCGGGAAGCGGGCGCGGGAGGCATTGGAAGAGCACGCGGAAGACGTACGCCTGTCGAAGGAGCTGGTCACCATCCGGGAAGACCTGCCCGTCGAGCTGGATCTGGAGGGGCTCAGGGTGGTGGAGCCGGACCGGGAACGGCTGCGGGACCTGTTCGTCGACCTGGAGTTCCATTCCATGGCGCGGGAGATCGTGGCCCCGGAGCCGGAGACGCATCAGCTCGAGCAGGCGTACGAGATGGTGGGGCAGCCGTCGGGCGTGGAGGACGTCGCCGCGCAGGCGCGGCGTGCCGGCCGCGTGGCGCTGAGCATGCTGGCCAACGGGCCGGACGCCATGCGGGCCGACATCGTCGGCATCGCCCTCGCCACCGAGCCCGGTACCGCGTTCTACTTGCCGCTGCGGCACCGGCGGGAGGGCGAGCTGGACCTGGGCGGCGATGCGCGCCTGAACCTGCCGGCTCTCTCCAGCGAAGCCATGCGTCCACTGGTGGACCTGCTGGAGGATGGGTCGCTGCCCAAGACCGGGCACGATCTCAAGCGCGCCTTGCTGCTGCTCCGCCGTTCAGGGGTCGACCTGGCCGGACTGGACTTCGACACCATGCTGGCGGCCTACGTCATGGACCCCGGCCGGCGCAGCCAGGAGCTGGGCGCCGTCTCGCTGGAGCTGCTGGGCCACCGCGCCATGACCGTCACCGACCTGGCGGGCACGGGGCGATCGCAGACGCCGTTGGAGGAGTGCGACGTGGCCGGCGTCACCCGCTACGCGTGCGAGCAAGCCGACGTCGCGCTCCGGCTGGAGGCGCGGCTGCGAGAGGACCTCGAGCGATACGCGCTGGACCGGCTGTACCGCGAGATCGAGATGCCGCTCATCGAAGTGCTCGCCGCCATGGAAACGGTCGGCATCCGCATCGACACCGCTTTCTTCGGAGCGCTGTCCGGCCGGCTGGACCGGAACCTGGCCCTCATCGAGGAAGACATCTACAAGGAAGCGGGCACCGAGTTCAACATCAACTCCACGCCGCAGCTCCGGGAGGTCCTGTTCGACAAGCTCGGACTACCGGTGCAGAAGAAGACGAAGACGGGGCCGTCCACCGACGCATCCGTGCTCGAGACGTTGGCGGAGGAGGGGCACCGCATCCCCACCCTGATCCTGGAGTACCGCCAACTCGACAAGCTGAGGAGCACGTACGTGGACGCGCTCCCGGTGCTGGCCGACGGCGATGGCCGCATCCACACCAGCTTCAACCAGGCAGTGGCGGCGACGGGCCGGCTGTCGTCCAGCGACCCGAACCTCCAGAACATCCCCATACGGACGCAGCTGGGCGCGGAGATCCGGAAGGGGTTCGTGCCGGCCGATGGCTATGTGTTCCTGGCGGCCGACTACGCCCAGATCGAGCTGCGCATCCTGGCGCACCTGTCCGGGGATGCGGCGTTCGCGGAGCCGTTCAGGAAAGGGGTCGACGTGCATCGGCAGACGGCTGCTCGGGTGTTCGACGTGCCGCTGGAGGACGTGTCGCCGGTCATGCGCGAGCGGGCCAAGACCATCAACTTCGCCACCGTCTACGGCATCGGGCCCCACGCCCTCGCCCGGCAGCTGGGCACGTCCTACCAGGAGGCGAAGCAGTACATCGACCAGTACTTCGACCGGTTCCCCGGCGTGCGCGCCTACCTGGACGAGCAGATCCGCCGCGCCTACGACCAGGGCTACGTCGAGACCATCAGCGGCCGCAGACGCTACATCCCCGAGGTGAAGAGCAAGAACTACAACATCCGCCAGTTCGGTGAGCGCGCCGCCACCAACGCACCCGTCCAGGGCAGCGCCGCCGACATCATCAAGCTCGCCATGATCGCCATCCACCACGACCTCGCCCGGCAGGGCTCCGGCATCCGCATGCTGCTCCAGGTGCACGACGAGCTGGTCTTCGAGGTGCCGCACGCGGAGGTGGACGACGCCCGCGACCTGGTGAAGCGGCGCATGGAGCACGCGGTGGAGATGGACGTGCCGCTGGAGGTGGCGCTGGGGGTGGGCGCGAACTGGCTGGAGTGCAAGTAGGAGGACGCGGAGGGGGCGGAGGGCGCAGGGACAGCATCACGCAGAGGCGCGGAGGGCGCAGGGACAGCATCACGCAGAGGCGCGGAGG
>CAZUFP010000016.1:3042-73708 GCA_964619835.1 uncultured Gemmatimonadaceae bacterium | reverse complement strand
TGAACCGTGCGCCGCCGCTCTCCCTGTTTTCCGCCTGGATGGTGCCGCCCATGGCGTCGACCAGGCCGGCGGACACCGCCAGGCCCAGGCCGGTGCCGCGGCCGGGTTCCTTGGTGGTCACGAACGGCTCGAAGATCTCCGCCAGCAATTCGTTGGGGATCCCCGGCCCGTTGTCCGCCACGTCGATCCGCACGACGGTGGAGCCCGGAGCGAACGGATGTTCCGCCGTAGGACGCGGAGGACGGTTGAACCGGCGCCGGTGCGAGTAGTCGATGCCCGCCGGGTCGTCCCGCCGCCGGGCGGGCATGTAGCGGGGCGACTCGATCACGTGCGGCTCTGTCTCCAACAGCACCGCCGGCGTCCTGCTTTCCTCCATGGCGTCACACGCGTTCAGCAGCAGGTTCACCAGCACCTGCTCCAGGTGGTACGGGTCCGCCACGACCAGCGACACGTCGTCCGAAAGGCGGATCGTCATGTCGACGTGCTTCAGCTTGCCCTGATCCGTCAACAGCTCCACGGTGCTGCGGATCACCTCATTGACGTCCATCGGGCGCGGTTTCGTCTCGCGGCGCCGCGCGAAGTCCAGGAGCCCGCGAACGATCCGGTCGATCCGTTGGGTCTCCCGCTCGGCCGACTTCGCCAGATCGGTCAGATCCTCTCCACCACGCTCCAGCAACCCGAGGTAGCCCATGATCGCCCCCAGCGGATTGCCGATCTCGTGGGCAATGCCCGCCGCCAGACGACCGACCGAAGCCATCTTCTCCGCACGGACCAGCTCGTCCCGCGCATCGGTCAGCTGCCGGTTGGTGGACTCCAGCGACTGGATGTTCGCCGCCAGCTGCTCCTGATGGCGGATCAACCGGGCCGCCATGCCGTTCACCGCGTCCGCCAGCCGGCTCACCTCGTCGGGGCCGCCGGCCGGCACGGTCCGCGAGTAATCGCCATCGGCGATGGCCTCCACCTCCGCCATCAACCGCTCCAGCGGCCGCAACAGACGATTCTGCACCAACCATCGCCCGAACAGGGCGAACACCGCGATGTCCCCGACCAGCATCAGCGCGATGTACGCCGCCGCCTGCGTCGGCGTCTCGAACCGAGGCAGCAGGACCAGAACGCCCGCGACAGCGACCACAAGCGCTCCCGCAAACACCGTGGCGAGCGCCGCGACCAGCTCCCGGTTCAGGGTAGGGTTCTTTCCCATCGGGGTACGGAGGAATCGATGCCGCGGAGCCGGTACGTGCACCGCGAGCGCGTCGTCGCGGTCATCGACAAGCCGCAGCCTGCAGGTGAACCGACACAAGTTGCCGTGCCGTCATTGCGACCGCAAGCAACCTCATCCGGCAAAGAGGCGCGGAGCCAGCGTGGCCCCGCGCCTCTCGCATGCTTTGATCAAGCCCGGCGGGTCAAACCACCGGTCCCGACCCGACTAGCTGCACTGGACCGCGTGCGCGTTGCTGACGCTCCCCACGATCACCGTGCACGCGGTGGAGATGCCCGACGCGTGCGTCGCAACGGCCGAGTAATACGGGCCGTCGGCGTTCGAACCCGCCGTCACCACGATGGTCACGCCCTGGCTCGGCGCGAACTCCAGACCCGCGTTCGACTGACCCGGGGTCATCGTCGCCGACGTGTACTGATAGGCGTGCGCCGGGTCCGAGTAGTAGATCTCTTCCGACGTCTGCAGGTTGCGCAGATCCGACTGCATCGCCGATACGTACGCCTTCTCACGCGTCTTGCTGAACTTCGGAATCGCGATCGCGGCCAGAATGCCGATGATCACGACCACGATCAGCAACTCGATCAGCGTGAAGCCTTCACGGTGCTTCAGCATGGCCTCGCTCCTCATCACAGGTCTCCAGTGGACGAATATCCGAACGTGTTGGTGGCAACGCGTATGCCACCTGACGGTCGCGCAACGCAAAACATTATCGAACAACAACTTGAGAGAATTTCCACAATCGCCCGGTCCGGCGACGGAACCGTCCCGGTCTTGCATTCTGCAAGGGAATTGCAGATCACGGGATCACGATGCGCCGTACACCGAGGCCGTGCGGCAGGGCCAACAGGCTGTCCAGCGTGGGCACCCGCAGGCTGTCGCCGGCCTCGGCGGCGAGCTCGCGAGCGCGGGCCATGGCATGCTGTGCCTGTTTCGTTTCGCCCAGTCGTCCCCGGATGAGCGCGAGGTGCAGCCATGAATCAGGAGCAGCCTTGCCGCCGGCGTACTTCAGGCTGGTGAGGCGGGCCTGGAGGGCGGCGGGCCAGTCGTCGAGCTGGGCGTCGGCGATGGCGAGCAGGCTGTAGAGCTGGGCGTCGTCGGGGATGGCGTTGACGGCCACCTGAAGGTCATCGCGGGCGGTCTGCCACCGTCCGAGCATGGCGAGGGCGCCGCCCAGGAGGAGCTGGCTGTCGCGGTGCTCGGGCACGTGATCGATGATCCGGTGAAGGACCGGGACCGCGGTCTCGTAGCGGTGGAATTTCAGCAGGGCCTGGGCGTAGGAGTAGAGAAGCGGGTAGTGGGGTCCGACGCGGGCGACGGCCCAACGATAGTAGAACAGGCTCTTATCGACGCTGTCTTCCTTCTCGAGGCGGACGGCGAGGTACCACTCGGCGCGGAAGGATTCGGGATGGTGCTCGCCCAGGTCCATGAGCACCGTGTCGCTGTCCTTCCACACCGGGTTGCGTTCCCAGGTGCGCCACGCGCCGAGCAACAGGAGCACGACGCCGGCCACGGCGAGGGTGCGGCGCTCGACGGGCCTGGCCCGGCGGGCCACCTCGATGACCGCGCCGGCCAGCAGGATCGACCAGCCCACGGAGGGCAGGTAGAGGGTGCGCTCGGCCATCATGATGCCCACCGCGACGAACAGGTTGGACACCGTCACGAGGGTGAGGGCGAACCACAGAATGCCGATGGCGAACAGCCGCTGCCGGTTCCAGGACGCGACGACGACCGCGATGGCCAGCAGGCCCAGCAGGAAGCCCAGCACGACCAGCAGGTTGATCCCCGACACGGGCAGGATGACCGCCGGCCCGTATTCCACGATGAGGTCCTTCGGGAAGACGGCGAGCCGCACGTACTCGGGGAACAGGCGAATGGCGGTGAGTACGCGCTGCCCGGCCGGCAGGACGGACAGGTACGGTGCCGTGTCGTTGCCCAGGAACACGCCCAGCACGTGGTGGCGCAGCACCACGAACCCGCCCAGCGCCACCAGCATTGACACGGCCGCCGGCCATTCCCACTTCACGCGCTGAAGCAGCGAGACGCCGGCCCGGTCCCGACGCGCCAACTCCAGGATGGCCAGTACCCCCGGGAGCACGACGGCGTTTTCCTTCGACGCCAGGGCGAACAGGAAGGCTACGCCCACCACCAACGCCCGTCGCCATCGTGACAGGTCGGGGTCCAGGTATTCCAGCACGGCGCCGATGAAGAAGAGCGCGGCCAGCAGCTCGGCCCGCCCGACGACGTTGGCGACGGCCTCGGTATGCACGGGGTGCACGGCGAACAGGAGCGCGCCGGCGACGGACGCGCCCAGCGGCGCGCCGAGACGGAGCAACAGCAGGAAGACGAGGACGGTGACCAGGCCGTGCAGCACGATGTTGACGGCATGGAAGCCGTGGGGGTTGCCGTTCCAGAGGCTCCAGCCGATGGCGTAGGTCGCCTGAGTGAGGGGGCGGTAGAGCGCAGCGTCCAGCTCGGTGTTGGGCCAGTAGCTGGACGTGACGGCGTCCTGGAGGTGCTGGACGCCGTGGAGGGCGTTGTTGGTCCCGATGATGATCTGGTCATCGAGCGCGAATTCGTTGTGGACCGCGTTCGCATAGACGCCCATGGCGACGGCCGCGAGGGCGAACGCGATGAGCGCGTGGGCCCGTGTGAACGGCCGCCGAGGGGTCGTGATCCCGGAAAGCGGCAGGGTCATCGGGAGCTCAACCTTGCGAATACGTAATCGTCGTCCGAAGCCAGGACGTCGAGCCGGAACTGGCCGGGCAAGCCCTGGAACGGTTGAACATCGAGGATGAGATATCGCTGCTTGAATTGCTGGACGATGGGCGGAGCCGGGTAGTAGTCCGAGAGAACAATGAAGCGGACGTGGTTCGCGTTGGCGTAGGTCAGGATGCGAGCCAGGGGCGCGAGCGGCAGGACGCGCCAGTCGCGGCGGGCGTAGAGCGCGATGGCAGGATGCCAGCTCATGACGACGGCGTCGGCAGGCAGACGCCGGTCGAGCATGCGTCCGACCCGGTGGTTGGCCTCGCCCACAACGGTGTGAGGCGAGCCCAGGCTCAGGCTGAAATAGAGCCGCCGTGCGCTGACGGCGAGCAGAACGACGAGGACGAGCCCGACGATGACGCCCCGGGCGAACCCGCGGCGGAGGCCGATGCCGTCCTGGCTCTGCTCCCGGCTGCGCAGCCGATCGATGGCCGCACCGATGGCATGGAGGCCCCGTGCGATGTAGAACACCGCCAGCGGCACCACGATGAGCTGCGTGCGCGGGTCGATGGCGACGACCACTGCGATGAGCGCGCTGGTCCCGACGATCGTCCCGGCGACGAGCAGCTCGTCGAACCCCGGCCGCCTGCGCGGCAGGAAAACGCCGAGGAGCAGCAGCGGCCACAACAGCCAGGGCACGATCCGGTTGATGGACCGGAGGTAGAGCATCAACCCCGCGAGGGGCCCCTCCGGCGGCGGCGGGGTGTTGGCCGGCGGCGTTTCCGCGGCCGGCGTCCCACGTTGGACCTGAGCGGCGCCGGAATCGGAGCCGGCCTCCGCACCCGAAACGGCCGGCGGCGCAAGGGTGTCGAGCGCGGGAGGCCGGGCCGCATTGGGGGCCGGGTCGTTTCCGGCGACGGGGACCGGTTCTCCGGCGGCGGGGACCGCATCTCCGGCGGGGCCCGACTCCGGGTTGCTGGCTGAGTCCCGGGGCGACGAGGGGGCGGAGCGGGCGAATCCCCAGTAGCTGCTGGCGAGGCGGGTGCCGGACCGGTCCAGTGCGAAGAGGCTGCGAACGTAGGGCGCGTCCTCGTCCTGCCAGAGCATGCGCTCGATGGTGCGGGAGGCGGCAGGTCGTTGCTCGCGGCGGGCGGCGGCGAGGGCGACGGTCGGCTTGCTGCCGCGGCCGGTGATCGTCCACTGGCCGGTCACGTCGTGCAGGTAGATCCAGTAAGGAGCGGACGCGGCGGCGAAGACGAGTGCGAGCACCGCGGCGCGGCCGATCTCGGGGACATCGCGCCGCCAGAGTGCGTGGGCGGTGATGGCGGCGGTGGCCAGGCCGAACACGATGATCCCTTCGCCCCGTGCGAGGTAGGCGAAGGCGAACGCGAGGCCGGCGAGGGCGAACAGCCAGGTGCGGCGCCGTGCCCGCCCTGCCACGGCGAGAGCGAGGCCGGTGTAAGCCGCCAGGTGCAGCAGGGGTTCGGAGCCGACCCAGAGGTCCCAACCGATCCAGAACGCCGTGACGAAGGGAGCGAGGGACGGCATCACGGCCACGACGGCCGCGCCGATCAACGCGGTCCGCCGTCCCGAGAGACGCCGGAACAGGTAGTAGCTCGGAAGGACGAGCAGCCCCGCCGTGAAGGCAGCGATGATACGGCCGGCCCAGACCGGGTGATCGAGGATGCGGTCGAGCGCCCCGGCGAGGATCGGGAAGAGGGGCGAGAGGGTGACGTGCTGGAGGCCGGAGAGCGTGTAGCCTCTGCCGTGGAACAGGTTCCGTCCCAGCAACAGGTACCAGCCCTCATCGAAGGCCACGTAGCCGTCGCGGCCGAGGAACAGGGTCAGGCGCAGGAGGATGGCGAAAGAGGAGAGAACCACGAGCGGGTGCCGTCGGAGCCACTCCGGCCAACGGTCAAGCCTCATCCGCCGCCTCTTTCGGCGTCATCGCCCTGGATCATCGCGTGAGATCCCGCTGGAGTAGTGAGGTTCCGGACCGGATTGCGCCGGCCCGGTTCGCCCAAGCTATTGAAACGCATGCGTACAGGGTAGAGGCCCGGGGTCGGACCGGCTGCGGCGATCGCCTTGACTTGGCGCCGCCCGGACGGGAGCTTCCGCCCGTCCGCCGTGCGGGTGTCGCTGACTGCTGGAGGCGTGGACGTGGCAAGGATTCTCGTGACCGGGGGCGCGGGGTTCATCGGCTCCCATCTCGTGGACGCTCTCGTGGACCGTGGCGAAGACGTGCGGGTGCTGGACAGCCTGGACCCGCAGGTTCACGGCCGGGGCGCGGTGGAGCCTCTGCTGATCCGGAACCACGTGGCCGCCGGCCGGGTGGAGTTCCTGCGCGGCGATGTGGCGGACGCCGCGGCGGTGGACGGCGCGCTCGACGGCGTGGACGCGGTCTTCCACCTGGCCGCGGCGGTGGGCGTCGGCCAGTCCATGTACCGCATGGCCGACTACGTGCGCACGAACAGCCTGGGCACGGCCGTTCTCCTGGAGGCCATGGTGAAACGGCGGGAGCGGTTGCGGCGCGCCGTCGTCGCCAGCTCCATGTCCATCTACGGCGAAGGGCGGTACCGGTGCCCCGAGCACGGCGACGTCGCGCCGCCGCTGCGCGGGCCGGATCAGCTGGAGCGCCACGACTACGCGATGCACTGCCCCATCTGCGGCGGCGCCGTGGACGCGGCACCCACGCCCGAGTCGAAGCCGCTCCAGCCCACGTCGGTCTACGCGGTGACGAAGCGGGACCAGGAGGAGCTCTTTCTGTCCGTGGGCGCGGCGTACGGCATTCCCTCCGTGGCGTTGCGCTACTTCAACGTGTACGGACCCCGCCAGTCGCTCGGAAACCCGTACACCGGCGTGGCGGCCATCTTCTCGTCCCGCCTGCTGAACGATCGGCCGCCGCCCGTGTTCGAGGACGGCCACCAGAGTCGCGACTTCATCCATGTGAGCGACATCGTCCAGGCCTGCCTCCTGGCCCTCGAAAACGACGACGCCGTGGGGCTGGCCCACAACGTTGGCACCGGCCGGTCCCTCTCCCTGTTGGACATGGTGAAGGCGCTGCGGGGCCGGCTGGGCGGCCCGGAGCCGGAGATGGCCGGCCGGTTCCGCCAGGGCGACATCCGCCACTGCTACGCCGACACGACCCGCGCCCGGGAGCGGCTCGGCTTCGAGGCCCGCGTACGGTTCGAGGACGGGATCGAGGACCTGGCGGAGTGGGCCCGTGGGCAGGAACCGGAGGACCGCACCGCGGCGGCTCGCGACGAGCTGGACTCGGCCGGGCTCACCCTCTGACCGGTGGGTGGGACGGCGCCGTGGCGGCGGGGAGCGCGGCGGGCCGGACCGGGGCCGGCAGCGGTGGGAGGCTGTCGCGTCCGAACCAGGCCGTCAGGCGCACGCCGCGTTGGCGGGCCTGGCGGAACCCGCTGCGGCGCTCCCGAAGCGCGCCGGGCGCGAGCCGGGCCAATCGGGCGAATGTCCCCAGCAAGGCGGGATCCCGGAGGACGGCAAACCCCAACCGCCCCACCTCCCACGCCAGCACGTGCGGCAGCGATCGCAGAAGGTCGCCGACGCGGTCGTTCTTGAGCATCAAGAGGTAGTGGTTCTTCCAGGAGTGGCGCCGAGCCGCCACCGGCAGCCGGCGCCACGCGGCCGGGTCCACGCCGGGCATGGCCCGGACGTGGTGGGCCACGGCGCCGGGCACGTACCGGATGTCCCACCCGCGCAGACGTGCGCGCCAGCCCAGGTCGATGTCCTCCTTGTAGGCAAAGAACACCGGATCGAACGCCCGGTCCGCGGGCCCCAGGTCCTCCAGCATCGCGCGCCGCAGGAACAGGGCGGCGCCGGTAGCGCCGAACACGGAACGCTCGACGTCGAACGCCGGTGAGTCAGGCTGGCCCTGCCCGCGGTCGACCACGAAGCGGCTGCGCCGGATGGCCAGTCCTGCGGAGTCCAACAGGCGGCGGTCGGCGGCGCCGGCGAGGAACGCTTCCGGCGTGACCCTGTAGAGCTTGCCCTGGGCCGCGCCGATGGCCGGCTCGCGCGTGAGCCGCCGCCTCAACACCTCGAGGTGGTCGGGCTCCACCAGGACGTCGGGGTTCATGACGAAGGCGAACGGCCCCGACGTATGCGCGAGGCCGGCGTTCGCGCCGCCGGCGTACCCCAGGTTTCGCTCCAGCGGGAGCACCTCCACCTCCGGGTAGGCGGCCGCGACCCGCAAGGAATCGTCCGTGCTGGCGTTGTCCACGACGACGATGCGCGTGGCCACGGTGGAGTGGGCCAGGTCGGCCAGAGCGCGCCCGAGATACCGGCCGCCGTTCCAGTTCACGATAATGACGTCGACGGGCACGTCCGCATGCTCGACAGAGGCGTCCGCAGGCTCACGGGCCACGTCCGCAAACTCATGAGCGCGGGCCGGTCCGGGAGCCGCGGCCGCGGCCATGACGGGGCGCCGTGCCCCGCCGCCACGAGCGAAGACGGGCGAGTGGAGGCTGGAATGGGCGAGGGGCGGGGCGAGCCGGCGGCGCAGCTCGCTCCAGGAAAGGCGGGCGGACCGCCGGGCATCGCGCCGCCGGGCTCGGATGCGGGGCCAGTCCCGGAGCGCGGCCGCGATGGCACGCCAGCCTGCGCCGGGACCCGGGCCGGCGGCGGCACCGTTCATCAGCACGCGGAGCAGCACGGCGGGCGCCCAGACCAGCCGGCGCGCGGGCGGCATGTACTGGAAGAAGACCAGCAGCGAGTTGCGCATGAGCAGGAAGAACCTGCGTTCGGGCATGCGGTCGCTGGTCTTGGAGCCTTCGTGCAGCACGACGGCGTCCGGGACGTAGAGGCAGTCGTGGCCGCGGAGCTGCGCACGCACGCCCCAATCCACATCTTCCACGTAGGCGAAGAACCGTTCGTCGAACGGGCCCACGTCGTCGAGCGCCGTCCGCCGGTAGGCGGCCGCGCCGGCGCAAGCGGACAGCACGTACACGGGTGACGCGAAGGCGTCACCATCCAGCTCGCCGTGGCCGTAGTTGGACGGGAAGATGCCGAGCTGGTCGCCGGCCGCGTCAATACGCCGCGGGTCCGCCAGGTCCAGCATGCGGGAGGCGAAGGAGCCCGCCTCGGGGTGCGCATCCGCCGCCGCCAGGAGCGCCGCCAGCCACCCCGGCCGGGGCACCGCGTCGTTGTTCAGCAGCGCGACGATCTCGCCGCGCGACGCCGCGATCCCGGCATTCACGGCGGAGGCGAAGCCCTCGTTCCGGGGCAGCCCGACGACGCGGACGTCCGGGTACCGCCGGGCCAGGAGGTCCAGGGAGCCGTCCTCCGAGCCGTTGTCCACCACGATCGTTTCGAAGTCCCTGAACGCCTGGCTCCCCAGGGAGTCCAACACGCGCGGCAGCAGGTCTTCTCCGTTCCAGGTGGGAATGACCACGCTGACGCGCGGCGACCCGCTGGCGCGGGTCATCCGGGCGGCGGCCTTCACGGGCCTCTCCGCCGGAATGGTCGCATGATAGCCCGAACAACGCGGCGCGGGACGCCGGCCGGATCGGTGGAAAGGGCCTGGAGCGCCGCGGAAGCCGCGTCCCGCCAACGCCCGCCCCGGGTTTCTCGCAACGCACGCCGGAGCAGGAGGTAGACCTTGAAATCGGTCAGGCGTCGGACGGATCGGCGGAGAATCCTGTGGGCCCGCCGCCGTTGGGGCGGCACGTACGTCGCGGCATTGTCGAGGACTCGCAACGTAGAGTCGACCTGGCGCAAGTCGTCGCTGGACATGCTGTCGGAGCGCGCGCGGTAGAGCGCATGGCCGCCTGGCGTGTGGAGGAACCGGCACCCGCGTGCCGCCAGCCGCAACCACAGGTCGTAGTCCTCCGTCCCCTGCACCGAAGGGGCGAATCCGCCCACCGCCTCGACTACCGCGCGCTTCAGCAGCGCGGCGTGGGGGGCGGTGATGAAGTTGCCATCGAGCAGCGCTTCCAGGACATCGCCCGAATCATCCGCGGGCGGCGCGGGCATGCCGCGCCGCGCGCGCGGCGGCGTGTCAGGGAAGAATGTACAATCACAATACGCGACGTCGCAGCCGGGATGTCCGGCGAGCGCATCCACCTGCAACGCGATCTTCGTGGGTGCGAGCTTGTCATCCGCGTCGAGGAACTGGACCAACTCGCCGCGTGCGAGCGCCAGTCCGGCGTTGCGGGCGGCGGCCAGGCCCTGGTTGGTCTGACGCAGGACCTGCACGCCGTCGCCGTACCGTTGCCGCACCAGGTCCGCCGTGCCGTCGTCGGAGCCGTCGTCCACCACGATGACTTCGATGTGCGGATAGGTCTGCGCAAACACGCTGTCCAGCGCTTCCGCCACCCACTGGCGCTGCTGGTACGCGGGCACGATCACGCTCACCAGGGGGCCGCCGGGCACGGTCATGAATCGAGGGGCCGGGCGGAGCCCGCCGTTCGCGGGAGGAACGGCCGGGTGATCCGGCGATACAGTCCGGGCGCCAGGGAAATGAGGACGCCGACCGCGATGCGGCGCGGAGGCCAGGGCGGTGCCGCGAGGGACCGTGCGGCGAGGCGCCGGCCTTTCGAGTCCTGGCGATGCCGGACCAGCAGTCGCGCGAGGGCGACGAGCAGATGGGCATACTCGGTAGCAGTGAGCCCGGGCGCCGCGCCCGACGCCCGGCCCGGCGCATACTTGGCCGCCAGGATCTCCGCGGCACGGGCCAGCGCCTGGGGGTCGCCGGAGATGCTGCGGAGCGAATTGTGCTTCACGGCGAGGAGTTCGGGCACGTGGCGGAAGGGGGTCGCTGCGGCCAGGCGAATCCACAGGTCCCAGTCCTGGAGGCGGGGCAACCGCGTGTCGAACCCGCCGACGCCCAGGAACGCGTCACGGCGCACCAGGGTGGCGGACATCCCGAGCACGTTGCCGCGCACCAACGTGGCGCGAGGCGGGAGCCTGCCCAGGTCGACCCGTCCCGCATGCGTCGCGTTGCCGCCGGAATCCACTTCCATGAACTCGCACGACACGACGCCCGCCCCTGACGCGGCCGCGAGGGCGACCTGGCGGCCCAATTTGGAAGGGAGCCACTCGTCGTCATCGTCGAGAAAGGCGAGAAAAGGGGCGGCGGCTTCCCGGGCGGCGCGATTCCTGGCGACGGGCGCGCCCGTGCGCTCCGATTGGCGCAGCACGCGGATGCGCGGGTCGCCCGCGGCCGCAGCGTCCAGCCGGTCGGCGGTGGCGTCGGTGGACGCGTCGTCCACCACCAGGACCTCCAGATCGACGCTCTCCTGGGCGAGTGCAGAACGCAGGGCGCGATCAAGCGACCCGACGCGGTTCCGCGTCGGCAGGATTACCGAAACGAGCGGGCCGGCGGCGTCAGCCGGCACCGTTGCGGGAGGACGCGCCGCGTCGTCAGGCATTGGACCCGTCGCTGGCCGACCAACCCGCCGTGGAGGCACGACCTTTCAGCGGCTGTGTGAGGCGCCCGATCTGAAAACCGGCCCAGCGCAGGAATTCGTACGGCAGGAGCTGGGGCAGGCGGTGGACGTGGCCGTGGCTGATGAAGTAGTGGATCTCGCCGGCCAGGAAGCGGACGGACTCGCCGAAGCTGGCACCCCGGTCGATGCCGGCAGATCGGAGCGCCCGGCCCACGAAGTAACTGCGGCGGAACACCCCCCGCAGCCGGTAGACATGGGCATGAAGGGCCTCCGCCGCCGGCTCGTACGTGATGGCGTACCCGGCCGCCAGCGCCAGCCGCGCCCAGATCTGGTCCTCGCTATACTCGGCGTCCTCCGGGATGGGCAGCTTCAACGCCACGTCCCGGCGCACCGCGCTGAACGCGTTGGAGAAAACGACCCGCCCGGGCCGCGGGTGGTGGCCGCCCGGCCGCGGCTCATAGCGGAACGGGGTTTCCGGGTAGTTCAACGCGACGAAGAACATCTCCATCGTCGAGGCGTCGCGGGGCACCTGGCGGCCGTACACGCCCGCGACGCCCGGGGCTTCCAGTGCCGCCGCGAAACGCAGGGGCCAGTCCGGGGTGACGGGCAGCACATCGTGGGTGATGAAGCACACGACATCGCCGCGCGCGAGCTCGACGCCCAGGTTCCGCGTGCGCCCGTGCCCGAAACTCCCCGGCGGGATGCGGTGCACGTCGAAGCCGGCGCGTTGAGCGAGCTCCGGCGTGCCGTCGCAGGACCCCGAATCGATCACCAGGATCTGAACGCCCAGCTCCTGCTGCAGGCGCGCCAGGTGCAACGCCAGGTGGCGGAACAGGCCGCCGCCGTTGCGCACGGGAAGCACCACGGTGATGCGGGAGCCATCCATCTTCATCAGACCCTCCCGAACCGGGGCCCCCGCAAGACGCTGAGGAAGAACGACGCGAAGATGATCTCGGCGCCCAGGACCATGAGCGTGAGGGCGAGAGTGGCGGGGCGCACTGCGAACAGCACGCCGTGCCCGGCCAAGAGCCACGCCGTCAGGATCCAGACGTTGATGCTGAGCCCGGCGCCGAAGAGCAGGCCGCCCAATGCCACCCCGCGTTCCAGCGTGTAATGGATGTGGAACCGGCGGATCCAGGGGTCGTCGGGGCCGGCATCCTCCACCAGGGCCCAGGTCTTGGCATAGATGCCCAGCAACGTGAGCTGCTCGCCCAGGATGGAGATCACGCCCCCGACGAACATGAAGTGGTAATCCAGCGTGATGGCCCCGAAACGCAGCGGGCCCGGCATCAGCACAGCCTGCAACCCGAGCCCCAGGGCCATGAGGATCAGCCCGGGGATCAGGAACAGGCGCGTGGGGCTGAGAAGCAGGAACTGGCGCACCACCCGCCAGCCGTCCCCCACGCTGCGCCGGTGCTGGTCCAGCGGCCGGGGCCGGAAGTCCACCGGCACCTCCACCGCTTCGCACCCGGCCCGCTGCGCCTGGATCAGCATCTCGCTGGCGAACTCCATGCCGGTCGCGCCGAGGTTCAGCCGCTCCAGGGCTTCGCGCCGGATGCCGCGGAACCCGCAGCGCACGTCCGAGACGCGCAACGCGAACAGGTGCCGGGACAGGAACGTCTGGATGGGCTCCAGCACATGGCGATGCCGCTTGCGCATGGCCCGCGGATGAATGCGCCCGTTGCGACGCGTGCCCAACACCAGGTCGTAGCCGGAGCGGAGCGGCTCCACGAACCGGCTCAGACGCGACACCTCGTACGTGCCGTCCCCATCCACGATCACCAGCAGATCGCCGCGCGCCGTCTCGAAGCCACGCAGGCACGCGGCTCCGTAGCCGGGAATCGGCTGATGCACCACCGTGGCACCCGCCTCCGCAGCCGCCGCGGCCGACCCGTCCGCAGACCCGTTGTCGCACACCACGACCTCGCCCGCATAGCCGCCAGCCTCCAACGCTGCCCGCGCCTCCCGCACGCACGTCCCGATGGTCGCTTCCTCGTTGCGGCAGGGAATCACGATGGAGACTTCCACCCCTTCGGAACCGCCGTGCTCCTGCATCACAACCCCTCCGCCAGTGCGGCCTCGAGGGCGGCCTGCCAGGAGCGCATGGGGCCGACGATCGCTTCGGTGGCGGAGCAGTCCAGGACCGAGTACCGGGGGCGGGCCGCCGGACGCGGCATGTCCGCCGTGGTGATGGCCTCCACGTCCGTTGGGAGACCGGCCAGGCGCAGCAACTCCCGGGCGAAGCCGTGCCACGTGGTCTGGCCGCCGTTGGTGGCGTGGTAGATGCCCGGCTCCGCGTCCCGCTCCAGCAGGTCGAGGATCACGCGCGCCAGGTCCTCGGTCCAGGTGGGCGAGCCGCGCTGGTCGGCGACGACCCGCAAACTCTCCCCGGCCCGCGCCTTCTTCAGGATGGCCGACGGGAAGTTCGGCCCGCCGGCGCCGTAGAGCCACGCCGTGCGGACGATGAACGCCTGGCCCGCCTCCCTCGCCGCCACCTCACCCGCCAGCTTCGAGCGGCCGTAGGCGCTCAGAGGCGCCGGCCGGGCGCCGGGCGGGTACGGTGTCGTGGCCGTTCCGTCGAACACGTAGTCGGTGCTGGGATACACGAAGCGGGCACCCACCCGCCGGCACGCGCGGGCAACCAGGGCCGTGCCGTCCGCGTTCACGCGCATCGCCTCGTCTTCGTGCGCTTCCGCCAGGTCCACGGCGGTGTACGCCGCGCACTGCACCACGGCCTGCGGCGTCGACTCCCCCAGGACACGATCCACGTCCGCCAGGTTCGTCACGTCCAGAACCCGCTCATCCGGGGCCACCACGTCATGCCCGCGACGCACCAGCTCCGCGCGCACCGCTCGCGCCAGCATGCCCCGGCTGCCCGTCACCAGGACCCTCATTCGCGTTCCCCTTTGCCGGGATCCTGACGCACGGCCGGTGGCCCGCCCTCACCGGTATCGCCGCCGCGCCGAACCGTCTCCCCGGGGCGGGCGTGTGTGGCGCGGGGAGGCCTCCCGCCGTCGGAGGGTCGGGCCGGTGGGTCCGCCCCATCGGGGAGGAGCGTGGCCGGGCGGCTCTCCCCGTCGAGGGGGAGCGCGGGTGGGGCGAGGGGCCGGGGCCGGGCGGCGGGTGCGGGGTGGAACCGTGTCGCCCTGGGGCGGAAGAGATTGTAGCGCACGATGTACCAGAGAGCGGAGAAGCCATCGCGCCAGCCGATCTTCTTGCCCTCGTCGTACGTGCGGCCGTGGTAGCTCACCGGGACCTCGTACACACGGGCGCCGGCCTGGGCCAACCGGGCCGTGAGCTCGGGCTCGATGCCGAACCGGTTGGACTGGAGCGGCAGGGTCTTCATCAGGTCTGCGCGCACGGCTTTGTAACAGGTCTCCATGTCCGTCAGGTTCAGGTCGGTGAACATGTTGGACAGGAGAGTGAGCAGCCCGTTGCCGATGCTGTGCCAGAAGTAGAGAACGCGGTGCGGACCGCCCAGGAACCGGCTCCCGAAGACGGCGTCGGCGCGCCCGTCCAGGATGGGCTGGATCAGGCCGGGCAGGTCCAGCGGGTCGTACTCCAGGTCCGCGTCCTGCACCACGACGATGTCGCCCGTGGCGGCCCGGATGCCGCTGCGCACGGCGGCGCCCTTGCCCCGGTTGTGCTCGTGGACGATGAGGCGATCGATGACGCCGTCCGCCTGCAGGCGGCGCAGGACATCGGCGGTGCCGTCCGTGGAGCCGTCGTCGACGCAGACCAGCTCCACGTCCAGGGGAACGCGCCACACGCGCTGGATCGCCGTCTCCACGGTGGCGGCCTCGTTGTAGACCGGCATGATGACAGTCAGCCGGAGTGGGCGCGGGTCGGTCATGATTCGTTGATCCCGTAGCGGTTGAGCTTCCGGTACAACGTGGAGGGATCGATGCCCAGCACCTCCGCGGCACGGGCCTTGTTGCCGCCCTCCGACTGGAGCACCCAGAGCACGTACGCCCGCTCGATGACCTCCAGCGTCGGGTTGGCCGGCTGCCGCTCGGAGACGAGCGGCTCCTTGGGCGGCTCCACGATCCGGGACGGAAGCTCGCCCACGTCGATGACACCGTCGCCGGACAGGACAGCCGCCCGCTCGAGGGCGTTCTCCAGCTCCCGCACGTTGCCGGGCCAGTCATACGCCTGGAGCACCGCCCGGGCCTCGTCGGTCAGACGACACGGCTCACCGTCCACCCGGCTGGTCTCCAGGAAGTAGTCGGCCAGCAACAGGATGTCGTCGCCCCGGTCGCGCAGGGCCGGCACGTGCAGCGAGATCACGTTCAGGCGGTAGTACAGGTCGCTCCGGAAGGCGCCCCGGCGCATCTCCTGCTCCAGGTCCCGGTTCGTCGCCGCGATCACGCGCACATCGATGGACACGGGCTCGGTGGCCCCCACCGGCACCACTTCCCGCTCCTGGAGCGCCCGCAGCAGCTTCACCTGCAGGGCCGGCGACATCTCGCCCACTTCGTCCAGGAAGAACGTGCCGCCCTTCGCAGCGGCGAGCAGGCCGCGCTTGTCCCGTACGGCGCCCGTGAAGCTGCCCTTCATGTGGCCGAAGAGCTCCGACTCCAGCAGGTTCTCCGGCAGGGCGCCGCAGTTCACGGACACGAACGGACCGTCCACGCGCTCCGACAGGACGTGGATATGGCGGGCCAGGATCTCCTTGCCCGTGCCGCTCTCCCCCGTGAGCAGAACGGTGGAATCGGTGGGCGCCACCGTTTCCGCCAGTCTCAGCACTTCCGTGAACAGCCGGTTCTTCCCCACCGGCCGCTCGCCGCCGGACGCGTCCCGCCGCTGGATCTCCCTGCGCAGCGCCACGTTCTCCTGCTTCAATTTGCGGGATTCACCGGCCCGGCGGCACAACGCCAGCAGCTCCGCGTTGCTGAACGGCTTCTGCAGGTAATAGAACGCACCGGCGTTCACCGCCTGGATCGCCGACTGCAGCGACGCCTGCGCCGTCATCAGGATGACCGGCGTCTCCGGGTCCCGCTCCCGCACCGCCGTCAAGACATCGATCCCCGTCACGCCCGGCATGCGCACGTCCGTCAACACGACGTCCGGATCGATGTCCGCCCATTCCTCCAGCGCCGCGGCGCCGTTGTCCCGCACCTCCACGTCGAAGCCCTCACCCTTCAACAGGATCTTCAGCGTGCGGAGCAGGGACTCCTCGTCATCGATGACCAGTATCTTCAAGCTCATGACCCGCTCGGCTCCTGGTATGCGGGCAGATAGATCGTGAACGTGGCCCCGGCCCCCGGCGCCGTGTCCACGAAGACGGCCCCCATGTGGGCCTCCACGGCACGGTGCACCAGCGCCAGGCCGAGGCCCGTTCCGCCGGCGCGCCGGGTGTAGAACGGATCGAAGATCCGCTCCACGTCCTCTCGCGGGATGCCCGGACCCGTGTCCCGGACCGAAAGGCGGATCGGTTCGACCATCGCCACGCCGGCCGGCAGCTCCACGTCGTCGATCGCCGACACCTCCACCACCACCTCCCCGTCCTGCGGCGTCACCTGGAGCGCGTTCAGCACCAGGTTGAACACCGCCCGGTGCAGCAGGTCCTCGTCCCCGTCCACCGCCAGCGCGCTGTCCGCCCGGCGCAGCCGGATCGGGGCCCCCGACACGCCGTCCGGATGCTGGGACGCCAGCCGACAGGCCCCACCCACCACCATGCCCAGATCCACGCGCTCCCGCCGGTTCACCTCCACCCGGCTGAACTCGATGAACTCCGACAGGAGCCGGCTCAGACGGTCCGACTCCGCCAGCACCAGCGTCTTCAGCGTGTTCCGGTCCTCGCTCCCCACACGCCCGCCGGTCAGCTGCTCCGTGGCGCTCCGGATGGACGCCAGCGGGTTCTTCAGCTCGTGCGCCAGCGACGCCGCCAGCTCCGCAACCGCCTGCAGCCGGTCCGCACGACGATGGAGATCCTCCAACCGCTTGCCGTCCGAGATGTCCTGCACCACCGCCGTCACCCACGGCCGCTCTGCCCGCTCCAACGGCGTCGTGCGGACACCCAGCACCCGCGCCGCCAACGCGTCCGGCATCCGCGTCTCGTACCAGTGCACCGGAACCCGCGACGTCGATGTCCGCCGGATCGTGCCCCCCAGACCGGGCGCCAGCCGGTCCAGCTCGTTCAGCACCGGATGACCCAGCCACTCCCGCTCTTCCACCCCCAACAGCGCTTCCGCCGCATGGTTCATGTACGCCAGCTTGCCATCCTCGTCCACCGTCACCACTCCCGTGTCGATGGTGCCCAGGATGTCATCCGTGTCCAGGCGAAGCTGCCGCAACGCCAGCTCCATCGCACCCAGCTGCGTGCCCGTCCGCCGCAGCCGCTCCCCCAGCCAGGCCGTCACCAGCGCCGTCACCGCAAACAACGCCATCTGCAGGAACACGCCCGGACTCGGCGGCGTCGCGTGGCCCCACACCCCGTCCGCGAAGTACAGCATCGTCGCAAGCGCGCCGATCAACATGCCGCCCTTGAGCGGCAGCATCAGCGCGCCTTCCGCGATCACCAGGATGTAGAGCGACGCAAAATCGCTCTCACTGCCCCCCGTCAGGTGCACCACCGTCGTCACCAGCAGGGTGTCGAAAATCGCCTGCAGATACAGGAAATTCGCGCTCGGCACCCGCTCCGCGATGTGCGTGTGCCAGAAACTCGCACCCGTTACCAGCAGCGACACCACCAGCACCAGCGTCGCCAGCAGCGTGGTCTCCGGTCCGATCACCGGCCGCGTCCACACCAGCAGAGCACCCGCGAAGATCCCCGCCGCCAGCGTCAACCGCGCCAGATACAGCAGCCGCAGGAATCGCGGCGATTGTAACATCATCGTTCCGGCCAGGCTGTCGGACCATTCCTTGGGAGAACCGTCGGCCAGCGGCGGCGGCCGACGACGGGATCGTTGCAAGGTAGGGCGGCTGTTTGCATGT
Source organism: uncultured Gemmatimonadaceae bacterium (assembly GCA_964619835.1). GTDB lineage: Bacteria > Gemmatimonadota > Gemmatimonadetes > Longimicrobiales > RSA9 > JARRJS01. The sequence goes on along the minus strand of CAZUFP010000016.1, from coordinate 55,438 downwards.
TGCAAGCGTCGCCTTTTGCATTTGTCAAGTGTGGAACGGTCCGGACGGACACGGGTTTCAGGAGCGATTCCTGGACGTACTCCTCTCCCGAACCGGGGCTGCACGCCGGCGGCGTGTTCACAAAAAGCGGGACTCGCGCGTCCTTAAGTGGAAAGCAGAAAGCAGGGCGTCGGCCCGTCACGAGGAGGTTGAATGGCGAAGCAGGTGAGCGGGAAGCGTAACCGAGCGGTCGGGGCGGCGTGGGTCCTGGCGTGCCTGGTGGGGCTGAGCGCGATCCCGGCACCGGTATCCGGGCAGTACTTCGGACGGAACAAGGTCCAGTACGAGACGTTCGACTTCCGGGTGCTGAACACGGACCACTACCGGATCTACTACTACCCGGCGGAGGCGGTGGCGGTGCGGGACGCGGCGCGCATGGCGGAGCGTTGGGAACAGCGCTACGAGCGTCTGTTCAACCACAAGCTGACGAGCGTGAAGCCGATCGTGTTGTACGCGGACCATCCGGATTTCCAGCAAACGAACACGACGTCGGAGTCCCTGGGCGAGGGGACGGGCGGGTTTACGGAGGCGTTGAAGGATCGGGTGGTGCTGCCGTTGACGGGGAGCTACCGGGACACGGACCACGTGATCGGTCACGAGCTGGTGCACTCGTTCCAGTACGACATCGCGAAGGAGCGGGGGGCGCTGACGCGGCAGGGGATGGGCAGCCTGCCGCAGTGGTTGATCGAGGGGATGGCGGAGTACCTGTCGCTGGGTCGTGAGGACACGAACACGGCGATGTGGCTGCGGGACGCGGCGTTGCGCGGCGACCTGCCGACGATGCAGCAGCTGACGACGGACCCGCGGTTCTTCCCGTACCGGTATGGCCAGGCGCTGTGGGCGTACATCGGCGGGCGCTGGGGAGACCGGACGGTAACGGAGCTGTACAAGGCGGCTCTGGAGGGCGGCTGGCCGGCGGCGGTGCGGCGTTATCTGGGGCTGACGCCGGACCAGCTGTCGAACCAGTGGCTGACGCAGATCCGGGCGACGTACCTGCCGTTGATGGAGGGGCGGCAGCGTCCCAGCGACATCGCGGAGAAGGTGCTGGCCTCGGACATCGACGCGGGCGAGATGAACGTGAGCCCGGCGGTGAGCCCGGACGGGCGGTACGTGGCGTTCTATTCGGAGCGCGACCTGTTCGAGATCAAGCTGTTCCTTGCGGACGCGCACACGGGCAAGGTGATCCACGAGATGGTGAGCTCGGCATCGAACATGGAGTTCGACGCGTTGAGCTTCCTGAACTCCGCGGGCGCCTGGTCGCCGGACGAGAAGGAGTTTGCGTTCACGGTGTTTTCCGACGGGGACAACGCGCTGGCGATCCTGAACGTGGACAAGCGGAAGGTGGAGCGTCGCATCCGGCTGAAGAACGTGGGCGCAGTGCAGAACCCGGCGTGGTCGCCGGACGGGCGGCGCATCGCGTTCTCGGGGATGAAGGGGGGCATGAGCGACCTCTACATCCTGGACCTGGACACGAACAAGCTGGAGCAGCTGACGGACGACAAATACGCGGACCTGCAGCCTGCGTGGTCGCCGGACGGCAAGACGTTGGCGTTCGTGACGGACCGGGGGCCGGAAACGGACTTCCGGCAGCTCAAGTACGGGCCGATGCACCTGGCGCTGATGGACGTGCGCACGCGGGACATCAAGCTGCTGGACGTGTTCCGGGCCGGGAAGCACATCAACCCGCAGTTCTCGCCGGACGGGAGCAGCCTGTACTTCATCTCCGACGCGGACGGGTTCGACGACATCTACCGGCTGGCCCTGGACACGGGCCGCCTGTTCCGCGTGACGCGCCTGGCGACGGGTGTGAGCGGCATCACCAACCTGTCTCCCGCGTTGACGGTGGCGCAGCGGGAAGGCCGGGTGATGTTCTCCGTGTTCACCAAAGGCAACTACGTGGTCTACGGCATGGAACCCGATTCGGCGCAGGGGACGCCGGTGGATCCCGTGCTGGCCAACGAGTCGGCGGACGCACCGGCGCCCGGCGTGCTGCCCCCGGTGGAAGGGCTGAACCGGGGCGTGGTGGCAGCGTACCTGGACGATCCGGCGACCGGCCTTCTGGCGGACGAGGATTTCGCCATCAACGACTACCACCCCTCGCTGGCTCTCGATTACGTCGGCGTGCCGATGCTGGGCGTGGCGGTGACGCCGTTCGGGACGGGCGTCGCGGGCGCCGCGGCGGCGTACTTCAGTGATATCCTGGGGAACCGGTCGCTGGGTGTGGCGGTGCAGGCGAACGGCACGGTGAAGGACGTGGGCGGCCAGGTCGTGTACCAGAACATGAAGCACCAGTGGAACTGGGGCCTGGGGGCGGGGCGCGTCCCCTATCAGCTGCTGCTGCCGCAGATCTACTACGACACGCTGTCCACGTCGAACGGTCCGGTGACCGCCCTGGTGGAAGACATCATGCGCCTGCGGATCTACCAGGACCAGGCGCTGGTCATGGCCGACTACCCGTTCTCCCAGACCGTCCGGCTGGAGTTCGGAGCCGGGTACACGCACTACGGATTCAGCCTGGAGTCGGACAAGCTCTACTTCGACCCGTTGTCGGGCCAGGAGGTGGGGCGGAACCGGCAGACGCTGGACGTGCTGCAGATCCCCGGCATCACGGACGCCAACGTGAACCTGGCGACGGCCTCGCTGGCGGTGGTGGGTGACTGGTCCAATTTCGGCTTCACGTCGCCCATCCGCGGGGGCCGGTACCGGCTGCAGATCGCACCCACGTTCGGCGAGCTGCAGTACACGACGCTCGTGGCCGATTACCGCCGCTACTTCTTCCACAACCCGTTCACGCTGGCGTTCCGGGGCATGCACTACGCGCGCTACGGGCGCGACGCCGACCAGCAGACCTTCCTGGTGCAGCCGTTCTATCTGCCGGACGAGTACTACATCCGCGGTTACGCGCCGGAATCCTGGGACGTGACCCGCGAATGCGTGTCCGCCCCGGCCAAGACGGCGGCCGGAACGGAGATCCAGGACGCCTGCGCCAACTACGACGCCCTGTTGGGCTCACGGCTGGCGGTGGCGAACGTCGAGCTTCGGGTGCCACTCATCGGCGTGGAGCAATACGGGCTGCTGCACTTCCCCTTCCTGCCCACGGAGCTGGCCGCGTTCTTCGACGCGGGCGTGGCCTGGACAAGCACCCAGCAGCCCACGCTGGAATGGATCCGCGATCCGCGGTCGGCGCAGGCCCTGGACGCCTCGGGCTACTTCCGGCGTTACCCCGTGGCCAGCGCGGGTGTGTCGGCGCGTGTCAACGTGTTGGGGTTCCTCATCGTGGAAACGTACTACGCCTACCCGTTCCAGCGTCCCGAGAAAGGGTGGCATTGGGGATTTCAGATCATGCCGGGTTGGTGACCGCCCGGCCGACCGGCCTTCCGGAGGACTTCTCGCCCCTCCCGTTCACCTTGCCGGGGTGAACGGGGGGCGGCAGGCCGCGTTCAACGCAGGCTCTCCCTCACCCACTTCAACAGCGTGCTGGGGCTGAACGGCTTCTCCAGCAAACGGATGCCGGGCTGCAACTCCCCGCTCTCACTGATCTCGCCCTCGGCGTAGCCGGACATGTAAAGCACCGCTGTGCCCGGCCGCTGCGCGATGATGCGGGCCGCCGCCCGGGGGCCGGACAGTTCGGGCATGACCACGTCGGTCAGGAAGAGGTCGATCTCGTCAGGGTATCTGTCGGCGAGGTCGACGGCGACGCGGCCGTTCTCTGCCTCCAGTACCTGGAAGCCTTCCCGCTCGAGCACACGTCGAACGAGATTGCGCACCGCGATCTCGTCTTCCGCAAGCAGGATGGTGCGCCCCGAATCCGTGTTGCCCATGACTCCGCTAGATGAGAGAATACGGGTCAGTTTCCCGGGCTGCCGGCGGCATGTCAAGCCGGAAGTGTAACCGGCCCATAAAACCGTTTGAATCGGGTGGTGTCAAGTGAGTGATAGATCATCGTTGGATCCCATCATGCGGCCGCGCTCCATCGCGGTGATCGGAGCGAGCCGCAGTCCGGGCACCGTGGGCTACCAGATCGTGGACAACCTGGTGCGCCACGGGTACGGCGGCGTGGTGTACCCGGTGAACCCGAAGGCGAGCGCCATCCACTCGTTTCCGGCGTACGCCTCCGTGAAGGACATCCCGGGCCCGGTGGATCTGGCGGTGGTCGTCGTGCCGAAGGAGCTGGTCCTCCAGGTGGTGGACGAGTGCGGGGCGAAGGAGATCCCGGGACTCGTGGTCATCTCCGCCGGCTTCCGGGAGGTGGGCGGTGCCGGCGTCGACCTGGAGCACGAGCTGGTGGAGCGCGTCAAGCGGTACGGCATGCGCCTGGTCGGGCCGAACTGTATGGGCGTACTGAACACGGAAGAGGGCGTGTCCATGAACGCGACGTTCGCGCCCTCCATGCCGCCGGCCGGCCCGGTGAGCTTCATGAGCCAATCGGGCGCCATGGGTGTGACCATCCTGGACTACGCCGCGGAGTACGGGATCGGCATTCACAATTTTGTGTCCGTTGGCAACAAGCCGGATGTGAGCGGCAACGACCTGATCGAGTACTGGGCGGAGGACCCGGCCACCCGGGTCATTCTCCTCTATCTGGAGAGTTTCGGCAATCCGCAGAGATTCACGAGTCTGGCACGGCGGGTGACGAAGCGGAAGCCCATCGTGGTGGTGAAGGCGGGCCGCACCAGCGCCGGCGCCCGGGCGGCGTCGTCGCACACGGGCGCGCTGGCCGGCGGTCTGGACGTGGCGACGGACGCCCTGCTGGAGCAGTGTGGCGTGCTGCGCGTGGACACGGTGGAAGAGTTGTTCGACCTGGCCATGGCCTTCGACGCCCTGCCCATCCCCAAGGGCAACCGGGTGGCCATCCTGACGAACGCGGGCGGGCCGGGGATCATCATCGCGGACGCGTGCGAGTCGGCGGGCCTGGAAGTGGTGGAGCTGGCGCCGGAGACGCAGGCCGCGCTGCGCAAGGTGCTGGCGGCGGAAGCCAGCGTGCGCAACCCGGTGGACATGATCGCATCGGCGACGCCGGAGACGTACCGCATCGCCCTGGGCCTGGTGCTGGACGACGCCCGGGTGGACGCAGCCATCGCGGCGTTCGTGCCGCCCCTCGGCGTGCGCCAGCAGGACGTCGCCGAATCCATCGTGACGGCGGCGAGCGAGCACAAGGAGAAGCCCATCCTGGCCGTGCTCATGGGGCGCGAAGGGCTGCCCCAGGGGCGGGCAGAGCTCAACGATGCCGGCCTGCCTGCCTACATCTTCCCCGAATCGGCGGCCCGCGCGCTGGCCGCCATGCACCGCTACCGCCGCTGGCTGGCCCGGCCGGACGGCGAGTTCACCACGTTCGAGGTGGACCAGGCCCGCGTGCGCCGCATCATCGAGGATGCCCGGGCCGCGAGCGTAGAGCACCTGTCGACGCCGGACGCTGTCGCGCTGTTGAGCGCTTACGGTGTGCCCATGGCCGGTGTGCGGCACGCGGCGACGGCAGACGAGGCCGCGGCGGCCGCGGCCGAGCTGGGCCTGCCGGCCGTGCTCAAGATCCTGTCACCGGACGTGGTCCACAAATCCGACGTGGGCGGTGTGGTGGTGGACCTGCGCTCCGAGGACGAGGTGCGGAATGCGTTCACGCGCATCGTCGACAACGTACGCGCCAATGTGCCGGACGCGCGCATCGAGGGCGTGCTGGTGCAGCCGTACGTGAAGGGGGGCCGCGAAACCATCGTGGGCGTGACGATGGATCCCGGCTTCGGCCCCGTGCTGATGTTCGGCCTGGGCGGCATCTACGTGGAAGCGCTCAGGGACGTGACGTTCCGGGTGCACCCCGTGTCGGACGTGGACGCGCAGGAGATGGTGCGGGAGATCCGGGGCCAGCAGATGCTGCAGGGCATCCGCGGCGAGCCGCCGTCGGACATCAACGTCATCGTGGAGACGATCCAGCGCGTCTCGCAGCTCGTGGGTGAGAACCCGGAGATCCTGGAGCTGGACATCAACCCGTTCGTGGTCTTCGAGAAGGGCGCCACGGCGGTGGACGCCCGCGTCCGCATCGCCCTCGAGCCCGGCGAGCAGGGGTCGTGACGGCACGCCACTATCATCTCATCGGCATTGCCGGCACGGCCATGGGCTCCCTGGCCGGCCTGCTGAAAAGTGCCGGGCACCACGTCACCGGCTCGGACGAGGGCGTCTACCCGCCCATGTCCACGATGCTCGAAGGGCTGGGCATACCGGTGGCGGAGGGGTTCCGGCCGGAGAACCTGGAACCGGCGCCGGACATCGTAGTGGTGGGCAATGCCATCTCCCGGGGCAACCCGGAGCTGGAGGCGGCGCTGAACGCCAAGCTGTACTACACGTCGGCGGCGGTTGTGCTGCAGGAGGAATTCATCCGCGGGCGCCACTCTTTGGCGGTGGCCGGCAGCCACGGCAAGACCACCACGACCTCCCTGCTGGCGTGGGCCCTGGAATGCGCCGGGTTGGCGCCGTCGTTCCTCATCGGCGGCATCGCCGAGAACTTCGGCAGCTCGTTCCGGCTCACGGACTCCCGCTATTTCGTCATCGAAGCCGATGAGTACGACACGGCGTACTTCGACAAGGGCCCCAAGATGTGGCACTACCTGCCCGACACGGCGGTGGTGACCAACGTGGAGTACGACCACGCGGACATCTTCCGGGACGAGCAGGCATACCGGTTCGCGTTCTCTCGCTTCATCAACCTGATCCCGTCCCAGGGCACGCTCGTCGCCGGCTGGGAATCCCCGGTGGTGCGGGAGCTGGCCGGGATCTCCCGTGCCGCGGTGGAGTCGTTCGGGCTGGGCGCCACCTCCACCGCATGGCACCCTCGCTGGACGGCCGTGGACGTGGCGTATGCCGCCGACGGCACGCGGTTCGTCGTGCGCCACGATGGAGACATCTGGGGCGAGGTCGAGACGCCGCTGGCGGGTGCGTTCAACGTGCGCAACTGCCTGGCGGCCATCGCGGCGGCAGAGTCGGTGGGCGCGGACCGAGACGCGGTTCGCGAGGCGCTGCGCACCTTCCGCAGCGTGCGCCGGCGCATGGAGGTGCGGGGCACGGTGGACGGCATCACGCTCATCGACGACTTCGCCCACCACCCCACCGAAGTGCGGGAAACCATCGAAGCGGTGCGCCAGCGCTACGCGGGCCGCCGCATCGTGGCCGTGTTCGAGCCCCGCAGCTATACCGCCCAGCGCCGGGAGTTCCAGGAGCCGTTCCGCCAGGCCCTGGGGCGGGCGGACGCCGCCATCATCGCCGGGCTGTTCCACCCGGAGCGCTACACGGCGGAGACGGGCATGGACCCGGACGAGCTGGTGGCGCAGCTGACGCAGGATGGCACTCCCGCGCGCCACATCCCGGTGGTGGACGACATCGTGCGAACGCTGGCGGCCGAGCTCGCAGCGGGCGACATCGTGCTCGTCATGTCCAACGGAGGCTTCGGCGGCCTTCACGGGAAGCTGCTGAGCGCCCTGGAAGAACGCGCCCGCCAATGAGTCGAGGGCGCCGGCCGAGGGCGCCGGCTGGACCGCGGGCGCCCTCGATGAACGACTCCCGGCGTCCAGCCGGCCCTGCCCCCGCTACCTGAGCCGCACCGTCCGCGTCAGCTTCCCGCCCCGCGTCGACAGAAGCTCCACGGTGGCGTTCACGGGCTCCCGGCCGTACGTGCGGACGCGGAACGTCACCGTCCTGGACTCACCGGCCCCGGTCCAGCCGGCCTCGATCGTCTTGTCGCGGCCTTCGGGGTCCAGGATCCTGGGACCGCGCTCACCCGCGGCATCCTCCCGCTCGGCCCGCCGATCACGCGGACCTTCTTCCGCGGCCGGCTCATCACCGAACCGCAGGACCACCCGGTCCGGCCGCACGATCTTCACCAGCTGTGCCTGGCGCAGGGCCGTGGGCAGCTGGCCGACGTTGGTCCAGTGCACGGTGACCTCGTACGTGGCGCTGTCGCCGTCGGCGGCCACGCGCCGTGCGGAGACGTCATCCAGCTGGAGCTGGGGCAGATGCTCCGCCATGGCCAGGTTGAACAGCGCCTCCTTGCGGATCCATTCCTCCAGCACCTGCGGCGGCCCGTTCTGGGAAAAGAACTTGGGATTGAACCCGCCGATCTCCACGTCGCCCAGCGTGGGGTGGTGGAACGGCTGCCACTCCCGGAACCCGCGGCCGCCGTTGCTCTTGTCGTCCCAGGCCAGGGCGTCCACGTCGTCCAGCAGGCCGTCGCCGTTCACGTCTTCCATGGCGCCGCCGTTCCAAAGCTCGTCGCCGTACCAGATGGCACCGTAGTAGAAGTACCCGAAATCGGGGCTGTGCCCGAACAGAGGCGACGGCTCGGACGGCTCACCGCTCCGCGGGCTCACCGGGTAGCGTGTGGCGTACGTGTCGTAGACGTCGCCGGCCCAGGGGTAGTGCGTGATGGACAGGCCCAGGCTGTCGAAGTGCTCGTAGAGCGCCAGGTCCTCCGGGTACATGCGGTCGGCGGAGTACGACGTCGACGGCGGCCGCAGGTGCATGGGCACGCTCGTGTCCATGGTGTTGACCACGGAGATGTGGGGGTGCTGCAACAGCCAGAGCACCACGGCGCGGGTCTCGGGCTCGCTCAACGGGAAGGCTCCGGCGCCGCCCTGGGTGTAGCCCCGCTCCGTGAAGTCCATGCCCCGGTCCGGCCGCCAGTTCTCGACATAGTTGCGGTGCAGATCCAGCCCGCCGACGCCGTCCTCATTGAACTGCCCGTCGCCGTCGTTGTCGACGCCTTCGCTGATGACCGCCCACACCGCCTTCTCCCCCGGCCGCGCCCGGCGCAGCAGCCGGCCGGAAGAATCCCGCTCGTCCAGCACGTAGCGGGCGCGGACCGGGCTGTCCTTGGCCGGCTTCCAGCGCAGCTGGTAGATGACGCCGTCGCCGTCCAGGTCCTCCGGCGGGTCCTCGTCCAGGAGGCCGTCCCGGTCGTCGTCGTACGGACGGACGGTGCTGCGGCTGCGCTGCGCCGTGTGCAGGTACATGTTGGCGCCGTCCGGGTCGTTCTCGGGCCGCAGGTAGATGGCCTTCGTGTCCAGCAGGCGGGTGATCGCCGGGTCCTTGCCGTAGCTCGTCAGCAGGTGGCGCATGAGCCACATCACGGATTCCGACCCGGTCACCTCGCCGGCGTGGCGCCCGCCCTCGAAGTACGCGGCCGGTTTGTCCAGATCGGAGCCGGTCGCCTTGTTGGTCAGCGTGACCTGGAGGATGGGTCGCCCTTCGTAGCTGCGGGCCACCTCGTAGACGTCCACGAGACCCGGGTACCGCTCCGCGTAGCGGCGCACCCAGGCATAGACCACGTCCACGCTGTGATAGCGGTCGAACGTGAGCGCCTCGCCCGGCGCGTACTGCACCTCCGGATGGCGCACCCGCGGGAAGTAGCTGACGCCGTGGCGGTAGCCCGCGACGACGTACCACGCCGAGTCACGCTCCGACTCGGGCGGCAGCGGCTCGCGCGGCATGAGCTGGGCGGCGAGCGGTGAGGCGGCGAACAGAAGAACCAGCGAAACGAGACAACGGGTCGTCATGGAAGGGCCTCTTTCTCGTCGTTGATCCGAAAGGTGCAGGCAATGTAGGCGGCGGGCATCGGACGGCAACCGCGGGTGGCAACCCGCGAAGGGGTTGGCGGGTAACAAGGCCCATGCGTGTGCTCAACGAACGGGCCTGAGGCGATGTTCATGCCCCGCGAGCTGGATCCGGATCGCTGGCTGGACGACGCGTTCCCCGAGGCGGATGGTACGGCGGACACCGCCGCGCTCGTCATATGCCCCTACTGCGGCGAAGCCAGTGAGGTCGGCGTCGATCCGGGCAGCGGCGGCCGGCAGGAGTACGTGGAAGACTGCCCCGTCTGCTGCCAGCCGTGGTCCGTGCGGGTGCGCTACGCCGCGGACGGCCGGGTCACCGTGGACGTGGAGCCCGCGATCTAGTTTCCCCTCGGCAGCGGCACCGGCAGATCCGCCACCACGTAGGCCATCACGGCCAGCGCGGCGACACACTGTGCCATCTCCCCCGGATCCAGCTTGTCCAGCGTGTCGCCGTTGCTGTGGTGGAACCAGAAGTAGCGCTCGCCGTCCACCTGGAGGCCCATGCCCGGGACACCCTGACGCATCATGGGGCTGATGTCCTCTCCACCGCCGCCGCGGGTGACCTGGCTCGCGCCGATGCCGTCCAGCAGCTTGCCCACCTGTGAGACGATCTGCAGCGCCGCGTCGGAACCGCTGAAGCCGAAGCCCTGCGGCCGGAAGACGCCCCCATCGGACTCGATGGCCAGCACGTGCTTGCCCAGCACCTGCTCGTGGTCCCGTGCATAGGCTTCGCCCCCGCGCGTCCCGTTCTCCTCGTTCGTCCACAGCACCACCCGCACCGTGCGGCGCGGGTGGAGACCCAGGTCGTGCATCAGGCGCACGGCCTCCCACGCGGCCACGGCGCCGCCCGCGTCGTCCATGGCGCCTTCGCCCACATCCCACGAATCCATGTGCCCGCTGATCACCACCACTTCGTCCGGCTTCTCACGGCCCCGAACCTCCGCCATGACGTTCTGCGACCGGGCGTCCGGGAGCGTCCGGGCGCTCATCTTCAGGTTCACGACGACGGGCTGCCCGCGGTCCTGCATGCGGTGCAGCATCTCGGCGTCCTCCACCGTGATGGCGGCGTGGGGGATCTTCGTCACCGTGGAGTCGTACCGCATGACGCCGGTGTGCGGCGTGTAGATGGAGTACGAGGCCACGGAGCGGATCAGGCTGGCCACCGCGCCGGCGCGGGCCGCCTCGATGGCGCCGTTCGTCCGATACCGCACGGTCTGGCCGTACGTGACGAAGGGCGCGTCGAACAGCACGATCTTCCCTTTCGCCTCGGCGGCGTGGGCCTTCAGATCATCGAAGCTGCTCACCACCAGCACCGGCGCCGTGATGCCGCCGGGCGGCGTGGCGATGCTGCCGCCCAGGCCCAGCATGGCCAGGTCCTTGTGCCACGGCTGAATCAGCGTGGCCGACTCCTCGCCTCGTACCCAGTGCGGCACCATGACAGGCTCCGACTGCACGTTCTCCAGCCCATCCTTCTGCATCTGCGCTCGCGACCAGTCCATGGCCTTCTCCAGGCTCTCGCTGCCGCTCAAACGCGGGCCGAACCGGTCCACGAGCTCGCCGAGCCGGGCATACGCCCGGTGGTTGGCGGTGGCCGCCTGGATGAGACGATCGGCAACCTGGCGGTACGTGGCCGGGATGGTCTCGGGGTCGAAGGTCTGGGCACGGACGGCGGGCACGGCCGCGAAGAGCAGCAGGATCGCGCCCGAGAAGCGCGTGGGCATGCGGGTCATGGTTTCGATCCGGATCGAGGCTGGAGACGTTGAGAACGCGAACAGTTATGCGGAGCGCCGCGCCATGGCAAGTAGGTCAGCCGCCACGCGCCAGGCGCACAGCGAAATACACGAGCACGACCCCGACGATGGCGTTGGCGCGCGCCAACCACGCCGACCACCGGCGCCAGCGGGCGGCCTCCGGCGTGCCTGCGGCGGCGAAGGCCCGCGGACCCAGGATGAAGTCGTGCACGGCGCTGATGACGATCATGACGAGCACGGCAGACAGCTTCCAGGCGAGCGCGTGCCCGTAGCGGGTGCCCCAGAAGGACGCCTTGCCGAGCATGTCCCACCGCAGCAGACCGCGAAAATACAGGTTGCCGATGCCGGTGAGGACCAGCACGACGATGGCGGCCCAACCCACGTTGCGCGACGCCAGGCCGATGCGGTTGAAGAGGCGGGCCCGCAACGCCGGCGGCTCCACGTTCCGGAGCACGGGCGCGCCTACGACAGCCAGGAAGAACATGCCGCCCAGCCAGACCATGGCGGCAAGAACGTGGACCGTCACGTTCAGGTAGTACAAGGCAACCTCTTCCCTCCGGTCAAACCCGCTCCATCGGCGCCGTTTCCTGCACCGCGACGGCGTCCGGACCGCCCACGCCACCGCTCCGCGCACCGATAAGGGCCCGCAGCGCCCAGGCGAGCACCAACAACACGCCGAAGCTGACCACGAGCAGTGGACCGGTGGTCACGTCCCAGTGGAACGAGGACAACAGGCCGCCCACGATCGCCAACGTCCCCGTGGCCCACGCGATGAACAGCGCCGGCTTGAACGAATCCACGTACAGGAACGCGATGGTCGCGGGAATGACCAGCGTGCTGAAGATCAGCAGCACACCTGCGAGGTCCACCACCAGGCTCACCGCCACGCCGAACGTCACGTAGAAGATGAAGTCCCAGAGCCGGATGTTGCGGGCACTCTCCGGCTGGAAGGTAATGGCGTGCATCTGGCGCCGGAACACGTAGTGGAACAGCGCGATCAGCGCGTACGGCAGCGCCACCTTGCCCACCGTCGGCCAGGTGACCCAGATGAGGGAGCCGGTCAACGTCTCCTTGATGTGCTCGGCGCCCTCCGCCGTGAAGCTGCTCAGCAGGATCACGGCCGCCGACGCCACGACGTAGCTGATGCCGATGATCGCCTCCTGCGGCACGCGCGAACGCTCCATGCGCGTGAAGCTGAACAGCAGCGCCCCCAGCAGCGTGAACCCGAACGCCCAGAACACCGACGCCGCGCTCCCCCGCTCGGTGCCGATGAGCATGCCGGCGGTGGCCCCCAGGGCGGCGATCTGGGCGAAGGCGAGATCGACGAAGATGACGCCACGCCGGATGATGTGCAGCCCGAAATAGGCGTTCATCGCCAGAATGATCAGGGCGGCGGCCAGCGGAGTCAGGATGAGGTCTAGCATGGCATTCCTCCCGGTCAGGACCGTTCGCCGAACGCCTTGGCGAGGGAGCTCACCCAGACATCCACCAGGTCGAAGTAGTCGTTCACGCCAGGGGCGGCGCCGGGCTCCATGGGCACCATGACGGCCACGGCACCGGCCCGCTCCGCCACGGCGTCCACCTTGGCCCTGGAGAAGTAGTTGGCGACGAACATCACGTTGATGCCCTTGTCATGCATCAGCGCGATGAGGTCACGGACGTGGCCGGGCGTGGGCGGGATGCCCGGCTTCGCTTCCACGTAGTCCACGCAGCTGACGTCCCAGCGGTGCTCCAGGTACGCCCAGTTCTTGTGATAGCAGACCATCTGCTTGCCGCGGAAGGACTCGCCCTGCTTCAGCCAGCCGCCCAGGTAGCTGAGGAGCGGTCTGCCCTGGTACTGGTTCGACTGCAGGAACGGGAACAGCTTGTCCTGCTTCGCCAGCTGCTCCAGCGTCTCGCCCTTCAGCATGTCCACCAGCGAATCGCCGAACAGGTGCCGGTAGATCTTGTCGGTGAAGCGCGCCAGGCCGGCGTCGAACGCCGCGGCCTGGTCCGGCGCCACGTTCTTCAGCCCGGCGGTGATGTTGCGGGCGATCTGCACCACGTTCAGCGGGTCGGTGTAGAGGTGCGGGTTGCCGTAGATGTGGATGTCGCCCGCCGCCCGATCGGCCGTGGTGGGCACGTCCAGTAGCTTGATGCCCGGATACGTGGTGACGTACCCCGGGCCGCCCTCACTCACCCGGGCATTGCCCGCCTTGTCCAGCAGCGGCGGCACCCACAGCTCCAGGTCCAGGCCCGTGGTGATGAACATGTCGGCCCGACGCAGGTCCAGCGCGAAGCTGGGCTTGGGCCGCACGAAATGCGCGTCCTCGGTGGGGTCCGCGATGGAGGTGACGGTGACGGCATCGCCGGCGATGTCGCGCACGATCTCCGCGTAGATGGGCAGTGACGTCACCACGCGAAGCGGCGCCGGCCGATGGGCGGGAGCCGCGGCCGCCGGCTGGGCGGCGAGGGGGGCGGCCAGGAGCATTGCCGTCGCCAGTACAGCCGCGCTCCGGCCCGCGAGCCCGCGCAGCATCCGATTCTCGATCTTCATGGAATTCGCCTTTCTCATCGGGCCCGTCTCAGTACGTGTCATGCTTGTGCGGACCCATGGCGACGGTTGCCTGGATCAGGAATAGCTTCAGGGTGTCGGTGGGCCTGTGCAGGAAGTCGAACTCCGCGCGCAGCCGCACGAACTCGCTCTGCCACCACGTCAGCGTAGGCGCGGCGAGCCAGCTGCTCTGCGTCGTGTCCAACGGATTCTGTGTGTACTCGTAGCGCCCCCCGACGATATAGCGCGGGCCCAGGCGGTACTCGCCGATGAGGAAGCCGCCGTACGCGTTCTGCGGCACGAGGGGCGGGGCCACGGCGATACGGCCCACCACCGCGCCACCCCGCAGCGTCGCCTCCCGGTAGTGGGCCTGCTGCGGCGGACGCCAGGTCAGCTGGAAATCCAGCCCGCCCACGCGGGAGCCGAACGACGTCGTCGCGGCCGCGCTCCTGCCGCCCAGGGCGGTCAGGCCCACCTCCATGTAGGTGGATCGGCTCAGGTCCCAGAAGGCGTTGAAATGGCCCAGCAGGCTGGGGCGCCGGGAGTCGCCGAACAGGGTCTCGTTGGTGCTGGCCGTGACCTGGCCCCACACCTCGTAGGTGCCGCCCAGGCCATGCACCGGCGCGAGCCAGTGCAGCGACACGCCAGGCTGGGCCAGGCCCTCCTCGCCGAAGAACGCCAGGTAGGGCAGAGGCAGCATCTGGGCCGGCAACGCGTGGGTGTGCCACCGGTTCAACGCGCCGAATCGCTGACGGAACTGGCCCACCGTGAAGCCCAGGCCGCCCGGCAGGTTGACCCATTGCACGTAGCCTTCCCCCAGGTCGAAGCCGCCACCGGTCTCCGGCGGACCCGGGAACGGCATGATCTCGCCGCCCGGGTTGTGGTACCCGAAGATCAGCTTGGCCCGGGAGTAAGGGTCCAGCGTGGACTGGATCGCCACCTCGAACTCCCGCGGCACGATGTTGTTCGACTGCGGCTGGTCCGGGTTCTCGAACGCGAACAGGTCGCCCGTCACCGTGAGCTCCGGGTTGAGCTGCGGCTGCATACGCTGGCGGCCGACGAACTGCGGCGGCGGCGCCGGCCTGGCCGGAGCCGCCGTGTCCGTTCCGGCCGCACTGGCCGCCGCCGCGCGCAGGGCCGCCAACGGGTCACCCGCCGCCGGCTTCGCACCGCCGCTCAGTGCCTGGACGCGGGCCTGCAGGCTGTCCAGACGCGCCTGCAGACGCGCCACCTCCCGCCGCAGGGAATCCACCTGGGCCGGCGGCTGCTGGGCAGACGCCGGAGCCGCACCCCACGTCACGCCGGCCAACGCAAACAACAGCCAGGCGAGCCGCGAGGACGCGGATATACCTCCTCGAAGACGATTCATGAAGCGCACTCCATCGCTGAGTTCTGTCCCGGGCACACGCCGCCCCTCACGTGTGGGGAGGCACGCGCAATGTCTTCCGGCTTGGACTCAGGCGATGGGGGGTGCGCGGGGACGGGGGGAATGGACCGCCCGCCGCAACGCGGGCAGGTGGCTCGGCAGCGACTCCGGCGCCGCTTCCATCCAGCGGCTTGGAGCTTCCGCGAGCCGGGGCCCCAACAACCACAGGTTCCCGCTGTGCTGGGTGCAGATGGAGTGGTCGTGCCCCATCGCGTGCGACGACGACGCCAGCGGGACCGCCGCCACTGCCACGTCTCGCGGCAGGGCACGGTCCAGCAAAGGCACCGCCGCGGCCAGCACGGTGAGCAGCACCGTCATGGAGGCCGCGACGAACCGTCGGTTCACGCGTTGTCGGGACATGGCCTCTACGCTACGCGGCCGTGCAATTTCGGTCAAGCATGTCCGAATTGCGCCGCGTTGCCGTCACGATGCGTCGGAAACGGACTGGGGCAGCGTCAGGACGTCCAGGATCTGGAAACGCCGTTCTCCGGCCGGGAGCTGGACGGCCACCTCGTCGCCTTCCGACCGGCCGAGGAATGCCTGGCCGAGCGGGGAAGCCATGGAGATGTGGCCATCGTCCAGGTCCATGAAATCGCCGGAGGTGATGGTGTAGGTGGACTCGTCGCCCGTGTCCAGGTTGCGGACGCTGAGGCGTGTGCCGAATCCCACGCGGTCGGTGGGGATCTCCTTCACGTCGATCTTGGAGAGCTCCTGCATGCGCTGCGTGAGATGGTTCAGCCGCGCCTGGACGAACTGCTGCCGTTCGAGAGCCGACTTGTAGTCGGCATTCTCGCGCAGGTCACCCAGCTCGACCGCCGCCTTGATGCGGGCGGGCAGGGTCTTGTGCAGCTCATGGAGCAGCCGCTCCATCTCGTCCTCGATCTTTGCCTTGATCTCGTCGAGCATGACGTCGTCCAGTGTTTTTGAATCGGGGAACCGGCGGCCGTGCAGGACACCGCGACAGCATGAGAATACGTCCGCGACCCCCTCCGGGTTCCGCGAACGGTAGGACAATATAACCCGGGCGGCGGGAGAACGGGAGCGGGCCCGCCCGGCGCGTGCGAAGGGCCCAGCCGTTCGCCGCGCCGGGAGCAGGCGGCCGTCAGTCGCCCTTCTTGATCAACCCGTTCTGGATGTAATAGCCGAGGGCGACGATGTCGCGGGCGCGCAGGCGGCGCAAACCCCAGTGGGGCATGCCCTTGGCGTTGCCGATGAAGATGTAGCGGCGCAGGCCGGCGGCGTCGTTGCGGAAACGCCAGGCGGGGTCCTGGAAGGAGGGTGGTCTCAACGTGTCGCCTTCCAGCACGTACTGGGCATCTCCGCGCCCTTCGGGGCCGTGGCACGTGGCGCACGCCCACTTGTAGACCTCCTCGCCGCGCGTGAGCTCCGCCGCCGGGTCGTCCCACCGCACCGTGTCGTAGATCGCCGGGTTGAACGCCGCCGCCGCTTCGGCGACCGTGTCGGCGGATGACGGCGCCGCGTTCTGCTCACCGCCGTCGCCGCATGCGGCGACGGTCAGGGCCAGAGCAAGCCATGCCAACCAACGCATCCAGGCCTCCTCCACGCTCGGGGGTTCAGGGGAATCGGGTGCCGCCCTTCACGGCTGTCCCAAGTTAGGGTGGCCGGGCGGGCGGGCGCCACTCAAGGGGCGGGCGCGGGCGAACAGCAGGATCAGGCCACTGCGCAGCCAGCCCCGCCGCCGCCGGATGTCGAAGCCGGCGAGCTCCACGTTTCGCGCGGTGTCGCGGTTGAAGTGCTCGCCCCACATGGGGACGGTCACGCGGCTGACGGCATCCGCCAGCACGCCCAGCACGCCCGTGGGCCGCACGTGCTCCAGCAAGGCCAGATCGCCGTCGGGTCGAAGCACCCGCCGCGCTTCCACCAGGCCCGCCACCGGCGACCCCACTTCGCAGAACACGAGCGTCGCGGCCACCCACGCGAACGCGTCCGTGCGAAAGGGCAGCATGCGGGTGTCGGCCACCACCAGCGGCGGCATGGCGTCCAGCCGTTTCCGACGCACATGGTGGAGCGCGCCGAACGAGGCGTCCGTCACCACCACGAGTCCGTCGTCCGGGTGGTAGGGCAGGTTGGCCCCCGTTCCCGCGCCTATTTCCAGGCCAGGCGAGTCCGCGGGCAACGATGCCCACAACGCCCGGCGTGCACGCCAGAGCCCCATCCACTCCAGGGGGCGGATCAGGGCATCGTACCAGGATGTGATCGGTGTATGGTGTTGCGACATGCGCCGGAAGGTGGCGAACCCGGTGTTTTCACGCTACCCCGACACGGAGCCCGGACGGTGCCGATGGCGGGAACTCCGGGGATGATGCCGGTGTCGGGCGGACCACCCGGATGCGGAAGGGCCCCGCCGGGAATCCCGGCGGGGCCCTCGCCGCGCTTCTATGTCAACCCGACCCGCTCCGCACCAACCTCGGTCCTGCGTCGGCCGGCGGCTTGGGCGTTGCCGTCAGACGGCCGCCAGCAGGATCAGCGCGATCACCGCTGCGGCGTTGGCCAGCAGGGCCGTGCCGAAGCCGCGCTTCCAGAACAGGATTCCAAACGTGACCGCCGGAATCGCCACCGTCACCGCCAGGAAGCCCGTCGTCACCAGCCCGCTGGGGAACCCGATGCTGAGGGCCGCCGGCACGTACAGCGCCACCTGCACCGCCGCCGCGATCGCAACGGCCACCGCGGCCGCCGTGCCGCGCCTCACCTGCAGCCGCCGCAGAAGCAGCCAGGCCAGGCCGCTCACCAGGAACAGCCGGAGCAGCACCTCGTTCACCAGCGCCTGGCCCAGGCCCTGGATCATCGCGCCCACCGTCCCGGCGCCGGCTGCCGTCGCCGACACGCCGAACGGGCTACCGTAGAACGGCAGGGCGATCAGCCCCAGCAGAATCCCCGTCACCACGCCGATCCCCACGTTCGCCGGCACGCTGCCCGCATTCGCGCCAGACAACGACAGTCCCGGGATCCGCCGCACGACCTTCAACGCCACCGTCACCACCGGCCCGCCCAACCAGAACGTCGCCGCCAGCGCCAGCAGCACGGCACCCACCGCGGTCACCTGCATCTGCAGGCCCCAGATCACCGGCCGCTGCGCTAGAAACAGCACCATCAGGGCCGCGAACACGCCCGCCGTCAACACCGTCCCCAGACGACGCTCCGGCCACCGGGCGTACGCACCCTTCAGCGCCACCCAACCCTGCCGCACCGCCACCAGGACCAGCACCGCGCCCACGGCCCACGCCACCACCACGCCAACCATCGGCGCGATCCGGCTCATGTACACCGCAACCACCGTCATCGCGATCCAACCGGAAACGACCAGACCCACCAGCAGCACCGGCACGTCATAGAGGATCGACAGCGCCAGACCCGACAGCGCCTCGCCCCGCGACTGCCCCTCCGGCCGGCCCAGGAACCCAAGCACTGCACCGTGCAGGAACCCCAGAACCGCGCCGATCAGGAACAACCCGCTGCTTGTCAGCAGCAACGCGTTGCCGCTCAGTCGGCCCGCCAGCGTCATCGCCGCCACCAGGAAGCCGCCCAGAAGCAGCCCACCGGCCACCGACCAGCTGATCGCAACCTTCCCGGCCCGTCCCACACCCCGCGCCAGAACCTTTCCAGCTCGCCCTTCCATATCCTTCATCTCGGTCGACATTGTCGCCTCCTGAGAGTGCTTCCTCCTGTTTTCCACCTCTCTTCTAATACAAGGCCCATGCCACACGGAGACATTGCGCTTAAGTGATTGCATCACAATAACTTATGAAATATCGCAGAGAACGATCGGGCGCCGGGTGAGCGAAAATGCGCGCGCTTTCACGCGCCGATGTGAGCGAAAACGCGCACCGGGGAAAGTCCAACGAACGTCTGTTCGAACGGTCAGGGTCGGCCGGCGAGCCAGTTCTTGGCGGTCTCCAGGTCGGAGAATACCTGGATGTCACGGCGGGAGAAGGTGATGACGGCGCGGTAGATGACGCGGCGCAGGGCGTCCAGGCCGACGATGGCGGCGGCTTTGACGTAGGGCCGGTTGTGGGTGGCGAGCTCCTTCAGCGCCTGCACGACATCGGTGTCGTAGTGGGAGCCCTCGACATAGGTGAGGGTGCGAAGGGAGCCTTCGGGTTGCTGTGCGACGATGCGGCGGGAGAGGGCGATTTCGGCGAGGGCGGCCTGTGGGTCGGCGACGTTGGAGTAGTCCAGCAGCAGGATGGGTACATCGTTGTGGATGATGAACCGTGTGCGGGGCTGGTTTTCCATGGGAGTCACCGGTGGCGGGTTCTCTTGATGGTCACCCCGGCGGGCGCCGCCGTCAAGGTCGGCGGCGCCCGCACGGGGGATCATTCGCCGCTTGTTGCCGGTGTCGCGACGACGTTGTCGGGGTCTCCCTCGACACGCCAGACAGTGTCGATGAGGGTGCCGTCCACCCACTTGATGACGGCCACGGGTTCGTCCAGCACCCGGGCCCGGGCGGGCGGGCCACCGACGATGCCCTCCACCTCTTCCTTGATCTCGCGGATGTCGCGGATGGGCAGGTCGGAGCCTTTGAGGGCGTCCAGCAGGTCCTGGCGCCGGGGGTTGATGGCGATGCCGCGCTCGGTGGCGATGACGTCGATGAGCTCGCCGGGGCCCGTGAGGGTGGTGACCTCGTCGACGATGACGGGCACGCGGTCGCGGAAGGCCGGCACCGCGAGGATGGTAGTCCCGGCGAACAGGCAGTTCTGCCAGCCGCCGATGCCGTGGAGCAGCATGCCGTCGGAGTGGGTGTTGACGTTGGCGTTGAAGTTGACGTCCACCTCCGTCGCGCCCAGCACCACGGCATCCACGATGGACGCGAAGTTGCCCTTGCCGTGGTAGTTGTAGGACGTGAAGGGCGAGGTGGCGACGTGGCGCGGGTTGTTGGCGATGGACTCGACGGCCTTCAGGTCGAACGTCTGGCCGTCCAGGATGTAGTCGGTGAGGCCCTCCTCCAGCATCTCCACCAGGTATTCGGTGGAGCCGCCGCGCACGAACCTGGCCTTGGCGCCCGCCTGCTTCATCATGTCGCGCAGGAACTGGACGAAGGCGAGGGCGATGCCGCCGGCGCCGGCCTGGAAGGAGAAACCGTCGCGCATGATGCCGGCGTCGCGCAGGAAGCGGGCGACGTATTCGGCGATGAGCAGCCGGTCGGGGCTCTTGGTGATCTGGGTGGTGCCGCTGACGATCTTGGCCGGGTCGCCGATGGAGTCCACGACGACGACGGCGTCCACGTTGTTGCCCTGGATCTGCCAGGGGATGCACGGGAACGGCACCAGGTTGTCGGTGACGACGATGACGTGCTCGGCGTACATGGAGTCGGCCAGCGCGAAGCCCAGCGACCCGCAGGCGGACGGCCCGTGGGAGCCGTCGGCGTTGCCGAACGGGTCGGCCGTGGGCGCCGCGATGATGGCGACGTCGATCTTCACCTCGCCGTCCTGGACCGCCTGCCAGCGTCCGCCGTGGGAGCGCAGCACGCCCAGGCCGCGCATGCCGCCGTACGACGTGTATGCGCCCAGCGGTCCGTTCATGCTGCCTTCGATGTGGTGCACCACGCCCTGGCGCATGAGGTCCACCACCGGCGCGTGGCACGGGAACGACGCGCTGGGGAACCAGCGCAGGTCCTTCACGCCCATGCGCGCGGCCGTCTGGAGCGCCTGGAGCGCGATGACGTCGCCGTTGCGCAGGTGGTGGTGCGTCGAGATGGTCATGCCGTCCCGCAGCCCCACCTTCTTCAGCGCCGCCTCCAGGTCCGGCACCCGCTTGTCGCCGTCCGCCGGGTAATCGGCGCAGGAACGGATGGGCGGCGCCTGCTTGCGGCCTTCGGGCCGGTAACCGCCCGCGCCCTTGTAGGGGGTCTGGGGCTCGCCGTTGACGACGGTCGGCACGCGCCGGCCCGCGGCGTTGACGACGAACTCGTGCGCGGTATTCGACGACTTGCTCATGCTCCCACCTCCCCGCTCTGCCCCCGGTCTCCGCCGGTCTCCGGATCAGTGACCAGCCCCGCCGCCTTCGCCCGGTCCACCAGGCGCCGGGCGCGCAGCACGACCGGCGGATCGATCATCTTGGAGCCCAGGCTGACCACGCCCAGCCCTTTCGCCTCGGCGTCCTGCCACGCCTGCACAATGCGCAGCGCCTTGTCGATCTCCTCCCTCGCCGGCGCGAACGTCTCATGGATGACCCGGATCTGCCGCGGGTGCACACAGCCCATGCCGTCGAAGCCCATGGCCCGGGAGCGCCGCCCCCAGGCCCGCAGCCCTTCCTCGTCCGCCACGTCGCCGTAAACGGAGTCGATGGCCTGGAGCCCCGCCGCGCGCGCCGCGTTCAGCAGGCGCATGCGCGCGTAGAGCGTCTCGTCCCCTTCCCGGGTCTTCACCACGCCGAGGTCCGCCGTGTAGTCCTCGAGCCCGATGGTGAGGGCCACGACGGAAGGATCGGCGGTGGCGATGTCGAACGCGTTCTCCACGCCCAACGCCGACTCGAGAATCGGCATCAGCCATATCGAATTCGAATTCGAGTTCGAATCTGAGGTTCGGGCGCCCTGGAGGGCGCGGATGTGGTCAGCCACCTCCCGCACTTGTTCTGCCCGCTCGACCTTCGGGATCAGGATCAGGTGCGGGCGCTGGGGCACGACGGCGTCGAGGTCTTCGAGGCCCAGGGGCAGCTGGTTGATGCGCACCATGAGCTCGGCGGGGCCGAAGTCCACGGCGTGGAGCGCGTTGCGCACGAGCATGCGCGCGGCGTCCTTCTGGTCGTGGTGGACGGAGTCTTCCAGGTCCAGGATGACGGCGTCGGAGCCGTGCAGCCCGGCGTTGAGCATGAACTTGGGCTCGTTGCCAGGCAGGTAGAGGCGGGAGCGGCGGAGACGGGTTCTGACCGTCGACCGTCGACCGTCGACCGTCGAGCCACCTTCGGGGAGGAATCCATGTTCCGTGTCGCCGAGGGGCACGTCCGCGGCATAGCCGGCCTTCCGCGCTGCGGCCTCGAGGCGTGCCGCAATGACGAAGGGCACCGCGCCCTGGTCCTCGATGGTGACGCGGGCATGCTCCACGCCGAGGACGTTCAGCGTGCGCGTCGCCGTGTCCCGGATGGACCCGCCGTACATGGCGGCCACCCGGGACGTGAGATCGATCTGGAGGCCGCCGGAATCGGCCGGCTCCAGGGCCACCCAGAGGTCAGAGCGGACATCGGCGCCCCGGCGGCCCGCCTCCGCGGGCCGGAGCTCCCGAGCGTTGGCGGTACCCGCCATGGTCTCTCCTCAGTCCAGGTGAGCGATGATGGCGTCGGTCATCTGCGTCGTGGTGGCGGCGCCCTTCGCGATGACGTCCGGCCCGCCGGGCATGCGCAGCATGTCGTACGTGCGGACCTGGCCTTCGCGCACCACGCCGGCCACGGCGTTGCGCACGGCCTCCGCCTTGTCCGCCTCGCCGATGTGGTCCAGCAGCATGGCGGCGCTCAGGACCATGGCGATGGGATTCACGATGGGCGGATCGAGCGTCTCGTACTTGGGCGCGGAGCCGTGCGTCGGCTCGAACACGGCCACCTCGTCGCCGATGTTGCCCGAGCACGCGAAGCCCAGCCCGCCCACCAGGCCGGCGAACGCGTCGGAGATGATGTCCCCGAAGAGGTTGCCGGCCACCAGCACGCCGTAGTCCTCCGGGTTCTTGGTGAGCCACATCATCTGGGCGTCGATGTTGGTGCTGCGCAGCCGGACGTCCGGATACGCCTCGTGCACCTCCTTGGCCACCGCCTCCATCATGCCCGACGTCTCCCGCAGCACGTTGGGCTTCTCGCACACGGTGACGCTGTCATAGCCGTGCTGCTTGGCGTACGCGAACGCCGCCTCCAGGATGCGGCGCACCGCCGCGCGCGTGAACACCCGGACCGACAGCGCAACGTCCGCCGGGTCGGTGTTGGCGAACGGCTTCCACTTGGGATGCGTGCCCATGGCCTGGCGCACCGCCTCGGGCGGGTTCGTCCACTCCAGGCCCGAGTAAAGCCCCTCCGTGTTCTGCCGGAAGATCACCGCATCCACCTCCGGCTCCTCCGACCCGCCACCCGCCGACTTGCGGATGAAATTCAGCGGGTTGCCCGGGAACGACCGGCACGGCCGGATGCACACGTCCAGGTTGAAGCGCTGCCGCAGCCCCACGATGGGGCTGTAGTACGTGAACCCCTGGTCCCGCAGCTCCGGCTTCAGCTCGTCCGACGCCTCCTTCTTCGGCTTCGACGTGATGGCGCCGAACAGCCCCAGCTTGTGCTCCTTCAACAGCTCGATGGTCTTCTCCGGCAGCGGATTGCCGTGCTCCATCCACTGCTCCCACCCGATGTCCGCGTGCACGTACTCCGCCTCGAACCCCACCGCCTCCAGCACCCGCAGGCTCTCGGGTAACACGACTTTGCCGATCCCGTCGCCGGGCATGATCACGATTTTTCGCATCTTCTATGTCTCCGGTGGTTATCTGTGTTCTGTCGTGCTCTGGATCGCGGATCGCGGATCGCGGATCGCGGTCGTTCGCGGGGGTACGCAAGCGACCGGTCGCTTCATCCTCCTCGGTTCATCAACCGGATCTGCGCTTCGACGCCACCCGCCACCACCAGCCCCTGCGGCACGGCCCCCAACGCGGGGAAGCCGAACGTCTCGCCGCGGTACGTGATGGCGCTGTTGGCGAAGTCGACCTCGACCTCGTCGCCGGGGACGATGGTGAGGGTGCCGGCGGCGACGTCATCGTGCAAGAGGGTGCGAAGGCGCTCGACGAAGTCGGGCGACTCGATGCAGACGTAGCCGTTGTTGTACGCGTTGCGAAGGTACGTCTGGGAGAAGCTGGCGGCGATGACCAGCGGGATGCCCGCGAACTTGAGGGCGGTGGCCGCCTGCTCGCGGCTGGATCCGGTGCCGAAGTTGGCGGCGCCCACCAGTACGTCGCCCCTGCCGACCCTGTCCGTGAAGGACGGGTCGTAGTTCTTCATGACGACGGCGGCCATCTCCTCCGGCGTCATGCCCTCTTTGTACGTGTAGTCCTTCCCGTAGATGCCGTCGGTGTTGAGGTTGTCCTTCGGCAGGAAGACCAGCCGGCCGACGACGCGCTCCGGGAAGCCGTCCAGGATCTCCACGGTCTCGCGCTCGACGGGCGCGGCAAGGCGCTCGAAACGGTAGTCGGGCGCACCGTCGTCCACCTCCGCGGCGGCGGTGATGTAGCCGGCGGCGGCGGACGCGGCCACGACCGCGGGACTGGCCAGGTACGCCCTGGCGTCCCGGGAGCCCATGCGGCCCTTGAAGTTCCGGTTGGTCGCCGATATGCCCACCTCGCCCGGCTCCAGCAGGCCTGTGCCCAGGCCGATACACGGGCCGCAGCCCGGCGGCAGCGGCTTCGCGCCGGCGTCCACCAGGGCGCCCCAGGCGCCGCTCGCCTCGGCGGCCGCCTGCACCTCGGCGCTGGCGGCGGCCACGTACATCTCCACGCTATCGGCGACCTTGCGGCCGCGCAGCACGGCGGCCGCGGCTTCCAGGTCCTCCAGCCGGCTGTTCACGCAGGAGACCAGATACGCCTTGTCGATGGCGATGCGCTCGGCGCCCGCCTGTGCCACCGACGTCATGACCTGCACGGTGTCGGGCCCGGACACGTACGGGTTCACGGCGGCCAGGTCCAGCGTGATGCGGGCGGCGTAGCGGGCGTCGTCGTCGGGAAGCGGCGGGTCGGCGGCCCAGCGGGCGATGTCCGCCTGCGTCAGCCGATCAACGCCCTGCCCTTCCAGCACCTGGCGGCGTCCCTCGAGGTAGCGGATGGTGACGTCGTCCACCGGGAACCAGCCCACCAGCGCGCCCCACTCCGTGGTCATGTTGGAGATGGTGAAACGCGCGTCCATGCTGAGGGTGGCGACGCCGGGGCCGGCGAACTCGACGGCGGCGTTCAGCACCTCGTCGTGGTTGTACAGGCCGCACAGCGTGATGATCACGTCCTTGCCGGTGACGCCGGGGCGCAGCTCGCCTTCCAGCACGACCTGCACGGTGCGCGGGATCTGCCACCAGAACTCGCCCGTGGCCCAGATGGCGGCCGCGTCGGTGCGCACGACGGGCGTGCCCAGGGCGCCCAGGGCGCCGTACATGTTGGAATGGGAGTCGGACGCCACGGCGAGGGCGCCGGGCACGACGTAGCCGTGGGACACCATGATCTGGTGGCCGATGCCGGTGCCGGCGGGGTAGAAGTCGACGCCCTGCTCCTTCGCGAACGCCTCAATGTCCCGGTACTTCTTCAGGTTGACGTCGTCGGTGTTCTGGATGTCGTGGTCCAGGGCGAACATGGGCTGGCGCGGGTCGTGGATCCGGTCCACGCCGATGGCCCTGAACTTCGACATGACGGCGGCCGTGTTGTCGTGCGTCAGTACGTGCCGCGGCCGGAGCGTGACGACGTCGCCCGTGCGCAGCGGCCGGTTCGGGCCGCTGGCCATGTGGGCCTGCGCGATCTTCTCTATGACGGTCTGACCCATGGGTGGCTCCTGCCTCTGTCGGTCGGCGCCCGCTGCCCGTCGTCGTGTCGCGGCCTCAGGCAGACCGGACCGTCGCGGGGCGCAGCACGAGTGCGGAGTTCAACCTATGGGGCAGGATGACGCGTGTCTGTGGGGGAGTTCCGGGGATCGGCTGTCGGGGATTGCCGGACACAACCGGACGGGTGCAGCAGCTCAAAACGTAGGGACGACAATTGGCAATCAGTGCTCCCGGCCTGGAGTCTCTTGAGCCGGACTTCAACACGCCGATTCACAGGGAATCAGCAATGGAAGCGATATGATCGGCCTCTTCCCATGCCGCGCGAAGGCCCCTCAGTTCCCCGAGAAGAACTGAAGATTCCAGTTCTTCATGCAATGCTATTTCGAGAGCAAGGCTCTCGACGGGCGGCAAACGCCCGGGTGCATTCCGGGGCCGGTCTCGGCGAAACACCCCGATACCGACTCTGGCTTTTGCCAGCCCGTTCACGAATTCCGTGGCACCTCCCGCCAACGTCAGCTCAGCGAGCGCCGCATGGACCTGGGCTTTCGTGGCCCCAGCCCGGTTCACAGCGACCATCAACCGTCGCAACAACGTCCGGGCGTCGTCGCCGACAAGGGTAACGGGCTCCCCAAGCATCTTGACTCCCATATTCCGCCATACCTTGTGACGAATGTCGTCGATGGGTCCCGTGTCCAACCGTACAGACAGGTCTCCGTTGGCATCGACGTCCAGGTGAGTCCCGACAGCGTCGATCACTCTCAAGGCCGTTGGCATGACCTCCCCACCTTTTGACGCAGGCCTTCCCAGGACCAGGAGTGGCCGAAGCGCTTGCTTTCTCCACGCAAGACGGGACGGAAGCGACACGGCGAACCCAGCAACGGCTGCTATCGGGATTGCCGCAACCAAGGGCAGGCCCGCGACGGCCACGGGCGCGAGAACGCCCGAAAAGACAATGGGGATTGTAAAGCGCAGGTTTCTTTCAATGATGGCATCAATTGCGTACCCGAACCGTCGTCGGATCAATCGCTGGCCGTACCGCCAGACAGCGAGCTCCCCACGGGTTGCCGTCCCGATCCGGACGAGCCGGGTACCGTCCGGCAATTCCGCCAGTCCGATCGCGCCCATCTGTTCTCGTTGAGGAGTTCTCGAGAATTGATATTCCGCCGTTTCGACGATTTCCCATCGTTCTTCGATGGCAGCCAGATTCCAACGCGAACAATGTGGGCAGACTACCCACAAACGACCGGTGTGCGGGTCGAACGCCAGCTCACGTCCAACCGAGAACGGCTCGAACGAGCGATTCGTCCCTAAGTCGCCGGAGCAGGAAAGGCATGTGTGATACATACGGATCGCCTCCCAATACTGATGCCGGACGGACCCGAAACATCACAACGGGCAGGGCGCCGGCGCGACCTGCGGCCACACCGGCTGCAGGTGGTAGGTGGCAGCGCCTGGCTTCGCGGGGTGTTTGGGTTACCGATCGAGCGTCGGCCCTCATCGCGTGCGCCTTTCGGACCGTGCCTGTCTTGCCCGCGTACGAATGCGTTCAGGTCGGAGGCGTCATGCGGAACCCCAGAAGCGGACTGAACGCCAGGATTCCGCCATGCCGCGCACGCCGCAACGGAAGGCGCTCAACCGCGAACGCGCGGTTGGTATGAACCGTAGGCTGCTACCTGTCACCTGCTACCTGCTACCTGCAGCCTCCGCTGCGCGGCGGCGCCCTCAGCGGTCCGCCCTCGTCAGCGCCATGAAGTCCGACACGGACGACTGCTCGTCCAGCGACCACACCGCGTCCTTCAGCCGCTGCCGCGCGACGTCGCTCATGATGGGCGCTGCCAGCGCGTCGAACTTGCCCTCGACCTCGTCGTCCGTGAGGGGGTTGCGAGGATCGCCCTTGGGGTAGTCGAGCTGCGTGCTCAGCTCGCGGCCGTCGGTGGTCTCGATGGTCACCGCCACCCGCTGGAGCTTCGGGAACACCTTCTCGATCTCCGGGTCGGCCGTCACCTCGACCTTTGGCAGCTGCGCACGGATGCGCGCGTCCATGATCTTCTCGGGCGTGAACTGCGCCGGCGTGACCTGGCGGTCCGCGATGGCCGCGGCGATGACGTAGGGCAGGCTGTGGTCCGCCGTCTCCTTGCTGCGCGGGTCGTACTTGGACGGGTCCGCCAGGATGTCGGCGGCGCGGGCCAGCGAGCGGATCTTCACTTTCGCGATGTCGTCGGGGGCCAGGTCGTTTTCCTGTACGATGTCCAGCACGGCGGAGATGGGCGCGTGGGTGAGTGCTTCAGTCGGGAACGCCTTCATGCCGCAGCGTTCGATGCGCCAGGAGTCGCCCAGTCCGTCGGTGAGCACCTCGAGCTTCCATTCGGGACCCAGCACGTGAGTCAGCCCTTCCTTGCCGTCGATGGCGTGCTCGGGGCCGGTGTAGCCCTTCTCCGCCAGCAGCGCCGCCAGCACGCCCGACTGCGTGGCCATGGGGTCCACCGTGTTCTTCATCATGGTCAGCTTGCCGGCCGTGACGGAGCCCATGCTGGCGTGGCGCGCGCCCGAGATGCCGATGGCGTGCTGGATCTGCTCCCACGACAGGTCGATCATGCGGCCGGCGACGATGGGCGACACGAACGCCGTGAGCGTGGCGTGGTGCCAGCCGCGCTCGCGGACGCCCGGAAAGGCCGCCTCGCACATGCGCATCTCGAACTCGTGGCCCAGCACGATGCCCAGGATCAGGTCGCGCCCGCCCTTCCCCGCCCGCTCCGCCATGGCCATGGCCGCCGGGATGATGTCCGACGGGTGCGACGGGTCCTGCTGCCAGTAGATGTCGTTGTAGTCCATGATGCGGACCATGAGGGCGTTGGCCAGCGACGCCGACACCACGTCCTTCTTCTCGCCGCTGCCGATCACCGTCGCGGGCCCCGCACCCGCGACCTCGCCCAGCACCGACAGCGCGATCTCCGCGTCCTCCTGCCGGTAGCCGCCCAGCGCGCAGCCCAGCGCGTCCAGCAGGTAGCGCTTCGCCTCGTGGATGGCCTGCTCGCCCAGGTCGTCGTAGGTCAGGTCCGCGGCCCAGCGGGCCATGGCGGCGGTGATGGTCTCGGCCATTGCTCTATCGCTCCAGGTTCTTGAACGGCAGGTAGGCCATGAAATCGGCGTGGTGCACGATGATGGCCTCGGTGCTGCGCTTCACAAGGTCGCCCTCGGCGGCGTGGGCCGCGATGATGTGGCAGACGGCGTCGGGCACGCCGCACTCCATGGCCAGCGCGACGCCGGTGAACGGGTGGCGGAGGGCCTTGCCCCGGTCACTTTGTACCGACACGCCATCCACCAGCTCGTACTCCAGCAGCTTGCCCACGTCGGCCAGGATGGCGCCGGCGATGACCGTGTCCATGTCGATGGGCAGCGAGTGCCCCAGGTGCTCCTGCATGGCGTCCGCGGAGCGCCGCGCGATGTGCACCACGCAGCGCTTGTGCTCCATGAACGTGGCGGGGCAGTCGGGGACCAGCAGGGTGAACGGGATCTCGTCCAGGTCGGCGGGCTGCAGGGGGCTGCGCTCGAACGCGCGCATCCAGGTGAGGGTCACGGCGTCGCGCAGATCGTCGTCCCGGATCCACTCGAGCTCCGGCCAGAGGTTTTCGACTGCATCGCGCATCGGCTCCGCCCTCCTCGGTCTGGTGGCACCTGCACGGGTATGCGCGCAATCCGAGCATACGCCCACCAACCTATCGGGCACAACTTACCGTGTCTGTGGGGGAACTCCGGGAGTTGGTTGTCGGGTTTTGCCGGACACAAGTACGCGGCGGCCGAACCCTACGCGAGCCGCTCCGCCAATCGCGACCCCAGGCTCACGATGGTGAGCACGGTCGGCCGCGCCAGCGCCTCGGGGAATACGCTGGCGTCGCAAACGTAGAGGCCGTCCACTTCCGTCTTCAGGTCGCCGTCCAGCATGTCGCCGATGCGGACGGTGCCGGAGGGGTGGGTGCCGCGCAGCGGCGTGCTGAAGATTGTGTCGGGCTTGCACCCGGCCTGCTTCAGGATGCGCGTCGCGACGCCGCCCGCGCGGGCGAGACGTTCGCGATCGAACGACGTGAGACCCTTGCTGATGCTGCCGTCGATGTCCACCTCGCCGCTGACTTCGTCCTTCAGCTTGATCATGACACCCAGCGTGCGGCCCCACCGGTGCCAGGTCAGGGGGTAGGCGGGGCCCTTGGCCATCATGATGATGGGGTACATGAGCCAGGGGTCGATGAGCGTAGAGTAGAGCACGCCCAGGTCGTCGTCGGGGCAGCTCCAGGTCATGGGCGGGTCCTTGCCGATCCCCTTGAACGGCGCGTGGCCGTACACCATGACCGTGGTGTCCATGGTCATGCCGCGGCCGGCGCCGGCCAGGCCGCTCCTGCGCAGCAGCACCGGGGAGCCGATGCCGCCGGCGGCCACGACGACGGTGTCGGCCTCCAGCTCGAACCACTGGCCCTGCCGGAGCCCGGCGACGCCGGTGGCGTGTCCGTCCTGCACGCGCACGCGTTCCACGTGCGCGCCGGTCCAGAGCGTGGTACCGGCTTCCACGGCGTCGTCGACGAACTCGGCGGCGTTCCACTTGGCGCCGCAGCGGCAGCCCAGCATGCAACGAGCGCCGCAGCGGTCGGGAAAGTCCTCGGCCCGGGCCGGGCGCATGAACTTCTCCTGGGGCTGCCAGTCCATGCCCAGCTCGCGGCCGGCGGCGGCGATGCGGGTGGAGGCCTCGCCCAGCATCTCCGGCGGCAGCGTCGCGATGCCCAGCTCATGCCGGGCCTTGCGCGCGTGGGCCTCCAGGTCGATGCCGTACCGGTCGCGCCACCATGATGCCGGGTCGGCGGAGCAGCCGGCGTACATGCTGGTGGCGCCGCCCACCATGAGGGGCCGGATGATGTTCATGCCCTGCTGCGTGAACAGCAGCGCGTGGCGGTCGGCGTAGAGCAGCGCGCCGGGATAGGTGCCGAAGAGGGGGTTGCCGCGCCAGTCGCGCCCCCGCTCGAGCAGGGTGACCTGGCGACCCGCGCGTGCCAGCTGGCGGGCGACGGTCGCGCCGCCCGGGCCGGTGCCAACGACGGCCACGTCTGTGCGTTGCCGGATCGTCATGGATGCAATGTAAGTGAACGCGAGAGAGTTGGCTTGCGCGGTCCGGCACACGATATTCCCGGGGACGACGACTTCCGTCTTCACTCCCGGACACGCGCATGGTCTACGAGGACAAGCTCTACGGCGAACGAGTGCGGCGGTTCATCGGCAAGATCGAGGACATCCTCTACGACGCCTACCGCCGCATGGATGCGGGCCGTGAAGAGCAGGAGTTGACGCCGCTGCTGCCGGAGGAGGTCAACATCTACTCCTGGCCGCAGACCTGGCCGGACTGGGGCTGCGGCTTCGCCGGCGAATGGCGCCCGGAGCCGTGCGTGGAGCAGACGTGCATCGTCGTGGACGAGCGGACCGGCGTGGTGCTGGTGTACCATGGCGGCCGGTTCGTGCGCGAGATCCAGGATCCATCCGCCGCCTTCTGGGCGGCGGTGCGCGGCCACGACCTTCCCGGCGCCCGGGAAACAGAGGCGTGGGAAGCCCTCGCACCCCCGCCGGGTCGTTGACCTGATTGTTGCGAGGCCGTGGCCCACTTCCTGCCTTGCAACCTCATCCATAGATCCGAGACGCGTGCGGCGACGACGCTGCGCGACCCGTCGCGTACCCTGCCCCAGAGGCGCCCGTGCGGACACGCATCACGTTTTCGGTCCTGACTCTTTTCCTCACCGCAGTTCCCCGCGGTGCGGTGGCGCAGAACGTCCATGGACCCATCGTCGAGCCCGAGACGCTGGCGCTTGCCGGGCAGCATCCGCCGCACGCCGTGCCGGCCCCGGCTCCCGCGCCGGCCATGGTCGGGGCGGCCCGTCGTTCGGCGCTGCCGGGACGCTCCAACCCGCCGCTGCCCGCCCGGCCGCTGGCGGCGTACCTGTGTGACGAGGCCCGGGATGCCATCATGCAGGGGATGCTCATGACGGACGCGCGAGCGCAGCTGCACAATTACGCGAACGCGGAACAGGACGCCCGCCGGGCCCTGGCGCGGGAGCCGGAATCGCTGGAGGCGCGCTACTGGCTGGCCGCCGCGGAGGGCATGCAGGCCGGTTTCGGAGGGCTGCGCCACCGACTGAGCCTGGGAGAGGACGTGTACCGCCAGGCGCAATCCATCCTGGACGCAGACCCGAACAACGCCGGCGGCCACTACCTCATGGGCCGCCTGAACATCGAGATCATGACGATGAACGGGCTGGCGCGATTCATCGCCGGCAACCTGCTGGGCGCGACGCTGGTGCGGCAGGCCTCCTGGGAGCAGGCAGAGCACCATCTGCTGGCCGCCATCCAGGAAGATCCCCGCAACGCAGTGGACCGTCTGACCCTCGCCCGGGTCTATGCCCTGACGGGCAGAAACGCGCAGGCTCGCACGCAGATCCAGGTGCTGTTCGACGCCACCGACGCCACGCCCATCAAGCCACTGCTGGAAGCCCGGGCGCGCGCGCTGCTCGCTTCCCTGCAATCGCCGACGGATCCCTAGCAACGCCGGCGGGTTGTCCCGCGCGGGCGCTGACCGCCAGATTCCGGCGGGACGCACCTGAACCGCCGGAGGATCCCCATGCTGCACGTCCGCCGTTCCGCGCTGGCCGCGACGCTCCTGCTCGCGACCGGCATGGCCACGCCGGCCATCCTGGAAGCCCAGAAGCCGATCCGCGCCGAAACCCTCTTCTATCTCACGGATAGCGACAACGGGTTCGCCAGCTTTCGCGACCACATCGACGCCATCTCCGTTGTGGGCCCGCAGGCCTTTTCGGTGGACAGTGACGGGGTGGTGTGGGGCGAGGTGGACCCGCGAGTGCTGGACCTGGCGCGCCAGCACCACGTGAAGGTCATGCCACTGGTGGTGAACCCGCACTTCGACCAGGCCCAGATCCACGCGCTGTTGAACAACCCGGAGGCGCGGGCTCGGGCCGTTGCGGCTCTCGTCGAGCTGGGACAGCGGCAGAAATTCTGGGGCTGGCAGTTCGACCTGGAGGACATCCACCTCACCGACCGGGACAGCCTCACGGCGTTCTACCGGCAGACCGCGGAGGCGCTGCACAAGGCCGGGATGACGCTGTCCATCGCGGTGGTCCCCTGGGACGGACGCGTGGGATCCACAAACTGGCACCGCTACATGCGGGCCAACTGGCGGGAAGCCTACGACCTGGCGGCGCTGGGCCGCATCGGCGACTTCATCTCCCTCATGACATACTCCCAGCACAACTCCGGCACGCCGCCCGGACCCGTGGCCGGCCTGCCGTGGATGCGCTCGGACCTGGAGTACACGCTGTCGCTGGGCGTGCCCCGGGACCGCATCTCCCTTGGGGTGCCGACGTACTCGGCCCACTGGCAGCCCGGATACCAGCCGGGTGCCGGCGGCACGGCAGGACTGCACCCCACCGCGCGGGAGATCCCGTACGCCCGGGCCATGTCCCTGCTGTCACGGTACGGCGTGGAGCCGCAATGGCTGGGCAGGCAGGGGGTGTACTACGCGTTCTGGGACCACGACGGGGCGTTCGAGTACGTGTTCCTGGAAGAGCGCCGCTCGTTCGAGGCGAAGCTGGACCTGATGCGGCAGGAAGGGCTGCGGGGCTTCTCGGCCTGGGTGCTGGGCGCGGAGGACCCGGGCATCTGGAAGGTGCTGGCGCAGAAGGTGGAGGCCATCCACTAGCGGAGGCGGCGTCTCAGTCGTCGCGGTCCACCAGGCCGCGCTCACCGGGCTTGAGGATGATGCCCCGGTGGTTGCGGCCATCCATCAGCACATCCGACGGCTCGTCGAAGTGCACGCGCCGCACGCAGCCGCGCTCGCCGACCGCCGCCTGGTCCCGGAGCCAGTTCCAGGCGACGAACCCTTCCTCGGCATCGTCGTTCACCGTGAAGTAGCCGACGTTGCAGGACGCCAGGTTCTGGAAGAAATGCGTGCCCTGGGACGGCGTCACGCGAAAATCCTTGAAGCCCGCTTCCACGATTGCGCGAGCGCCCGCGATGTCGTCCCAGCTGACGGGGATGCCCAGCTGCGGGTGCGTGGAGCCCCAGCGGCCCACCCCGATGAGCACGTAGGGGATGCCCGCCCGCGTGAGCTCCGCATTGAACCCCGCGACGGCCCGGGCGGTCTCCTGGCTGCGCGCCCGGTCGAAGCAGGCCCGGTCTACGACAATGAAGTCCCGGATGCCTTCGATGCGCCCGTTGCCCAGCACCCAGGGGCTCTCGCAGATGAGCCGGTCCCGCTGCACGTCCTGGATGTCCAGCTCCTCCACTTCCCGGCTGGGGGCCAGCGGCCGCAGCTGGAGGAAGCCCAGCTCCCGGGGCTCGCCGGGCGGCGTGGCCAGGTTGACGGCGAACTCGATCTCCACGGGGGAGCTGGTGCCGGCCGCGCCAATATCCAGCAGCTCCGCGACGATCTCCGCCAGCGGGAAGACGTTGTGCTTCAGGATGGGCGCGAAGGAGACGAGGCGGATGCCGTCGCGTGAGACGCCGTCGTAGATGGCGTGGTTCTCGGGGGAGTAGGTGGACCCGAGCCGGCCCAGCACACCATGCTCTTCGGCCACATCGATGCCCCGCTCCACCACCTGCCCACCGCCATCGAAGTCGGGAAGCCGGTCATCCTGCCCCATGTGCAGCGCCCAGAACTCCCGCTGCGTGTTCTGGAGCGTGTCTTCCACCGAGGAGAACTCCACGATGTGTTGCGGGTGCGCCGGCGAAAAGCGCACACAGGGATCGCCATCCACGACCGTCTTGCCCAGACCCAGGGCCACGGCCACGATGCCGTCCTCCGAAGTGAGAGGCGGCGTGGGGTAGAAGTTGTGGGAGCGGGCCACGCCCGCGAAGTCCGGGTAGAAGTCCTCTCCGTGCCGGGCACCCACAACTTTCTGGACGATCACCGCCATCTCCTCCTCCTCGAGCCGATAGGGCGTGGCCCGCAGGAACGCCTTGGTGTGCTGGGAGAAGGTGGACGCGTAGACCCGCTTGATGGCCGCGATCAACTGCTCCAGCCGGACGGACGGGTCCGGATGATCGTTGGGCAGCATCCACGTGTCGAAGATGCCCGCGATGGGCTGATGCGGCGAATCCTCCAGCAGGCTGGACGAGCGTACCGCGATGGGCGAGCGCATCAGCTCCAGGAACTGGCCCAGCGCGCGCCGGGCGGAGTTGGGGAACGTCGCCGTCTGGAACATCCGCCGCAGCTCCACGTCATCCTCGGAACGCAGGGCCGAGTCCCGCAACCGGTTCATCTCCAGGAACTCGTCGAACACGTCCGTGCCCAGGACGACGGCCGGAGGCACGGAGATGCGGATGTCGGGATACAGCTCCGGGACGCGGGAATAGTCCAGCAGGCGGATGGCGAACGCCAGTCCGCGCGCCTTGCCGCCCAACGAGCCTCCGCCGATCCGCGCCAGGCCGTTGGTGGGATCGAACGTGGTCGGGTCGAAGTCCGCCACCGTGCTGCGATTCCGCTCGCGCCGGTAGTCCTCGATGGAATGGCGCAGGTCGCGGCGCAGGTGCTCCAGGCTCTCGAAGTCGCTCACCTTGCGGCGGCGCAGCTTGGAGGCCAGGTCGAACTCCGCCCGGGCACGCAGCCAGCTGGAGAAGTCGTTGCGCTCGCCGTGGTACGCCAGGCTCTCGGCCGGCACGCTCTCGAGCTTCTGTACCAGCGTCTTCAGGTCGTGGGCGCGGTCGATCTCGCTGCCGTCGGGCAGACGGAACACGAAATCGCCGAAGTAGAAGTCCTCCGTCAGCACCTTGCGCAGCTGGTGCAGCATGACGGGGGAGCCCTTCAACAGGAAGCTGGCACCGACGGATTTCGCCAGCTTCTGGTTCTCCGGGTAGCTGGACTGGAGCGTGATGGCGACATCCGGCCGCTCCTGCCGGATCATGTGCGCCAGGTCGCTGCCGGCCGTCTCGGACAGCTCGCCGTTGCGCGGGAACTCGATGTCCGAGATGACGCCCAGCACGTCCTCGCGGTAGCGCGTGAAGTAGTCCCACGCCTCCTCGAACCGGGTGGCCAGCAGGATCTTGGGCCGGGCCCGCATGCGCAGCAGCTTCTGCGACAGGTTCAGCCCCTCCGACGTCACCCGCTGCGAATGCTTCATCACCTCCGCGTAGATGACCGGCAGGAACGACGAGTAGTAGCGGACGTTGTCCTCCACGACGATGAAGACGGGCACGCCCGCGCCCACGTCGTGTCCCACGTTCTGCTTGTCCTCCACGTATTTCACGATGGCCAACAGAAGCCGGACATCGCCCTGCCACAGGAACGTCCGGTCGATCTGCGACATGTCGTGGCGCGCCACGTAGTCGTTCAGCTCGCGGTTGTCGTGGGCCAGCAGCACGACGGGCAGGTCCACACCCAGCTCCCGCAGCTTGCCCGCGAGCGTGCACGCGTCCATGTCGCCGATCTTGAGACCCGTGATGACCAGGTCGAAGCGGTTGCGCTCGGCGACCAGCTCCAGCGCCTCCTCGCCGCTGGCGACGTGCGTCAGGCGCGGCGCAGCGCTCAGGTTCAGATCGAGGAACTTGGTGAGGATCAACTCGTTGAGCTGGCCGTCCTCCGCCATGATGAACGATTCATACAGGCTGGAGACGAAGAGGACGTTGCGGACCTGGTCCCGCATCAGCTCCGGGAACGCGCCCGCGCCGCTGCCGTGCCACTCGTCGTGCTCGAAAGGTGTTCCGTTCGTCATGGCCGTGGTCTTGGGGATCGGCCGGCGTCGCGGAGGCGGGAACGCCCGGAGGCGTTCCCGCCCGCGATGACTTCAAATGCAGAAGCGTCGTCCTGCAAAATCGCTCAGACGATACCCTGGTCCAGCATGGCGTCGGCCACCTTGAGGAAGCCGGCGATGTTGGCGCCGTGCACGTAGTTGCCCGGGGCGCCGAAGCGCTCTGCGGCGGACAGGCACGCACCGTGGATGTTCTGCATGATGAGGTGCAGACGGTTGTCCACCTCTTCACGCGTCCAGCCGTAGCGCATGCTGTTCTGCGCCATCTCCAGGCCGGACACCGCCACGCCACCGGCGTTGGCCGCCTTGCCGGGGCCGTACAGGATCTTCTTGTCGACGAACAGCTCGACGCCAGCCGGCACCGTGGGCATGTTCGCGCCCTCGGAGACCACGTAGATCCCGTTGTTCAGCAGGTTCTGGGCGTCCTTGGCATTGATCTCGTTCTGCGTGGCGCTCGGGAACGCGCACTGCGCCTTGTGGTCCCACAGCGGGTTGTGGTCCGCCTTCGCATCCGTCTCGGTGTACACGGCGCTCTTGTACTTGTCCGCGTATTCCTTGATGCGGCCGCGGCGCTTGTTCTTGAGGTCCATGACGAAGGCCAGCTTGTCGCGGTCAATGCCCGCCTCGTCGTAGATGTAGCCGCTGGAGTCGGACAGCGTGACCGGCTTCGCGCCCAGGTCCAGCAGCTTCTCCACCGTGTACTGCGCCACGTTGCCGCTGCCGGAGACCAGGCAGACCTTGCCTTCCAGCGTCTCGTTGCGCGTGCCCAGCATCTCCTTGGCGAAGTACACGGCGCCGTAGCCCGTGGCCTCCGGCCGGATCAGCGAGCCGCCCCAGTTCAGGCCCTTGCCCGTGAGCACGCCGGTGAACTCGTTCGCCAGCCTCTTGTACTGGCCGAACAGGAAGCCGATCTCACGGCCGCCGACGCCGATGTCGCCCGCGGGCACGTCGGTGTTCGGGCCGATGTGGCGGAACAGCTCCGACATGAAGCTCTGCGTGAAGCGCATCACTTCGTTGTCGCTCTTGCCCTTCGGATCGAAGTCGGAGCCGCCCTTGCCGCCACCCATGGGCAGCGTCGTCAGCGCATTCTTGAACACCTGCTCGAACGCCAGGAACTTCAGGATGCCCTGGTTCACCGACGGATGGAACCGCAGCCCGCCCTTGTAGGGGCCGATGGCGCTGTTCATCTCCACCCGGAAACCACGGTTGATCTGCACCTGACCCTGATCGTCCACCCACGGCACACGGAACGTGATCAGGCGTTCCGGCTCGATGATGCGCTCCAGCACCTTGGCGGCCCGGTACTCCGGGTGCCGCTCGAGGACAAGCTCAATGGACTCGGCCACTTCCAGAACGGCCTGATGGAACTCCGGCTCCGCCGGGTTCTTGGCCTTCACGTCGGCCATCAAGCCGGTGACGTAGTCACTCATTGCTGTGTTCTCCCTTCGAGGAGGCCGCGCAGGGCGCGGGCTTCATGTTGGAGTCGTGGCAGAAAAAACGCCGCGGGAAGCGGTGCGGACGTGCGGTTGGGAGGTCGAGCCGGTACGGCACGAGCCGCCCCCGGGGAAGCCGGGTGCGGCCCGATTGCATATGATCCTGCCTCCGCAGACGGAGGCCTCGT
The DNA here is from genome assembly GCA_964619835.1 of uncultured Gemmatimonadaceae bacterium. GTDB lineage: Bacteria > Gemmatimonadota > Gemmatimonadetes > Longimicrobiales > RSA9 > JARRJS01. The sequence goes on along the minus strand of CAZUFP010000016.1, from coordinate 17,190 downwards.
GTTCACACCAGCTCGCATGAAGCGTCAGCTACACCGATCTCTACGGCGCCGGGACTCCGCCCGTCCGACCGTCCCGGTCAATGTGCCCTGTAACGTGCAGGGCACGGCCCCTTCCCGCAAGACCGTTCTGACGCTTTTCCGGCCTGCCGCCGGGCTCGCTCCTTGCGCCCGCGCCGAGCGCCCGGCAACATGACCCTTGCGTAATCGAGGACACGCGCCGGAACACGGCCGCCCGACGACCGATCGGCGCTCAACGATGGGAGTGTGACATGGATCGCCTGTGGAACACGCGTGCTCGCCTTCTGCTCGCCGGCACGGCCCTGGTGCTGGCGGGTTGTGCGGGTGGACCGGCCCCGGCGCAGCCCGCACCGGCCGCCATGGCGAAGCCGCAGGCGGCGCCGGCGGCAAGCCAGACGGTCGTGTTGAAGCCCTCGGCGGGGGCGCTGCACGCCGCAGAGAACGTCAAGCTGACGGGCACCGAGCTGGGTACCATGTGGACGTTCGAGAACCCGCCGCTGAACTACTGGAGTCAGCGCTACGACTTCCGCCCATCCCAGCAGTGGCTCGACCACGTTCGCCTGTCGTCCGTTCGCTACAAGAACTACTGCTCCGCGTCGTTCGTCTCGCCGGACGGCCTGGTGATGACCAATCACCACTGCGCCCGCGAGTGCGCGGAGGACGTGTCGACCCCGCAGGAAGACCACGTGGAGAACGGCTTCTACGCGCCGACGAAGGCCGACGAGCAGCTGTGCCCGGGTCTCTACCTGGACCAGCTCGTGGACATCCAGGACGTCACGGCCCGGGTCCAGGGCGCCGCGCCGGCGGGCGGCTCGGCGAAGGAAGTGGCCGACGCCATGGACGGGGAGAAGGAAAAGATCGTCGACGCCTGCCAGACCGCGTCGGACATCCACTGCCAGGTCGTGTCTCTCTTCCACGGCGGCCAGTACCAGCTCTATAAGTACCACCGCTTCGCACCCGTGAAGCTGGTGTTCGTGCCGGAGCTCCAGGCCGGCTTCTACGGCGGCGACGCGGACAACTTCACGTACCCGCGCTTCGACCTGGACGTGTCCTTCGTGCGCGCATACCAACCGGACAGCATCACGCCCGCCAAGACGCCCGATTACTTCAGCTGGGATCCCAACGGGGCCAATGAGGGCGACCTGGTGTTCATCACGGGCAACCCGGGCACCACCAGCCGGCAGGCCACGGTGTCGCAGCTTCTGTACGAGCAGAAGGTCCGCCACCCGTTCCTGATCCAGCTCTTTGAAGCCCAGCAGGCGTTCCTCCAGTCGGTGGCCCAGCGGGGTCCGGCGGCGGAGCGTGCGGTGCGCAACCAGCTGTTCGGCGTGGAGAACAGCCTCAAGCTCTACCGCGGGGAGGAGGGCGGGCTGCAGGACACGCTGCTCATGGGCCGTAAGATCAAGTGGCAGCGTCAGTTCCAGGACAGTGTCATGGCCACCCCGGATCTCAAGGCGAAGTACGGCACCGTCTGGGACAGCCTGGCGGTCATCGCCACCGGGAAAGCGGAGAACTACCCGTCGTTGAACCTCTCGAACCCGCAGTTCCTGGGCATCCCGCAACTCGCCCTGGCGCAGGCCATGGTGCGCTACGTCCACGAGATGGCGATGCCCGAGGCGCAGCGGGACTCGGCGTTCATGGGCGCGCACGCCGATTCCGTGCGCCAGCAGCTGCTGTCGGCGCAGATGCCGCCGGGCCAGGCCGTGAGCGACCTGTTCGCCTCGCGTATCGCCATGGTGCGGGACTGGCTGCCCGCCGGCGACGCGATGCGGCAGGCGACGCTCCAGTCGGGCGAGGCGCCGGAGCACGCGGCCCAGCGCCTGCTGGAGGGCACGCGCATCGGCGATCAGCGATTCCGTGAAGGTCTCCTGGGCGGAACGCCGGCGGACCTGGCCACCACCACGGACCCGCTCGTCAAGCTGGCGGCCGTGGAGGACAGCGTGCGCCGGGCGGTGCAGGCCCGCTGGTCCGACCTGTCGGACGCCGAGACGGTACAGGAGGAGCGGCTCGCCAAGGCCATGTTCGCCGTGTTCGGCACGAACCTGCCGCCGGACGCCACGTTCACGCTGCGCATCAGCGACGGCGTCATCAAGCGCTACCCGTACAACGGCACGTACGCGGCGCCGTTCACCACGTTCCACGGCCTGTACGGCCGGTCCGCCGGCTTCTCCAACGAGATGCCGTGGACGCTGGCGAAGAAATTCCAGGAACGTGCCGGCTCCGTCGACATGGACAGGCGCCTCGACTTCGTGTCCACCAACGACATCACGGGCGGCAACAGCGGCAGCCCGATCATCGACCGGGATGGCCGCATCGTGGGCATCGCGTTCGACGGCAACATCGAGCAGCTGCCCAACGAGTTCGTGTTCAGCGACAAGGCCGGGCGCACGGTGGGTGTGGACAGCCAGGGCATCACGGAAGCCCTGAAGAGCATCTACCAGGCGAAGGAGCTGCTGGCGGAGCTGATGGCGGGGGCGAATCCCCCGAATTAGCCACAGGGCCTGCGACGCCGAGCGGGGCAGATTGCCGACACGGAAGGGGTGAGGAGGAGACAGGGAGAAGGGCGCGTCGGTGCCAGCAGGATCCGCGGCGCGGAGTGCGGTGACCGGAGCAAGCAAGCTCCGGGAGCCAAGCTCCGCGCCGCGGCGTTTACGAACGCCGGCCCCCCCCCGTCCCCCCGTCTCCCGATCTCCCCGTCACTCAGCTCACCCCGGAAATCCGCCCACCCCACACCGCCCTCGCCCCCACCGCGAACCCGGCCAGGCCAGTATGCCTCACCAGATGCTCACACGTGCGTCCGGTGGCAGGTACATGGCATCCCCGCGCCTGACCCTGAACGCCGCGTAGAACTCGTCCATGTTGGCCAGGGGCCCGTTGACGCGGTAGCGGCTGGGCGAGTGGGGGTCGGTGAGCAGGCGGTTGCGGAGCTCTTCGGGTCGGTACTTCCGGCGCCAGATCTGGGCCCAGCCGATGAAGAAGCGCTGGTCTCCAGTCATGCCGTCGATGACGGGCGCGGGCTTGCCGCCCAGGCTGATGACGTAGGCGCGGTGGGCGACGGTGAGGCCGCTCAGGTCGCCGATGTTCTCGCCCAGGGTGAGCCGGCCGTTGACGTGCAGGTCGTCGATGGGGTTGAAGCGGTCGTACTGGGCCACGAGCCGGCGGGCCCGGGCATCGAACGCGTGGGCGTCCGCTTCGGTCCACCAGTCGCGCAGGTTGCCGTCGCCGTCGGACTTGCGGCCCTGGTCATCGAAGCCGTGGCTGATCTCGTGGCCGATGACGGCGCCGATGGCCCCGTAGTTCACCGCGTCGTCCGCGGCGGGGTTGAAGAAGGGAGGCTGCAGGATGGCGGCCGGGAACACGATCTCGTTGCGCGTGGGGCTGTAGTACGCGTTCACCGTGTACGGCCGCATCATCCACTCGTGGCGGTCCACCGGCTGGTCCAACCGGTCGATCATGCGCCGGTACCCGCGCTGCGCGGAGCGGCGCACGTTGCCCATCAGGTCGCCCGGTTGGATGTCGAGGTCGGAGTAGTCCTGCCAGCGGTCCGGATAGCCGATCTTGGGCGTGAACTTCGCCAGCTTGGCCCGGGCCTCCGCCTTCGTTGCGGGACTCATCCATTCCAGGCTGTCGATCCCCTGGCGGAACGCCTCCAGCAGGTTGCCCACGAGGCGATCCATGCGCTGCTTCGCTTCGGGCGAGAAGTGCCGTTCGACGTAGAGCCGGCCGAGCACGTCGCCCAGGGAGCCGCTCACCACGTCCACGCCCTCCTTCCAACGCGGGCGTTCCTGGCGGATGCCCCGCAATGTGCGGCCGCGGAAGGCGAAATCGGCCTGCACGAACGGTGACGACAGGAACGGCGCCGCGGCCGCCGCCATCTTGAACACCAGGTAGGCACGCCACGTGTCGATGGGGGTGGCCACCAGGATGGTGTCCATCTTCTGGAGGTAGTCGGGCTGGCGCACCACCACTTTCTGCGCCGCGCTGACGCCCGCGGAGTCCAGGAACGTGCGGAACGAGAAGTCGGGCGTGTGGGCGTCGAGGTCGGCGACGCTCATGGGGTTGTACGTGGCGTCCCGGTCGCGGTTGCGCGCCCGGTCCCATTGCGCCTCGGCCAGCGACGTCTCCAGGGCCATCACCCGCCGGGCCTGCGCGGCCGCGTCCGGCTCGCCCACCAGGTCGAGGAGCCGTTGGATGTAGGCCACGTACGCCGTCCGCACGGCGGCGAACTTGGCGTCGCCGCGCAGGTAGTAGTCCCGGTCCGGCATGCCCAGCCCGGACTGGGACAGCAGGACGATGTTCCGGTCCGACTGTTTCTGGTCCTGGGACACGGCGAACCCGAACGGCTCCTGCACGCCGTAGGGCCGCAACGCCGCGAACAGGGCGGGCAGCCCGGCGTGGGCCCGGAGCGCCCGGATCCGCGCCAGCTCCGGCGCCAGCGGCGTGGCGCCGAGGGCCTCGATGGTCGCTGTGTCCATGAAGCTGCGGTACAGGTCCCCCACCTTCTGGTCGTCCGTGCCCGCCTGCGCGTGCAACGCCGCCACGCTGTCGATGATGGCGCGCAGGTGCCCCTCCGCCTGCACCGCCAGCACGGAAAACGAGCCCAGCTCGGAACGGTCCGCCGGGATCGTCGTGCGCTCCAGCCACAGTCCGTCCACGTACTGGTAGAAGTCGTCCTGCGGCCGGACACCCGGGTCGAAGTTCTCCCGCGCGATGCCGCTGATGAGCCCCGCGTGGTCCGAAGGCGGGGCGACCGCGTTCTCTTCCACGGCGCGCGACGGCGCCGAGGCGCACGCCGCCGTAGCGACCCACAGCCCGGCCACGACGGTCCGCATCAACCGAGTGCCTGTATGCATGGTGTTTGTTTTCGTTCGGGACCCTGCCCCTGTGGCCCGCCCCCCCGACGGGCGCGCACAATCTAGCGTGGCCCCGGAATGCCTCCAAGGCCCGGGAACGAGAAGCAGCACGGCACCGGCACGGGTCGGCGTGCGGGTGCGGGTCCGGTACGCGCCACGCACCCGGCCGTTAATCCCCTCCCCGCTCGCGCGTCCGTGTCTGGCGGCCGGTCGGTGCGTCGCCCATGCTCTCTCCAGTGCCAAGTTGGAGACCTGCCCGAAGCCAGCCTGCGACAGCAGCCAGCGCCTGCGCCGGCAACCGGTCTCCCCGTCTCCCGCTCTCCCCGGAGAGGCGGAGAGCCGCGGCACGGGTTGCCGCTTCGGAGCGGAGGGGCCGAGGCGGGTTACCCCCGTCCGATGGTCTGCATGGGATCGATGCCCGCCGCCCGCCGGGCCGGCACGTATGTAGCCAGCAAGGCAACACCCACCAGCAACACGGGCACGCCGACGAACGTCGGCGCGTCGGCGGCCGGCACGCCGTACAGCAGGCCCTGGACGAAGTGGCCCACGACAAACCCGCCGGCCAGGCCGATGACGGTGCCGACGGCGATGAGCCGGCCACCCTGCCCGATGAACATGTTCACGACCTGGCTACGGTCCGCCCCCAACGCCATGCGAATGCCGATCTCGCGGGTGCGGCGGGTGACGGAATAGGCCATGATGCCGTAGATGCCGATGGCTGCCAGGAAGAGCGCCAGGGCGCCGAAGACGCCGAGCACGACGCCGGCCATGCGCGCCGGGAGCAGCGCGAGACCCAGATGCGTGTTCATGGTCTGGACGTCGAACACGGGGATCTCAGGGTCCAGCTCGCGGACGACGGCGCGGAGGCGGGGCACGAACGACGCCGGATCGCCGTCGGTGCGCACGTGCAGCGTCATGGCGGGGCTGTAGGCCTGGGCCTCAGCGAAGTACATGTAGTCCAACTGCGGCTCGCCCAGGCTGCGGTACTTCCCGTTCGCCACCACGCCCACCACCTCGCGGTCGGCGCCATTGGTGTGGACGATCTTACCGATGGCATTCTGGCCGGGCCAGAACCGCTTCGCCATGTGCTCGTTGATGATCAGCACCGGGCGGCCGTCGGCGTTGTCCCGGTCCGTGAAGCTGCGGCCGTTCAGGATCGGGATGCCCATCGCCTTGAAGTAGTCCGTCCCGACGATGTTGTAGTCCAACGACATGAGCTCGTTGGGCCCCGGCTCGTAGCCCGGGACGGACACGCCGTTCTGCTGGCTGTCGAAGCCCAGCGGCACGACGGCCCCGATGGCCGCGCTGCGCACGCCGGGCACCGCGCGAACGCGCTGCAGCAGGTCGTTGTAAAACGCGTCCGTGTGCGCCCGGTCGTAACCCTGCAGCGCCGGGTAGACCGTGGCCAGCAGGAGGTGGTCGCTGCGGAATCCTTTGTCCAGGGCGGTGGCGCGGCTCAGGCTGCGCAGAAACAGGCCGGCGCTGACCAGCAGCAGAATCGACATGGCGATCTGCACGACGACCAGGGTCCGACTGAGGCGCGACCGGGCCTCGCCCTTCGCCGATGTCTCCCCCTTCACCGCCGACACAAGCTCCGGCTTCGACGCCTGGATCGCCGGCGCCAGGCCGAACAGCAGGCCCGTCACCACGGCCACCGCCAGCGTGAAGAGCAGCACGGGCGTGTCCAGCTGGAAGTCGAACGCCACCGGGAAATCCGTGGGCAGGTGAATGCCGCTGGCGACGCGCACTACGGCCAGGGCCACCAGAAGCCCCGCGGCCCCGGCGATGAGCGAGAACACCACGCTCTCGGTGAGCAGCTGGCGCACGATGCGGCCGCGACGTGCGCCGATGCTGAGTCGGATCGCCATCTCACGACGTCGTTCGCTGGCCCGGGCCAGGAACAGGTTCGCCACGTTGACGCACGCGATGAGCAGCAGCAGACCCACCACGGCCATGATCACCGTGGACAGGCCGACCTGCGCCTTGCGGAACTGAGGGGCGATGCCGACCTGCGACTGCGGCACGAGGTTGATGCCGGTGTCCTTGTAGTAGTTGGGGTACTCCTCCCTGAGCCCGGCCTGTACGGACTTCATCACCTCGTTGGCGTGCTCCAACGTCACGCCAGGCTTCAGTCGGCCGACGACGGTGAGGAAATTGGGCCCGCGCTGGTTGATCCAGTCACGGCCCGGCATCATGGTCGCCTGCATCATGAGGGGCACCCAGAAGTCGGGGTGCACCACCGGCATGGTGCCGTGGAACCCCGCCGGCGCGATGCCCACCACCGTGAACGGACGTCCATTGATGGTGATGCTGCGGCCCACCGTGGCGGGGTCCCCGCCGAAACGGGTTTGCCAGTACCCGTAGCTCAGCACCACGACCGGATGCTCGCCCGGCCCTTTGTCCTCTTCGGGCAGGAACGTACGCCCGCGCAACGCATGCACGCCCAGCATGGAGAAGAAGTTGGCCGAAACCTCCTGGCCCATGCCCAGTTCCGGTTGGCCCGCGAAGCTGACACTGGCCGGGGTGAAGTTCCACGCGAGCATGTCGGAGAAGGCGTCGTGGCTGCGCTCGCGGATGTCGTAATAATGGGGAACGGAGTTGGACCCGTAGTTGAAGTCGCCCGGCCAGGTCCGATAGACCTGCACCAGCTGCTCGGGGTGCGAAACGCCCGGCAACGGCTTCAGCAGAAGCGCGTCCACGGCGCTGAACACCGCCGTGTTCATGCCGATGCCCAACGCGAGCGTCAGTACCGCGGCAGCGGTGAAGAGGGGGTTCCTGCGAAGCATGCGCAGGGCCTGACGCAGATCCTGGAGCAGAACGGACATGGGACTCTCCGATGACGAACGGCGTGGCGACCTTCCTTTCCCAGGACTACGGAGGGCGCACGGGTCGGGTTTCGTCCCACGAAGAACGCGAAGGAACCCCGGGATTCGGCCGAAGGCACGGAGGACTCAGGACCTCGAAAACGGCAAGCCATGAAACACCGAGCGCCGGCTCACACGGAGACGCCGTAACGACGGCCTTCGTGGGATGGATGGCGGCGCGGAGGCTGGCGCGCGCGGGCGGGCGGCACCAACTTGTTGGCGCTCCGGGGCGCGGGGGAGTACCCGACGCCACGCCCCGAGACGCCCGGGCACTTCCCGCGCGGCGGCCTCACCCTGTCTGCCACTCCATGAGCATCTCGCCGGACGAAGACCGATCCCAGCTGGAGCAAAGGTTCAGGGAGAAATACGGGGATGCGGCGGGCACCCGATTGTTGTGGGCGCCAGGCCGGGTGAACCTGATCGGTGACCACACGGACTACAACGGCCTGCCCGTGTTCCCGATGGCCATCCGGCGAGAGGTCACGATGATGTTCCGGGCTCGGACCGACGAGCGGGTGCACATCCAGAACGTGGAGAGGGAATTCCCGGACCGGACGTTCCAGGCGGACCTGTGGATTCCGCCGGCCGAAGACCCCGACTGGTCCAACTACGTGCGGGCGGGGGTTCAGGCCGTGGCCCGGAGGATCGGCGACGGAGGGCCGGTGCGGGGTTGGGAGGGACTGGTGGCGTCAGACCTGCCGAAGGCGGCCGGGTTGAGCTCCTCGTCGGCCCTGGTGGTGGCGTCGGCCCTGGCCACGCTGGCGGCGAACGGCGCGTCCGTCGAACCACTGGAGCTGGCCGACCTGCTGGCCCGCGGCGAACAGTACGTCGGCACGCAGGGCGGCGGCATGGACCAGGCGATCTGCCTGGGCGGGCGGGCCGGCCAGGCGTTCCGGATCGACTTCGGTCCGCTCCGCATGGCGCCCACCGCCATTCCGGACGACTGGGTGTTCCTCGTGGCTCACAGCCTTGCGGGCAAGACGGCCGACGCGCGGCGCGAATACAACCTGCGGGCGCGGCAGTGTCGGGAAGCGCTGCAGCGGCTGGCGGCCGACACGTCGCTGCCAGGCGCTACGGCCGGCTACTCGACACTCCTCGCGAACAACGGTGCCGCCGCGGTGCTGGACGCGGCCGAGCGGGTGCTGCCGGATCCGTTGAATCGGCGGTTCCGCCACACGGTCAGCGAAGCGGGTCGGGTGCTGGCCGCCGAGCGCGCCATGGCCGCCGCCGACGCGGGCGAGTTCGGCCGCCTGATGGTGGCGTCCCACGAGAGCCTGCGGGCGGACTTCGACGTCAGCACGGACGCCCTGGACGACATCGTCCGGATCGCCCTCGACGCGGGCGCCGAAGGCGCACGGCTGACCGGCGCCGGCTTCGGCGGGTGCGCCATCGCGCTGTGCCGGGGCGCGAACGTCGACTCGGTACGGGAGGCGTTGCGCGCGGAGTTCTACGCGCCCCGCGGCACGCCGGAACCGGAGCCCGGCGACCTGTTCACGGCCGAGGCAGGCGACGGCGCCCGAATCGAATGACCGGGCGCGCTGCGAACACCCGGCGATCATGGATCATCGATCGTCGGTCATGGATCCGCGATCATTCGTACCGCAACGCCTGCATGGGCTCGACGCGGGACGCGCGCAGGGCGGGCAGATACCCGGCGGCGAAGGCAACCAGGGTCAGCCCCCCGGCCACCATGACGACCACCCACGGATCGTCGCCTTTGAGCCCGTAGAGCAGCGACTGGGCGGCCCGGCCCAGGAACAGGGCGGCGACGATGCCCACCACGCCGCCGACGATGACCATGCGGGCGACCTGGCGCAGTACCATGCGGCGCACCCGGCCGTTGTCGGCGCCCAGCGCCATGCGGAGACCGAACTCACGCGTTCGCTGCACGACGGCGTAGGCCAACACGCCGTAGAGGCCGATGGCCGCCAGCAGCGTGGCCAGCGCGGCGAAGGCGGAGGCCAGGGTGCCGATGGTGCGGTCCAGGAACACGTTCTCCGACACCTGCTGGCGCATGGTCTTCAGGTTCTCCACGGGCAGGTTGGGGTCCATGCGCTTCATGAGGCCGGGCACCGCGCGCATGACGGGCGCGGGATCGCCTGCCGTGCGGGCATAGAACGTGAGGAATCCGAGCCGCGGGTTCTGGCGGTACGCCAGGAAGAACGTGGCCGGCACCTCGTCCTTCACGTCGTTGTACTTGGCGTCACGCACGACGCCCACGATCTGGATGTTCAGCGAATCGCCGCCCAGCGACATCCACTTGCCCACGGCGTCGTGCTCGTCGAGGTGGAACTTGCGGGTGAATGCCTGGTTCACCACGGCGACGTTCGCGCTGTCTCCGGCGTCGGCCGGCGTGAACTCGCGGCCTGCCAGCAACGGCATGCCCAGGGTCGCGAAATAGCCGGGCCCTACGAGGTTGTAACGCGCGCCGGTGTCCACGTCCGGGCCGGATTGGAAGCCCTGCACGTGCACGCTGGCCCCCCAGCTTTCGCCGGAGAGCACGGGGACCATTGCCGCCGCCTCGCGGCGCACGCCCGGCAACGCCGCCAGCTGGTCCTCCACCCGTAGGAACAGGGCCCGCGACTGCGCGGACTCGTAGCCGTTGTTCTCCGGCGAGATGGCGAACGTGACCAGGTCGTCCACCCGCATGCCCAGGTCCACGTGGCTCACGTTCACCAGGCTCTTGATGAACAGGCCGGCGGCCACCAGCAGGGCCATGGACAGCGCGATCTGCGCGGTGACCAGCGCGCTGCGGAACCGGGCGGTCGAGCGGGCGCCCGAAGGCTGGCCCGAGCTCGCGCGCAGGACCGACGCCAGGTCGTGCCTCGTGCTGTACAGCGCCGGATACAGGCCGAACAGGAACCCCGTGCCGATGACGAGGGCGGCCGAGAACAGGAGCACCGGCGGGCTCAGGGTCAGGTCCAGCGTTGCGGTGGATTCCGGCGGAAGGAGCGAGGCGATGAACACCAGCGTGCCCCGGGCGACGAGCAGGCTGGCCACGCCGCCCAACAGCGCGAGCAGGAACGACTCGGTGAGCAGCCTTGCCAGCAGCTGCCCGCGGCCGGCGCCCAGCGAGCCGCGGATGGCCATCTCCTGGCTCCGGCTGGCGCCTCGCGCCAGAAGCAGGTTGGCAATGTTCGCGCAGGCGATGAGCAGCACGACGCCCACGATGGCGAACAGGAACGTCAGCGGCGTGCGCGCCTGGCGGTGGATGGAGCTCTGGCCGCGCCGGCCGGGGGTCAGGGCGACCTTCTTCGCCCGGAACCGCTCCATCGTCGGGTCGCTCATCCCCTCCTGGAGCGGCGCCTCGACGTCGTTGATGATGGCGCTGTACCTGGTGTTGATCTCGGCGGAAGCCTGGTCCATGCTCAGGCCGGGCCGCAGGCGGCCGAACACATACACCCAGTAGCTGCGCCGGTTCTCGAAGTCCTTGAACCCGGGGCTCACCGCGGCCCGCATGCTGAGCGGCACGAAGACGTCGGCGCGCGTTCCCAGCGTGGTGCCGTCGAACCCGTCGGGCGCCACACCGACGACGGTCATGACCGTGCCGTTCACCGTGACCGTCTGGCCGATGACCGATGGATCGCTGCCCAGGTGCATCGTCCAGAACCGGTGGCTCAGAACGGCCACCGGATGCTCGCCGACCATGTCGTCGTCCGAAGGGCCGATGAGCCGGCCCAGCGCCGGCCTCAGGCCCAGGACCGGGAAGTACGACCCGGACACCAGCATGCCCTGGCCGTTCAGCGTCTGGTCGCCGGTGGCCAGATTGGCGCCGAACGACCGGTGCCCCGCCATGCCGGTGAACGGGCCCCGCGCCTTCTGGAGGTCCCGGAACATGGGGTAGCTGAACACGTCGTCGCAGCTGCCCGCCTGGTTGCACGACTGTGACCCCGGCTTCGGACCGGGGGCCGCCAGGTCCACCAGCTGGCCCGGATCGTTCACGGGCAGCGAGCGCACGAGCATCTGGTCGAAGAGGGAGTAGATGGCCGCGTTCGCTCCGATCCCCAACGCCAGCGAGAGGACGGCGATGGCCGTGATGAACGGCGTCTTGGCGAGGGCGCGGAAGGAGAGCTTCAGGTTGTTCATGCCGGCTACCGGGGCAGGAGGACAGGGGTATTCGGACGCAACGCCCCGGGGTCGGTGCACCGGAACGCTGTGTATTGGACAGACGTAATCTGGAAATCGTTTGTTTCGGATTTCAGCCGAACAGGTCCCGCGGATAGACACCGGCGGCGGCAAGCCGCTCCATGCGGGACCGGGCCGCCTCCAGGTCCGCCGCGTGCGTGATGCCGAACCAGCCGTCCCGCGCCGGCAGCGCCCGCACGCGAATCGCGCCCTGCCGGATGCCGGCACCCACCGCGTCCGGGATCAGGTACTCCGCTTTGGGATCCCCCGCCGTTGCCCGGAGGAAATCCACGAACCCTTCGTGCAGCAGGGGGAACACGTCCATGGTGAAGCCCCAGAGGTTCATGGACACCAGGGCGTCCCGTTCCAGGTCCGCGCGCGCTCCTCCAACCTGGCCGGTGATGCGGCCCATCTCCTCCCTTACGTCCAGCCACTCCGTGATCCCGGTCAGGTGTCCGTCGTTCGCGATGTCACAGACGGCCCGGGACACGCCGCCGTGGGAAGACAGCGTGTCTTCGAGCCGGAAGCCCAGCAGCGCCTGCTCCGTCCGGCCCCGCTTGGAGAAATGGCGCGCCAGTGTCGCGTACGACGACGGGCCGTACCAGTCGTCGGCATTGGCCACGGCGAACGGCCCGTCCAGCGCATCCTCGGCGGCCAGCATGGCGTGGGCGGTGCCCCACGGCTTGCTCCGGCCGGGCGGCGGGCTCCAGCTCTTCGGCAGGTCGCCCGTGCGCTGGATGGCGTACGCCAGCTCCACGCGGCTGCGCCACCGGCCCAGGTGCGCGTCCAACTCATCCCGGATGCCGGCCCGCACCACAAGCACGACGCGCCGGAAACCGGCGCGCCAGGCGTCGTGAATGCCGTAGTCGATGAGCGTTTCGCCGGACGGCCCAACGGGGGCGAGCTGCTTGAGGGAGCCGTAGCGCGTGGACATGCCCGCCGCCAGCAGCACGAGGGACGGCCGCTCCCCGGCGGCACCGCTACGAAGCCGTGCGCTCATGCCGGCGGGTCACGGTGCAGGACGCCCGTGGAGCAGCCGATGGCGCCGGCCGCCTTCGCCAGCTCGTCCACCTCCACCGTGACGCAGTGCACGCCCGCCGCTTCGAAGAACCCCTGCGTCACCGGATTGCCCGCCGGCATCACGATCCGCCCGGGCGCCAGCGTGACGAAGTTCAGGGCCGCGCCGTGCAACGCTTCGTCCGGGTCCGGCCCCTCCAGCACCTGGTAGCCGTGCTCCTCGAGGGCATGCACGGTCCCCGGCGTGACCCGCCCCGGCCACACCACCGCGCGCTCTGCGTCCAGGAATCGGACCGCCCCCATCAGGTGCATGGCCTGCCGGTCCACCTCCACCTGCACGACGTCCGCGCCCAGCTCCCGCAGCGTCGCCTCAACCTGCGCGGCGCCGGCTTCGTTCGTCCGGCGACTCCGGCCCAGGAGCACCGTGCCGGGGTCCAGCCAGAGCGCATCGGCGCCCTCGAACGTGCCCCTGCCCGCCACTGTGCGCAGGATCGGTACGCCAAGCTCCGCCAGCCGCCGGGCCACCCACCGCACTTCGCGGGCACGGACAGGGGAAGCGGGCCGGCCCACGATCACGCCCTCCGGCGTGGCCAGCATGGTGTCGGCCACGAAGACCTGGTTGGGCGGGGGCGGTTCCCATGGATCTACGTAGTGGACCGTGATGCCTTCCGCACGGTAGACGGCGGCCAGCGCGTCGTGCTGGGCCCGGACGCGCGCGGGGTCCGGCCGTTCCAGCATGAGCGCGGCGTCGGGATCGTCCGCCGCCAGCTCGTCGCCCGGACGGTGCAGCAGCACCTCGCGCAAAGGCGTCCATTCGCTCGATACACCGCAGGCTGCCCAGATCGTGCCCAGATCCTCGCGCATGGAGGCCTCCCGGGGCGTCCAGCCGGGGCCGCCGAACGCAGCAGGCTTCGTCGTCGCAACGACCACGCCACCTCCTCGCCAGTTCTCTCGATGTGAAACAGGACCCGGCCCGCGGAGCGCTTCGCCCGGCCCGGTTCCTGGCAATATGGCATCCGGGGGCGGGCGCGTCACCGGCGGGCGTCGCGGGCGGCATATTGCGGACGGGGCATATTGCGGACGGTGCACCAGTCGCCAGTTCTGGCCGTTCGGGTTATCCCGCAGACCCACCCGAAAACGCAGGTACGCCCCGGTGACCGCGTGGTTACGCGACGGGGTCATGCGACAATGGGACGAAACTGGCGATTGGTGCACCGTCCGCCTGAGCCGGTCCGCCTGAGCCGGTCCGCCTGCCGGTCCCGCGGCCGTCA
>CAZUFP010000016.1:0-2942 GCA_964619835.1 uncultured Gemmatimonadaceae bacterium | reverse complement strand
GTCCGCCTGAGCCGGTCCGCCTGAGCCGGTCCGCCTGCCGGTCCCGCGGCCGTCATTGACCGGCCGCCCCCTCCGACGTAGCATCGCCTCGGCTTCCCACCTGCACCGGAGTCGTCACGTGGCGCACTTCACCGCACTCGACTGGTTCTGGGCCGGCGCGTTCCTCGTGCTGATGGTCGGCGGCGCGTTCTTCTTCTACCGCCTCGCCCGCCGCTCGGAGTCCGATTTCTTCCTGGCGGGCCGCGGCCTCCCCTGGTGGCTGCCCGCCTCGTCGGTGTTCAGCACGCACACGGCCACGGACACGCCCATCTGGATCACCGGCACCGTATACGCCCAGGGCCTGCGCGGCCTGTGGTACACATTCTTCACCGCGTGGACCGCCATCGGCTCCTTCGTGTCCGCGCGCATCTTCCGCCGCTCCCTCGCCTACACACAGGCGGAGTGGCAGACGCTGCGCTACGGCGGGCTGGGTGCCGAGCTGCTGCGCGGCTGGATGGCCGGCTGGCAGGTGTTCATGAACATGTTCATCCTGGGTTGGGTGGGCATGGCCATGGGCAAGGTGGCCAACATGGCGTTCGGCTGGCCCCTCTGGGTGGGGCTCGTGATCCCCACCACCATCACCGCCGTCTACACGCTGGCCGCCGGGTACTGGGGCGTGGTCATGGGTGACTTCCTCCAGGGCATCGTGGCCGTGTTCGCCATCGTGCTGGTGTCGCTGGTGGGTATCGCGGCGGCGGGCGGCCCCACGGGCGTGGCCCACGGGCTGGCCAACCTGGGCCAGGAATGGCGGCTGAACGCCTTCGCGTTCACCGGCTGGTTGACGGGCGACTTCCCGGCGGCCTGGTGGATCACCATGCTGGTCATTGCGGTGATCGGAGGCTTCGGCATGGGGACGAGTATCGACTGGTACGCGGAGGCGCAGCGCATCCAGTCGGCGCGCACCGTGCGGGACGCGAGCTACGGCATCTGGGCCGGCGGCGCCATGACGCTCATCCGGAACGCCTTCTGGGGCGCCAGCATCGTGGCCTTCTTCGTCCTGTTGCCCCACATCACCAGCACGGCGGACGCGGAGATGGGCTGGTACCGCATGGGCTTCGAGCTGCTGCCGGTGGGCCTGGCGGGCGTGTTCTTCGGTGCCGTGCTGGCCATCCACCTGTCCACCATCTCCAGCCACCTGAACCTGGGCGCGCTCTACTTCACCCGCGACCTGTACCAGCGCTACATCAACCCCAAAGCCAGCGAACGGGCCCTGGTCTGGTGCGGGCGCATCGCCACCGCCGTGCTTCTCATCGGCTCCTTCTTCTACGGCCTCATGATGAAGGAGATCACCCAGTGGCTGATCTTCGCGCTGTGGCTCATGATGGCCGGCATCTGGCTGCCCAACATCCTCCAGGTGGTATGGTGGCGGTTCAACGCCTGGGGCTACCTGGCTTCCTGGATCGCCAACCTGGGCATCGCCTGGCTGGTCGTCTGGGTGCTGCCCGCGTTCCACGTGCTGCCCGTGCTGCCGGACCACCTCCAGTTCTGGCTGCTCATGGCCCTGGGCGCCGTCGTGTTCCTGCCCGCCACGCTGCTCACGGCGCCGGAGCGCATGGACCACCTGGTGAAGTACTACGTCATGACCCGGCCCATCGGCTGGTGGGGGCCCGTACACGACGAGGCCGTCCGCAGGGGACTCGTCTCGAGTTCGAATTCGAGTTCGAGTCCGACTACCCCCCGCCCGCTGATCCGGCGAACGTGGACGCCGGAAGAAGCCGATTCCTGGAGCC
The DNA here is from genome assembly GCA_964619835.1 of uncultured Gemmatimonadaceae bacterium. Classification (GTDB taxonomy): domain Bacteria; phylum Gemmatimonadota; class Gemmatimonadetes; order Longimicrobiales; family RSA9; genus JARRJS01. The sequence goes on along the minus strand of CAZUFP010000016.1, from coordinate 1,173 downwards.
GCGAGGACTGGATCGCCATCGTGCTGTCGCCGCTGGTGTACGCCTTCGTGCTCATCGGGCTGGCCCGCCTGCTGCTGGGCATGGTGGACGGGGCGGTGACGCTGCTGGCGGGCTTCGCTCTGGCGGGGGCGATGTACTGGGTCATCGATCCGAAGCTGCGGGCCGTGTCGGAGGAATACGAACAGAAGCAGGCGGCCTACCTCGTCGAGCTGGAGCAGAAACTGCGCTGGCAGGACGAGCAGGCGGCAGCCCAGGAAGGGAGCTGAACATGGACCGTGGCCTCGTGACGCTCGTTGGCATGAGCATCGCCTACGTGGCATCCTTCCTCGGGATGCTGTTCGCCTACATCAGCTGGCGCCGCCGCCACCGGGACGACGAACGATGACACCCATACCTGTACCACCGCCCATCCAGGGCCCGTTCTGGTCCATCGTCGCGCCCATCGTGCTGTTCAGCATTGCGCTGGGCGCCACCATCGCGCTCTACCGGCACTTCGCGGGGCGCGGGGCGCCCGGCAGTTCCGGATCTCAGCAGTAAGGCCGAGGATGCGTACGGCGCCGGGACGAAAATCCACGCATCCCGGCCGCTCAGTACTGCCAGGCAAATCTGGAGCGTGTGGATCCACGAACGTTCCGGCCGGGCATCGAGCTCCGATGACTGCGCTGAACCGGGGCGGGTGAGGCGAGGTGGGTGGGGCTGGATCCGATCGTCACGAACGTCGTTGTTCAGACGTTTCTCTCTACGGTACATTGCAGCTACATCTCACGACGGTGTTTCCTGCCATCGGATCTTCACGGGGGCATCAGATTGGCCAATAAGGTTGGACAACGGCTGGCGCAGGCCGTGGGCGTCGCATTGGCGCTGGTGCTGTTGGCTCTGCCGACGGGGCTGCAGGCGCAGACTGCTGCGCTTTTCGTGCGTGTGAAAGCGGCGGCGAGCGGAGAGTTGATCAGCAACGCGACGATCCAGGTCATGTTCGAGGGCCGAGCGTTGCGCAGCGCGCAGGCGGACACAGCCGGTGCGGCGCGGATTGGCGGCTTGCCGGCGGGTACGTTCGAGGTTCAGGTCCAGGCCATCGGCTACAAGAACGAGACGGTCCACGACATCCGGTTGGACAACGGCCAGGTCCGCGTGCTGGAGGTGGAGATGGCCGTCGCGCCGGTGGAACTCGAG
>CAZUFP010000015.1:64130-73753 GCA_964619835.1 uncultured Gemmatimonadaceae bacterium | reverse complement strand
CCCGCGACCCTCAGCTTGGAAGGCTGATGCTCTAGCCAACTGAGCTACTCCCGCGTCGCGCTTGATGGTCGCACGGCGGGGCAGCGGCGTCAAGCGGCGGGAGGTCGTTGCGTTGCCGGAAAAGCGCGGTCATTTTGGCTTGAACTCCGTTCCCACATTGTGGATCATCCACCGGAACCGCCGCCCGACCACGTTTCTGGTACTTCTGAATTCCCCGGGGCGGCGTGTTGCGGGCGGGTGCACCAGGGGCCTGCTGTGCGCCTGCGCCGCGCGCGCGGGCCCTGGGAGAGGGATGCCATGCGGGAAGAACCTGCCGGTCCCGGTCCCGAGCTGGAAGAAGCCCTGCGCTCCATCTTCGACGACATGTTCGAAGGCGTGCAGATCATCGACCGGGAGTGGCGCTACGTATACCTGAACCAGACGGCGGCCGCGCACGGCCGGCGGGCGCGGGAGGAGCTGATCCACCGGTCAATGCCGGAGGCGTATCCGGGCATCGAGGAGACGGACATGTACCGGCGGATCCACCGTTGCATGACGGAGCGTGTGCCGCAGCGGATGGTGAACCGGTTCACGTACCCGGATGGCCGCACGGCGTGGTTCGACCTGCGGATGAGCCCGGTTCCCCAGGGCGTCCTGGTGCTCTCGGTGGATGTCTCGGAGCAGAAGGCGGCGGAGGAAGCCCTGCGTCACAGCCGGGAAGACCTGGCGACGACGCTGGAGTGCATCGCGGAAGGGGTGGTGACCACGGATGTGGCCGGCCATGTCACGGGCATGAACCCGGCGGCGGAGACACTGACCGGGTGGACGGCAGCCGAATGCCGGGGTCGTCCGTTGGGGGAGATCGTCCAGTTCCGCAGGCCCGGTACGGGATCGGCCATGGAACACCCGGTGGAGGAGGTGCTGCGGGAGGGTCCGTCGGCGGGGTTCGCGAACGACACTGCGCTGGTGAGACGCGACGGCCAGCACATCCCCATCGCCGGCAGCGCCGCGCCCATCCGCGACGGTACGGGGTCGACGCGCGGCGTGGTCATGGTCCTGAAGGACGTGCGGGAGGAGCACGAGCTCGCCTCCATGCTGCGCCATTCCCAGAAGATGGAGGCGGTCGGCCGCCTGGCCGGCGGCATGGCGCACGACTTCAACAACGTGCTGAGCGTGATCGGAGGCTACGGCGATCTGCTGCTCCAGTCGGTGGACGAGGCCAACCCGGTGCGGACGGGGCTCACGGAGATGGTCAAGGCGGCGGAACGGGGCGCCTCGCTCACGCGGCAGCTGCTCTCCTTCAGCCGCAAGCGGGTGTACGAGCCGGCCGTGCTGGACGTGAACGAGATCATCGGCGGGATGGAGGCCATGCTGCGGCGCCTTATCGGGGAAGACATCGAGCTCATCACGCGCCTGGCCCCGGATCTCCAGTCCGTGCGATTCGATGCAGGCCAGGTCGAGCAGGTCATCCTGAACCTCAGCGTCAACGCGCGCGACGCCATGCCCCAGGGCGGCACGCTGGTCATAGAGACCGGGAACGTGGAGCTGGACGAGCATTACGCGCGCACGCACCCGGACGCGCACGCGGGGCCTCATGTCATGATCGCCGTGACGGACACGGGCGAGGGCATGGACGAAGCGACGAAGGACCGGATCTTCGAGCCGTTCTTCACGACCAAGGCGACGGGCAAAGGGACGGGCCTCGGCCTTTCGACGCTGTACGGAAACGTGAAGCAGGGCGGGGGCAACATCTGGGTCTACAGCGAACCGGGGCGGGGCACCACGTTCAAGGTCTATCTGCCGCGGGCGGAAGAGGTGCCATCGAGGACGCCGCCCGCCCGGCCGGCCGAGGAGCCGGCATACACGGGCCACGAAACGATCCTCGTCGTGGAGGACGAGCCGTCCGTGCGGGAGCTGATCCGAAGGCTCCTGGAACGGAGCGGTTATGAGGTGTTGCTCGCCGGCAGCGCCGAGGAAGCGCTCCGGTTGGCGGAAACGCGTGACGCGGCGATCCACCTCCTGCTCACGGACGTGGTGCTGCCGGGGATGGGCGGACCGGTCCTGGCAAAGCGGCTACACGCGGATCGGCCGGATCTGCGCATCGCCTTCATGTCGGGATACACGGACGACGCCATGATGCACTACGGCGTGCTGGACCCGGGCACAGCGTTCATCGAGAAGCCGCTGACGTCGCGGAACCTGCTGAAGAAGGTGCGGGAGTTCCTGGAGTAACGAGAAGAGGCCAGAGCTGACGCGGGGACTCGAACCCCGAACCTGCTGCTTACAAGGCAGCTGCTCTACCAGTTGAGCTACGTCAGCGTGTGCCGCGACGGACCCTGCGGAAATCGTGTCCATACAGTATACGATCCGGGCCCCTGATGAAACCCGGTTGGCCCCACCCCGTCGGACCGCCCGGCAACGGCGGCCCGTGTCGAATTCATGCCGGCTCGTTCGTCGTGTGGTTGAACCCTGAAAGGAGGAACCCACATGAGGTACCTGACGTTCATCCGGCATTCCGAGTCCTTCCGCGAGTCCGGCCCGCCCCCGGCGTTGATGGAAGCCATGGGGGAGTTCATCGAGGAGTCCATGCGGAACGGCACGCTGGTGGACACCGGCGGCCTGCTGCCGAGCAAGGATGGCCTGCGGGTCCGGCTCGCCGGCGGCAAGATCACCGTGACGGATGGCCCGTTCGCCGAGAGCAAGGAGATCGTGGGCGGCTGGGCCATCCTGAACGCCGACAGCCGGGAAGAGGTGGTCCGCATCGCGACGGCGTTCATGGAGCTGCACCGCAAGCACTGGCCCGGGTTCGAGGGCGAATCGGAGGTGCGGCCGATGTTCGATCCCGGCATGGGGCCGTGATGGCGGCGCCCGCGACCATCGACGAGTACCTGGCCGGCGTGAGCGACGAGCAACGCGCCCAGCTCCAGTGCCTGCGCGGGATGATCCACGCCATCGTCCCGCGGGCGGAGGAGTGCATCAGCTACCGGATTCCCGCCTTCCGGCTGGACGGCGTGGTCGTGGCCGGGTTCGCAGCGCGGACCCGGGGCTGCTCGTACTACCCGTTCAGCGGCCACACGCTGGCGACACTGGCGAACGATCTGAAAGGGTACGACCGGACGAAGTCGGCCCTGCATTTCGACACGACCCGGGCGATTCCGGAGAACCTGTTGAGGAAGCTGCTGGCAGCGCGCATCGCGGAAATCCGGGGCTGAGCTGAGCCGGCGGCGACCCGGCTCCCGGGCATGCATGGGCCACGCCTGCCAACGCGTCCCCGCTTGGATCCGGTCACGTGCCGGGAACGCACCCGCCCCCCACCTGGTCGCGTTCGCCGAACGCGACCCCTACCGCTTCTTCCAGCGCGGCCCTTTCGGCGTGTCCTCCACCTCGATGCCGGCTTCCGCCAACTCATCGCGAATGGCATCGGCGGCGGCGAAGTCCTTGCGCTTGCGGGCGTCCTGGCGGGCCTGGATGCGCTCCTCCACCCAGGCGGCGAGCTCGTCGTCCACGCCGGAGTCGCGGTCCGCGAGCTGGAGCACGCCGAGCACCTCGTCGGCGCGGGCCAGGGCGTTTCGCGCGGCGTCCAGGGCGGCCGCGCTCACGGCGCCGGCGGCGTCCAGCGCGCCGTGGGTTTCGCGCACGAAGGTGAAGAGGGCGCCCAGGGCGGCGGGCGTGTTGAGGTCATCGTCCAGGGCGATGGTGAAGGCGGACAGGAAGCGCTCGGCGATGGCCGGAAGGCCGGCATCGGGGGCGTCGTCCGTCCCTTCGGCATCTTTCAGGCGGTCCCGCAAGGCGATGATGCGGCGCACGGCGGCGCGTGCGTCGGCGAGGGCGTCCTCACTGAAGCCGAGCTCGTTGCGATACTGGGCGGACAGCAGGAAATAACGGATCTCCACCGGAGCCCAGCCCAGGTCCAGCAGGTCGGCCAGGCGCACGACGTTGCCCAGGGACTTGGACATCTTCTGGTCGCGCATCATGAGGTGGCGCGCATGGAGCCAGAAGCGCACGAACGCCTTGCCCGTAGCGCCTTCGGACTGGGCGATCTCGTCCTCGTGGTGCGGGAAGACCAGGTCCTCGCCGCCGGTGTGGATGTCGAACGTCTCGCCGAGCTCGGCCATGGACATGGCGGAGCATTCCAGGTGCCAGCCCGGCCGGCCGTCGCCCCAGGGCGTGGGCCACACGGCGCCCACCTCCCGGTCCTCGTCCTTGGCGGCCTTCCAGAGGGCGAAGTCGCGGGCGTCGTCCTTCTCGTACTCGTCGTCGGCCACGCGCTCGCCCTTGCGCATCTGGTCGAGGGGGATGCGCGACAGCTTGCCGTAGCCGTCGAAGGAGGAGATGTCGAAGTAGACGGAGCCGTCCTCGGCGACGTAGCCGTGGCCCCGCTCGACGAGACTGCTCACCAGCGCGATCATGTCCTCGATGTGCTGCGTGGCGCGGGGAAACACGTCGGCGCGGCGGACCCCGAGCGTGTCCAGCTCGCCCAGGAACGCCTCGATGTAGGGCTCAGCGAATTCGGCGATGCTCACGCCCTTTTCCCGGGCGTTGCGAATGATCTTGTCATCCACATCGGTCAGGTTCATGACGAACCGGACCTCGTAACCCGACCACTCCAGGTAGCGGTGCAGCAGGTCGTTGAAGAGGAAGGTGCGGTAGTTGCCGATGTGCGGCCGCTGGTAGACCGTGGGCCCGCAGGCGTAGATGCGGACCCGTCCGGGCTCCAGCGGCTCGAACGGCTCCAGCGTGCGCGTGAGCGTGTTGTAGAATCTCAACGCCATCCCTTCATCCTCCCGGCTCCACGGCCGGCGGCGCGGGCACCGGCATCTGGCTGTCCCCCCAATATAGGGTGCGGTGCGGGAAGGGGATCTCGATCCCTTCCGCGTCGAACCGTTTCTTGATGCGGCGCCGGAACTCGCGTGCCACGTCCCATTGCTTCAGCGGCAGCGTCTTGAAGCTGAGGCGAATGACGACCGCCGAGTCGCCGAACTCCTGGACCCCAAGGACCTGTGGCTCTTCCATGATGAGCGAGCGCCATTGCGGGTCGGCGTACATGGCGCCCGCCTCGTCCTGGATCACGCGGATCACGCGGTCCACGTCCTCTTTGTAGGCCACCCCGAGATCCAGCACGGCCTTGGACCAGCTCTTGGTCAGGTTGCTGAGCACCTGGATGCTGCCGTTGGGGATGACGTGCACGACCCCCTGGAGGTCCCGCAGCACGGTGGTCCGCAGGGTGATCCGCTCGACCATCCCGGCGATATCGCCGACGCGCACGACATCGCCCACGGCGCACTGTCCCTCCACCAGCATGAACAGTCCGGCGATGAGGTCCTTGATGAGCGTCTGGGCGCCGAAGGACACGGCGAGGCCGAGGACGCCGACGCCGGCGAGGAGCGGTCCGATATTGATGAAGACGCCCAGGACCATGAGCGAGGCCACCACGGCGATCGTGAAGTGGCCCAGGTAGTTGAGCAGGCTGGCGACGGTGTGGAGCCGTTGCTCGCGCAGCCGTTTGCGAATGACGTCGGCCTCATCGACGTCGCGCTCGAGGCGGCGAGTGAAGAAATGCAGGATGCGGACGGCGGCCAGGGCGAGGACGAGGATGAGCAGGATCTGGACGCCGCGTCGGACGACGAGCGACAGATCCACGATGGTGCCCCATTCGATCCGGTGGAACAGGGATCGTGCCGTGTCCTGCGCAAGCCGGAACGCACCCGCGGGCGGGGCGTTCACCGCAGGACCCGGATCTCCGTCACGCGCCAGCGATTGTCTTCCCGCTTGAGCGCCAAGAAGACGGTCACGTGTTCGGGGATCGTGGTTCCGCTCATGCGCACGAGCCAGTCGAATTCCACGAACGCGCTGTTGGCGTCACCGGCGACCTGGCCACTCATGCCGGGATAGATCGATATGGTCTCGCGCTGGTCGAACAGGCGGCGGAGCGCGGCAGCCGCCTGCCGGGCGTGGAGCGGGCCCAGAGGCCGGCCGTCCAGCTCGATGGACAGGCCGTCGTCGGACGCCAGGGCGGCCAGTCCTGCGGCGTTGCCTTCCGCCCACTGGCGCACGAGCCGGCTCATCGCGCGGTCCAGCGTGGAGTCCTGCTGGGCGGCGACGTTCGTGGCAGCAATGGCCAGGAGCATGAAGGCAACGGCAAACCTCATTCCTGCTCCGTACCGACGAGGGCGTCCGCCATCTCCTTCAGGAGGGCGTCAACGACCTTCCCGGGCGTGTCCGCCGCGTAGATGGGACGGCCCACCACCAGGAAGTCGGACCCGGCCCGCACGGCGTCGGCGGGTGTGGCGGTGCGCACCTGGTCCCCGGTCAGGGTGCCTTCCGGGCGGATCCCGGGCGTCACCACGGTGAACTCGGGTCCATGGCGGCGCTTCAGGGCTTCCACCTCGAGGGCGGAGGCCACGACGCCGTCCAGGCCGGCTTCGGCCGCGACACCCGCCAGCCGCGCCACCTCTTCGCGCAGCGAGCGCAGCTGCTTGTCCCAGACCTCCTCGACGTCGGCGGCGGTGAAGGACGTCAACAGCGTCACGCCCACCAGCTTCGGGCCGTCCGCGCCCACGGCCTCGCGGGCCGCCGACAGCATGGCGGAGCCACCCGAGGCGTGCAGCGTCATCATGTCGACGCCCAGCCTGGCCGCCGATTCCGCCGCCCGGGCGACCGTGTGCGGGATGTCGTGGTACTTGAGGTCCAGGAAGACGTGCTTGCCGCGCCCCGTCAACTCGCCGACCAGGCCGGGCCCGCAGCATGTGAACAGCTGCATGCCGACCTTGTACCAGGACACGTCGTCGCCCAGGCGATCCACCAACCCGAGGGCGGTCTCCGCATCCGGCAGATCCAGCGCTACGATGAGCTCACTCATTCGTCAGATCCGTCCTTCGACCACGCCACTTCCAATAAGGTCGTGGACCGGGAGGTGATGTCTCGCGCAATAGTCGCTCAGTCCTAACACTACACGCTCCGCCGCCCGGGGATCCGCGAATGTAGCGGTACCGACCGCCACGAGCGATGCACCGGCGAGGAGGTACTGCACGGCGTCATTGCCTGTGCGCACGCCGCCCACACCCACCAGCGGCACGTCCACCCGCTGACTCGCCTGCCACACGGCGTGCACACCCATGGGCAGCACGCCGGGGCCGCTCACGCCCCCCGTCCCCGCGCCCAGCACGGAGGTGCGCGTCTCCACATCGAACAGCAGCCCCGGGAACGTGTTGATGAGGGTCACCCCATCGGCGCCTGCGTCCACTGCGATGGCGGCGGTGCCGCCGATGTCCGGCAGGTTGGGCGACAACTTCACGATGAGGGGCCGTTCCGTCACCGCGCGGGCGGCCGCCACCACTTCGTGCAGCAGCTGGGGTCGCATGCAGAAGACCGCGCCGCCCTGCTTCACGTTGGGGCAGGAGACGTTCAACTCGTATCCGGCGAACCCTTCGTCGTCATCCAGGGTCCGGATGACCTGGACGTAGTCTTCCACCGTGCGGCCCGCCACGTTCACCAGCACGCGGGCCCGCCGCAGGCGCCGTCGCAGCCACGGCAGCTTCTCGGCGCGGAACGCGTCGAGGCCGACGTTGGCCAGGCCGACGGAGTTGATCATGCCGGCGTCGTACTCGGCGGCCCGCATCGGGGGGTTGCCCACACGGGGCTCGGGCGTCACGGCCTTGGTAACGATGCCGCCGAGGGTGTCGATGTCCAGCAGGCCGTCCAGCTCCTGGCCGTAGCCGGCGGTGCCCGACGCCAGCAGGATGGGGTTCTGGAACTCGACGCCCCACACCGTCTGCGCCAGACTGTGGGCGTCGTCCTGCCGGGCGGGCGGGTCGGCCACGCGCTGCTCCGTCATCTTCGTTCCCGTGCGGGCGTCACCAGCAGGTCCCGGTGTTCAGCAAAGAACTCGTCCACGGCGTTGGCGATGCCGTTGGCGACCTTCTGCTGGAACGCTGCCGTCTCGAGCTCGTGGCGCTCCGTCCGGTTCGAGATGAAACCCATCTCCACCAGCACGGCCGGCATGACGGCGCCCACCAGCACCACGAAGCCCGCCTGCTTGACGCCCCGGTCCGGTCCGGGATGGAAGCCGTCGAACTGCTTCTCGATCAAGGCCGCCAGCTGGTGCGACGCGTGGACATAGAAGTCGTTGCGCAGGTCGCTGAGGATGGCCTCCAGGTCCTTGCCGTTCCCGACGTGGCTGGCGCTGCGGTCCTCATACGCGATGGATGCGTTTTCCATCTGGGCGACGCGGCGCTCGTCCTCCGTGCGGGCATCGGACAGGAAGAAGGTTTCAAAGCCTCGCGCCCTGGTGTCGGCCACTCCGTTGGCGTGAATGGAGATGAACAACGCCGCCGACCGGTTGCCTTTCCACTTGTTGGCCAAACGCGGCCGGTCCATGAGGTCGATGAGGGTGTCAGTGGTGCGGGTCATGCGCACATCGTAGCCCCGCTTCTCCAGCACGTCCCGGAGACGCTTGGACACCTTCAGCACCAGGTTCTTCTCCACCAGGCCCGGCGCGGTACGGCCCGGGTCGATGCCGCCGTGGCCCGGGTCGATGACGACGAGCGGCCGCGCGGTGTCAGCGACGGCGGTGTCCGCCGCGGCCGTGTCCGGCATGACCGCCGAGTCGGCCGCCGTCAGCACCCGCAGCGTGCCGTCCTCATAGCGAAGGCGCTTGGGAAAGTGGTCCGGCAGCCATTCCGCGAAGAACTGGTGCGGGAAGTAGATGATGCCGCCTTCCCGGTAGACCGGATACGCCAGCTGCTGGCCCCGCCCGTTCGCGGTGAAGAACGGAGACATGTTCTCGAAAGTCAGCGTGTCGTCGTACATGACGACGATCACGCCGCGCATGGTGGCATCGACCCTGGCCCCCAGCGTACGCAGCGTCCAGGCCGGATAGGCCGGATAGCCCCGGTGATTCGCCACCGTGACCGTGAGCGGCTCGTTCGTACCCTGGATCCGCAACGGCGGCACGGCCGACTGCCCCGCCAGGGCGGCGGGCAGCAGCAGCGCCAGGAAGGCCAGACGTCGCATCATCGGACTTTCTTCAACTCCCGCTCGATTTCGCGCTCCGTCGCACGTCGTTTGAGCGTTTCCCGCTTGTCATGACGCTTCTTCCCGCGTCCCAGCGCCAGGGACACCTTCGCGAAGCCGCGCCGGAAATAAAGCTCGAGAGGCACGAGGGTCAGCCCTTTCTCCTGCACCGCCCCGATGAGCCGGCGGATCTCCCGGGCGTGCAACAACAACTTGCGGGGCCGGACCGGGTCCAGATTCCACCGGCTTGCCGGATCGTACGGGCTCACGTGCATGCCTTCCAGCCACACCTCGCCCCTGTCGAGACGGGCAAAGGCCTCGTTCAGGCTGACACGACCATCACGGATGGACTTCACTTCGGGTCCGGCGAGAGCGATCCCCGCTTCCCACGTCTCAAGGATTTCGTACTCATGGCGCGCCTTTTTGTTTCGCGCGATGACCTTCTTCCCGGAATCGCTGGAGGCGTTCATGATCGGGGGAATTTACGGCGTTCCGTCACGCGGCGGTACCTGTGCGCGGGGAAAGCGTCACGCGGAGGGCGCAGGGACTGCCATCACGCAGAGGCGCGGAGGGCGCAGGGACTGCCATCACGCGGAGAGCGCAGAGGGCGCAGGGACTGCCATCACGCGGAG
>CAZUFP010000015.1:0-64030 GCA_964619835.1 uncultured Gemmatimonadaceae bacterium | reverse complement strand
GGGACTGCCATCACGCAGAGGCGCGGAGGGCGCGGGGACTGCCATCACGCGGAGAGCGCAGAGGGCGCAGGGACAGCCATCACGCGGAGAGCGCAGAGCGGCTTGAGGCGGGATCATCCTGGCCGGGAAAGGCCGGATTCGGGTTGTTGGTTGTTGAACCCGCGGCGGAGCGTGCGCTGTGGGCGGAAACGCCGCCGGTTCCTGCAACTGCCTGGAAGATTGAAAACCAGAGCCCGGCCGCCTGACAAACGTCGTCGTGCAAGGCCCATCAACGGACCGTTACCCTCTGCGCTCTCCGCGGCTCTGCGTGATGCTGCCCCTGCGGCTCTGCGTGGTGCTGTCCCTGCGGCTCCGCGTGATGCTGCCCCTGCGGCTCTGCGTGATGCTGCCCCTGCGGCTCTGCGTGATGGGTCCCCGGCGCCGTCCGCCTTCTCCGCGCCCTCAGTAGATCAGGACAAGGGTGCCGACGCCGACGCGGTGGTAGAGCTCGCGGGCGTCCTCGTCGGTCATGCGGATGCAGCCGTGGGAGACGCGGCGTTTGTCGGGATCGTTGCGGAGCACCAGGTCGGGGCGGTTGGTGCCGTGGATGGCGAGCTCGTAGCCGATGTAGAGAGCGGTGTTCCCCAGCATGCCGCGCCTGCGGCGGGCGGGCGAATCGGGCGGGGGCACGGGGCGGCCCGCTTCCACGAAGGCCCAGTCCGGCATGATCCAGACGGGGTCCTTCTCCTTGCGCTGAACGCGGAAGACACCGCGGGGAGTGAGGAAGGTCCAGTGTTCGCGCGCCGAGGCGAGGCGGAAGCCGTTGCCGGTGGCGACGGGTGCAGACCAGAGCACGTCGGATCCTTCCATGAGGTAGAGGCGGTTGTCGGCGAGCCGGATGACGATGTATTGCCCGTTGACGTCCAGCGGCGGCTCGGCGAAGCGGGCCGTCCCGGCGTCCACCAGGGTGTCCTCGGGCAGGGCTCCGAATACGGATTGCGCCTGCGACGGATGCGGGGCAAGAGCGAGGAGCGCCAGGCCGAGCAAGGCAGCGGAGCGGCTCATTCGAGGCGCTCCCGCTGGTGCCGGCGGACGGCGCGCATGGCGCCCACCTGCGCGACCTCTCCGCCGAGGATGAAGACGATGGACGAGTAGTAGATCCAGACGACGAGGACGACGAACGTGGCGATGTTGCCGTACGTGGAGCCGTAGTTGGCGACGCGGGTGACGTACCAGCTGAACGCGAGCTTCAGCACTTCGAACAGCGCGGCGGTGAACGTCGCGGCGGTGAGGCTGGTCTTCCACCGGGTCCGGCGGGGCGGCAGGTAGCGGTAGATGAGCAGGAACATGACCCAGAGCGTGGCGAACGCGGCCAGGCGCGCCCACGGGATGGCCAGGGGCAGGCGGACGTCTGCCAGTCCGAAGGCGTTGGCCCCGACCCGGGCGATGACCTCGGCGCCGATGGTGATGGCGATGTTGAGGGCGAAGAGGGTGCCGGCCATGAAGACCATCTGAACGTCATAGAGCTTGCCGGCGATGATGCCGCGCCCCCGGTTCAGGTCGAAGATCTCCCGCAGGACAGTGCGCAGCGTGGAGATGAGACGCGTTGAGATCCAGACCAGGAAGATGCCGCCCACGCTGAGAAGCGTCCCGCTGTGCTGGCGGATGGTTTCGATCATGTCGGACACATCCAGGTGGACCGCGCCGGGAATGGAGCGGGCGATGTAGCGTTCGATGATGTTGCCGACATCGCCGCCTACGGCGTTCACGATGGTGCCCGCGATGCCCATGACGGCAACGACCAGCGGCAGGAACGCAACGAGGACGTTGAAGGAGATGGCGCCGGCGAGGAAGAAGATGTCGTCCTCGTCGGCCTTCCTCCATACACCGGCCACCAGCCCGGCGAAGGAAGCGCCCGCCGACCGGAGCCGGGCATACCCGCGGGCGTGCTCCCCCGCGGGGCCGGCGGAACCCGGGGAGTCCGCCGGCGCCGCCCGGGGTTCCGCTGCCATCAGGATTCGGAGGGCTCCTCAGCCTCTTCCGTTGCCGTGTCCACGGCAGGCCCCGACTCCGGCTCCGGGCCGGCCTCGGGCTTGTGCACCACGTCGCGTGCGGCGTTCCAGCCGCCCTGGAACGCGGCAGCCGAGGCCCGCAGCCGGCCTTCCATCTCGTCCCGGGAGGTGCGGGCGGCTTCGCGGCCGCTTTCCATGGCGTCGCGCGCCCGGTCGAGGCCGTCGTTCACCTGGCGCCGAACGTCGTCCACCGTGTCGCCCAGCGTGTCCTGGAACTCGCGCAACCGGCCTTCCGCACCCTGGCGCATCTTGTCCCAGCGCTGCCGCAGCTCTTCGCGCGTCTCCTGCCCCGTCTTGGGCGCCATGAGCAGGGCCGCGCCGGCGCCGAGCAGGAGCCCCCAGAGGAAGTTCCCGAACCCTCCCGAGCCCCGTTCCACGACGATGTAGCGGTCGTCATCGAAATCCGACATGGACTCCCTCCTTCCGTGTAGGCTTGCGTCCCCGCGATGCGACCCGGGGAACGCCGATGCTTCAACTGGCTCAGGTCATGTACCCCTTGAGCTGTTCCTTCAGGTCTTTCTGGGTGATGCCCAGGATGCTGGCCGCTTTCTTGTGGTCTCCGCCCACCAGCGCAAACGTCTTGAGCGTCAGCTCGCGTTCCGCCTGCTCGAGGGTCGTGGAGTCCGCGCGGATGCGGAGCTCGCGCTCTTCCAGAGCCGCGTGCCGGGGACGCAGGTCGCGGGCGGTGATCCGCGGGCCGGTCGCCAGGATCACGGCCCGCTCGACGGCGTTTTTCAACTCACGGACGTTGCCCGGCCACGGGTACGTTTGAAGGTACTCCATCGCCCCGTCGTCGAACCCGTCCAGCTCCTTGCCGTGCTCTTCCGAGAACTGGTCCAGGAACGATTGCGCGATCAGCCGGATATCCGCGCCGCGGTCTCGCAGGGGCGGCAGATGGATGGGCATGACGGCCAGCCGGTGGTAGAGGTCCTCGCGCAGCTCCTCCTTCTCCAGCGCTTCCTCCACTCGCTTGTTGGTCGCCGCGATCACCCGGATATCGACGTTGATCTCCTTCTTGCCGCCAAGCCGCCGGAATGCACGCTGTTCCAACGCCCGCAGGAACTTGACCTGGACATCCGGCTCCATCTCGGCGACCTCATCCAGGAACAGGGTGCCGCCATCCGCCAGCTCGAAGGCGCCCGCCTTTTCGTTGATGGCGCCGGTGAAGGCTCCCTTTTCGTGGCCGAACAGCTCGTTCTCCAGGATCTCCCGGGGGAACGCGCCGCAGTTCAGCGCGACGAACGGGCCCTTGGCGCGCGTGGACTTCTCGTGGATCGCCCGCGCCACGAGCTCCTTGCCCGTCCCGCTCTCTCCGCTGATGAGCACGCTGGCCATCGACGGCGCCACGGCTTCGATGATGCCCCAGACCTCGCGGATCTCCTCCGACTGGCCGATCATGTCGCCGAAGCGCGTCAGGCTCTCCAGCTGCTTCTGCAACCGCCGGTTCGCCGTGCGCACCTGGTGCTTCTCGACGGCCTTGGGCACCAGCGCCTTGAGGCGCTCCATGTCCAGCGGCTTCAGCAGGTAGTCGTAGGCGCCGTGGCGCATGGCCTCCACGGCCGAGGCGATGGTGCCTTCCCCCGTGATGACGATGAATTCACTGTCGATGTGGTCATCCCGCATGCGGGCGAACAGCTCGAGGCCGTCTATGCCCGGCATGTTCAGGTCCGCGATGACCAGGGCGAATTCGTCCGCCTTCAGCTTTTCCCACGCCTCGTCGCCGTCGGTCGCTTTCTCGGCCTCGTACCCCTCCTCATTGAGGATCATCTGAAGGCCTTCCGCGACGTGTTTCTCGTCGTCGGCGATGAGGACTCTCGGTAGAGTCATCGATCCTCGGGTCCGCTGGATGAAAGGGCCGCGACGAAGAGCCGCAGGTTCATCCGTGAAGGTACGCAGCGCCGAAACACCGGGTCAAGCGGCATCGGCACGGGGAATGACCAAGCGTACGGTGGCTCCACCCATGTCCGGGGCGGCGTCGATGTCCAGGCGCCCGCGGGCACGCTGGACGAGCCAACGGCACACGGCGAGCCCGAGTCCGGCACGGCCGGGGCGAGTCGTGGTCCCCACCTGGCCCACCCGTTCCAGGACGCGGGCGTCGAACCCGGGGCCCGAGTCTTCGACGCGAAGGGACACGGCGTCGGGGCCCGCGGCGGTGACGACGCGAATGCGCCCCCCCTTCCCCACCGCGTCCATGGCGTTGTCCACCACGTTGAGGATCAGCTGCGCCAGGTCGTAGGGCGGCATGGCCACGCGCCCCCCGTCGTCCCCTTCGAAGGACAGGTCCACCTGGGCCACATGCGCCCGCGCCTGGAGCAGCGGCTTCACGTCGTAGAGCACGACCGCCGTGTCCGTGTTTTCGCCCGGCCGGGGCGGGCGGGCCGCGCCCAGCAGCGCGTCCACCAGCACGTGGACCCGCTGCACGGCCTCCTCCAGGATCCCGACCCGCTCGTTCACCGCGTCGCCACGGCCTCCGGCGGCAAGGCGCCGCACCAGCTCCAGGTTCACCACCATACTGTTGAGCGGGTTCTTGATCTCATGGGCGAGATCGTCCGCGAGCCGGCTGAGGAGGTCGAACCGGTTGGCCCGCAGCTGCGCGGGCTGGATGTCAGGCAAGTCGGGCATGAGCTCCCATCATCTGCCACAAGAAACGGCGAAGCGCCGGACCCTCAACCGGCGATCCAGCGAGGATCCGGATCCAGCATGTCTGCATCCCGATAGCCGGACCGGCCCATGAGCCCGTACGTCAGGCGCTTGCCCAGCTCGACCCCCGGCTGGTCCAGCGGGTCCACGCGATAGAGGGCCCCCATGTAGACGGCGGCGATCTCCAGCATCATGAACAGCTCGCCGATGGCGAACGGCGTCAGGGCCGGCAGCTCGATGGTCATGTTCATGCGCGCGTGCCGGGCCAGGGCCGCGGCCGTGGCACGCTGCTCGGCGTCCAGCAGCTGGCCGAGGGTGTGGCCGCCAAGGTAGGCGAGGGCGTCGATGTCCTGGTAGATCTCCGGGATGGGCACGTCCACGTCGCGTTCCGCAAGGCGCAGGAAGGTGACCGTCTTGTCGAAGGGTCCCTCGACGTAGAGCTGCACCTGCGAATGCTGATCGGTGGTGCCCAGCGCCTTCACGGGCGTGGGGCCGCTGTATACGTCGGCACCGTCCACGTCCTTCTGCTTGCCGAGGCTTTCCGCCCACAGCTGGCGGAACCAGTCGGCGAGGGCGAGCAGCGCATCGCCGTAGGCCATCATGACGTGGTTCGCCGCGCCGGCCTCGGTGTGGGCCAGCCACTGGAGCACGGCGAAGAGCCCTGCGGGGTTCTCCGACAGGTTCGCGGATCGGCAGCGCGCGTCCATGGCGCGCGCGCCGGCAAGGAGCGCCTCGATGTCGATGCCCACGAGCGCCGCGGGCAACAGGCCCACCGCCGAGAGCACGCTGTAACGCCCCCCCACGTTGGGCGGGACCGGGAGCGCGGCGATCTTCTCCTTCTGGGCCAGCTCCCGCAGGACGCCGTTCTCCGGGTCGGTGGTGAACACCAGGTGGCGGCGATACGCTTCCTCGTCGGGCAGCGCCGACCGCAGGCGGTCCCGCACGATGAGGAACTGGGCCATGGTTTCCGCCGTCGAGCCCGACTTGCTGACCACGTCGAACAGGGCCGTGCTCAGATCCAGCCGGTCGAGGAACGGGCCGATGGTGCGCGGGTCCACGTTGTCCAGCACGTGCAGGCGGGGTTCTTCGTCGCGTTCATCCGCGCTCAAGGAGTTCCAGCCCGCCGGGAGCAGCGTCTCCCGCAGGGCAATGGTGCCCAGGGCCGAACCGCCGATGCCCAGCACGACCACATCCTCGAACACGCTCGCCGGGCTGTCGGCGAACTTGCGGATCTGCTCCACCACCTGCTTCTCGTAGGGTAGAGCCAGGAAGCCGAGGGTGCCGTCCTCGCGCTGCCGGTCCACCTGCGCCACCACCTCCTCGAAGCGGGGCGCCATCTCGGCGAGACGGTCGGGGTCGATGCCGCGGCCGCCGAGGCGCGGCATCATCATATTGCCATAATCCAACGTGAGCCGGTCCATGGGATCATCGCTCCGTGCCGTGATCTCAGAAATCCACCGTCAGACCGTCGTATGCAGGTTCGATACCGGGCGGCAGCGCATCCAGTAGCTCCTGGTGCCGGACGCGGTGGGTCAGGTGCGTGAGATAGGTCCGTTCCGCGCCGATCTGGCGCGCCAGCTCGATCGCCTCCTCCACGTTGAGGTGGGTCGGGTGGGGATTGCCGAACCACAGGGCGTTCAGCACCAGCACGCGACAACCCGCGAACGCGTCGAACGCGCCGGGCATGAGCGTCTTGGCGTCGGTCATGTAACCCAGCCCTCCGGTGCGCAGGCCGTAGACCGTCATGGGCCCGTGTTGCGCGCAGGCAGGGCGCAGGGACATGCCGGCTGCGCGCACCTCGTGGGCCGGGTCGATGGTCTCCAGGTGTAGCTCGGGCCGGGATGTGCCGGGCGGGGGCCGGAACGCGTTGTCGAAGATGTACTCGAAGCGGTGGCGCAGCGTCTCGGCGCAGTCCGGTCCGGCGAAGATGCGCAGCGGGTCGCTGCGTCGCACCGACACCGCCCGCAAATCGTCGATGCCCTGTACGTGATCGGCGTGGCAGTGGGTGAACCAGACGGCGTCGAGGGTCGTCACCCCGGCGCCGACGAGCTGGAGCCGGAGCTCCGGCGGCGTGTCGATGAGCAGCCGGTGGCCGTCATCGCTCTCGATGAGGGCGGCGTGCCGCGTCCGCCGGTCCCGCGGATCCTTCGAGGTACAGGTCGCACAATCGCACCCCACGACCGGAACGCCGAAAGACGTTCCGGTCCCCAGGAAGCGCAGTCTCACAGCTCCTCCACGCGCAGCATGTTGGTGGTGCCCCGCACATGGAACGGCACGCCGTACGTGATCGCAATGCGATCGCCGGGGCGTCCCATGTTGTGGGTCAGAAGGTATTCGCGGGCACAGTCACGCATGGTCTCGTAGCCCACCTCGGTGCACGGGACGGGGTGGACACCCCAGACGAGGGCGAGCTGGCGAAGCGTGCGCTCGTCATCGCTGACGCCGAGGACGGGGACAGGCGGCCGGTAACTGGAGACGAGCCGCGTCGTGAAGCCGCTGGTCGTGAGCGTGGCGATGGCCGGCGCACCCGCGAGCCGCACGGCCTCCACCGTGGCCGCCGCGATGGCGTGCTCGGTCCGGGTGGCGCCGGCCCGCAGGTGCATGTTCACCGGCACGTCGTAATGCGGGCCCTCGCCGTATGCCTGCGAACGCTCGATCTCCGACGCGATGCGCACCATCGCCTGGACCGCCAGCACCGGGTTCCTGCCCACCGCCGTCTCGCCGGAGAGCATGACGGCGTCGGTGCCGTCAAACAGCGCGTTCGCCACGTCGCTGGCCTCTGCGCGCGTGGGGCGCGGCGAGGTGATCATGGACTCCAGCATCTGCGTGGCCGTGATCACGGGCCGGGCATAGAGGTTGGCGTACTGGATGATCCGCTTCTGCGCGATGGGCACCTGCTCGAAAGGCAGCTCCACCCCCAGGTCGCCTCGGGCGACCATGACGGCGTCCGTGCGCGTCAGGATCTCCTCCAGGTTCCCCAGGGCGACGTCCTTCTCGATCTTCGCCACGATGAGCACGCCGTCCGGCAGGCGGGAGCGGAGGTCATCGACGTCTTCGGGTCGCTGGACGAACGAGAGGCCGACGTAATCGACCCCGATCTCCAGCGCGACTTCGAGATCGGCCACGTCCTTCTCGGTGAGCGCCGGGGAGCTCACCTGGATCCCCGGCAGGTTGATGCCCTTGTGGGACAGCAGCGTGCCGCCCCGGACGACGGTGCAGCGCAGGCGCGGAGGCTCCACTTCATCGCAACGCAGCTCCAGCATGCCGTCGTCCAGCAGCAGTCGGTCGCCGGGCTTCACGTCCCGGGCCAGGTGCGGGAAGGTGGTGGGCAGTTCGCCTTCGCGGGTCTCGCCTTCCGGCGCGATCACCGCCGTCGTGTCCTCGACCAGCTGGCGTGGTTCGTTGAGCTCGCCGATGCGGATCTTGGGACCGGCGAGGTCCGCGAGCACGGCCACCGGCTTGCCCAGTTCCCGCGCGATTTCCCGCACCCACTTCATGACCTCGCGATGGTCGTCGTGGGTCCCGTGGGCGAAATTCAGGCGGACGACGTCGACACCGGCCTTGATCAGCGCTTGCAGCTGATCGCGGTTCCGCGTGGCGGGGCCGATGGTGGCGACGACCTTGGTGCGCATGATCCAGACTCCGTGTTCTGCTAGGCGCCGGCGTCCCAGACGATCCGGCCGGCGATCATGGTGGCCCGACATTCCAGACCCATGATGCCGGCGCCGCCGAGCTCCATCGGGTCCTGCCGCCAGATGGCCAGGTCCGCGGGTGCGCCGGGAGCCAGGCGGCCGGCATCGGGCCGGCCCGCGGCCCGCGCGGGGCCGACAGTGAACGATTCAAGCGCCTCCGCCATGCGGAGGCGTTCTTCCGGGTGCCAGCCGTCCGCAGGTTGACCATCGGGCTCCTGGCGGGTCGTGGCCGCACGCAGAGCCAGGCGTGGATCCATGGGTCCGGCCGGCATGTCGGACCCGAACGCAAGCACCGCACCGGAATCGCGCAGGGAGCGGAACGCATACGCCCGACGGGACCGTTCCGGCCCCCAGTACCGATCCGCCGGGCGCCAGTCGGCCAGCAGGTGGGCGGGCTGCACCGAACAGGTGATGCCCGCCCGCCCCGCGTCCGCCTCCCGGCCCGGCGGCAGCAGCTGCACGTGCTCGATCCGGTGGGGCATGGCCGCCACCCGACGCTGCGGATCGGCGAGCACGTCCAGGGCCAGACCGACGGCGGCGTCTCCGATGGCGTGCACGGTACCGGCGAGGCCGGCCGCCGCCGCCCGACGGATGGCGTCCCGGAACTCGTCGGTGTCCAGCGTCTGCATCCCCCGGTCGTCCGAACCGGCGTAGGGCTCCGTCATCCAGGCGGTGAGGGAGCCCAGGGAGCCGTCCAGGAACATCTTGATGCCACCGATCCGGATCCACTCGCCGCCGAACCCGCTGCGCAGCCCCACGGCGATGGCCTCATCCAGATGGGCCAGGGGCAGGTGCTGGAGAACGCGAAGGCGCAGCCGGTCCTCGGCCCGCAAAGACTCCAGCAGCGCGAGGGAATCGGGCTCAACGGTCTGGACGCCGGTGATGCCCGACCGATGCAGCACGGCCTGCCCGGCCTCCGTCGCCTCGGCCCGCTCCGCGCGCGACGGGGCCGGCACGGCCGCGAACAGCAACGGCATGGCGTTGTCGTAGAGGACGCCCGTGAGCCGACCCTCCGGTCCCCGCTCCAGGCGGCCGCCTTCGGGATCCGCCGCACCGTCGTCCAGGCCCGCGCGGGCCAGGGCCGCCGAGTTCGCCCAGACGGCGTGCATGTCGCTGCTCGTCAACAGCACCGGTGTGTCCGCGACATGCCGATCCAGAACGTCCCGGTGAGGCGGCCCACCCCAGCGGTGCCGGCTCCAGCCGTGGCCGACGATCCAACCGCCGGCGCCGGGCCCGGCCGCCGCCGCCCGGGCGGCGGCGGCTTCCGGCGACTCCACGTCCGCGACGTTCACCCGCCGAAGGCTCAACGCCCATTCCACGAGGTGGACGTGGGAATCGGTGAAGCCCGGCGTGATGGTGGCGCCGGGAAAGGAGAGGGTGGAGGCCGCTTCGCCCCGCAGCTCGGCCTCCCGGCCCACCGCCAGGATGCGGCTGCCGCGAACCAGCAGGGCGTCGGCGCCTCGTTCATGTGGCGAGCCGTCCATCGCGTGGACGCGGTGGGCGACCAGGAGCACCGGTTGCAGCGAGTTGGTGTGCATGGGATGCGTCCTCGCAGTGGAAAACCGGGCCAGATTCCCGTATGTTGTTGCGGTTATGACTCCGCCGGGGCGCCGAGCGGGCCCACGCGGTCAATCGTACCTCGGGTTTCCACCGGGCGCAAACGGTGAGTTTCCTGCGCGCCGCACAACCTTTGAACTACGTAGACACCGCAGCGAAGCTGGAGCAAGCCGTCGAGGTCCTCCGGCGAGAACCGCTGGTGGCCGCCGATTCGGAAGCCGCAGGCTACCATCGGTATTTTGACCGGTTGTGCCTGCTTCAGCTGTCGACGAGGAGCGAGACGTTCCTGGTGGATGCCATGGCGCTGGACGACCTGGGCGCGCTGCCCGGGCTCCTCGGCGACGCGGGCCAGGAGGTCGTGTTCCATGATGCCGACTACGATCTTCGCCTGCTGGACCGCGACTTCGACGCCGAAGTGCGCGGACTGTTCGACACGAAGATCGCGGCGCAGTTCCTGGGGGAGCCGGCGCTGGGCCTGGCGAACCTGCTGGAAGCGCATGTGGGCGTGCGGCTCGAGAAGAAGTACCAGCGGGCCGACTGGGCGCTCCGGCCGCTGCCGCCGGACATGCTGGAATACGCCGCTGAGGACACGCGCCACCTGCCCGCCCTGCGGGACCTGCTGCGGGAGCGCCTGGAGAGCGTGGGCCGGCTCGGCTGGGCGGAAGAGGAGTTCCTGGTGCAGGAGCGAGCCCGCTGGGCGAACGACGACGACGGCGAGGCGTACCTCCGTCTGAAGGGCGCGAGGACCCTGACTCGCCGGCAGCTGGCCGCCCTCCGGGAGGTGTACGGGTGGCGCGAGGAACAGGCCCGGGAACTGGACCGCGCCACATTCCGGGTCATCTCCAACGAGGCACTGTTGGAGTTGGCACGGCGAATGCCGTCAAAGATGGAGGAGATGGAAGAGGTCCACGGCATCACGGATGGGTTGGCGCGCCGGTACGGCGCCCAGCTGTTGGACGCCGTGAACCGGGCCCGGAAGCTGGGCGAAGACGACCTGCCGGTGCGCCAAAAACCGTCGCGCCGGCCTCCCCGGGATCCGGAGCTGGATACACGCGTGGACCGGCTGAAGTCGGTGCGCGACCGTCGGGCGACAGAGCTCGCCCTGGATCGTGGTTTTCTGATGCCTCGCTCCCAGCTGGAGGCGCTGGCCCGGGACCGTCCCGGCAGCATGGAAGAGCTGGCGGCGATGGAAGGCGTGCGCCGCTGGCAGGTGGAAGCACTGGGCACGGATCTACTGGTCGCCCTCGACGGTGCGACCGGCTCGCTGTGACAGGGGACAGAAGCGAGGAGAAGCCATGAGCAGTGAGATCGTCGAAAGAAGTGACCTTTCCGTCTACGTGGTCGGCGGTGTTCCGCGCAGCTTCAAGCGGAAGCTGCAGAAGTTCGTGGAGAAGGAGTCCAAGGAAGACGGCGACGTGATGCTTCTGGACGACGAGTTCACGGAGTGGATCGTAGCGCGGCTGCGGAACGAGAAGCGGCGCAGCACGGATCGTACGCCGGCCTCGTCGGCCCTGTGGCGCGCGTTCGCCGCGTTGAGTGCGGCCCGTTACCACCTCCAGCACCAGCCGGAGGAAGAGAAGCGCGTGCGGGCGTTGCGTAATGCGGTGGAAGAGCTCTGGCGGGATCTGAGCCCGATGTTCGATGAAGAGGAGCAGGCGGCCGAAGCCAACGAAGAAACCGCCGAACGGTCGGCGGAGACCGACGAGGAAACTGCCGAGCAGCCGGCGGACTGATCCGTCGCTCAGGGTCTCGGCACGTATGTCAGGCCGAAGTGGTGCGTGGCACCGAGGGGACCCATGGGCCGATACGCGTAATCGACGAGGAGGGAACCCAACCGGACGCCGCCTCCCACGGCCAATCCGCTGCCCGCGTCGCCCGCGCTGACGCGTTGCCGGTACCCGCCGCGCACCAGGAACCAGACCCCCTCCCACAATCCGGCGAGCTCGACGCCCGCGCCCGCGGTCACCGGCGCAGGCCCACCCAGGTCCGACCGCCGGCTCGTCAGCTCGAACGACAGGGTGCCGCGCCGGTTCGGCGCCGGCTGCCCGCGCACGGACAGGCCCAGGCGCGCCGTGAGCGGCAGAGGCGCGTGACGTCCCGCAGTGAGAGGCCCACCCATGTTCTGGAGGGCGGCGGCGATGACGACCCGGCGCCTCAACAGGTTGGCCGTGAATCCGGCGTCGAATGCGCCGGTGTTGGCGGAGACCTCGGCAATGTCCACGCGCAGCAGGCGCGCCGCGGCGCCCAGCCGGAACCAGCCCAGCTCGATCCCGTAGCCCACCGACGCGGCGACCTCGCCCCCGCTCACCTTGACCCCCGTGGGCACGCCCAGCAGGCCCGATGCGTCGGGCTTCACCTCGTCGATGCTGCCATAGTCCAGGAACTGCAGGCCCAGGGCGATGGCACCCGGGCCCAGCCGGAAGGCGGAGTACGCCAGTCCGGCGCTGGCGTCCGTGGGCAGCGTCTGGTAGGCCAGGCTGACGCTGGTGGGCGCCCCGGCCAGGCCCGCCGGGTTGTGGAACAGCGCCAGGCCTCCGGACAGGGCCACGTAGGCATCGCCCAGGGCCACGGCCCGCGGCGCAGGCGAGAGCTGAAACAGCAGCGCGCCCTCCGTGCCCGGGCCGTCCTGGGCGCCGAGGGGCGCGAACCCGAGCGTCAGCAGCAGGCCGGCGCAGAACGAGGTTCGCCTCATTGCCGCACCACGAACACCTTCTTCACCACGCGGCTGTGGGCGAAGTCCAGAACGATGAGATACGGACCGTTCACCACCGCCGCGCCTCGCTCGTTGTCCAGCGGCCACACGGTGGACAGGGGCCCGATCTCACCATCGCCGAACACCCGTACCCGCCGGCCCGTGAAGGAGTAGATGGCGATGCTCTTCGGCCGCTCGCCGTAGCTGATGTTCAACGCATCCCCCCGAACCGGGTTCTCCGAGAGGTTCACCTGCTCCCCGGCGGGCGGCAGGCCTTCGGGACGCAGGCGCTGCGCCGCCGCAGCAGCGTCCAGCTTCCCGTAGCCCCACTGCACGTTGGGCACCGCGTTCGGCTGGCCCGTGTAAGGGTGCGCCGTGAACTGGTCCTGGCGCGCGGAACGAACCAGAAGCTCCCGCGCGGACTCGGGCGTCAGGTCCGGCTGCAGCTCCAGCAGCAACGCTACGGTGCCCGTGGCCGCTGGCGCGGCCATGCTGGTGCCCAGCAGGCCCGCGTGGACGCTGTCGGCCTCGATGAGGAAACGGCGGCCCTCCGGCTGCCAGATGCCGGCGTCCCGGGACATGGACGAGATCACGACCTTGCCGGGCGCCGCCAGGTCGGGCTTGAGCACGCCGTCCCGCCGCGGGCCGGGCCCGCTGAAGAACGCGATGTCACCCAGCGGCTCCTGGTTCAGGAAAGACTCCCGCGCCCCGCCCAGCCCGGTCCAGTGGTGGCGCGCGGCGTAGGCGCCCACCGCCAGGACCCGGTCCGCGGTGGCCGGCATCGTCACGACATACTCGTTGGAGCCGCCCGGCAGCTGCGGCACCTGATCGGCGACGTTGAAGCTGTACCCCACCAGCCAGAGGTGGTAGGCGCCCGTGGAGCCCGGACCCAGATGGTTGGCGCCCACGCGAATCAGCCAGCGGCCGACCGCCGGCGGGGCGTCCGCCCGCTGGTCGGCGACGCCCAGCGTGACCTGGCGGTCGCCGTTCTCGGGATCCACGCCTCCCGACGCGTTGTCGATGAGGATGGCGCCGTCCGGGGTGTCCAGGGTGACCGTGTCGCCCGTTGCGGCGGTCACGGTGGCTCCGGAAGGGCTGGTCACGCTCACGGACAGCGAATCAGACCCGCCGTACCAGAGCTGCAGGCTGACGCCATCGTTCAACGCACCCGGGTACGGCGAGTACGCAGGGATCAGCAGCGTGTCCGCGCTCCCGTCCGCGACGCCCATGGCGTGCGTCGGTCCGTCGGGAAAGGCGGGCGTTTCATCATTGTTGGCGCCGTAGTTGCCCGCGGCGGCCACGAGGATGCGGCCCGGGCCCGACAGGTTGTCGAGCGCCTGCTCGAACAGGGTCGTCCCGTCGTGCGGGCCATCCGGCGTCTCCAGAGACAGGTTCACCACCGCCGGCCGGCCCAGCTTCTGCGCCATGGCAAAGATGTACGCGACGCCGTCCACGACGTGGTCCGACCCGATGCCCGTGTTGCCGCCCTTCACGACGATGAGGTCCGCCTGGGGCGCCACACCGGCGAACTGGTACGCGGGCTCGCCGTTGCCCGTCGCCGAGCCATCGCCCGCCGCCGTGCCCAGCACATGCGTGCCGTGCCCGTTGATGTCATCCATGGGGCACGTGCCCGCATCGATGTCGGCGGAGGTGCACGCGGCGCCGTAGTTGAAGTTGTTGCTCCCGATGACGCCCGGCGGCGTGCCGCTCACCGTCTGGTCCCACGCCGCGATGACGCGCGTCTTGCCGGCCGGGTCCAGGAAGTCGGCGTGCTTCAGGTCGAGGCCGCTGTCCACGATGCCCACGATGACGCCCTGGCCGGCCAACCCGACCCAGTGGTCGCCCACCCGGCGGCGCAGCTCGTTCACCCGGATCTCCGACCGCGTCACGTCGTTGGGCAGGGCGGCGACCAGGCCGTCAGCCGCGGTGTCCCCGTCCGCGCTCCGCCCCCGATCCACGGGCGGTCCGCTCATGCGAAGCCCGGTGGCGGCTTCCAGGAACCGCAGCTCCGGCGCAGAGGACAGACGGAGGAGCGAGGTCAGGGGGATGCGGGCGGTCACGATGTCACCCGCCCGCGTGGTGATGTTGGCCCCGGCCCGGCGCAGGGCCTGCTCCCCGCCCGCCCCGAGGCGCACCAGCGCGTGAACCACGAGGCCCGACGGGGTGGCTTCGAGTGCGGCCCCGGGGCCGGGCCAGACGCCAGCACCGGGCGCCCCGCCGCCGGACAGCGCCCGTGTGCCCGTGGCCGGCTCGCGAGGCAGCGCCCGGGCGCCGTCACGAAGGATGGAACGGAGAGCGCCATCCACGCGGCTCGTGGCCTGGCCCGAGGCGGTTCCGGGCAGGACGAGCAGCACGAGAGCGACAGCCGTCGCGAAGAGCGATGGACGGGTCATTCGGCACTCACAAAGAAAACGGCGGCGACGGCCAAGATACGACCGTCGCCGCCGACACAACAACCGTTGTGGTGGGTCAGGTGCTCCAGGGATGGAAGCCGAAGGTGATGTAATCGTTGGCCCGTCCGCTCACCGACCCCGCAGCGTCCTCCAGCGCCTTGAGCACGTCCTCCGCCTCGCCTGCGCCCTTCGCCGCCGCCGCGATGGAGCGCAGCAGCGCCCGCACGTCGTCCAGGCGCAGCAGCACATACGCCTGCGGCGCAAACTCCTCGTCGCGGCCCTGCACCACAAGCTCCACCAGGTCCGTCTCCTGGGAGATCTTCCACACGTCGGCCGTCTTCTTGAGCAGCTTGTCGGCCGTCTTCACGTCCGCGTGCACCGCCTTGACCATCTTGCGCACGTCCTGGTCGGCCGGCTGCCCACGGCCACCGGCGAAGCGGCGCGCCAGGGTCTTCGGGTCGGCTTCTTCCGTCCGCTTCGAAGCGTTCGACAAGAGCTGGCCAACATAAGCGTACACCCCGAGCACGAGCGGCACCGGGTCCAGTGCAATTCGCATCCCTTCGTCTCCCCTTTTCAGCAGTTCGTCTGTCGCCGTCGCAAGAACGTTGCCGCGTTTCGCACCCACCCACGCCCCGGGACTGGCGCACTCGGCACCACCGTGGCATCTTCACCCGCAGCGGTTCCCCTCAACCCCGACATAACATGCGCAGCAAGCAAAGCCGCGGTGCCCTGGCCGTTCTTGCCGTCATCGTTCTTGCCGGCTGCAAGGACGTGGGCCTCAGAGGCAACATCCCGCTGGCCGAGGCCCAGTTCAAGCCGCTGACGCCACTGCTCGCCAACGACTATCCGCCACCGGTGCCGGGGCGCACGGGTCCCGTCTTCGACGGCACGCGCTGGCCGGACTCCGGCATGCCTGTCCGGATTCCGGCGCAGGACCTCGTGGAGGTCGGCAGCGCACACGGCCATCCCCTCTATGCCCTGCGCTGGGACCGGCCGCCCTACGACCGTCTCTATGCCAGGGTCGCCCAGGGTTGGCAGATGCACCTGCCGGTGCGAGGCGTCCAACCGGATAGCGGCCAAGCGCACTGACCGTCACGAACGCAGCGGAATCCGGGGCCGGCGCCAGTCGCCGGCCCTCGGTGCATCAGGCCCGGACCACCGGCGTGGGAGCGGGGAGGATGTATGCCCGGGCGAGATCGGGCAAGGGGGTGGGCCCCGGAACCCCTCGTCAGGCGGCCGAGAAGAACCGGCGCAGCAGCTCCTCGTTCGAGGCCGTGCGCTTCATGGCGCCCAGCAGCGTGTTCATGGCCTCCGACGCCGGCAGCCCGGCCATCTCACGGCGCAGCGCGTGCATGGCCCGGAGCTCATCGTTGGACAGCAGCAGTTCCTCTCGCCGCGTGGCGCTCGCGATGAGGTCGATGGCCGGGAAGATACGCCGATCCGCGAGCTCCCGGCTGAGGACCAGTTCGCTGTTGCCCGTGCCCTTGAACTCCTCGAAGATCACATCGTCCATGCGGGACCCGGTCTCGATCAGCGCGGTGGAAATGATGGTGAGGGAACCGCCGCCCTGCTTCGGATCGATCTTGCGGGCGCTGCCCAGGAACCGCTTCGGCTTCTCCAGTGCCTGGGCGTCCAGGCCACCGGACAGCGTGCGGCCGGTGCCCTCCTCGACCGTGTTGTAGGCGCGCGCCAGGCGCGTGATGGAATCGAGGATGAGCACGACGTCCTGGCCCATCTCCACCCGGCGGCGAGCCCGCTCCAGCGTGATCTCCGCCACCGCGGTGCTGTGGTCCGCCGGCTGATCGAAGCTGGACGCCACCACCTCGCCGAACCCACACGCTTCCATTTCCGTCACCTCTTCCGGCCGCTCGTCCACCAGGAGGATGAGCAGCAGACAGTCGGGGACGTTCTTCGCCACCCCCTCGGCGACCGCCTGCAGTACCATGGTCTTGCCCGCCTTGGCGGGGGCCACGATCATGGCGCGTTGCCCCTTGCCGAACGGACAGAACAGGTCGATCACCCGGTTGGTGAAGTCCGGCTGGCCGCGGCGTTCGAGTCCGCATTCCAGATAGAGGCGTTCGTTGGGGTGCTGCGCGCTCAACCGCGCGAACTCCGGCCGACGCCCCAGCTGGTCCGGCGGCACATCGTTGACCAGATCGATGCGCGTCAGCGGAGCGCTCTTGTTGCGCCCGGGGGGATTGCCGACCTCGCCGGTAATCTCATCGCCCGTGCGCAGATCGAACTTCTGCACGAGCTTCTGGTGCACGTAGATGTCGTCATTGCCCGGAAGGTAGCTGGCCTCGCGCCGGCGAATGAAGCCGGACCCGCTGCCCAGGACCTCCAGGACTCCCAGTGACCCGTTGCTCACGTTGCCTCTCGTCTACCGTAGATGTTGTATGGGGCGGATTCCATTCGCGCCCGGATGCCCAGGGAGCCCTCCCTTCGGCATCGCGTCACCTGAACGCGTCATGCGCGGCGAGCCGCACAGGGCGGTGCTGAGGAACGCCTCGACGATGTGGGTGGTCGCGAAACGGAGCGCCGCGATGGCACGAAGCGGCGCACAACAACGATTGTGCAAGGTGGGCGGTCACGCAATACCCACGTCCTCCGACAGTGCCGCACCCTGCGTGCCCGCCGTTCAGCGCGGCAGCCGGATACGCGAGAAATAGGCCGCGTGGGGACCCACGTAGTCCGCTCGGAGCGCATCGAACCAGTCGCCTACGCCCTGCTCCCCGTTCCGGCCGCGTATGAGCAGCGGCGGTTGCGGATGAAAGCGCCGCTCGATCAACACCAGTTGCTCCAGCATGATCAGCAGGCACGTGTGCAGGTGCAGATTCTCGAACGACAGAGGGTCCGACGGAAGCGCGGCGGGCCGGTATCGTGATTCCCGGTGCGCCGGCCCCGTCTCCAGCAGTACGCGGGGAGCGCCCGGCCGGTCCGACGCGGTCTCCAGCGTCATCTGCTTGACCACCCGGACGGCAGCCGGCCGCGCCACGATCTCCCACATCTCGTCGAGGTCGCGCAGCAGGCGGCGGCGGCGCAGGGACAGCTCATCGCCGAGCAGGGTTTCAAGGCGCCGCTCCGGCGTTCGCCGCCGCCAGTCGGGGTCGGCGTGCACGCGCCCCTGGTGCAGCCTCTGCTGATAGGCCTCGTTGATCCGGCCCTGGAAGCCGCCGTAGGCGAAGAAGAACGAGGCCAGCCGGTGCTCCAGGGCGGCGCCCGCGTTGTCCGCGTCGCGGCCGGCCGCGTGCTGGTGTGCGGCGAAGCCCAGCAGGACCTGCGCCACGCCGGGCGGAACATCGTCCCAGGCCTTGGTCATGGACATCTCGAGGCGGCGCTCCGGGAGACGCGCGTCATGGCCCGGAGCGCAACACCGCGCGCGCCCGTCCGCGCCGCATCTCGTAACGGATGATGCCGGGCGCCGACGCGCCCGACACGCGGCGAAAGCCGCATTTCTCCAGCACCCGCATGGACGCGCCGAGCGTCGGCAGTGTCTCCGCAATGACGCGGTGCACATCCCGCCGCCGGAACGCCGCCTCCGTCAGGGCCAGCGCGGCTTCCGTGGCGTAGCCCCGTTCCCGGTACGCCCGCAGGATCGAATAGCCGATCTCCGCCGTTCCGCCTTCCGGCGGCCCCTTGTAGCCGACGCAGCCCACCACCACCGCGGGAGCGTGCGGCGAGGACCGCCGCAGGAGGTAGTACATCCACCAGTTGGGGTGGGCCGGGACTCGCTGCAGGCCCTGGAGTGCGAAGAGGACCGCGTCGCGATCATAGAGCTCGGGGGGCCAGTCGCCGGGCACCTGCACGCCCAGAACCCCCGCCAGCGCGCCGGCCCCGTCCAGGTCGGCCTGAAGGCTGGCACGGGTCACCGGCACCAGCCCCAGTCGCTCGGTCAACAGGCTCCTGGGCACCGCCGGGACCGGGGGTGTGGCGCCGCGCCCTTCCACGAACCGGAAACCCGAGCGGAGACGCCGCTGGAACCAGCTTCGCAGCGTCACGATCCGGCTCCAGGCATCGCCGGTTCGAACGGACGCGGCACGGTGTGACACGCCCGCTGCAGCCAGTTCCAGAATGCATCGCAACTCCCGTCGATCCGGTACTCGACGGACTGGATCTCCGGAAACTGGAACACGACGCGGTTCAACTCCCCGAGCAGCTGCAGGCTCCCGGCGGACGATGAGGCGCCCGGCACCGCCGCATTCAATTTGCCGAAGTCCACCACCGCGTGTCCGTCGGCCACGACGGCGCTCCGCAGCAAGGTCGCCGTCGCAGGCGAGAACCAGGAGTACAGTCCGCGGGCCCGCTCTCCGACCGTGGGCCCGCGCAGCTCCATGCGCAGGGCAGCGGCCAACGTCCGTCCCGGCACGCGCCGCGGCACCGGCACGACGGAATCCTCGGCCATGTGGAAGAAGGCCTGGACCGTCGGCTCGGCTCCCGGCCCCACCAGCACCAGGCGGGCACGCTCCGCCGTTCCCCGGACCACCACGTGGAACGAGTCGGCGAAGGGCGGCGACTCCACGAACGTCGTGTCCAGCGGCACCGGGTGCGCCGCGCAGTCCTTCGCGTAACGCCGGCGCGCCCACAACACCAGCGTGACGCCGGTCTCGGACCGGTACCGCTCCACGTGATCGAACGTGTCGCACGACGTCGGTCCCACCGTGCCCTTGACGCGGAATTCAAGCGTCTGGCCGGGCGAGAGAGTGTCGGGCACAATGAGCGTGTCCACGCTTACCCGGTGAATGCCGTACGCGCGGCCGGGGATCTCACAGGCCGCCAGCCCGGCCATCAGGGCCAGGCCGGCAATCAGTCCAGGCAACGCGCGCATGATCGGGTTCTCTCGCGGGCGAAAACGTCTCGGTTACGTGAGCCCAGGCGGCTCGGCCCGCGCTCCGTCGGCGGGCAGAAGGTCCAGTTGTTCCTCCACGAAGTCCGCCCGCACATTCGAGTGGGCGTCGTGCCATACGACCCGGCCCGACTTCAGAACGAACACCTGTGGAGAAGCGTGGGCTACGCCCAGCAGATCGGCAAGGCGGCGCGCCAGCGGCCGTTGCCCGATGACGTCCACCACGAAGATGGGCGTCGCCGGCCGTTCATCCGCGACGCGCTCCATCTCCGTCATGGCCCAGCGGGATGCGCCGCAAGAGGGGCTGTGTTTGTACAGGACTGCGACAGGCAGACCGAGCATACGGTCGACGCCGTCGTCGTTGAGCGGGGTCAGCTTTCCCATCCGTCTCCAACCCGACGTGAAGTGGAACAGGCATTCGCCGCGCGGCCGGCCGGGCTGCCTCACGCCATCGTCTTGCAGAAACTACCGCCGATTCAGCGTTTCGTCCTGCCCCGCGGCTCGTCGCTGCCTCGCCACATCTGCTCCAGCTTGCCCACGAGCGTCGGGCTGCCGGCCTTGCTCGCACCGAACAGACCGTCCTCCCCCTTGCCCGCTTCTTCCGCCGCCGCGTGGACGTTGAGCCACAGGTCGAAGCGCTCGCTCACGGCGAGCACGCGGTAGAAGAGGCCCGGATCGCGACGGCGCCCGCGCACCAGATCCACCACCACGGCGAGGATCGAGAGCTGGAACAACACAACGTCCTTGGCCCCATCGATGAGCAGCTTCAGCTGGAAGATCAGGAAGTCCCGCAGCAGAGTGGAGCGGCTCCGCGAGGGTTCGTTCGTGGACTGCATGGCGTCCTTCGACATGATGGTTGCCCTCCCCCGGCAGCATGTACGGCTCCCGCAGTCCAGCGGTTTCAGCCGGGCGGGGTCTCGCGGGCGCCGCGAGGCAGCCGCTCGGTGGCGGACGGCGCACGCAACGCTTCGAGGAAGTCCAACCGTTCTTCAATGCGCGCCAGGCGCTGTTCCAACTCGCCGATGAGTTCGGGGTCCGGCGCCGGGCCGACCCCCTCGCGGCGGGCCCGGCGATCTGCCGCCATCTCGCCCAGCAGATCGGCGAAACGGGCCGCCACCGGTGCCATCAGGCTGCCGCCCACCTTGAAGAGGGAGGTCACCAGGACGAGGATCAGAACGAATTCGAATACACCCATGCGGCATAAGGTGCGTGCCCGCAGCGGCGCGAGCAAGACGGGGGCGCGGAGAACGCAGCCACCGCGGGCGCGCGGAGGGCGCGGGGACCGCGATCACGCGGAGGGCGCGGGGACCGCGATCACGCAGAGGCGCGGAGGACGCAGAGAATGGCGCCGTCACGCGGTTGCGCGCCCGGGCAGGATCGTGGCGGCGCAACTTCCGGAATGGAGGTTTTCAAAAAGAAACCCCCGGGGGTCGCCCCGCGGCGTTTCCGCCGGGAGAGAAGCGTGATCCCCTTCAAGCCCGCCGTGTCTCTGCGTGACCTCTCCTGACACCGCCGCAAACAGTGCCCCTCTGCGCTCTCCGCGTTTCTGCGTGATCGCCGTCCCCGCGCTCTCCGCGCGATCGCCGTCCCTGCGCCCTCCGGTGCGACGAATTCCCCGCGTCTACGAATTCCCTGCGCCCTCCTACTCCGGGGGACGCCGGGCCTTGTCCGGGAACGGCGGGTGCGTCGGACGCGGGACGCCCTCCGTGTTCACCAGCTTGAGCGCCTCCTGGACGGCGCGTTCCAGCTGCGGGTCCCGGCGCGCGGCCCATGACTTCGCGTCGTAATAGACGGCGATGTCCGGCGGCACGCCCTGGTTCTCGGCCACCCAATGGTCGCCGGAGAACACGGCGCTGCAGGGCGACGTGATGTAGCCGCCGTCCACCAGCGGGTAGGGCACGCACGCCGCCACCAGGCCACCCCAGGTGCGCTCGCCGATGAGCGGGCCGATCTTGTGCCGGCGGAACGCCCACGGGAAGTAGTCTCCGCCCGACCCGGCACGCTCGTTGATGAGCAGCACCTTGGGACCGAGGATGCCCGCCATGGGCAGACGGAAGTCGATGCCGCCCGCCGCGTCGTTGGTCACCCCGCCGATCTGCTTCCGGCTCATCAGATCGACCATGTAGTCGTCCAGCGAGCCGCCGCCATTGAAGCGCTCGTCGATGACCGCCCCGTCCTTGTCCTGCTGGGCGAAGAAGTAGCGGTTGAACGAGACGAAGCCGGCGCCGCTGGTGTTGGGCACCCAGACGTACGCCAGCCGGCCGTTGGACAGGCTGTCCACCATGCGCCGGTTCTGCTCCACCCAGGCGCGCTGCCTGAGCCCGGTCTCACTGCGCACGGGCACCACGGTCACCGTCCACGAGCCGTCCATGGACGGCCTGTCGTTCAGGCGCAACACCGTCTGCCTGTCCGCCGTGCCGTCCAGGAAGCGGAACGGGTTGTCGGACGCGGTCAGCTCGCGGCCGTTGATGGCCAGCAGATAGTCCCCTTCCTCGGCCCGCACGCCCGGCGCGGCCAGGGGCGCATCCAGCCCGGGGTTCCAGCTCTCGGTGGTGAGGATGCGCGTGATACGCCAGCGGCCGTGATCCGCTTCCAGGTCCGCGCCCAGCAGGCCCGTGCGCACCGTGTCCACCGGCGGATACACGCCGCCGCCGGTGAAGCTGTGGCCGACGCTGAGTTCCCCGCCTACCTGGTCCAGGATGTAGCGCAGATCCTCGCGGCTGCGCGCGTAAGGCACCAGCGGCGCGTAACGCTTGTGCACCGCCGGCCAATCGGCTCCGTGCAGGTTGGGGGCGTAGAAGAAGTCGCGCTCCATGCGCCATGCTTCCTCGAAGATCTGCCTCCACTGCGCCTGCGGGTCCAGGTGCATGCGGAGCGTCACGTCGATGCGTCCGTCGCCCGGCTTGGGCGGCGCCGCCGTGCCGACGATGTGCCACGAGGGCCCCTGCCGGTACAGCATCTTGCTGCCATCCCGCGAAAGCGCGACGCCGCTGACGCCGTGC
This sequence comes from uncultured Gemmatimonadaceae bacterium, assembly GCA_964619835.1. GTDB lineage: Bacteria > Gemmatimonadota > Gemmatimonadetes > Longimicrobiales > RSA9 > JARRJS01. Next base: position 41,160 of record CAZUFP010000015.1, on the reverse strand, counting down.
AGGAAATCCGCGTCTTTCCGCTTCTCCATGTCGAACCGGTGGACCGTCGCGCCCGGCTCGTTCTCCACGCGCTCCGTCAGGAACACGACGCCGGCCGGTCCGGCTTCCAGGGTCGTGTAGCGGCGCACCGGCACGGGCAGCGCGACGACGCGGCGCCCGATGTGCTCCGGATCGATCCGCACCTCCACGCCGGAGTCCGCCTTCGGCTTGTCGTTCCCGTGCGACGCCTTCGCCCCGCCGTTGGCCGCGCTGTCCGACTTCACGGCTTCGTCATCGCTTTCGGGCGTGAACGGCGTCGGGTCGTCCTTGCGCAGCACGGCCACGTAGGCGCCGTAGGTGGGCCGCGCCTGCAGACCGCTCAGGTCCGCCCAGCCGCTGGCCAGGCCCAGGTTCGTGCTGGCCAGGAAGTAGAGCCAGCGCCCGTCTTTGTCCCACGCCGGCGACACCGCGTCCGCCAGCCCGTTGGTCAGCGGCGTCACCGTGCCGCTGTCCAGCGACCACACGACGATGCGATGGAAGTGGTTCGGGTACACCTTCGCGTACGCCAGCCACTTCGAGTCCGGCGACCACGTCAGGCCGATGTCGCCCCGGTTCTGGATGACGCCGTCCGTGTCCACCGTCGCCACCTTGCCCGACGCGACTTCCATCACGTGGATGCGCGCCCGCTGATCCACCCACGCCATGCGCTTGCCGTCGGGCGACCACGCCGGCGACCAGGCGTACTTCGTGTCCTTGCCCAGCGGGATCTCGCGGGGCTCCTGGAGCCCGTCCTGATCACCGATGAACAGCTTGTAGCCATCGCCGGAATCGGAGAACCACGCCACCTGCGCCCCGTCGGGCGACCAGAGCGGCGAGCGGTCGGCCGCGCCGGACGAGTGGGTCAGATTGCGGACGCTGCCCTTGTCCGCCGGCACGGTGAAGATGTCGCCCATGGCCTCGAACACGGCCCGCTTGCCCGTCGGTGACAGCGCCGCGGACATGACATTGCGGCTCACCTCCGTCCAGTGCGGCATCGCCCAGGGGAAATCGCCGCGCACCGTGATGTCCATCTTCTTCGCCTGCCCCGTCGCCGGATCCAACAGCCAGAGCCAGCCGTCCTCCTCGAAGACCAGCGCGTTCGTCGAAGCGCTGCCGCCCAGCGTCTTCACGTCGGCGTCCTTGAAATGCGTGACCTGCTGGAGGCTCTTCGTGCCCACGTCGTAGGACCACACGTTCGTGGCGTAGTCCCGGTCCGACAGGAACCAGATCTTGGAGCCGTGCCACACCGGCCACGTGTCCGTCGTGCGATCGTTGGGCAGCTTCATCTCCGACAGGTCGCCCAGGTTCAGGATGGTCAGCGGCGTGTTCTGTCCGCCCCGGTAGTTGCGGAACTCCACGTCCCAGCGGTCTACCCGGTCCACCACCATCTCCTTGCCGTCCGGCGAGAACGACCCACGCACCGCCATGGCCTCCGGCACCTCGTGCGGCGGCCCGCCATTCAACGGCGCCAACCACAGGTGCGCGTACGGAACCGGGGCTGCATCGCGATCCGAGGCGTACAGCACTTCCTTGCCGTCCGGGCTCCAGCCCCGGGCGTACGACGCCGACGGGTGCCACGTCAGACGCCTCGGCTCCCCACCCGTCGACGCCACCACCCACACCTGCGGCGAGCCGGTCCGATCCGAGGTGAAGGCGATCCACTTCCCGTCCGGCGAGAAGTGCGGGTCCATCTCGATGGCCGGCGTCGACGTCAGCCGCACCGCCTCCCCGCCATGCCGGCTCACCACCCAGAGGTCGCCGCCATACTCAAAGGCCACCTGGGTCGCTGAAAGGGTGGGCTGGCGCAGGAGCCGCGTGCCCTGCCCGGAGAGAGAGGCCGCGGAGAAAAGGCCCAGGACGCAGACGAAGCCCGCGAGTCGTATGTGAAAGGCCGGGAATCGCCGTTTCATGGTGTCACCTCGGGGATGGAGCCGGGAAAGTGAACGGGCTCAACTTACGGCCTCGATGCGCCCCCAGAAACCGGGGGGGGCGCAGAGGGGGCGGAGAACGCCGGGACAGCAGCACCCAGCCGCAGAGACAGCAGCACGCGGAGCCGCGGAGACAGCAGCACGCAGAGCCGCAGAGAACGCAGGGACGGATTATTGGTTGGGTTGGATCGGCGTGAGAATGTTCGCGGGGAGCAGAAGAGACGATCGCCGCCGCTGGTCATGCGGGCGCCCCCCCAAACAAAAGGGGGTGGCTTCCGCGGCGAACGCCCCCTTCGTGCCTGGGCCGCTGCGTCGCGGACCCTCTGCGCACTCCGCGCCCCTGCGTGAAAAGAGGTCCCCGCGCCCCTGCGTGAAAATGAGGTCCTCGCGCCCCTGCGCGAAGAGGAAGTCCCCGCGCCCCTGCCTCGGAAGGAGTCCCTGCGCCTCAGTACCGGGCGGCCTCGGGAAGCGCCAGTTTCTCCAGCCACAGCTCTTCCAGCAGCCGCAGCTCTGCGTCCAGATCGAAGCCGGGCTCGTCCCGGGGCGTGAGCGTGTCGAGCACCTCGAAGGTGAAGGCGTCGGCACCGTCGGCGTTCCAGTCCTGCTGCAGGGCCCGGTTCGGATGCGCGCCGGTCCGCAGCTGGGCACGCTGCCGGTTGAGCATCGCCTGTACGTTGACGCTGGCGCCGACCGACGCCTTGCCGGTCCGCGTGTTCCGGATCCGGTAGACACCGGCGGGGCGGGGCGTCTCCTTGTACTGGCGCTTCATCTCTTTGCGGTCCATGTCCCTCCCTCGAAACGACGCCCGCCCTGGACAGGGCGGGCGTTTGAGCGGCGGGGCGGCCGGGCCGGTGGCGAGTGTCCGACCGTCGTCAGCCGGGTCAGCCGGATCCGAGGAGACCCGACCCGGCGCGCCCCACGCTACGTCGAATGCGAATCATGGCGTCAGCCACACTCCGAATACCCGCAGGCATGGCATTTCACGCAGCCTTCCTGGTACGTCAGCTCCGACGAGCATTCCGGACACGATCCCAGAAACGTGTCGCCGGGGTCGTAGACGCCCACGTCCAGCTTGGTTTGGGCGGCCGAAGGCTCCGCCGGCCGGACCGGTGCCGGCGCCGGCGCGGGGGCCGGAGCCGGCGCGCCCGTCATGGGCAGCTCCTGCTGGACCCCGGCCTTTTCCATGTCGTACATGGCGATGACCTGGGCGATGGCGTCCGGCATGGACAGCACCTTGTTGGCGCCGAAACCCACGGCGCGGTCGCAGGAGATACCGCGCAGCTGCTGGTGCACCTCGGCCAGGGAGATGCCCGAGCGCAGGGCCAGGGAGACCAGGCGGCCGATGGCCTCGGCGTCCGCCATGGCGGCGCCGCCCGCCTTGCCCAGCGTGGCGAACAGCTCGAACGGGCGGCTTTCCTCGTCCTCATTGATGGTGACGTACAGGTCGCCCAGCGGGCTCTGGATGCGGCGTGTCACGCCGTGCAGCGCCGCGGGACGGTTGCGCTTGTGCAGCCGCCGCTGATGCCGGGCTTCCAGCTCCTGGAGCTCGTGCTTCAGCATCTCGATCTGCTGCAGGTACTGGTGGTTCTTCTCCCGGGAGTCCGCGAGGTCTGCTTCCAGGTCCGCCGTCGACTCGCGGACCTCCTTCTTGTCCGTACGGCCCGTGGACAGCACCTGCGCCGGCCTCGACCCGTCCCGGTACACGGTCACGCCCTTGCAGCTCAGCTCGTGGGCCTTCAGGTAGATCTCGCGCACGTCCTCACGCGTGGACTCCTTCGGGAAGTTGCACGTCTTGGAGATGGCCGAGTCCACGTGCTCCTGGAAGGCCGCCTGCATCCGGATGTGCCACTCGGGCGTGACATCGTGCGCGGTGACGAACACGCGCTGTACGGCCTCCGGCACCTCGTCGAAGTGGATGTGGCCCTCCTCCGCGATCCGCTCCATGAGCGACTCGGAGTACCAGCCCTGTTCCCGGGCCAGGCGCACGAAGTCCTGGTTCACGTCGGGCATGCGCACGCCCGCCTGGTTGCGCATGAACGCAACGGCGAACAGCGGCTCGATGCCGCCCGAGCAGTCGGCGATGATGGAGATGGTGCCGGTGGGCGCCACCGTCGTGACGTTGCAGTTGCGCAGCTTGCGCACCGGGCGCACCCGGTTGCCCGCCGCGTCCCTGGCACCGGTCTTGTCCGGGCCCCAGATGCTCTCCTTCCAGGCCTCGAACGTGCCCCGCGTCTCCGCCAGCTTCTCCGACGCCTTCTTGCCCTCTTCATCCAGGAACGCCATCACGCGGCGCGCCAGCTCGATGCCGTCCTCGCTGTTGTACCGCACGCCCACGCGCACCAGCAGGTCCGCCCAACCCATGATGCCCAGCCCGATACGCCGGATCTTCTTCGCCAGCGCGTCGATCTCCTCCAGCGGGTACTGGTTCGCGTCGATGACGTTGTCCAGGAAATGCGTCGCCAGGTGCACCGTCTGCCGCAGGCCTTCCCAGTCGATCCGGTCCTCCCACGGCGTGCCTTCCGGCATGTCCGAGCGGGCGAACGCGCCCACGTTCACCGACCCCAGGTTGCACACGTCGTACGCCAGCAACGGCTGCTCGCCGCACGGGTTCGTCGCCTCGTAACTGCCCAGCTTCGGCACCGGGTTGTACCGGTTCGCCTGGTCGATGAAGAACACGCCCGGCTCGCCCGTCGCCCACGCACCCTCGATGATCAGCTCGAAGATCTCGTTCGCGTCCTCCTGCCCGATCACTTCGCCCGTACGCGGACTGATCAGGTCGTACTGCTCACCCTTCCGCACCGCCTCCATGAACGCGTCCGTGACCGCCACGCTGATATTGAAGTTCGTCACCTGCGTCACGTCGCTCTTGCACGTGATGAAGCTCCGGATGTCCGGATGGTCCACCCGCAGGATGCCCATGTTCGCGCCCCGCCGCGTCCCACCCTGCTTCACCACCTCCGTCGATGCATCGTACAGCTTCATGAACGACACCGGCCCGCTCGCCACGCCCATCGTCGACTTCACGAGGTCGTCCGCCGGACGCAAACGGCTGAAGCTGAAGCCCGTGCCACCCCCCGACTGATGCACCAGCGCCATGGAACGCAGCGTGTCGTAGATGCCGTTCTTCCCGTTCGACAACGAATCCTCCACCGGCAGAACGAAGCACGCGGACAGCTGCCCCAGCGGACGCCCGGCGTTCATCAGCGTCGGCGAGTTCGGCTCGAACAGACGCGTCGTCATCAGCCGGTAGAACTCCCGCGCCAGCGCGTCCACCCCGCCTTCGCTCGCGCCGTACTGCGCGTCCACTTCCGCGATCACGCGCGAAACCCGCCAGAACATCTGTTCGGGATCTTCCGTCGGGTTCCCTGCTTCGTCCTTCTTCAAATACCGCCGCGCCAAGACGATACGGGCGTTGTCCGAAACCTGCGCCCGGGGCAGATCCTCAGGCAGCACATACGTTCCGGCCGGATTCTTGGCGGAATCAGCCATCTTCATTCCTCGGGGAGTGGAAGGTGAAAAGCCCTGCAAACCCAACACGTTGTATTATTTGAACCGCGCGAGTCACACGCGGATACGTCGGCACGATGGAACGCACCGCCGCGCGGTGCGGGGTCGAGCGGTGAACCACAATATCTTGTGGGAGGTCCAACATACCGCCCCGACATCTTGGGTGTCAAGCCTCGCGGTTGTCCACACCTGGTACCCCGCTGGAAGCCGTTGTTTCCGGTCAGGTTGGGGGCTCGGAGCGGTGGTTTTTCGACAATTCCACAGTGGAAAACCGCCCGGTTGTTCACATCTCCACAGCCCAGGACGGATTCGAGTTCGAACTCCAGCTCGTCGGTCTCTGCTACCAGCTGGTGAAGGTCAGGTAGAGGCCGGGGTTGCGGTGTCCCGAGACCGGCACGGCGAGTCCGGCGTGGATGCCGAGGGCGATCTGGTCGAAGAAGGTGAAGTCGAGGGCCATCTCGAGGCCTGTGGAGGCGAGCGGAGGCGCGCCTTCGGGGGAGCAATAGGAGCTGGCGGCGAAGAGGGAGCCGGGGGCGCAGTGAGCGTTGCCGATGTCGAAGAAGAGCGCACCGTGGAGCCGGTCGAAGTCGAAGTGCCGTTGCTGGTAGGGCTTGCGCAGGACAAGGGGGAACCGGTACTCGGCGGAAGCGGACCATGCGCGGTCGCCGCTTCGGTCTCCACTCAGGAAACCGCGCACGGGGAGGAACTCGTTGCCTCCGAAGGTGAGGCCGAGGGCCTGGACGGCACCCTGGAATCCGCCGACGTTCTCGGGGCTGGCGCCGGGGCCGAAGCGGGCGACGCCGCTGAAGCGGGCGGCGAGGACGTGGTGTGCGAAACCGGGAAGGTCGAGGGACTTGTAGCCTTCCAGGTAGCCGCTGATCTCGTCATAGGACCGGTCGGGCCCGCCGTACGACTGGACCTGCCACCAGCGGCGGGCCGTGAATCGCGCCGCGAAGCCGTCTTCGCGGGAGATGGAGTACGGGTGGACCTGGTAGTCCGCAAACGAAGGCTGAACGACCAGGCTGATCCTGCGGGGCGGGTCGTAGTAGGGCAGCAGGGCGCGGTTCCGGTCCGGGAGGACGTAGGCCTGGTCGCTGAGCTCGGTGCCGACGGTGAACCCTCCGTTGGTGCGCCACCGGCGGCGCAGGACGTTGGCGGTCAGGGCGACGCGGTCTTCGCGGGTGAAGGGCACGCCGGTGGAGCCGTCGGCGAGCTGGACGGGCAGGCTGCCCCATCGGTCCCAGGTCCGTTGGGCGCTCAGGCCGAGGACCGGATTGCCGAGCCCGGCGTAGGCATAGGCGAGGTGTCCCTGGACCCAGCCGTAGCGGGGCTGCCAGGCGAGGGCGGCGTCGTAGGTGTGCCGGCCGACGAGATCGGAGCCGGAGGTCTGGACTCCCCAGAACAGCCCGTCGCGGCGGCTCCCGGCCACTGTGGGCATCCAGTAGAACGGGCGCAGGCTGGACCAGGCCGTATACGTCCGCGCGTCCGGGATGCGGGCGGCGGCGGGCGGCGGCGAGGCGGGGGTCAGCTGCGCGGGTTGGAAGTGCTGGCGGATCGGACCCGGCTCCCGCCATGCCGTGGTGTCGAACGGCATGCGCTCGAGGTGGTACCCATCGGCGTGGTAGCGGACGAAGTAGATCCAGCGGCCGTCCGGAGAGACCTCCGGGTTGAACGCGCCGGTGAGGACGTTCGTCACCTGGCGTATGCGTCCCGATTGCGGGTCGACGGCGTAGAGGTTGGCGACCCCGGAGCGGTCGGATGAAAACAGGATCCACCGCCCGTCGGGGGACCAGGCGGGTCCGGTGTTCACGGCGTGGTCGTGGGTGAGCAGGCGGATCCCGCTGCCGGGGATGACGAGGGCGATGTCGTAGTAGCCGCCGGCCGTCCACCGCCCCACGGCGATGGAGTGTCCGTCGGGCGAGAAGCGGGGCATGGACCAGGCCACGTCCCGGGTCGCGGCCGTGAGCGGCCGGATGGTGCGGTTCACCAGGTCGAAGCTCACCAGGCGGGTCATGCCATCCAGTGTCTGGAGCGCGATGACGGTGTGGCCGTCGGGCGCCACGTCGGGTTGGGCCAGGCGGGCGCGGCGTGTGAGCCGCTGCTGGTGGCCGCGCAGATCCAGGGTGTACAGGTCGTCGTACAGGTGGTAACGGTCGTCGAAGTCGAGCTGCGAAAACACGACGCCAGAGCCATCGGGCAGCCAGCTGGCGGGGCCCAGGTACGGCCCCAGGGCGTTGCGGCGCCCGAGGGTGCGGACGGCGCCGGACCGGAGATCGACGAGGCGGGTGGCCACGGCGGACCGATCGTCGTCCGCGGCGAAGGACAGCCAGCGTCCATCGGGGGAGACCCTCGGCATGACGGCGTAGGGGCCGCGGGTGACGACGGGCTCGGAGTCCGTGAGCCCCAGGGCGGCCAGGGAGTCGGCGAGGCGGTTCGTGCGCGCCGTGAGCTGGCGGATCCAGTCCCGGTCGAGCGCGTCGAAGGACTCGCCGGTGACCCGTTTCCCCACGCGGTCGAACCACAGGAACGGCGGGATCCAGGCGGACGTGGTGCCGTCCAGCAACCGGGCCTGGATGCCGGGGCCGTACCGCTGTGCCAGGTACTGGCGCAGGAAGGCACCGTAGATGTACGGCCGCTGTCCGGCGGGCCAGGCGGGGTTGATCCCGTTCCAGTGGTCCACGCCGGGGACGCGCTGCTCCAGGATGGCCGCGCGCACGATCATGCGCTGGTAGCTGCCCACGAGGCGGCCGCCGCCGGTGAGATTCGACTCGTAGTAGACCGCCAATCCTTCGGTGGACCAGGCCGGCGTGTTCACCACCGGGAACAGCGGCCAGGAGCTGGGAATGCGACCGAACACCGACCGGGCCAGCCGGCCCAGGCCGCCCGTCGCGTTCAGATGGAAGGCGTGGGTCAGCTCGTGCACCACCACCAGCTCGATCCAGCTCCGTTCGTACTGGAGCTCGCGGCTCTCGGTGGGCGGCCGCGCGAAGATGACGATGCGATCGGACGGAAACGGTTGTGTGAAGCCGTTGCTGAAGTCGACGTGGTCGGTGACGGCGATATCGACGCGTCTCCCCGGCGCGCGCTTCAGGTCCCGGGCCAGGACCGTGTACGCGGACTCCGCGACGGCAGCGGCCGTGCGCGCCTGGCCCTCCAGGCCCGGCGTGAAGCTGACGCGAAAGTGCGGCGTCACGATGGTCTTCCAGGCGGCGTTCGGCGGCACGGCCTGGGCGTGTACGCCGCCGGCCGCGAAGACCGCCGTCACCAGGGCGAAGAGCGCTTCACGAACCGGCGCCTTTCCGGATCCGCGGATTCTCACGAACCGTTCTCTGCGGCGCGCTGAAGGAGGAACTCCCGGATGCCCCGCAGGTGGGCCCGGGCGATGCGGTCCTGCACCGCCGGGTCCCGCAGCCCGTTCTCCTGCTGCGGGATCATCATGAACATGGTCTCGGTGAGGATGGCGGGCATCCAGGTCGGGCGGGCGAGGGCGAGGTCGGCGCGGCCGACGCCGAGGTCACGCAGGCCCAGGGCGCCGAGCAGTTGGCGCTGTACGTCCCACGCCAACGACGACGCCCACGGATGGAAGTAATAGGTGCTGGTGCCGTTGTTCTCCCAGGGGTTCACGCCGTCCGGGAACGCATTGTTGTGGACGGACACCAGGATGTCCGCATCCTGAAGGCGCGCGTAACGCGTGCGCTGGACCAGCGACACCGTGGAGTCTGTGCTTCGCGTGAGCACCACCCGGGCGCCCGCCTCCCGGAGAAGGGCCGCCAGCCTGCGGGCCACGCCCAGGTTGGCGTCGGCCTCCGTGAGGCCGGTGGGGCCGACCGTGGCGCGGTCCGCACCGCCGTGGCCGGGATCCACGGCGATGGTCAGCCCGTGAAATGGCTGGTCCCGATCGATGTGCGGCGGCTTGCGGATGCGCAGGACCAGGTCGCCGTTCGGCTGGCGGAGAACGGTGTACCCCCAGGGTGTACGACTCGTGAACACGGTCAGGCGGAACACGCCGTCCGCCGGCTGATGCCATTCCGCCCTGCGGATGAACGGGTCGACGGTGCCGTGCTGGAGGAACTCCACGCGGCTGTCGGCGCTGAACACCACCAGCCGGATCTGATGGTCGCCCTCCTCCACGCGATACGGCAGCGGCGCGTGGAGCCCGACATGGACATCCACCTCTCCGGCTTCCGGCACCAGGCGCACCAGGTCGACGCGGCTTGCCGGCGGCGGCGTGGCGGGATCGGTCGAGGAGATGTCGCCCATGTTCGACCATGCGTCCAGGCCGGCCGCCAGGTGCACGCGGACGGTGGCGCCGCGCTGACCGGTGAGCTCCAGCTGGGTGCCGTTGATCCAGAAGTAGTTGTACGGGCCCGAACCCGGTCCCGGCCGGCCGATGATCTGGCCGTCTCCGTTGGCCTCCGGCGGCCGTCCATCCCACGCCACGCCGACGCGTGGCCGGTCCGGGTCGGCGAGCAGCAGGTTCAGGGGCAGCGTGGCGCGAACGGTGTCCGCGCCCCGGACCAGCTCCAGGGTCGCGGCGCTGTCATCGGGCAGCGGCGGGCTGTGGTAGCTCAGGACGGACCGCCATTCGCCCGTCAGGGTCGGCCACGCCACCAGGGTGTCGAAAGTGAACAGGCGCCGTGCGGCAAAGAAGCCCCGGTAATCGGACCAGCCGCCGACCGTGTCCTGCTCCGTCTGCGCCGGGTTTACGGAGAAGGTCCGCCCGGCCCGGTCCGCCTGGGCGGGCGTCTCGATCATCGGCACCCGCTCGCCCCCCGGCAGCACCAGCGCCGCCGTGCCGCCTGCCGTGCCCCGGAAGCCCACGTCGATCCGTTCATGGGGCAGCGCCACCCAGCCACCCGTCGGGTACAGGCTCCCCGGCAGGATCGCCATGGTGTCCGGAGCCGCCGGCTCCGAGTCGGGCAACAGGACGATCCGGGTCAGCGTGTCCACCTGGCCGCCGGCCCGGGCTTCCAGGTGGTACACGCCGTCCTGTGGCACCGGCAGAAACGCCAGGAACGCCCCGTTGGGCTGGACCGGCACCGGCTGGCCGTCGATCCACAGCTTCGCATCGCCGCGGCCGGTGGACCCGAAGATGAAGTTGGTGTCCCGCACCGCGATGGCCAGGCTGTCCCGGGGATATCCGACATACAGCCGCAACGGACCTTCGCGGGCCGGAATGGGCGGCAGGTTGGGGCCCTGCGGCGCCGGGGCGGCGGGCGTCGTCACCGCGGGCGTGCAGCTGGCGGCAGCCAGAATCAGCACGGCCGGCCAGGCGTGTCGGGTGATCCGTGGCAGCGGCGCACGGCGCAGTGACGGGGAGTGCCCCGCTCCATTCCTCCCCTCCGACGGGGAGACCCGTGCCCCTGCCGCCGCCCCACCAGGGAGACGGGGCGACGTGGAGTGCCGGCGTACCCCTGTTGCCGGCGCCGGATCAACCGTTCCGGGCACGGCCGCCCCGGAAGCGCGCTCGGCCTCTCGCAACGAACGGTACCACCCCAACCAATGGGCCAGCATTTTCCCCCTTCTCCCCTTCTCCCTTGTCACCATCCGTGCCCGTGAACACGCCCGCTCCTGGACGCCGGCCATCCCCGGCCAGCCCGCGCCGACGGTCTTCCCGTCACTGCCCGGGCCCGGCAAACTCGCCCAGCCCGCGCGGCCGGCCGAGCCACCGGAGCCAGACGTACCCGACCACGCCGATCCCGGCCATCACCCCCATCGTCGTGTATCGGAGCAGCAGCAGGCCGCCGATGGAGAACATGGCGCCGAACAGCACCATGAGGCCGGCACCGACGCGTGCGAGGTCGCGGCGCAGATCCTGTGCCGGCGCGAGGCCGGTGCGATCGCGCTGCCGGCGCCAGCCGGGGCCGCCGGGCCGTACACGGCGGTAGAACGCCTCGAGCTTGTCCTCGCTTTCCGGCCGCGTCAGGAACATGACCGGCACCCAGATGGCCAGACTGGTCACGGCGGTGAGGGTGAGGACCATGCCGAAGTCGGCGATCCGCCACATGAAGAACGCGCCCAGCAGGAAGCCGGCGACCATGGCCGTGAGCTCCGCCCAGGCGTTGATACGCCACCAGTACCAGCGCAGGATGAGCACCAGGCCCGGTCCGGTGCCCACGGCCAGGATGAGGCGGTAGACCGTGGTGACGTTGTGGGCGAAGAACGCGGCGGTGGCGCCGATGACGGTGACGATCACCGAGGCGACGCGCGCCGCGGCCACCAGCTCCCGATCACCGGCCCGGGGCCGGAGGAAGCGGGCGTAGATGTCGTTGGTCAGGTACGAGGCGCTCCAGTTGATGAGCGTGGACACCGTGCTCATGAACGCGGCGAACAGGGAGGCCACGACGAGGCCCAGCAGGCCCGTGGGCAGGAACTGGAGCATGAGCTTGGGATAGCCCAGCTCCCGATCCTGCAGGTTCGGGTAGATCACCAGCGCCACGATGGCGACGAGCACCCACGGCCAGGTTCGCACCACGTAGTGCATGATGTTGAAGAACCAGGCCGCCTTCTGGGCGTCCCGCTCGGTCTTCACCGCGGACAGCCGCTGAATGAACTCGCCGCCGCCGTCGGAGCGGCGAAACGCCCACCACAGGATCGCCACGTAGGAAAAGAACGTGAGCGCGCTGATGCCGGCGGTCTTCGACCAGCCGATGAGGCTGCCGTGGCCGAAGGTGAGGGGCGTAAAGGAGAGCACGTCGAAGCGGGTGACGGCCTGGGCACGCTGGACCATGGCGTGCAGGCCGCCCACATCCGCCACGGCGAAGACCGCCACCAGGATGGCGCCGAGCAGGCCCAGGAAGAACTGGAAGAAGTCCGTGGCGGCGACGCCCCAGAGCCCCGCGATCCCCGAGTACACGAGCACCAGCGCGCTCACCGCCACGACGCTCCACAACTTGCCGCTGGCGCCCAACTCCATGCCGAAACTCTGGAAGACACCCAGGGCGTCCACCACCTTGACCATGGCCAGCATGGCGTAGCCGATGCCGATGGACCCGATCACGACGGCGAACAGGAACCCTTTCGTCGCGCGCAGCGCCGCCGCCGGCGTGCCACCGTAGCGGATCTCCGTCAATTCGTTGTCGGTGACGATCTCGGCGCGCCGCCAGAGCCGGGCGAAGATGTAGATCAGGATGACGTGGGCCAGGGCGTAGCTCCACCACTCCCAGTTGCCGGCGATGCCGCGCGTGCCCACCACACCGGCGACGTACAGGGGCGTGTCCACGGAGAACGTCGTGGCCGCCATGGACGTGCCGGCGAGCCACCACGGCAGGGTCCGCCCGCCCACGAAGAAGTCCACCATGCTGCCGGCGGCGCGACGAGCGAGGTAGACGCCGAGGCCCAGGGTCGCAATCATGTAGAGGCCGACGATGGCCCAGTCGATCCCTTTCATGATCTGCGCATCAAGCGTGGAGGTCGCATTGGCTGCACCAGACGGCTCCCTGTTGGGGCAACTGTTCTATCGTGTCGGTTACGCTGCCGGCCGGATCGAATCGCTCATCGGCGCCGGCCGGGGCGAAGCGGGCGACAATGACGACGACGCCCGTCGTCGCCACCGGGCACGGCGGCAACCCGGCGTCCGGCACCATGACACGGACGCGGGGTCCGCAGACGCCGGGCCCCGGGACGCCGGGCCCCGGGACACGGGGCCCCGGGAAACGGCCGCGGCGCCGGCCCGTCCCCGGCTGCGTCCGTCCGAAGTCGCCGAGATCCGCGCCCGGATGGAAGACGCCGTCAAGGACGCCGCCGAGACCTGGCTGGTGTCGCGGGTGCTCCGTCCTCGCTCGTTGAGCTGGCCCGCCGTGTTGTTCGCCGGCCTGGCCGCTACGGCCCTGTCCGATGTGGTCGCCTTCTTCACCGTTCCCGGGCGGCCCAGCCCCTACGACGAGGAACCGGAGACCCTCGTCGCCCGCTACGGCGCCGGCATCGCCACGACGGCGGCGTACGCGGCCGTGCTCTATCCGCGGCTGCCCGGGAAGCCCCTCATGCGCGGCTTCCTGTTCGGCATGCTGGACGTCGTGACCGAACCGGAGGGCGGCCTCATCGCCCTGGGCCGGCGGCTGGCGCCCGGCGTACACTTCCCGCTCAGGCCGTTCGCCCTGCCGGTGAACGAGGACGCCGGGCCCATGGCCCGCCTCGCCTTCGGGTTCGGCCTGGGCCTGTTCTACCGCGCCAGGTAGCCGGGGCCGCAGCGCCTGAACTTCACCACGATGTCCTGGCCGCGGGAGACGACCGCGTCCAGCAGCGTGTCCGCGTCCTCGGTGATGCCCAGCAGCGTCGCCCGCTCCGGCCCCGCATACCGCAGTGTGCAGAACGCGGCCGGACGGCGCATCACCGCCTGCAACAGGAACGTGGACACCTGGTCCAGATGGTCCAGGACGACGTAACGCGCGCCGGTCCTGCGCGCCAGTGCAAGGAGCGTCGCCGGATCCCGGTCCAGCGGGAACATCTCCCCGCGCATGCCGCTCAGGACGAAGAATACCCGCGGCTTCCTGGAGATCACCACGGCATCCGGCGGCAGGGCGCTGCGTGCCCATTCGGCGATGCCGATGAAGTCCCGGAAACGGGAAGGGAGGCACGCATACGGTTGCCCCGCCCGGTACCGGTCCATACACGCGCGGCCCTGCCGGATGAGAGCGTAATCGGGAGGCGCGGCAGCCACAAGCATGGCCGCCAGCGCACCGATCGCGGTCGCGGAAACGGTGCGCGTGGCGAAAGCTGCGGCACGCGGGCCGAGGCGGCCCATGCGTCGGGCGACGGCGCTCCCGAAAGACGCCAACGCCTCGGCCGCCAGGACGAGCAGAGGCGGCAACAGCGGCAGCAGAAAACGCTCTCCGGCCCAGACCTGCGGCCAGACCAGAAGCAGCCCGGCATACAGAGGCAGGAAAAGCTCGGCCACGGACGGCCGCCGAACGCGAAGGATCCAGCCGAACAGGGCCAGCAGCAGGAGCAGGACGGAAACGACGGAAGGCACCGTGCCCACGGCGCCGAACAACAGGCGCGGCAGGAACGTGAACATGTACGACGCGTCGTTCACCTGGATCCGGCGCAGCAGATCGGCCGCGCCGATCCGCCCCAACGCCGGCGTGTACGGATCCGCCGCGAGGAACTGCTGGAGGTAGGGCACGCCGCCCGCCAGGTGGGCGCGCAGCCACCACAGTCCTGCCAGGGGCACGAACACGGCCAGGAGCACGGCGGCCCTGCGGCCGCGGCGCCGCAACAGAAGCCAGAGGAGCACGGCCAGCGCCAGCGGCAAGCCGGCCGAACGCGTGAAGTACGCCAGCATGACGGCGGCCACGCCGGCGGCGAACCGGCGTCCGTCCTCCCCGTCCTCGAAGGCCCACAGGGCCATCATGGTAAACGCCCAGAACGGGATGTCCGACAGGAGCCAGTGGGCGTTCCCGACCAGGCCGGGCACGACGGCGACCAGGAGCGCCACGCCCCACGCGATGGGCCGGCGGGTTCGCCGCCGCAGCCAGAGGAAAGTGAAGCCGACGCCGAGCCCTGAGAACAGGATCGTGATGAGCTTGAGGCCGAGCCAGGGCTTGAGGCCCACGGCCAGGCCGGCAGCCAGCAGCGCGGGGAATACCGGAGGATACTGGGTCTGCGGCGGCATGCCGGGCTGCCAGATGCTCAGGTAGCGGCCGCGCTCGAACAGGGAGCGAGCCAGGGCAAGGTAACCCGCGTTGTCGCCCCCCGTGTGCGGCGCCGGGTTCAGAGCCAGGAACACCACCACCAGGTGCAGTGTCACCAGCACCCCGGCCGACACCAAGACCGGCAAACGTTCGTGGGGCCGATTCAGCGACTCAACCACAGGGCCGCCGCACGCTGCATCAGGGGTTCGCCCCCCCACGCGCACAGTACGGCCGGTGCGCCCACCTCGGCGGCGAGCCGCGGCGGCCCGAAGAGAACCACCGTGGCCGGCGCCGACGATGCAGCCGCTTCCACGCGCCGGCGCGCCTCGGCGGACACGCCCGGACGGCCCTTGAATCCCCGGATGTCCGAGAACAGGGCCATGACCAGGGGCCGGTCCCCCGTCGGCCGGTCGACGGAGTGCACCACCACACCCTGCGCCGCGAGCGTGTCGGCGAAGACGTCCCGGGGAATGTCCAGGGGGAAGGGACCGCCGACGTCGTCATCCACCACCAGCACCTCCACCTCCCCGGCGCAGCGAGGGTCGCCACGAACCGCGTAGACGCCGCGCACGGCCACGTCCAGCGCCCAGGCTGCGTCGTCGCCGCCGGATCCGGCGGCCACGGAGCCGGCCGCCCGCTCCGCGGCCGCCGCCACGCGGCCCACGGCCTCCTCGATGCGCGTCCGCGGCAGCCGGCCGCCGACAGCGCCGCGCACCGCCTCCAGCGTGGGCTCCAACTGCCGCGGGTACAGCAGGGCGTCGCAGCCAGCTTCCAGCGCGCGGATCGCCGCTTCCCCTTCCCCGGCGTCTGCCAGCACACCCTTCATGATCAGGGCATCGGTGACCACGAGGCCCTCGTGGCCCAGCTCGCCCCGCAGCAGATCACCCAGGATCGCCGGCGACAACGTGGCCGGCAGGCCGGACGGATCCAGCGCCGGGTACGCCACGTGTGCGGTCATGATGGCTTCCACGCCGGTCTCGATGGCGGCGCGGAACGGGGTCAGGTCGGTTTCCAGCGTCGACCGGGGCGCGTTCACCCGCGGCAGGCCCAGGTGCGAGTCGGTGGTGGTACGGCCGTGTCCGGGAAAGTGCTTCGCACAGGCCAACGCCCCACCTTCCCGGCATCCCTCGATCCATGCCCGCACGTGCGTCGCGACCTTCACCGGGTCCCTGCCGAAGGCCCGTGTGCCCACGATGGGGTTCTCCGGCTCCACGTCCAGGTCCGCCACCGGCGCGTAGACCCAGTTCACGCCCAGGGCGCGTGCTTCCCGGGCCGTCACCGCGCCCGCCCGCCGCGACAATGCGGGCTCGTTCAGGGCGCCGAACACCGCCAGGGGCGGCAACGGCGTAGCGCCGCCGAACTGCTGGCCCGCACCTCGCTCCAGGTCGGCTCCGATGAGCAGCGGATGCCGGGATCGGCGGTGCAACTCGGCCGTCAGGGACGCCACGGCGTCCGCCGTGCCTCCGAACAGGATGAACCCGCCCACCCCCAGTGCCAGGGCCGCGTCGATCTCGGACCGCGACCCATCGAACCCCTGGGCTTCGTCCCAACGGATCGCCGGAAAAAGCAACCGTGCGGTAGAATCTGTGTTCATCGGCATGCCCGCGTCATGAGGATTCCTTCCATGCAGGATCGGCATCCAGAGGGTAATCCTGGAGGATCGGTATCCGCCGATTCTGCCGTGGCGAGGGTTCCTGCCTCCTCCAGTGACGGGGAGCGCAACCGTACGGTCACGCCGAGCTTACGGCGTATACGACCCGAGCACGCGCGGGCCGACGGCGCCGGTCACCGACGGCACGTTGCCCGGCACGCCGCGGACGTAGGCCCAGGCCAGCACGGCGAAAGCGATGGCTTCCTTGGCGTCGGGGTCGACGCCCAGCACGTCCCCGGGGAGCATCGGCAGGGGCGCCACGGCCGCTTCGATCATCTCGCGCAGCACCGGATTGCGCGCCCCGCCGCCGGTGAGCACGATCTCGTCGGCGCCCCGGGGAAGCACCCATTGCCGCACGGCGTCGCCGATGGTGTGCGCCGTGAGGGCCGTCAACGTCGCAATGAGGTCCGCCCAGGCCTGGTGGTCGGCGGGCCGCAGCCGCTGGACGAGAGCCTGCACGTACGGACGGCCGAAGACTTCCCGGCCCGTCGACTTCGGCGGCGAACGCCGGAAGAAGGGCTCTTCCAGCAATGTCTCCAGCAGATCCGGCTGCACGCGGCCCTGCCTCGCCCAGTGCCCGTCTACGTCGAAGCGCTCCGCACCCGCCGTGGCCAGCTCGACGGCCGCGTCGATGGGCGCGTTACCCGGTCCCGTGTCGAACGCGAGAAGGGCCTCGCCCGACCGGCTGCGTGGCACCCGCGTCAGGTTGCCGATGCCGCCGATGTTCTGCAGCACTCGCACACGGTCCGGCCGCGAGAACAGGAACCGGTCCACCCAGGGCACCAGCGGCGCCCCTTCCCCACCCGCCGCCATGTCCCGGCTGCGGAAGTCGCTGACCACGGGGATGCCCGTCCGTTCCGCGATGGTCGCCGGGTCGCCCAGCTGCAGCGTGGCGCCGCGGTCGCCATCGGCGGGGGGCTGGTGCCAGATCGTCTGTCCGTGGGAGCCGATGAGGTCGACATCGCCCGGGTCCAGCCCGGCCGCTTCGCACACGGCGA
Organism: uncultured Gemmatimonadaceae bacterium; assembly: GCA_964619835.1. Taxonomy (GTDB): domain Bacteria; phylum Gemmatimonadota; class Gemmatimonadetes; order Longimicrobiales; family RSA9; genus JARRJS01. The sequence goes on along the minus strand of CAZUFP010000015.1, from coordinate 23,426 downwards.
GGGCGGCGCCTGCCAGCCACTCGCCGAGGTGCGCGTGGAGCATGCACAGCGCCGCCGCGTCCCCGTCCAGGATGGCGCCGTGGATCTCCTCGCGCTGCGCGGCCGAGAACGGCGTGCCGTGGAACGCCAGGACCGACCAACCGACAGTGTCGGTGCGGGCCCCGCCGTCGTCCTCGAACTCCACCAGAGCCGCATCGATGCCGTCCAGCGACGTCCCCGACATGAGGCCGATCACGCGCATAGTCCGGCTCAGTCCTCGTCGGGGAAAACAGGCCCGGCATCCCCGGCGTCGGGGAAATAGCCGGGCTCATCACCTTCGGCCACGACCGCGCCGGTGATTCTGGCCACCAGCCCGCCGGCATCGTCCAGCCGGTGGCGCGCCTCGTCCCGGTCCACACCAAGCCGGCCCATGACCAGCGCCGTCTTCACATGCCCTTCGGCGCGGTCCAGCAGGTCGTCGGCGGCGGCGTGGTCCAGTCGCAGCATCTCCATGAGGATGCGCTCGCCCCGGTCTCTCAGCTTCTGGCACGTCACCTGGAGGTCCACCATCAGGTTCCCGTAAACCTTGCCCAGCTTCACCATGGCCGACGTGGTGATGGTGTTGAGCACCATCTTGGTGGCGGTGCCCGCCTTCATGCGCGTGGACCCCGTGATGACCTCGGGACCCACCAGCGGCGCGATGACCACGTCATGGGTCTCCATCATCTCCTGCGTGGGATACGTGCACAGCAGGAAGCCGGTGCGGGCCCCTCGCTCCCGAGCCCGCCGCAGCGCGCCATGGACGTACGGTGTGGTGCCCGAGGTGGCGATGCCCAGCACGAAGTCGTTCTCCCCGACCCCCCGCTCATCCATGGCCCGGGCTCCCTCTTCCGGGTGGTCTTCCGCGCCTTCCTGCGCCCGGACCAGCGCATCGTAGCCGCCGGCAATGACGCCCTGGACCAACGCCGGGTCGGTGCCGTAGGTGGGCGGCATCTCCGCCGAGTCCAGCACCCCGAGCCGACCCGACGTTCCCGCGCCCACGTAGATGAGCCGGCCGCCCCGCTGGAAAGCCGCTACCACCAGGTCGATGCAGTGGGCGATCTCCTCCCGCTCCTCTCCCACCGCTTCCGCCACCATGCGGTCCTCCGCGTTGATCAGGTCCACGATCTCGAGGGTGGAAAACTGATCGATGCGCATGCTGCGCGGATTGCGCTGCTCCGTGAGCCGGGTGTCCTTCGAGCTTTCTGCCATGGTGTTCCGGGGAAAAGACGTGAGGTCGAAACCACGCCGCGAACCGCGCTTGGCCGGACCCGCCGCCGATCGTCCTCATCGATCGCCGCTGGAAAACGCCGGGCTCCAGGCCCCGCCGCGAACCCCAACGGCGGTCGTCGGCCACCGGTCGTACTTGCCCTCAAACTCGCGGCTTCCCTACATTCCGCCCTCGCGAAAAAACGTAATCGCTCGCCCAAGGGCCGGCCACCCCGCAAGCAGGCATGACTGCACTTCTCGATCGAACGCGTGCGTTCGAGGCGGAGCTCATCGAGCTTCGCCGCGACCTGCACCGGCATCCCGAGCTCTCATTCCAGGAGCATCGCAGCGCCGGAACCGTAGCCGACCGCGTTGAGGCCCTCGGCTACGAGGTCCGACGCGCCGTGGGCGTGACCGGCGTGGTGGCGGAGCTGCGTAACGGCCCGGGTCCGTTGGTGGCCCTGCGCGCCGACATGGACGCCCTGCCCATCCAGGAAGCCAACGCCGTCCCCTACCGCTCTACCGTGGACGGCGTGATGCACGCGTGCGGCCACGACGTGCACATGAGCATGCTCGTGGGAGCGGCGCGCCTGCTGGCGGATGAGCGCCGGCGCGGCACGCTGCCGGCCGGCAGCGTGCGGCTGTTGTTCCAGCCCTCGGAAGAACGCTCGGACGACGAGAACAAGAGTGGCGCCGTTCGCATGATCGAGGATGGCGCCCTGGACGGCGTCGACGCCGTGTTTGGCCTGCACATCGGCGCACACCTTCCCGCCGGCAAGCTGTTCGTCCGGGAAGGGGCAATGATGGCCGGCTCCGACACGTTCCGTCTGACGGTGCGCGGCCGCAGCGCCCACGCCGGCCGTCCCCACGAAGGCGTGGACGCCATCGTCGTGGCTTCGCACCTGGTGCTGGCCGCGCAGACGGGCGTGTCCCGCCGCATCTCGCCCCACGACGAGGGCGTGCTCCATTTCGGCACGGTGCGCGGCGGCAGCGCCGGCAACGTGCTGGCCGACGAGGTCGTGCTCACGGGCACCGTGCGATACTTCGACGAGCATGTCCGCCGTGTGCTCCAGGAAACCCTCGCCCGGACGACCGACATGGCCGCGACGCTGGGCGGATCCGCCGAGCTCGATTACCGGGCCGGCTACCCGCCGCTCGTGAATCCGCCCGATATGGTCCGCCTGGCCCGGGAAGCGGCCCGGGAAGCGCTGGGCGACGACGCAGTCTGGGAAGCGGCGCCGTTCATGGGCGCCGAGGACTTCGCGTTCATGCTCCAGAAGGCACCCGGCGCGTTCCTCTGGCTGGGCGGCGCGCTGGAGCGGCCCCGGGAGCACCACCACCCGGAGTTCGACGTGGATGAGCGATCCATCGCCCAGGGCGCGGCCGTGCTGGCTGCGTGCGCCCTGAAGGCGCTGGCCGACGGCGCCCGTTGAGCGCCCGGCATATCTGCATGCCCCGATGGCACGAAGGGGTCTACTCCGAAGGACTGACACGATGAGATCACGGAAGCACCCGGCACTCGCCTCGATGCGCAGTCGCGCCTTTTCCCTCCTCCCCGTCCTGACCCTGGCCGCCGCGTGCGCCGCACCCCGTACGCCGCCCGTGCCGGCCCCGGCATCGAAACCGGCTGCGGCGTCGAAGCCGGTGGCGCAGGAGCAGGTTCCGGCCCCGACCATCGCGGACATCGCCCGGGCCGTGCCCGCGGCCTGGCCCTATCCCGTCACGGGCCAACCGTCCGTTGCGCCCCACGCCATGGTGGCCAGCGACGCGGCCCTCGCCAGCGAAGTGGGCAACCGGATCCTCGCGGAGGGCGGCAACGCCGTGGACGCCGCCGTCGCGACGGCATTCGCGCTCGCCGTCGTGTACCCCGAGGCCGGCAACATCGGAGGCGGCGGCTTCATGGTGATCCACATGGCCGACGGGACCGAGGCTTCGCTGGACTTCCGGGAGAAGGCACCGCTCGCGGCCTCGCGGAACATGTACCTGGATGCGTCGGGCAACCTGACCGACAAATCGCTGGTCGGCCATCTGGCGGCGGGCGTGCCGGGCTCCGTGGCGGGGATGTGGGCCGCCCACAAGCGTTTCGGCACGCTGCCGTGGAAGCAGTTGCTGGCCCCCGCCATCAAGCTGGCGGAGGACGGCTTCATCGTGAACGAGCACGTGGCCGGCACCGTGGCGAACAACGCGGACAAGCTGGCGAAGTTCCCGGCGTCGGCCGCCCTGTTCCTGCCGGGCGGCCAGCCGCTCCGGGCCGGAACGCTGTGGCGCGACCCCGACCTGGCGGCCGTGCTGCGCCGCATCGCGGACCAGGGGCCGGCCGGCTTCTACCAGGGCGAGACCGCCGACCTCATCGTGCAGGAGATGCAGCGCGGCGGAGGCCTCATCACGAAGCAGGACCTCGCCACGTACGAGCCGGTGTGGCGGGACCCGGTGACGTTCCACTACCGGGGCTACAAAGTGGTCTCCATGCCGCCCGCCTCATCCGGCGGCATCACGCTCGCCCTCATCGCGAACATCCTCGAGGGCTATGACCTGCGCGCCCTCGGCTGGCACTCGCCGGAAGAGCTGCACCTGGTCACCGAAGCCATGCGCCGCGCCTTCGCCGACCGGAACCACTACCTCGGTGACCCCGACTTCGTGGACATCCCGCGGGAGCAGCTCCTGTCCATGGCCTACGCCGAGAAGCGCCGGGCCGACATCTCCCTCGACCACGCCACCCGCTCCGCCGACGTCCACCCCGGCCTCGGCGGCGCCAGCCACGAAGGGCCCGAGACCACGAACTTCGACGTGGTCGATGCCCACGGGAACGCCGTGGCCACCACCACGACCATCAACTTCCTCTACGGGTCCGGCGTCACCGTGGCCGGCGCCGGGTTCGTGCTGAACGACGAGATGGACGACTTCGCGGCGGAGCCCGGCAAGCCCAACGCCTTCGGTCTGGTCCAGGGTGAGGCGAACGCGATCCAGCCCGGCAAGCGGCCCCTGTCCGCCATGACGCCCACCATCGTGCTGGACCACGAGGGCCATCCCATGCTGGTGACCGGCGCACGCGGCGGACCCACCATCATCACGGCGGTGTTCCAGGTCATGTCCAACGTCATCGACTACGGCATGAACATCGCCGCCGCCGTCAACGCCCCCCGCATCCACCACCAGCACCTGCCCGACACGCTCTACTACGAGCAGAACGGGCTGGACGCGGCTACCATCAAGGCCCTCCAGGCCATGGGCCACCACGTGGCGCCACGCGACGGCTACGTCGGCAACGCGCCATCCATCCTCCGGGTGGGCGACCACTGGACCGGGACGCCGGACCCGCGGGTTGGAGGGGAAGCGGTAGGGAACTAGGTCTGGCTGCGGGGTCATTTCGCTCCCCACCGCCCGTCTCCCTGGCGGCGGTGGGGCGGACGGGCCGGGGCCGCCCCGTCGGAGGGAAGGGCGCGGACCGGGCTAGGGTACCCTGACGTCCACCGCTACGGAGCGGTCCAGCCGGATGACCATGCGGGAGTCCTTGGGCAGGACGGCGTCCACGTCCTGGGTGCCCAGCGCGATGGCGGTGCCGGCGGCGGCGCCCATGGCGGCGCCGGCGACCGTCGACTTCGTGTCCTTCCCCAGGATGCGGCCCAGCAGCGCGCCGGCGGCGGCGCCCGCGGCGATCTTGCCCGCGGTCTCGGGCGTGCTGGAGCGGCTCCTTCGCTCCGGGTTGGCTTCCATGACGGTGGCGCTGAGAGGGTAGCTGCGGCCGTCAAAGCTCACCGAATCGAACGCCAGCTTGAGCACGGCCGTCCGGCCAACGCGGGTGGACTGCTGAGCCGCGGTGACCCGCCCGTGGATGATGGCGCCCGCCGGCAGCAGGACCACGCTTCCTTCTACGAACGGCTCCTGAAGCGTCGTCGTGAACAGGTCGCCCGCCTCAGCGTCCCGGGTGGACAGCTCCTGGTCGAGAGAAACACCCAGCACCGTGCCAATGGGCACCGTCATGGTGACGGTGCGCGGCGTGCGGGCGACGGGGACGGGGACGGGCCTGGCTGCTGGAGCACTCGCCGCTTCGGCATCGGCGGGCGTTCTGGCGGGCGTTCCGGCGGGCGTTCCGGCGGGCGTTCCGGCGTGCGTTCCGGCGGGCGTTCCGGCGGGCACCGCCTGCGGCGTCGAAAGCGCGGGCTGCGTCGGCTGGGCGGCCGCCGGACGCTCCGGCCCGGCAGGCGCGGGTTCGGGAGACGCTGGTTCAGAACGCGCCGACGCCGGCTTCGCCGGCGCCGTGCGCTCCGGGGCATGGGCCGGCATGGCCCGCCGGTTCACGGCGTCGGACACGGGTGCCGCCGATTCGGCCGACGCGGAGGCGGCGCTGTCCGGCCGGTGTACGCGGTTCAGCTGGTGGTCCAGAGCGACCTGGCCCGTGGCGTTCTCCGCACGATCCGCGCATGCGCCGGCCACGAAGACCAGTGGCAGCATCACCAGCATGAGCCGTGTGCGCGCATACAACATCGGGGCCTCCCGCACCGCGTCCTGGTTGAACAGTCGATCGAAAGCCGGTAGCTTTTGTCGTTCTATCCTACACCAATGGAGGCGCTTCTGCTCCCGCAACCGAAAGAAGCGCCGGCCGGCGGTGGAACCGTGAGACAGCTCAGGAGGGCCGGGCTGGCAGACGCATGAAGGAACTCCGCACACTCCTCCCATACGTGCGTCCCTACTGGCGCGGCATTCTCGCCGGCCTCACCCTCGTCGTGTTCGCGAACGCCTTCTCCATCGCGGGGCCGAAGCTGCTGGGCATGGCCATCGACGCCCTCGAACGGCCCGACGCGCACACCCGCACCATCCTGTCGTACGCCGGCCTGGTGGTCCTCACGGCGCTGGTCGGCGGCGCGGCCCGGTACGGCATGCGCGAGCTCCTGAACGGCCTCAGCCGGCGGATCGAGACGGACCTGCGCAACGGCTTCTTCGCCCACCTCATCCGCCTGGACGCCTCCTTCTTCGCGGAAACGCGTACGGGCGACCTGATGAGCCGGGCCACGAACGACGTCTTCGCCGTGCGTATGGCCGTCGGCCCCGCCGTGATGTACACGGTCAACACGTTCGTCATCACGGTGTTCGCCCTCACGCTCATGGTGCGCGTCAGCCCTCTGCTCACGCTCCTCGCCCTGCTCCCCATGGTCGCCGTGCCGTTCGTGACGTCCCGCTTCGGCCGGGTCATCCACGAACGCTTCGAGCGCATCCAGTCGCACCTGGGCGTGCTCTCCACCATGGTGCAGGAGAACCTCGCCGGCGCGCGCATCGTGCGGGCCTACGTGCAGGAAGAGCCACAGAAAGCCGAGTTCGACGGCCTCAATCAGGAATACCTGGACCGCAACATGGCGCTGGCCCGCGCGTCCGGGGTGTTCCGCCCCGCACTCACCCTGCTCACCGGCGCCGGCATGGTGGTCGTGTTCTGGTTCGGCGGCCGGGAGGTCGTCGCGGACCGGATCTCCATCGGCAACTTCGTCGCGTTCACCTTCTACCTGGCCATGCTCACGTGGCCGATGATCGCCCTGGGCTGGGTGGTCAACCTGTTCCAGCGCGGGGCCGCGTCCATGCGGCGGCTGAACCGCATCCTGGGCACCGAGCCGGCCATCCGAGAACCGGAGCCCGCTCGGCGGCTCGAGAGCGTGGGCGGCGACCTTGAGTTTCGCGACGTCTCGTTCCGCTATCCCGGCACGGATCGGTTCGTGCTGGACCACGTGTCGTTCCGGGTGCCACCCGGCACCACGACGGCGGTCGTAGGACCGACGGGCGCGGGCAAATCGACCGTCGTCGCCCTGCTCGCGCGGCTCTACGATCCGCAGGAAGGCGTCGTCCTGCTGGATGGCGAGCCCATCAGCGGACTCGCGTTGGATCAGGTCCGGGCGGCCATCGGCGTGGTGCCCCAGGACGCGTTCCTCTTCTCCGAGTCCATCCAGGACAACATCGCCTTCGGCATCCCGGACGGCGATGCGGTGGAAGAACGGGTCCGGGCCGCGGCGTCCATCGCGCAGCTGGACGAGGCCATCGCCGTCTTCCCCCACGGCTTCGCCACCCGCCTGGGCGAGCGAGGCATCAACCTGTCGGGCGGACAGCGCCAGCGGACAACCCTCGCGCGGGCCATCGCCCGCGACCCGGAGGTGCTGGTCCTGGACGATGCGCTCAGCGCCGTCGACACCCACACGGAACGGCGTATCCTGAGCGGGCTGCGCGACGTGCTCCAGGACCGGACCGCCATCATCATCAGTCACCGCATCACCGCCGTCATGGAGGCGGACCAGATCCTGGTGCTGGAAAACGGACGCATCGTCGAGCGCGGCAAGCACGCCGAGTTGATCAACAGCGCGGGGGTATACGCCACCCTTCTTCGTCGCCAGATTCTCAAGGAAGGGTTGGAGGACCCCGAAGCCGGCGACGCGATGGCCGCGGCGGAGGCGTAATGGACGGCATAGATCGGTCTGCGGTACTCATCGTGGAGGACGACGCCCTGCTCCGGGACGCCTTTCGCCTGTTGCTCGAGGATTCGGGATACCGCGTCCTGGGCGCGGCTACCGGCGGCGAAGCCCTGGACATGGCTCGCCGCGAACGGCCGGGCCTCATGCTGCTCGACCTGGGCCTGCCCGACCGCTCCGGCATGGATGTGATCCGGGAGCTGCGTTCGCTTGAAGAGCTGAGCGCCATGCCGGTGGTGGCGCTGAGTGGCCGCCCCGGGCGTGATGAGCGCCAGCGTTGCCTCCAGGCCGGGTTCTCCGAATACCTCGAGAAGCCGGTCCGGCCCCGCTGGCTGCTGAGGGAGCTGCCCCGATTGCTGGGCCTGGAGACCGATTGAGCCCGGCCGCCTACCTGTACCCGATCATCTTGTAGACCAGCTTCGCCACCAGGAAATCCGGCGCGTGCAGGTCCGCCACCGGCGCCAGCTCTACGACGTCGGCGGCCACCACGTTCTTCTCGCTGAACACGCGCCGAAGCACCCGCAGCACCGTGTACCAGTCCAGGCCGCCGGGCTCCGGCGTGCCGGTGGACGGGACCAACGAGGGGTCGAAGCAGTCCACGTCGAACGTGATGTACACGTCATCGCTCAGACGGCTCAACACGTCGTCCACCCAGTCTACCCGGCCGTGAATGTCATCCGCCAGGAACAGGTGCAGGTGGTCCGAGTGGCGCGTCAGCGCCTTCTCCCCGGCCGTCAACGCCCGGATCCCCACGGCCACGATGTCCACGCGGTCGTGCACCCGATGCATTACGCTGGCGTGCGAATAGGCCGTGCCCTCGTACTCGGGGCGGAGATCCGTGTGGGCATCGAACTGGAGCACCGTTAGCCGGCGGTCCGGACCCAACCGGTCCGCCCACGCCAGCACGGGCTCCGCCGTCAGAGAATGCTCGCCGCCCAGCATGATCACGAACTTGTCGCCTGCCTCGTCCAGGAGCGCTTCGTACGCCTCTCGCAGCTCACGCATCGCCTCCGCTCCACCCGCACCGCTCAGCTCCAGCGCCGGCAGCGTCGCGATGCCCGCTTCATACGGCTCCCGGTCCAGCTCCTGGTCGTACAGCTCGATGTAGCGCGACGCTTCCAGGATGGCCCGCGGCCCGTTCGCAGTGCCGCCACCGTAGCTCGTCGTCGATTCGTACGGAACCGGCAGGATGACGAACCCCGCCCGCGCGAAATCACTCGACCGCTCATCGAGCCCCAGGAAGTTGTGCGGCAGCTCCCAGCCCAGGCGCTGCAGCCGCTCCGGCACGTCCATCCCAGCCTCCTGTAGTCCGGATGTGCCGTGGGGGCCCCGTCCCGGCGCCCCCACGTCCCTTCGATTCGGCATGAGCCGTCAGTCGCAGAACACCGCCGCGGACACAACCGTGATCCAGCGCCCGTCTTCGGGTGCTTCTTCCGCCACGGTCGAGTTCCGCGTCTCCACGATCTCGCCACCCAGCAGCCACTGCTCCTTCCGCTCGTCCCAGGCCGATTCCGGGTTGAACGGGATGCCCAGCACGCTCGCCAGCATGGAAGCCGCCAGATCCTCCGCATAATCTCCCGCTACCTGCTGCGAAGGCCCGTACGCGTGGTGCTCCGAGATGTAGCCGTAATGGTTCCGGTCCTTCGGCAACGCCAGGCCGATCGCCGACGCGATCCGCCGGCTCGGTTCATTCGACGCCGCCTCCGCCAGAACACAGTACAGAATCTGGCCCGGCTCCAGCATGGCCAGCCCTTCCTCACGCGGGATGATCTCGCAGTTCGGCGGAAAGATGCTCGACACCCGCACCAGGTTGTACTTCGCGATGCCCGCGTCCCGTAACGCCATCTCGAAGCTCGTCAGCTTCTCTTTGTGCACCCCCACGCCCGTCGTCAAAAACGCTTTCGATGGAATGAAATGCGTCGACATCTCTCCCGCCTTCGAGGGTTTGCTCGCCGATGCCTCGACTTCGTCCGAGACACACACCCAGACGCAAGAACAGGTCCGGAACGCCACGCCACGTACTACGTCCCGGACCCGGCCATGAGCTCGGTCCCCAGCCCGGCCGACCGATCGCCACGACGGCGCCCATTGGTGCGTAACTATACGGCCTCCACCCCTCACCGCAAGATACGGTCACGCGAAGTCGCGAAGGCAGGACGCCGCAGGTGAACAGGGCGGGCACGGAAGCCCGGAACAAGCATGTTGCAGGGAGATGCTACAGATTCGCCGCGACCGGCGACGGGAGGACAGGAAAGCCGTTCACAGGAGGGCACCTACGCAAGTGTCTCCAGCCCACACCGTATGCTTTTCCCCCTTCGTGGCCTCCGTGCAATCAGATGGTTTCGATGGGGCAGGTCAGACCTTCCCATTCCAGCTCCTTCCCCTCCGCCGCACACTCCGCGCACAGGCCGTAGATCGCCATCCGGTACCGCGTCGGGCGAAAACCACGCTCCTGCGCCACCTTCTCCTGCAACCGCATCAGCTCCGTGTCCTGGATCTCCGTCACTGCGCCGCATTCGTCGCAGATCAGGTGTCCGTGGAACGGCGTCTGGCCGAACAGGTGCTCGTACCGCTTGAACCCCTCCCCGAAGTCGTGCTCGGCGACCAGGCCGCTCTTCACCAGCATTTCCAGCGTCCGGTAGATCGTCGCCTTGCCGATCCGCTCGCCACGCCCCCGCAACCGCTCCTCGATGTCTTCCACCGACAGGTGGTCCGACGAGCTGAACACCACCTCGGCGATCAGCTCGCGCTGTTGCGTGACCGGCAATCCCTGCTCGCGCAGGTATCGGCGGAACAGATGCACGTTTGCCATGACCAAACCCCAGACGGAATCCAACAATGATTATTAATAGTAGCCCAAGCGCCGACGCGCCAGCGGTCCCGGACGGAGAGCCCGGATTCGAGGCCGCATGCTCGTCACCCGGTGTTCCCTTCCCCTGGCCACTCCGTCGGGGCCGGGGCGGTGGCCTCCCCCGTCGGGGCGGGGTCGGCCTGGTCCGGGGCCGGCGCCGGACGGACGGTGTTCACGAAATGGCGTTGAGCGCCGCCCCAGCGCGGGTCGGTCCGGAGGGATTCCACCAAGTCGCTCCACAGGCCGGGATCGCCGGCGATACGCGCCGCGCGGGGAGGCGCCGCGGCCAGTTCGTCTTCGACCCGTTGGAGCACGCCTTCCACCAGGCGTCCGATCCGTTCCACGGGCGCGATGCCGCGTTCCTCGATGTGCTCTTCGATCTCGAGCTGCCCCTTGCGGTCTGTCAGGGCCGCGTAGTGCGCCGTGAAAACCCGCCGGCGATCGTCGTCGTCATCGTGGAACACGGACAGCACGACGACCGCCGTCTCGGCATCCGCGACCCGCCGCGGGGGGAACAACCAGACCTGATCGATGCTCGCGATGCCCAGGCGCTCGGCCAGGCCGTTGAGCAGGGCGAAGATGGGAGCGGCTTCGGCGAAGGTCGCTCCGGTGTCCAGGTCGTTCACGCGGCACCGCGCGGCAGGGGTCCGTACATGGAGGAAAGCTAGCGGTGTTGAGATCCGCTCTCAAGCGCGCGCACCGCTTCCCGGACCTCGGCGAGGACGGCCTCGCGGGCGGCGGCGAGAGGTTTGCCGACGACGGCCCCAGCGGCCTTGACGTGGCCGCCGCCGCCGAACCGGCGAGCGATGACGTTGACGTCGACGGCCCCGCTGGAGCGAAGGGAGACTTTGGTCCCCCCCTCCACGGTTTCCCGGAAGAGGATGGCGACCTCGGTGCCTTGGACGGAGCGGGGGTACTCCACGACGCCGTCGAGATCATCGGCGGTGACGCCGAACTCCTGGATGACATCGCGGGGAATGCTGATCCAGCTGATGGGCAGGTCGGGATCGACGGCGAGGTTGTCGAGGGCGGCGCGCAGGATGTGCAGCTGGCGGAGCGGCACGGTGGCGTAGATCTGCCGGTACATCTCTTCGGGATCGACGCCGCGGCGCACGAGGTCGCCCGCGATGGCGTGGGTGCGAGGCGTCGTGTTGGCGAATCGGAAGGAGCCCGTGTCGGTGATGATGGCCGTATAGAGGGCGGGGGCCACGGCCGGCGGCCAGTCCGCGGGGCCGGCGTCCAGTTCTGCGACGCGGATGAGGTCGTAGATGAGCTCGCCGGTGGCGCACGCGGAGGGATCGAGCACGGCGGCGGCGGCCTCGAATCCCCGATCCGAAGGCGGGTGGTGGTCTACGACGACGACATCCCGGTCCCCGATGTTGCGGACCACCTTGCCGATCCTGGAGGGTTCGCCGGTGTCCAGCACGACGACCAGGTCCGGTTCGCCTTCTTCGCCGGGCTCCGGCACGTGCGTGGTGTCATCGAGCAGGAACCGGAAACGGTCGGGGAAGGTCGTCGGGTTGACGATGACCGGCTCGGCGCCGCGGCGGGCGAGCCACGCGGCGAGGGCGACCTCGGACCCGGCGCCGTCGCCGTCCGCGTTGACGTGCGTAGTCAGCAGCGGCCGGTGGGCGGCTTGGATGCGTTGCAGCACGGCGCGCAACGCATCGGCCCGTTCGGGAAACACGGCCAGCGGGTCATAGCCGGTGACGTCGCTCATGGCAGCAGCTTGGCCAGGGTGGAGGCGATGTGGACGAACCGCGACGAGGTGCCGCCGTGGATGCTGCCCGTGCGGAGCGCTGCGAGAAACGCAGCGGGCTCATCATCGAACGCGGGGACTTCCACCCAGGCCCGCCCCACCTCGCCCAGCGAATGGGCGTCGGAGCCGGCGCCCATGGGCAGATCGCGGGCGCGGGCCCACGCCTGGGCCTGCTGGTTGAGGTCCGGCGTGTGCAGCCGCGCGTTCCAGCCTTCCACCACGTCGACGAGGTCCTCGATCTCCGACAGCAGCGCGCCGCCCCCGCCTTTGCCACCGGCGAAGGGGTGGGGCACGTACACCAGCCCGCCTTGCTCCCGGATCTCTTCGCACGCCCGGCGTGCAGGCGTGCCGCCCGGGATCCACTCGCTCAGGTAGAGCCCGATGACGTCCACCTTCTCCCGCGTCTTCACTTCCTCGCCCACGATGATGCGGTCCGGGTGGCGTTCCTTGAGCTCCAGCGCGGCCTGGATCTCGTCGTGGTCGGTCACGCAGATGCGATCCATGCCCCGGGCCAGCGCCCGCTCGAGCACGGCTTCCGGCGCGCTCCTGCAGTCGAACGACAGCGCGGTGTGAAGGTGCATGTCTATGCGGACGGTCGTCTCGCCTTCAGCGTCTGCCATGCCTCCTTCGCCTTCCGTTCCAGTTCGTCCAGGGTCCCGTCGTTGTCGATGATGAGGTCCGCCCGCTCCCGCTTGCCGGCGGCGGGCATCTGAGCCTCGATCATGGCCCGGGCCTCATCGGGGCTCAGTCCACGGTGCTGCACGAGTCGGTCCGCCCGCACGGACACCGGCGCGTCCACGAGGACCACCACGTCCATGGCGTCCGCCAGGTTCACTTCGAACAACAGCGGGACCACGTTCACGACGACATCGGCTCCGGCGGCGCCAGCACGCGCCTCTTCCTCCGCCCGAAGCCGGGCGATCTCCGGATGCAGGATCGCTTCCAGCGCCCGGCGGGCCGGCTCGTCCTGGAACACGCGACGCCGGAGCGCGTCCCGGTCCAACTGTCCGTCGCACAGGATCTCGGGCCCGAACCGTTCCGCGATGCGCGCCAGTGCCTCGGTGCCGGGCTCGACGGCCCGGCGCGCCAGCACGTCGGCATCGATGATCGTTGCGCCCAGACGCGCCCATGCGTCGGCGACGGCGGACTTGCCGCTGGCAATGTTGCCGGTGAGCCCTACCCGCAGCATGGCCTTCCGGCCCGTGTCCGCGGATCCCGCCCGCCGCTGCCGCCGGGCACGCAGCACGAGGAAGGCCACCCCGATGAGGAGCAGCCCCAGGATGGCGGCGCTGACCGTGCCGAACCAGCCCGCGACCAGGTGCCAGCTCTCGCCCACGAGATAGCCCAGGGTGATGGACGCGGCGCTCCACCCGAGAACACCCACCAGATCGTAGAGGACGAATCTCCGGTACGGAATGCGGCTCACGCCGGCGAACCACGGCATCAATGTCCGCACGAACGAGATGAAGCGGCCGACCGTGACCGCGGCGGCCGAATGGCGCCGGAACAGATCGGTCACCGCGCCCTGGTACTGGACCCGCAGGGCGCTCGCCCGGCGCGACCGCCGCCCGATGTGGAGCCGGTTGGTGCGCCCGAGCACGTAGCCGATCTGATCGCCGATGAAGGCGCCGAAGACCGTGGCGGCCGCGATCGATTCCAGCGAGAACAGCCCCTCCTCGGCCAGGAACGCGGCCAGCAGCACCGTCGCCTCGGCCGGAAGGAGCAGCCCGACGAACAACGCGGTCTCCGCCATGGTCATGGCCAGGACCAGCCACGGACCGAGCGTGATGAGCAGCGTTGTAAGGTCTTCGAATACGATGTGCAAGGCCGGCTACCGTCGGTGCGGGAAACCCGCTTTGATGTCGTCGGCGGTGTTCAGGGTAGTGTCCGGCCCCATGGACACCACGTACAGTGTGTCCCGCGTCTGCACGAGCGTGTACGGCTTGCCCCAGGGGTCGATGCCGTCGTGGTCCGTGAGCTGGCGCGCGTTGATCCAGCCCAGGAAGTTGGCCGTCCGGGGAACGCGGCCGTCACGGAACACGCTCTCTTTCAGCGCGCGCATGATTTCAAGGACCTCGCTGTTCGCATGCTGTTCCTGCAACGGCGTCACGAACGGGCGCAGCGGCTTCTTCAGAAGGCCGCGCACGTCGGTCCACACGGGCATGAGCCGGGGCGCCGCCTTCTCCCTCAAGGAAGGCGATGCCGACAACGCAGCTGCCACGATGATCAGCGCAACCAAGAGCTTCTTCATCGGGGCGTTCGCTCCCGCGAACGGCCTCTGCGCAGGGTGTCGGACCAACGCAGGTACCGCTCCAGCTCCCGCACCGTCGGGGCGCGGCCTTCACCGTATGCGGTGTGCAATCTCCACTCCAGATACTCCGGGGGAGGTACGGGGAGGAACGGTGGACGGCGGTACCACCCGCGGGCCCGGAACCGCCACGCCGCCCGGACCAGGACGCCGAGCAGCGCCGGCCGTACGAGGGCCCGGGCCAGCAGTCGCAACACCAGCGATCGTTGGTTCACCTGATTCGTACCGGCGGGAGTGCCCGGGCTATCGCGTGAAGATAGCACCCGGACTCTCGGCATGTAAACCTTGCAGATGCGTGCGTGTCGGCTTCCCGCGCGAGCGCGCGGCGGGCGCCGGGAGCCTGGCACACCTCTCGCCTCGTAGTCGATGGCAGCGGCGTCCCCCCGGAAACGGTGAACTGGCGGCCGAACGTTCGAAAAGCCAACGCCCACAACGCGTTCTGGCGCACGTTCTGGCGTGGGCACGCGGTCCGGACGTGGCAATTCGTCCCGGAAACCTGACTTTTTGCCTCTTGGGAGCGGAAGATGATCGAAGTCCGGATCCATGGACGCGGCGGGCAGGGAGCGGTCGTGGCATCGCACCTACTGGCCGAGGCCGCGTTCCGAAAGGGTATGCATGTTCAGGCCTTCCCATCGTTCGGGTCGGAGCGGCGCGGCGCCCCTGTGGCCGCGTTCGTCCGCATGGATCAGGACCCGGTGCTCGTCCGGACGCAGATCTACCATCCGGACGGCCTGATCGTGCTGGACCAGAGCCTGATCATGCAGAAGCTGGTGGACGTGACGGCGGGGCTGAAGGACGGGGGCTGGATCCTGATCAACTCACCGAAGCCGCCGGAGGTGTTCGCGGACCTGGGCCCGTACACGGTGGCGACGGTGGACGCGTCGCGGATCGCGGCTCAGCACGGATTGGGTTCCGCGACATCGCCCATCGTGAACACGGCGATTCTGGGTGCGATGGCGGAGCTGACGGGCCTCATCGGACTGGAGGATCTGGACGCGGCGATCCGGGCGAACGCGCCCGTGAAGCCTGAGGCGAACGCGGCGGCGGCACGCGAGGCGGCGACCGCCCTGCACGTCCTGCAAGCCGCCAGCGGAAGGAGCTGACCATGGGCGTGAAGCTGGATCCCCGGACCTTGCAGGACGTTCCGGTAACGTCCTACTCGGACCTGCCGACGACGGCGTTGCGCACGGGGACGTGGAAATACATGCAGCCGGTGTACCAGGACAAGCTGGCGCCGTGCGTCAACCGTTGTCCGGCGGGCAACGACATCTCGGGCATGCTGAAGCTCGTCGCGGAGGGCCGGGTGGAAGAAGCGGCGGCGGCGTGGCGCGCTGAGAATCCGTTGCCGTCGACCCTGGGCCGCGTGTGTCCGCATCCCTGCGAGGACGAGTGCAACCGGAACGAGCTGGGGGGCGCCATTGCCATCCACATGCTCGAACGCTACCTGGGCGATCGGTTCCTCGAGGAAAGCACCCGGCCCACCTCGGCGCCGTCCACGAACCGGAACGTGGCCGTGATCGGCGCAGGTCCCGCAGGCATTGCCGCGGCGTACCACCTGGCCCTGCAGGGGCACGCGGTGGACATCTACGACGACAAGCCGAAACCGGGCGGCTACCTGCGTACCGGCATTCCAGACTACCGGCTGCCGAAGTCGGTGCTGGACGCCGAGCTGGCTCTCGTGGAAGCGGTGGGCGTCAACTTCCACAACGGCGTCCGGGTGGGGCGGGACGTGAGCATGGACGAGCTTCGCAAGCGCTACGACGCGGTCATCGTGGCGGTGGGGCTGCACGGTGCCCGGCGCCTGGGCATTTCCGGCGAGGACCACCCGTCGGTGTTCAACGGCGTCGAGCTTCTGGAGTCCATCCTGCTGGGGGAACGGCCGGCCCTGCCCGACCGGTTGGCGGTGGTGGGCGGCGGGAACACGGCGATGGACGTGGCGCGGTCGCTGCTGCGGTTGGGCGTGACTCCCATCGTGCTGTACCGCCGCACGCGCAACGAGATGCCCGCCATTGCCCAGGAGATCGACGAGGCGCTGGCGGAGGGCATCGAGTTCCACTACCTCACGGCTCCGACGCGGGTGATCACGGACGGCGACCAGGTGGTGGCCGTGGAGTGCATCCGCATGGAGCTGGGCGAACCGGACGAGTCTGGCCGCCGTCGCCCGGTGCCGGTGGAGGGCAGCGAGTTCCGGGTGGAGGTGGCGGGGGTGGTGACGGCCCTCGGCGAGACGGGTGAGCTGGAGTTCATGCCGCCGGACGTGAGCCGGAACGGGCGGGTATCCACGGACGCGCGGTTCGCGACGTCTGCGGAGGGCGTGTTCGCGGCCGGCGACATTGCGACCGGAGAAGGCACAGTCACGGCGGCCATCGGGACGGGCCGCCGTGTCGCGCGCATGGTGGACGCCTACCTGAACGGCGGATTGCCGGACCGCGCGCCCGCTGCCCGTGACCTGCCGGCCCGGTCGTTCGACCGGGACACGCTGGTCTCCTTCGATCATCTGAACAAGGCGTACCTGACGCCGTCGGCGAGGCCGGGGATCCGGGCCCTCAAGCCGGAGGCGCGGGTGCAGTCGTTCGCCGAGGTGGTACACGGCTTCACCGAGGAGGAGGCCATCGCGGAGGCACAGAGGTGCCTTGTCTGCGGAACGTGCAACGAATGCCAGAACTGCCTGCAGTTCTGCCCGGACGTGGCCATCCACAGCCGCGACGGAGCGGTGCCGTTCGACATCGACTACGACCACTGCAAGGGGTGCGGCATCTGCGTCGAGGAATGCCCGCGGGACGCACTCACGCTCGTGGAGGTGACGTCATGAAGCGGGTCATCAAGGGGAACGACGCGGTTGCCCACGGCGTCCGGCTTTCGCGGGCCCAGGTCGTCTCGGCCTATCCTATCACGCCGCAGACGTCCATCATCGAAGGCATCGCCGACATGGTGGCGAAGGGCGATCTGGACGCCACGTTCGTCAAGGTGGAGTCGGAGCACTCGGCCATGGCGGCGTGCGTGGCGGCGGAATCAGCCGGGGCGCGGGCCTTCACGGCTACGTCGTCCCACGGCCTGGCGCTCATGCACGAGATGATCCACTGGGCGGCCGGCGCACGGCTCCCCATCGTGATGGCCGATGTGAACCGGGCCATGGGCCCCGGCTGGTCCATCTGGACGGATCAGACGGACTCCCTGTCGCAGCGCGACACGGGCTGGATGCAGCTCTACTGCGAGTCCGCGCAGGAGGTGGTGGACTCGGTGATCCAGGCCTACAAGGTGTCGGAGCAGGTGCTGCTGCCCACCATGGTGGTACTGGACGCCTTCTTCCTCTCCCATACGTACGAGGACGCCGAGATCCCGGAGCAGGACATGGTGGACGCCTTCCTGCCGCCGCTGGACCTGCCGCACCGCATGGACCTGGCCCACCCGGCCGCGCTGGGCAGCCTGGTGGCGCCGGACCGCTACATGGAGTTCCGTCGCAAGATCGACCTGGCGCACCGGGACGCGCTCGAGGCCTGGGGCAAGGTCGGCATGGACTGGGGCGAGATCACGGGGCGCTACTACGGCCTCATGGAGGGCTACCGCATGGACGGCGCCGAGCTGGTGCTGGTGTCCGCCGGCACCACGGCCAGCACCGCTCGTGGCGTGGTGGACGACCTTCGGGAACGCGGCGTGCCCGCCGGGCTCCTGCGACTGCGCGTCTTCCGGCCGTTCCCGGCGGACGCGATCCGGCGTATGCTCGCCGGCCGCGACACCGTGGTGGTGCTGGACCGGAACTGCTCCTTCGGCCACCACGGCATCTTCCACCAGGAGATCAAGTCGGCCCTGTTCGAGCTGCCTCACAGCGAGCAGCCGGACGTGCGCGGCGTGATTGCCGGGCTGGGCGGGCGCGACGTGACACCGGAGCACATCGAGGCGATGCTGACGGCCGCCTGGGAACACAAGCTGGAACAACCCGTCACGTGGTGGGACACTCTGCCGGAAGGTGAACCGGCCGGGGCCGGCGAGGCCCGGGATCCGGCCGCCGCTGGTTCTGGAGGCAACCGATGAGCACGACGCTGAAGACCTACGACCCGCGGAACCTGCACCTGCCGGAAGACGATATCCTGCGTACTGGCCACATGGCCTGCCCGGGCTGCGGCGGGGCGTTGGGCATGCGTTACGCGCTGAAGGCGCTGGGCCCTGAGACGTACGTGGTGATCCCCGCCTGCTGCTGGTCCATCATCTCGGGCCCGTACCCCTACTTCGGCCTGGACGTGCCGGTGCTCCACGTCGCCTTCGAGACGGCGGCCATCTCGGCGGCCGGCGTACGTGCCGGGCTGGATGCCCAGGGGAAGAAGGACGCCACCGTGCTGGCCTGGGCCGGCGACGGCGGCACGTTCGATATCGGCTTCCAGTCGCTATCCGGCGCGGTGGAGCGCAACGACAATATCCTCTACATCACGTACGACAACGAAGCGTACATGAACACGGGCATCCAGCGATCGTCCGCCACACCGGTGGGCGCCTGGACCACGACGACGCCCGTGGAGACGCCCAAGGCGGAACCGAAGAAGAACATCGTCGAGATCCTGGCGGAACACCGGATCGCCTACGCCGCGACGGCTTCCATCGCCTACCCCGACGACTTCGTCCGCAAGGTCCAGAAGGCCAAAGAGATCCGGGGCGCCAAGTTCATCCACCTGTGGATCTCCTGCCCCGCCGGTCACAAGTCCGAAGAGCGCAACACCGTGAAGATCGCCCGCCTGGCGGTGGAGACGGGCGTGTTCCCGCTCTACGAGGTGGTGCAGGGCACCAAGTACACGATCAACCACGAGCCCGCGTTCACGGACGTGGCCGAGTACCTGGGCCTGCAAGGACGCTTCTCGCACCTGAAAGAGGCCCAGATCGACGGCATCCGCAAGAACATCGACTGGGAATGGCAGCGCCTGCGCGCCAAGGTCGAGATGGGCGAGAAGCTGCCGCTGCCGCCTGCCGTCGTCGCCGGCGGCCGTTGACGGCAAGGGCGAAGCGAGGGCGGCGGGAGCGCGGCAGGTAGCCGCCACCCGCCGCCCTCTTCATGTCCCCTCCTGGGGCCGATCCACGGCTCCCCCAATCGAACGGCTGGAACGCTGCATGCAGGGATGACGCTACGCGCGGACCCACCCTGTGCAGGGAGCGGCAGGGGTGGTCGGGCGAGGCGGGCGCCGGTATAATTGACGACTGTTGGCGGCCCCTGTGACGGGGGCGACGCTGTCCCGCCCCAGGGACTCACCCAGCCAGACAACCGAATGGCCACGAGAACCAACGAGGGGAAGTCGAAGTCTGCCGGTCGTGGGCGGCGGAAACCTGCCGGTCCGGGCAAACCGGAGATGCTGCGCCTGTACCGGACGATGTACGCAGCACGCCGGACCGACGACCGGGAAATCCAGCTCAAGCGCCAGAACAAGATCTTCTTTCAGATCTCGGGCGCGGGCCACGAGGCACTCCAGGTTGCCATGGCCGCGCACCTGCGGCCCGGCTCGGATTGGGCCTACCTGTATTACCGCGACCGGGCCCTGTCGCAGGCGTTGGGCGTCACCCCCTACGAGCAGTTGCTGCAGGCCGTGGGCGCGGCGTCGGATCCGGCGAGCGGCGGACGCCAGATGCCGTCCCACTGGGGCCACCGCAAACTCCGCATCGTGAGCACGTCCTCGCCCACGGGCACGCAGTTCCTCCAGGCGACGGGGATGGCGGAAGGCGCCTGGCGCGCCACCCTGCTGGATGACCTGCGTGAAAAGCTGGAAGCCTTCGAGGATGACGAGGTAGTGCTGTGCACGACGGGTGAGGGCCAGACGTCGGAAGGGGAGTTCTGGGAAGCACTCAACACGGCATGCAACCTCAAGCTTCCGGTTGTTTTCGTGGTGGAGGACAACGGCTACGCCATCTCGGTGCCGGTCGAGGTAGGCACGGCGGGCGGGTCCATCAGCAAGCTGGTGTCAGGCTTCCCGAACCTGCTTGTGCAGGAGGTGGACGGCTGCAACCTGCTGGCCAGCTGGGAAGCGGCGAAGAAGGCCGTGGACCACGCCCGCAAGCGGAAGGGCCCTGCGCTGGTGCACGGACACGTCATCCGGCCGTACAGCCACTCCATGTCGGACGACGAGCGCGCCTACAAGTCGGAGGCGCAGCGGGAAGAAGAGGCAAAGCGAGACCCGCTCCCCAACTTCCGGCAGTACCTGTTGGACCAGGGCGTGGCCACGGAAGAGGAGCTGGACGCGCTGGAGCAGGGCGTGCGCGACGAGATCCAGGAGGCCACGGACCGCGCACTGGAGGAGGCGCAGCCGGCGCCGGAGACGGTGATGGACTTCCTGTACTCGCCGGATGTGGATCCCACGTCGTCGGAGTTCGACACGGAGGACTCGCCGCAGTTCGAGGGCGAGGAAGGCACGACTGTGGACCTGCTGAACGCGTGCCTGCGGGACGAGATGGAGCGTGACCCGCGCATCGTCGTGTTCGGTGAAGACGTCGCGGATGCGAGCCGCGAGGACGTGCTGCCCGAGGTGAAGGGCAAGGGCGGCGTCTTCAAGGTCACGTGGGGCCTCCAGCGCCGCTTCGGGGGCACGCGCGTGTTCAACTCGCCGCTGGCCGAGGCGAACATCGTCGGCCGCGCGGTGGGCATGGCCACGCGCGGACTGAAGCCGGTGGTGGAGATCCAGTTCTTCGACTACATCTGGCCGGCCATGCAGCAGCTCCGGAACGAGCTGGCCACCATGCGCTACCGCTCGGCCAACACGTGGTCGGCGCCGGTGGTGGTGCGCGTCACGTACGGCGGCTACCTGAAAGGTGGCGCCATCTACCATTCCCAGACGGGCGAGACGCTGTTCACCCACAGCCCTGGCTTGCGGGTGGTACTGCCGTCCAACGCCCTGGACGCCAACGGGCTGCTGCGCACCGCCATCCGCTCGGAAGACCCGGTGATGTTCCTGGAGCACAAGCACCTGTACCGGCAGGTCTACAACAAGTCCCGGTATCCCGGGAAGGACTTCATGATCCCGTTCGGCAAGGCCAAGGTCGTGCGGGAAGGCACCGACGTGACCGTGGTCACGTGCGGCGCACTGGTGAAGCGTTCCCTGGACGCCGCCAAGCTGGCGGAAGAGAAAGGCATCAGCGTCGAGGTGCTGGACCTCCGCACGCTGAGCCCGCTGGACATGGACCGCATCGCCGATTCCGTGCGGAAGACCAACAAGGTGGTGGTCGCCTACGAGGATGCCCTGTCCTGGGGCATCGGCTCGGAGATCTCCGCACGCATCGCCGACGAGCTGTTCGAATGGCTGGACGGCCCGGTGCGCCGCGTTGCGTCACTGGACACCTGGGTGGCCTACGCACCGGTGCTGGAGGAGGCCATCCTGCCGAGTGCGCAGAAGATCTGGGCGGCCGTGGAGGAGCTGGCGGCGTATTGAGGCAGGCGCGGGCGGGGGCGACGGCGGCCCGTCCTGCTATGGGGATGCCCGGATCGGGATAGCATCATGGGCGCATGGAACGATTCGGGTTCGAGGGGTTCGACGTCCTCGACTATGGCGCGGAGCTCTGGAGCCTGGCCGACGATGTGGCACGACGGATTCGGCCGGAACGGCGGCACCTGGCGGATCAACTGGAGCGCGCCAGCCACTCCATTATGCTCAACATCGCGGAAGCCGTAGGCAGGTACAGCCCCAGAGCCAAGGCGAACGCCTACCGTATCGCTCGCGGCAGCGCCACCGAAACGGCCGCGATCTTCGTGCTGCTGGAGCGCAAGCATCGCGTCAGCGAAGTTGAGGCCGCACAGACCCGCCGCCTGCTCCTCTCCATCATCGCCATGCTCTCCCGCCTCGCCATCGATTTCGAGCGGAAAGCCACACGCGCCCCCGCCACGAGCGCCCGCAACCGTGGAATTCCCGACCAGAAGCCCACGCCGGAGAACAAGCAACGCCCGGAAGAGTGAGCCAACGCCCGGAAGAGCAAGCCGGCCCGCCGAAGACCAAGCCCCCCCGGAACACCAGGTCGAAGTCCGGTTCGCTGCCCCCCAAGAGGGGAACGCGGACGGGCCAGCCCGCCCCCGCCCGCGCCCCCGCCTGCAGTTCTACTTTTTTGCGTGCTCCACTTCGGTGGACGTGATGAAGCTCTCGATGTCGTTCTTGAGCTTCTGGGCCGACGTCTGGTTCAGGTAGGCCATGTGGCCGCTCTGGTAGTACTTGAACTGGACGCGATCCATGTACGTCTGGTCGAAGCCGAGGTGGTGGAAGGTATACTCGGCGTTGGCGAACGGGGTGGCCATGTCGTAGTAGCCGGCGCCCACCATGACACGCAGATACGGGTCCTTGGCCATGGCCAGGCGCAGGGACTCCACCTCGCTCGGATAGCCGTAGCCGGCGCCCTGGTAGTTCCAACCGCCGGTGTGGCCGCCCATGTAGTACTGCAGGTCCGACTTGTAGTTGAGGTCGTTGTGCAGGTACTGCATGAAGGCGGACATGAACGCCCCGGACGGGGCCACGCCGGACGGGTCGTAGTCCTCGCGTTGGCTGGAGGCGTTGCCGTTGATGCCGATGAGGCGGCTGTCGTAACGGCCCACCGTCTCGCGTTCGCCGCGCAGCAGCTCGGTGCGATACGCGCCCGCGTTGATGCGCAGGTTCGTCTCGAGGATGAACTGCTCCGACACGCCGGTGAGCCGGGCCAGCTTCTGCGCCACCGCCTGCCGTGCGCTCTGGGACAGTTCGTTGCCCTTGGCCAGGGCGGTCAGATAGTCGCCGAAGGCGTAATCGCGCGACTGTTGCACCACCTGCTCCAGCGACTGGCTCTGGAGGTCGGCCGGCAGCTTCTTGTGGTACCACGCCGTGGCCGTGTACGTGGGCAGGAAGG
>CAZUFP010000014.1:71932-73825 GCA_964619835.1 uncultured Gemmatimonadaceae bacterium | reverse complement strand
GCACGTCAGCTCGGGTCGGAGCGAACCGGAAACGGTGTGCAACGCCGGAGCCGGACATCGATCCCGTTTTCCTCGTTCCCGCTTTCCGCCTGCTTGCTACTTCCTGAGCCCGTGCTCGCGCCAGTACGCGTGCTCGGCGTTCTTGTCGTCCGGGTCGATGGACAGCGCCTTCTGGTATTCCTGGTGCGCCTTGTCCGGCAGGCCGAGGTACGTGTAGATGTCGCCGCTGATGCTGTACTGCGTGGCTTCGTATCTCCGCGCGACACGCGACTCCAGGTCTGCCGTCGACGCCGAGTCCCCGGTGTTCACCAGCCAGGGGAAGACGCTCTGCCGCGCCAGTCCGAAGTTGTACATGTTCTGGGCGCCATAGCGGGTGGCGAAGAAGTAGGACCACGCCGGCGTGAACTCGAGGTACGGATGGTCGTCCGTGTTCACGCGCGCGCCGGCCGTGTACTTCGCCAGGCCGTCCTCCCCCGTGACGAACCAGGCCAGCACGTCCAGGGGGTCCGTCGTGCCCACGCGCGCAAGCTGCTGCTGTACGCCGGGCCGCCGAAGCTTGCGGCCGAGGTCCTGGACGTCGATCTGGAGCCGGTCCCGCGTGCCCACCAGCAGGCCGAGGCTGCGCAGGGGAGAGAACCAGAGAGTGGTGTGGGGGAACGCCTCCATGAACGTGCGGGCGGTCATCCGCACCTGGGCGTCCGACAACAGGTGGAACGGAAGCCACTGGACCGCCATCCCCTGGGGCGAAAGGTGCGAACGGACCAGCTTGTAGAAATCGAGGGCGTAGAGGCTGCCGTTTCCGGCCATCTGCGGTGAGGTGGCGTCCACGGAGATCACATCGTAGGTGCTGTCCGTGATGAGGGCGTAGTTGCGTCCGTCGCCCATGATGACGTTGTAGCGCGGCTGGTCCAGCACGCCGTGGTTCACCTCGGGGAACCACCTGGCCGCCTTGATCACCGCCGGGACCAGCTCGACGCAGTCCACGCGCGCGACGTTGTACTGCAGCACCTCCCAGGACGCGCCGCCCACGCCGAAGCCGACGAGGTTCACGCGCGGGGATGGCACGCGGCTCAGCAGCAGCGGAAGATTGCCCAGCGACTCCTGCGCATCGAGCATCCCGAGACTCGTGCCGGCCACCGGGAAGCCGTCGATGCTCAGGAGCTTGTCGCCCTCCCGGTTCCGGTAGACCTTCACCGTGGAGCCGATGCCTTCCTGGTAGGACAGGACCTCCGCGCCGTCCGCCCGTTCCCGATAGGACGCGAACACCATCGACCCCCGGGCCAGCCAGGACCCCGCGCCGAAGACCAGCACCACTGCGGCGGTCACGGCCACTTTGGCGGCCACACTGCTCGTCACGGACCGGTCCGCGAACAGCAGCACCGCTCCGATCACCGCGTTGAGCCCGGCCACCAGCACGATGCTGTGGCTCACCCCCAGCAGCGGCACCAGGGCGAAGCCGGCCACCAGCGAACCGATCACGCCGCCCACCGTGTTCATGGCGTACACATGGCCCAGCGACGTGCCCAGCCGGCCCAGCTGTCGGGCGTAGATCTTGACCGCCAACGGCACCGTCATGCCCATCAGCACCGTGGGGATCAGCATGACCGTCAGGCTCTTCAGGTAGCGCAGCCCCGTCCACTTCCAGAACAGCATCGCGTTGATGGTCTCGTTGCCCATGCCCGACAGGACCGGCGTCGACTTCGCCAGGATGGGCAGGGCCAGGAGGGCGAAGAACCCGATGAGCAGCTCCACCAGCCCGAAGGCCGCCAGCAACGGTACGCGCCGGTCGATGAAGCGGGCCACGATGGCGCTCCCCAGAGCGATGCCCAGCAGGAACGCAGTCAGCATCGTGGTGAAGGCGTGCGTCGAGTTGTCCAGGTAGTAGACCAGCGC
>CAZUFP010000014.1:52740-71832 GCA_964619835.1 uncultured Gemmatimonadaceae bacterium | reverse complement strand
CCGCGTCCGCCGCTTCCGCCACCCCGGCGTCCGTGGATCCCGGCCCGTCCGCCGCAGGGGCGCCCGTTCGTTCCTCGCCGCGGCTCAGCGCGTAGGCCACGCCGGCAATGCCCAGGTTGACGATGCCCGCCAGGTACGCCGTCTCCCGCACGCCGATGGTCAGGATGAGAATGAAACCGGCGGCGAACGCACCCAGGACGGCACCGAACGTGTTCAATGCGTAGAGGCGCCCCACGTCCATGCCCAGCCGGTCCCTGCGTTGGACCAGAAACTTCACCACCACGGGCAGCGTCCCCCCCATGAGCGTGGTGGGCAGCAGGAGGACGATGAACGACAGGCCCAGGCGGAGCAGGCTGATGGCGTAGAAGCCCAGGTCCACGTGGCGGGCCACCGCGACGTACGCGCTCGTCACGCCCGCCAGGAGAACGGGCATGAGGAACGCGAACACGGCGACGCCCGCTTCCAGGACGGCGTACAGGGCCAGAGGGTTGCGGCTCCGGTCCGCGGCCCGGCCGAAGGCGAGGCTGCCCAGCGCCAGGCCGGCGAAGAAGGAAGCCAGGAGGGCCGCGGTGGCGAACGCGGTGGCGCCGAAGATGAGCGTGAGCATGCGCATCCAGACGACCTCGTATACGAGGCCGCACGCCCCCGAAAGGAAGAACAGGGCGAGGATGGTCCGGCGGATGCCGCGGTTGCTGGTGAGCCCCACGTCGCGCTCTCCTGGGTTGGATGACCGTCCGGGACGATCGTTCTACGGTAGAAGGAGCCGCCTACTGCCGACGAAAAGATCCGGGCGCCGGGGTGGCCGCGCAAGCGGTCGGTGTTGAACGTCGTCACAGGATGTCCCATCTTTGCTGGCGCCGGTGAGCGCAAACGCGCGGTCTGCGCGCGGATGAGACCGGCAGGCGGGACGAAACACACGCGAGGAGTGACGCTCGATGACGCCTGGGGGGCACCCGAAAGCCCCGAACACGCTGGCGCTGGAGGCCGGCGTTGAGTCGTTGCGTCCCACGCTGGAGGGCCCGGCACTGGTCCTGGTGCTGGACAGCGACGGCCGCATCGTCGAGGTGAGTGACGGCTGCGTTCGCCAGGCGGGGTACACGCGGTCTGCCCTGCTCGGGCAGCCCGTGTGGGAAGACCTGCTGCCGCCGGAGCAAGCGGCGGCGATGCGTGCGGCCCTGGTCTCCCTTTCGAATGGCACGGCGGCCCTGTCGCTCAACACCGATCTGCTGACGCGCGAATGTCGGCGCGTGGGCGTGGACTGGGTGTTCAGCCGGCTGGGCGGCACGTCGCTCGTGGTGGGCATGGGCGCACTCCGGAACGGAGATGACGCCGGGGGAGCCGGGTCGTCTCGCCCCGCGCAGGATGCTGCTGGCGCGCCGGTGGCTCCCGCCATCCGCCTCAGCCGTTCCGAGCTGGAGGGCGTGGTTGCCATCTCGGCGGATGCCATCGTGACGGTGGACGGGCAGCAGCGAATCGTGCTGTTCAACGAGGGCGCCCAGCGCATCTTCGGCTATCGGGCCGACGAGGTCATCGGGCAGCCGCTGGACCTTCTTCTGCCCCAGGGCTTCGAGAACCTGCACCACCACCACGTCCAGGAGTTCGGCGACTCAAAGAAGCCGGCCCGCCTGATGGGCGAGCGCCGCGAGATCCGGGGGCGCCGCAAGAACGGGGAGGAGTTCCCGGCGGAAGCGTCCATCTCGCGTCTCGCGGGCGGCGATCGTGTGCTCTACACGGCGGCTGTCCGGGACATCACGGAGCGCAAAGCCGCGGAAGAAGAGCGCCGCCGGCTGCTGGCTGTGGAACGCCGCGCCCGGGCCGCAGCAGAGCGGGCGGAACGCGCCGAGGCGTTTCTGTCCGAGACCAGCCGCGCCCTGGCAGGGTCCCTGGACTATGAGACCACGCTGGAGAGCGTGGCGCACCTCGCCGTACCGCGGCTCGGGGACTGGTGCGTCTGCGAGATCGTGGCGGAGGATGGCGCCATCCAGACCGTCGTGGTCACTGCACTCGACGCCGCCTGCGAGCGTACCGTCCGCGAGATCCTGCGCCGCTATCCACACGATCCCAGGGACAAGGACCGGATCATCGGCCAGGTGCTCGCGCGAGGTGAAGCGGTCTCCATCGTGTATCCGACGGAAGCGGCGTTGGACCAGATCGCCGTGGACATGGGTGAGGCGACCCTGCTCCGGGAGCTGGGTCCCCACGCCCTCATGGCCGTGCCGTTGGTCGCCCGGGGCCGCATCCTCGGCGTCCTGTCATTCGGCCGATGCGGCACCGACCCGTCCTTCGACGAGGAGCGCCGGGCGTTGGCTGTGAAAGTGGGCCGGCGCGCCGGCGTCGCCGTCGACAACGCGCGCCTCTACCGCGCCGCCCAGCGCGCCACCCGCGCCCGGGACGACGTGCTGGGCATCGTCGCCCACGACCTGCGCAACCTGCTCCACGGCATCGTCATGGGCGCCAACATGCTGCTGCGCCGCATCCGGTCGCTGGAAGACCCGTCCGTACGGAAGCCGGCCGAAGCGATCATGCGCTCCGCCGATCGCATGAGCCGTCTCATCGAGGATCTGCTGGACGTGGCGCGCATCGAATCGCAGCGTCTTTCGGTGGACGCCGCGGCGTACGAGCCGGCCGAGTTCTTCCGCGCCGTCGTGGAGATGATGGAGCCGGTGGCGTCCGGGAAGGAGATCGCCTTGCGGACCGCGCCCGATGATGACCTGCCTCGCGTCAGGGCGGACCGCGACCGCGTCATCCAGGTCCTGTGCAACCTGGTGGGCAACGCCGTGAAGTTCAGCCCCACCGGCTCGGACGTCACGTTGGACGTGCGCAGGGCCCACGACGCGGTCGTCTTCTCCGTCATGGACCGCGGCCCGGGCATCCTGCCCGAGGACGTGGCCCACCTGTTCGATCCCTATTGGCAGGCGAAGCAGAATAAGGGTGAGGGCTCCGGGCTCGGCCTCGCCATCGCACGCGGGATCGTGGAAGCACACGGGGGCAGGATCTGGGTGGAAAGCGAGCCGGGCAACGGCAGCCGGTTCTCCTTCACGCTTCCCCTGGCGGCATCCGACTGACGCGCGGCTCCAGCGCGACATACGCCAGCGTCGCCACGGGCGTTCCTTCCAGCAGGCCCAGGATCTCGGGCACCACCCGGCGCCACTTCCCCCGGACGGACCCCGACAACGCCAGCAGGCCGACCCCTTCCGACACCACGAAGTCCGCGATGGCCCGGGCCGGGCGAGCACGCACCAGCACCCGTGCGGTCACCCGCCGTCCCTGCCGTCGCAGCGTTTGCGCAACGCCCTCCAGGTAGCTCTGCGCCACCTGTCGCTGGGGACTCACGGTGCAATCCACCGTCGCACCCGGGCAGCCAATGACGTAGGAAGGGGACAGCAGCGTCAGCAACGTCACCTCGGCCTCCAGCAGGCCCGCAAGAGACGAGGCGAACGGCAGGATACGCTCCGCCGGCTCCGTGCCGTCCAGGGGCACCAGCATCCGGCGCACGCGGACACCGTCCGGCCCACCCTCCGGCACGACGAGCACCGGCACGGGCACCCGTTCGCACAACCGCGCTAACGCGCCCCCGCCCCCCACCAGGCCCGGCGTGGTCACCAGCACGTCCACGCGGTGGCCGCGAACGTGCCGCGCCAGTTGCTCCTCCACCTCTCCTCCGCCCCGCACCTCCTGGCAACGCACCCGGACACCGGCGCTCGACGCCATCCCGGCCGCCACTGCTTCCAGAGAACCCGCCGAGATCGCCGCCGCCCCGCCCGACCCCGCGACCGCTCCGGCCGGCGCCATCACGAGCAGACGCAGGGTCGCGTTGATTCCGGACGCGATCACAGCGCCCCACTCCAACGCCAGTTCCGCTTCCGGCATCCCATCCAATGGCACTGCCACCGAGCGATACACGCCAGCCCCCTGGTGGTGTCCTGCCGTCGCGCCCTTCCGGTCCCGGCGGCGCACCACTCATGCCAGCCGGTCCCATCCTTCTTGACCCGCCTCAAACCTCGCCGCCGGGGCTCCGGAACGGGCCGCGACACGGGCCCATGCCGTCCGACCGGCGGCGTTGTGGTGGGGCGCATCAGTGCGATCGTGTCGCATCTTGCGACATTGCCGGCCCAGCGCCCGACTCGCGCGCCGCGCACGCGTGCGGAAAATCACTTGTCCCGCCGCCCCGCACGCCCTGCGCTGCCGCAGAGCCGGCCGGTTGGTATGGAATGCGCAACCGGGACGAATACTCTTCTCCGGGGTGGGGACCCCTGCTACAACCGGAACGGACGGGAGGGAACCGAATTTGAACGCGGCTCAGCTCCGCGTTGTGCTGGACAACGCGGAAGAACCGATCATTGTGGTCGATACGGATCTCCGGGTCACCTACACGAACGCCCGCGGCGCGTCATCGCTGGGCGAGGTGCGGGGCCGGCTGTTGCCGGACCTGCTGCCGGGCGTGTATGGCGGGGGCGCTCCAAGCCCGGCGGGTGCGTGGCGCGTCGTCGCGCTGGACGAGGGCTGGGCGGTTTTCGGGCGGCCGACCGGTGGGGAAGGCGACCAGCGTTTCCAGCAGTTGCTGCAGGCGGAGCAGCTGGCCGCGGTGGGCCAGTTGTCGGCCGCGGTGGTGCACGAGATCGGGGCGCCGCTCACGGCGATCGAGATTGCGGCCGACCGCCTGGCGAAGCGGGGTGACGAGGGAGCGCGCCCGCAGGATGAAGACCGCGAGGTCATCCTTGCCCAGACTCATCGGATTGCGCAGCTTTCCCGCTTGTTGACGAACCTGGCGGGGCCAGGCACGCCTCAGGTGCGGCCGGTGGACGTGAATGACGTGGTGCGGGAGATGGTCGGTGCCATGGGGCGTGCGCTGGAGGAGGCGCACATCGGGCTCGACCTGGCGCTTGATGCCGGATTGGGTCAGATCGCGTCCGATCCCCGTCGTATCCAGCAGGTTGTGGTGACGTTGCTGTCCAATGCGCGGGATGCCATGCCGGATGGAGGGCGCCTGGAGGTTTCCACGCGCCGGCGCGACGGTTGGGTGGAACTTCGCGTGGTGGATTCCGGCCGGGGCATCGCCGAGGCGGATCTGTCGCGCATATTCCTGCCGTTCTTCTCGCGGACGGGGGGAACCGGTCTGGGCCTGCCGTTGGCGCGCCAGCTGGTGCACAGTCTCGGCGGCACGATCAGCGTGCAGACCGAAGAGGGCAGAGGGGCCACATTCATCGTGTTGCTGCCAGGGAGGGACATGAACCGCTCGCGGGCCGATCGCACCGATGGCTGACGAAGCAAAGGCACAAGCGCAGGCGCGCGTTCTCGTCGTCGAGGACGATGACATCGTCCGTGACCTGATCGTGAGCCTGCTGGAAGACGAAAGCTACGCGGTGGAGGCGGTGGAGAGTGGCGAGGAAGCCCTCAAGGCGCTGGACCGGGAGCTCTACGACCTCGTCCTGCTGGACCTCAATCTCCCCGGCATGAGCGGCCTGAACGTCCTGTCGGCCGCACCCGCGGTGCAGACGGACGCGCAGTTCATCGTGATGACGGCCTTCGGCTCCGTGGACACGGCCGTCGAAGCCATGAAGCTGGGCGCCTTCGACTACCTGAACAAACCGTTCCGCAGTGAAGAGCTGCTTCTCACCATCGAGCGTGCGCTGCGCCAGATCGACCTGCGCCGCGAGGTGGCCCAGCTGCGGCGTCGCGTGGGCGAGGGCGCCAAGGCGACCATCGTCGGCAAATCCCAGGCGATGGAGCGCCTGTTCGATCTCATCGAGCGCGTCGCGCCTACCCGCGCCACCGTGCTCGTGGCCGGGGAGACCGGCACCGGCAAGGAGCTCGTCGCCCGCGCCATCCACGACCTGTCCGACCGCGCACGCAAGCCGTTCGTGCCCGTCAACTGCTCGGCGCTGCCTGAGACGCTGCTGGAGTCGGAGCTGTTCGGCCACATGAAGGGCAGCTTCACCGGCGCCATCGCCAACAAGCGAGGCCTCTTCGAGGAAGCCCAGGGCGGGACTCTCTTCCTCGACGAGATCTCCACCATCCCGGCGTCCATCCAGGTCAAGCTGCTGCGAGTGCTCCAGGATCGGAAGATCCAGCGGATCGGCGGCACACAGCAGGTGCCCGTGGACTTCCGCCTCGTCGCCGCCACCAACGTCGACCTTGCGGACGAAGTCGCCAACGGCCGGTTCCGGGAAGACCTCTTCTACCGCCTGAACGTCTTCCCCATCCAGGTGCCGCCCCTGCGCGAGCGGAAAAGCGACATCCCGTTGCTCGCCAATTACTTCCGCCTCCGCTTCGCCCAGGAGAACGGCGTCGAACCGCCCGAGATCTCGCCGGAAACCATGCAGCGCATGGTGGACTACGACTGGCCCGGCAACGTTCGCGAGCTCGAGAACTTCATCGAACGTGGCGTCATCATGTACGCCGGCGCACGTACGCTCCGCTTCGAGCCCCCTCAGCGCGAACGCGGGCGGCCCGAACGCGAGCTCGTCACGCGGGCGCGGGAGGAACGTTGGGACCTCGGACGCCTCGAACGCGAGTACATCCTCGAGGTGCTCGAGGATGTCGGCGGCCATCGCGGCAACGCGGCCGACCTGCTGGGCATCGACCGTCGTACGCTGTATCGCAAGCTGAAGCAGTACCAGGACGACGAATCGACGACAGGGTAACGCCGCCGTTGTCGGCCCGGTCCGGCTGCCGGGGTCCGGCGGGGGCACGGCTCCGCTGGCAACGTTTTGCAGGACTTCCAGTTACATGAGTGGACAGGGTGACACCGGCGCCCCCGGTGGTGGTGCAGACTGTCCCAACGTAGATTCGACGGCGTGATACGGGAGATCCGACCCGAGAAGGAGTGGTCGTGAAGGTGATGACGAGACCGGGAGCGGAGTGCCGATGCTGATGGCGGGCCTGGGCGACATTCCGGGTCGGCTGCTGCGGTGGTTCCGCAGGTTGCCGACTGTCTGGTTGGGGTTGGCGGTGGTGGTCCTGGTTGCGGGCGTGGCCGGAGCGGCGGTGGCGCTGTACCGCACATATAACTACGTGCAGCACGACAACGATTTCTGCATGTCGTGCCACCTGATGGCGGATCCGTACGATCGGTTCGCGCGCAGCGCGCATCGGGGGCTTGGCTGCAAGGCATGCCACCAGCCGACCTTTGCAGTGCGCAGCAAGATGGCGCTGACGCAGATCCTGGAGCAGCCGAAGGAGCTGGCGGTCCACGCGGAAGTGCCGAACGCCCGTTGCGCGGCGTGCCACATCAACGGCGACCCGAAGAAGTGGGAGCAGATCGCCAACACGGCGGGGCACCGGGTGCATCTGGAGTCGAAGGACCCGTCGTTGCGGGGCCTCCAGTGCGTGAAGTGCCATTCCAGCTCGTTGCACGAGTTCGCGGCCACGGACAAGACGTGCGGCCAGGCGGGCTGCCACTCGGATATCAAGATCCGACTCGGCAAGATGGCGAACCTGACCATCCACTGTGCCACGTGCCATGACTTCACGAGGCCGGTGCCGGCGGGCGCATCGACGGACACGGCGCTGTCCAAGCTTCTACCGCAGCGGCAGCAGTGTCTGAGCTGTCATGCCATGCGGACCATGCTGGCGAATTTCCCGCCCAACGACCCGCACAACGGCAATTGCAGCGCGTGCCACAATCCGCACACGCAGACGAGCCCGCGCCAGGCCGGCACGGCTTGCGTGATCTGTCACGCGCGGCCTGACACGCTGACGTCGTTCCACCGGGGCCTGGACCCGGGCGTGCTGGAAAACTGCATCTCGTGCCACAAGGCCCACTCGTTCGAGGTGAACGGGGCGGACTGCCTCACGTGTCACAAGAATATCTATCAGGACCCGCCGGCCAACGGCGGCAATCGGAAGCTGCCGGCAGGCCATCCGGCGGTGAGCGGGGCCGCGGATATGGCCGCGGACGGTCCGTCGGATGCGTCATCCGTCGTGCCGGACGGGCCGGCGGGCATGCTGCCGGCCCTCTGGCGGGCCATGGCGGCGCCGCAGCAGGTGGACTCCGTCCGGTTCCAGCATTCGCAGCATCGCGGTGTCGAGTGCCTCAAGTGTCACTCGGAGGGCCGCACCCACGGCGGTTTGAAGGTGACCAGCATCCGGGATTGCCGGGCGTGCCACCACACCGATGCGGTGAAGCTGTCGTGCACGGCGTGCCACGCGAAGAGCACGCTGACCAACCAGACGTACGAGGTGCCGCAGCAGCTGAATCTCTCGACGCTCTCCCACCCGGTCGAACGGACGCTGCGCTTCGACCACGGGAAGCACATCAATCTCAACTGCCGGACCTGCCACACGGGTTACCTGGACCTGAGCGCGAAGAAGCTGTCCTGTGACCAGTGCCACGCGGCGCATCACCAGGCGGACCGGAACTGCATGGCGTGCCATCCGGCTCCACCCGCGACCGCGCACACGACGATGAACGTGCACCTGGGTTGTTCGGGCTCGGGCTGCCACAACCCGCCGCCGTTCGAAGGACTGCCGCACACGCGCAACGTCTGTCTGGCCTGCCACCAGGACAAGGTGGACCACAGGCCGGGGCAGAATTGCGTGAACTGCCACGTGTTGCCGCCTGCCGGCTCCACGGGGTCCGGCGCCAGTGCGATGGAGGGTGCGAAAGGGAGTGCGGATGCCGTGGTTCGGCGTCCGCTGACCGGGAATGAGGGCAGGGGAGACACGCGATGATCGGGCGGTTTTCGTGGCGGAGTCTGCTGGTCCTGATGATGCTGGCGCCATTACCTCTGTCGGCGCAGGGCATCCGGGGCAGCCTGCTGACCACCGCGCGCTATATACAATTGCAGCCGCTGGACACGCTGGGCATACCGCGGGACAGTGTCACGGAAGTGGGCCCGGGCCAGTACCTGTTCGGCGGCGTGCCGGCCTACTGCATCACGGCGGACCGGTGCATGCAGTATCGTGCCGGTTCGGTGCAGGGCGCGACCGTGCTCACGCAGGACCTGGGCTTCACCGCCTGGGGCCTCGGCATGCAGGGTCTCAGCGCCACCGTCCAGTTGCGGGGCCGCGCCAACGGGGGAGCCATCACGTGGCCCCAGAGCGACAACGCGTTCGACGCCATCCTGGCGTATCTCGAGTTGGACCGCTCCCTGCTGCGCCTGAGGCTGGGACGCCTGCGCACGCTGTCCGGACTGGGCTTTGCCGGCTACGACGGCGCCGACATCCGCCTCGATCCCGTCCGCATGGTTCACCTGGAAGCCTACGGCGGGCGCAGCCTGG
Organism: uncultured Gemmatimonadaceae bacterium; assembly: GCA_964619835.1. Lineage (GTDB taxonomy): Bacteria > Gemmatimonadota > Gemmatimonadetes > Longimicrobiales > RSA9 > JARRJS01. Next base: position 62,610 of record CAZUFP010000014.1, on the reverse strand, counting down.
CGCGAGGCCTCGAACAGCCCCTCAATGAAGCACTCCAGGGCATCGAAGCGTTCGTCCAGGACCAGAACGCGTACCTCGTGGGCGGGGCGCTCAACCTGCAGCCCCTGCCCGGTACGGCCCTGGGCCTTCGGTACCAGCGGGAGATGTGGGCAGACGGCTCCGGCCTGCTGTCGGAACGGGCATCGGCCGATTTCCAGACGGGCCTGCTGAACCCGGTCCAGCTCGACGCCGCGGCCGACTACGATTTTGCGTTCGACCGCGTCGGCAAGGCCCACGTCACGGCCAGGGTCCCGGTTCGGCCCGCGAAGCTCATCGTCGAAGCCACGGCCCGGCGCTACGTGCCGTACTTCGAGCTGTGGACCATCTGGGGCATGTTCAGCCCGGTGGCGTACAACGAGGGACAGTTGCAGTTGCGTTGGACCCCGCTCCCCGTGTTCGACGCATGGGGCACGTTCGGCGTGCGCAAGTACGAAGACACGTCCACCCCTACGGCGCTGACCCCGCTCCAGGGCGAAGGGCGGCGCGTGGGCGGAGGTGCCCGGATCCGCGGGCCCTCGTACGTGACCCTCACGGCCGCCTACGACCGCGAATGGGGCAACGGCGCGGCCATGAGCTCGGGGGATCTGGCCGCCGTGTGGAGTCCCAACGACCGCCTCGCCGTCACGCTCCGCGGCAGCGCCTTCCAGCAGGTACAGGAGTTCCGCGTGGGACAGGGCATGGTGCTGGGGTACGGTGCCGGCGTCAATCTCGGGGTGACCCAGCGCGTGGAGCTGAGCGGCGGCGCCGACCTGTATCAACAGACGTTCAAGGATCAACCGGGTGCGCTGGACTGGAACCAACTCCGCGGCTGGATGACGCTGCGGATCGGTTTCGGCGACGATCCCGGCATGCAGCGGGAGGGGGGGCGATGAGGAGGACACGCGTGGGGCTGGCCCTGGCGCTGTTGTTGGCGGCCGCGCCGGTGCACGCCCAGCAGACGCAGCAGGCCGCCCCGGACCCGGACGCCCAGCAGGCGCAGCAGTTCCCGCATGAGCGGCACATCCGTCTGTTCCCGCTCTGCACCGGCTGCCATGTCGGCGTTCCGGCTGGCGACTGGGCGACGTTCTTCCCGGACAGCACGACCTGCCTGCGCTGCCATGACGGGCAGCGGCTCCAGCGGGTGCACTACACCCGCCCGACGCGGGAACCGCCCACCAATCTGAAGTTCACGCATCCGGGCCACATCGCTGCCGCCGGCCGTGAAGGCACGACGGTGGACTGCACCACGTGCCACACGCCCGAAGGCGGCTCACGCATGGACGTGCGTCTGGCGCAGGTGCCGCGCTGCCTGAGCTGCCACGCGCACCCGGGCACGTCGCACTACGTGGACGCGCCCTGTGCCACCTGCCACGTGCCCCTGGCGAACACAAGCTTCACGGCGGACCGCGTGCGCGACCTGCCGGTCCCGCCGGACCACCGCGATCCCGACTTCCTGCGCACCGGGCACGAGCGGCTGGCTCAGGCCGGGATCGGCCGCTGCAGCACGTGCCACACCCGTGAGCGTTGCGAGAGCTGCCACGTGAGCACGGCCGGTGTCCAGGCGATTGCCAACATGCCCGAAGCCGGCCCCAGACTCCAACTGCCGTCCTTCCCGGCCCACTACTTCACGCCGGCGTCTCACGAGGCAAAGGGGTGGCTGGAGCGCCACGGCGCCAGCGCGGCTGCGCAGGGCGCCGAGTGCTCCACGTGTCACACGCGCAACGACTGCCAGTCGTGCCACGTGCAGCCGGTGCCCGCACCCGTGCAGAAGATGCCGCCGCGGCCCCAGGTGCAGGCGCCCGGCGTGCTGCTGACGCGGCAACCGCCCGCGTCGCACCAGGCGCCGGGCTGGAAGGAACAGCACGGGACCTTCGCCGCCAGCAACGGCGCCCTCTGCCAGAGTTGCCATACCCGGCGCTTCTGCGAGGACTGTCACACGGCGCCGACCAACCGGTTCCATCCGGCAGACTTCGTGGCCCGCCACGCCACCACGGCGTACGCCGGGCGCCTCGAATGCCAGAACTGCCACAACGTGGCGGTGTTCTGCCGGACCTGCCACGAGCAGACCGGCGTCGGCAGCCGGGGCAACCTCGGCCCGGGCTTCCACAGCGGGAAGCCGCTCTGGCTGCTCCAGCACGGCCAGGCGGCGCGCCAGAACCTCGAAACGTGCGCCAGTTGCCACAAGCAGCAGGATTGTCTCCAGTGCCACTCGGAGACCGGCACGTTCCAGATAAACCCGCACGGGCCTGACTTCGACCCGCAGCGTATGCATAAGCGCAACGCGGCCATCTGCATGGCCTGCCACCTGAAGGATCCTCTCAGCGGAGGAAACCCGTGATGATCCGCCGCATCCTCGTCCTGGCTCTCGCCGCCGCCGCCGTCACCGCTTGCCGTCGGCCCGAAGACCAGACCACGGGCAGCATCAACCCGGCCGAGATCCGCCAGGCGCGTTCCAGCCTGCCGGAAGAGGCCGTCGCTCAGCTCGACAGCGGTAACGAGAGCTATCGGGCCAAGAACTACGATGCGGCCCTGGCTCACTACCAGAAGGTCGTCGACGTCGCCCCCGACGCCGCCGCCGGTTGGTTCGGCATCTACATGGCTCAGCTCGCCCTCGGCCACGCCAACGCCGCGGATTCGGCCATGGCCCGCGCAAAGGCCCTGGCTCCGGGCGCCACCCTCATCCACCCCACGGCCAGGGATACCACACGGCCATGAGGAAGCACTCGTTGCACGGGAATCGGCTCATGCATCATCGAAGCGTCCTCGCCGCACTCGCGATCCTGTTGGGCGCCGCCGGCTGCAAGGGGGGACACCACTTCGAACCGCCCAACCGCCAGGTGCAGGTCGAACAGGCCGACAGCGCATTCTCGCCGGCTCTCTTCGACACCATTCATTGGGCGTCGGACAGCCTGCGGCTCTTCGTGGGCAACAACACCTTCGCCGCCGAATGCCGGAAATGCCACGGCTACCTCGGTGAAGGGAACACCGATTACGATCGGGTCCACGACATCCAACCGCCGTCGCTCGTCCGCCCCAACTGGCCCTACGCCAACGATATGGCCGCCGTTCGCCGCATCATCTTCACCGGGCACGCCGGCATGCCAACCTGGGGCGTCGCCGGCATCACCCCCCGGGAAATCGACGCCACGGCCTTCTACATTCTGCACAGCCTGAGAACGGACGTCCTCAGCGGCGACACGGCACCCTGACCAGCACGCCCCGCCGGCCACCCGCGCCTGCGGGGCGTTCGCCCTCGCCAAACAGACGGATCAGAAGCCCCGCCACCCGCAGCCTCTCACACGCGCCGCCGCCCTTCCTTCCTGCCTTCCCGTGACCGTTGCCCCTTCGCGCCTCCGTGTGGCCGCCATCCCCGTCGTGCCTTGCCGTGACCGCTGTCCCTTCGTGCCCCTTCGCAGGACCACATTTCCTTCCTTCTTCGTTGCTCCGTGTCGTGGCTTGCGGATTGCATTCCACGAGGGGGATTTGAACCGCTGATTTGCGCGATTTCGCGCTATTTAGCGCACTATTGCGGGCCGCGAATGCGGGCAGCGGGGACGGAATGTCCCAACGACGTATCTCGACGCGGACGAATTGGCCGAGAGGCCTGACGAGGGGCTGATGGGCTGGACGATACGGCTGCGGGATCTGCCGCTCAGGACGAAGCTGATTGTGACGGTGATCGGAGCGGCGATCGCGTTGCTGGGCTTGTCGACACACCTGTCGTTTCGGTACTGGAAGCAAGAGGCGCTGACGGCCTCCGAGCAGCAGGCGCTTCTGGCTGCGGGATCGGTGCGTGCTGCGGTGGAGTCTGCGCTGGCGGACGGACGCCGGGACCTGGCGCGGCGGAACCTGCGGAAGCTGGTGGACAGTGCGCCGGTGGATGTGGCGCGCGTGTACGGTCCGGATGGCACGATCGTGGTGTCGGCGAACCCGGACGAAGAGGGGCGGCGGATGGCGGGGGTCTGGTTCCCGAAGCCGGGCGAGATACCGGAGGCCGGCCTGGCGCGTCCGAACGCTTCACAGGAAGCGGTGCGGGCCTATCTGCCGCTCCAGATGGGGGGGGCGGCGGTTCTGGAAGTCGAGTTCTCGGTGGCGCCGTTGGAAGCGGCGATGGACCGTGGCGCGCGTATCGGCATCGGTCTGTTGATCGGCTCGCTGGTGGCGCTGCTCGTCGTGTTGTTCACCATGTTCGAGCGCGAGGTGGTGGGGCCGATGGAGCGGGTGGCCGGGATGCTGGGGCCCAAGGGTGGGCGGGCGGCGCCCCGTTCGGACGCGAGCCTGCGGGGGATTGAGGCGTCGGTCGCGGAGCTGATCGAGAAAGGCCAGGAGGCGGAGCGGCGGTTGGAGGCGCAGGCGGGGTTGGCGGAGGTGGGCGGGATGGCGGCCGAGATGGCGCACGAGTTCAAGCGGCCGCTGGCGTCGATCCGCACGGCCATGGAGCTCCTGGAACAGGAATATGCGCTGAACGGGAGTGGCCAGAAGCTGCTGGCGGCCGTGGACCAGCAGCTGGACCGGCTCGCGGAGACGATGCAGGACGTGTTCTCCCTGGCCCGGCCGGCGGAGCTGGAGGGGCAGTCGTTCGACCTGCGGGATGTTCTGGACGGCGCGGTGGCGCAGCTTGCGGGGCACCCGGCGGTGGACAAGGTCGCTGTCGAGCGCGACTACGGCTCCGGTCCTCTGCCGTCCTTCGGAGACCCGCACCGGATCGAGCAGGCGGTTCTCAACGTCATGCTGAACGCGGTGGATGCGATGCCGTCCGGGGGGCGGCTTACCGTGCGTGCGCGTCCGACGTCCGGGGGCGTCCGCATCACGTTCACCGATACGGGTGTCGGGATTCCGGCCGATCAACTGGCGAGGGTGATGACGCCGTTCTACTCCACCAAGGCGACAGGGACCGGTCTGGGGCTGCCGTTGGTGGCGCGTGTGGTGGCGGCCCACAACGGCCACCTGGACATCACCAGCGTGCCGGGCTCCGGGACGACGGTGACCATCGACCTGCCGGCGGGCGCGGCGGCGGGGGAGGGTGGAGCGCATGGCTGAAGCCCGCATCCTGGTCCTCGACGACGACGAGTTGCTCCGCACGGTGATCGCGGAGCGTCTCGATCGCCAGGGTCACGAAGTGATGGCCGCCGGTTCACTGGCTGAAGCGCGCGGCCTGGTGGCGCAGGCTGCTCCCGATGTGGCGTTCCTGGACATCAAGCTCCCCGACGGCGAAGGGACGGAACTGCTGCGGGAGCTGGTCGAAACGACCGACGCGGCGGTCATCATGATGACGGCGCATGCCACGGTGCAGTCGGCGGTGGCCGCGCTGAAGCTCGGTGCGCGGGATTTCTTGGAGAAGCCGTTCTCCCTGGACCGGCTGGATTCCCGCGTGGCCGCCGCCCTCGAGGTCACGGCACTGCGGCGGGAAGTGCGTGCGCTGCGGGAGCAGCACGGGCCGGGCGGCGACATCGTGGGGTCCAGTGCCGCCATGCAGGAGGTCCTGGACCTGGTGGAGAGGATTGCGCCGGCGGATTCCACGAACGTGCTGATCCAGGGCGAGACGGGTACGGGCAAGGGCGTCGTCGCGCACCTCATCCACAGGCTGAGCCCGCGCGCCGATGGGCCGTTCGTGAACGTGACGTGCTCCGCGCTGGCCGAGACCGTGATGGAATCGGAGCTGTTCGGCCACGAGAAGGGTGCGTTCACCGATGCCCGGACCACGAAGCGTGGCCTGGTGGAGCTGGCGGACGGCGGCACGCTCTTCCTCGACGAGATCGGCGAGGTGTCGACGCGCATCCAGAGCAAGTTGCTGCGCTTCATTGAGGAGAAGGCGTTCCGCCGTGTGGGCGGCACGCGGGACCTGAGCGTGAACGCTCGGCTGGTGGCCGCGACGAACCGGGATCTGGAAGAGGAAGTCGAGTCGGGGGATTTCCGGGCTGACCTCTACTACCGTTTGCGCGTCGTGCCCATCGTGATCCCGCCCCTGCGAGAACGGCCGGAAGACATTCCGGACCTCGCGAAACATTTCGTGGAAACGTTCAACGCCGAGTTCGGCAAGCGCGTGAGGCGCATCGCACCGGAGACCCTGGACCTGCTGCGTCGCTTTCCGTGGCCCGGGAACGTGCGCGAGCTACGGAACGTGATCGAGCGTAGCGTCCTGCTGTCCAACGGGGATGTGCTGGGGCCCGACATGTTGCCGCCCGAGGTACGAGGAGATGCCGCCGGACCCAGACCCATGCTGGAGCTGGGCCCCGACGGACTGGATATCGAGGAACTGGAGCGACAGCTGCTGGAGGAGGCGTTGCGCCGTGCGGGCGGCAACCGCACGGAAGCGGGACGTCTCCTCGGGCTCAGCCGCCATCAGATCCGCAATCGACTGAACAAGTACGGAGTCGACGAATGACGCATCGCCGACGGTTGAGCATCTTCTTGATCGTCGTTCTGGCGATCGTGGCACAGACGCATGGTGCCGCCGCCCAGCAACAGGAGCGGCTGGACTGCACCCGCTGCCACTCGGAGCTGGAATTCCTTCGCCAGAACGTTGGGTCCCTGAAACGCGCGCAGGAGCTGCTGGTCCTGGACACGGTGCTGGCGAAGTCTGCACACGGTGGCATGAAGTGCGTCCAGTGCCACAGTGGTTTCGAGTCGTTCCCACACAACCTGGACGCCGCTCATACCCGCTCCTGCGCCTCGTGCCACCCGGCTGTGGATTCCACCTGGCAGACGAGTGTTCATGCCCACGTGACCCACGCCGACGGCATACACGGCGCGAACTGCACCGACTGCCACGGCATCCATGACGTCCAGCCCGCGGCAGAGTTGAACACCGCCGTGGGTCGCACGGCCATGAACACGCGGTGCAAGAGCTGCCATCCGACGGTCCGTCTGGCCGACGGCAATCCGCACAAGGGCACCGTTGGCTGCTTCTCGTGCCATTCCGCGCACCATGTGCTGCCGCCCGACGACCCGGCCTCCTCGCTGGCCCCGGTGAAGCAGCCGCAGGTCTGCGGCGCGTGCCACGACACCGTCGCCGCACGGTGGGTGAACGACGTCCACGGCTCCGACCTGATGGGCACGAAACCGCCCATCCAGAATCCGCGCTGGACCAATGCCGAGGCGCCGCCCACCTGCACGGGCTGCCACGGAGGCCACGATATGGTGGCTGGCTCCAGCGCGCCGGCGGTGCAGCAGTGCAGCGCCTGCCATGAACAGGCGGCGGAGACCTACCTGACGTCGTACCACGGCCAGGCCGTCCGCCTCGGCTCCAGGGCCGCCGCGACCTGCGCCGAGTGTCATGGCGCCCACGACATCCTCCCGGCCAGCAATGCGGCGTCCACCGTATCCAAGGGACACCTGCTGGCGACGTGCCGCCAATGCCACACGGAGGCGACGGCCAGCTTCACTCGCTTCCAGCCCCACGCGGACCATTCGGATCGGAAGGACTACCCGCTCGCGTTCTGGTCGTACCATCTCATGTTGGGGCTGTTGATCAGCGTGTTCATCGTGTTCGGCACGCACACGGTGCTGTGGTTGATCCGCCTCGCCATCGACAATCTCCGTAAGCCGCACGACCCCTCCCACCACGGCGGGCACCTGGTGCCCATGGATGCGGCCCAGCGCGGCTCCGGCCCCTTCGTCTGGCGGTTCTCGCTGTTCCACCGCATCACCCACGGTATGGTGATCGTTTCGTTCTTCACCCTGGCGTTGACGGGGCTGCCCCTCCGGTTCAGCTGCACGGTGTGGGCGGGGCCGCTCATGGCGCTGTGGGGCGGCGTCAAGATGGCCGGCCTGTTCCACCGCATCGCCGCGGCCATCACGTTCGTCTACTTCGGTGGCCACGTGTTCTATCTCGTCCGTCGCGTGCTCCAGGAGCCGGATCCGAGGAAGATGTTCTGGGGCCCGGATTCGCTGGTGCCGCAGCCGCGTGACATCGTGGACTTCTGGAACCAGTTCCGCTGGTACTTCGGGCTCGGGCCGCGCCCGCGGTTCGGCCGTTGGAGCTACATGGAGAAGTTCGACTACTTCGCCGTGTTCTGGGGCGTCGCCATCATCGGGGGCACGGGACTGATGCTCTGGTTCCCCGAATTCTTCGCCCGTTTCCTGCCGGGTTGGGTGTTCAACGCGGCCAACATCATTCACGGGGATGAAGCGCTGATGGCGGTCGGCTTCATCTTCACGATCCACTTCTTCCACGTCCATCTGCGGCCGGAGAAGTTCCCGATCGATGAGGTCATGTTCACCGGTCGGGCGACGCTGGAGTACATGAACGAAGAACATCCGGAGGTGGCGGAGCGTCTGGGTGACGTGACCGCCCAACCTATCAGCCAAAAGGCAGTGCAAGATCGCCTCGCACCCGCGCCTACCCGGAGGCAGTCGCTCATCGCGGCTGGGCTCGGGTTCCTGGCGTTGGGCGTCGGCGTTGCCACAATCGGATTGATCCTATGGGCCGTTTTCTGCTGACGACGTTCGCAATCGCAACCCTGCTGGGATGCTCGCAGGGGAACGAACCCGCCGCCGGCCATTCGACGGCGACCCAGGAAGCCGTTGCCGCTGCCGCCACCCGGCCGGGCGACCCGCATGGCAAGCTCGCCTGTGCCGCGTGCCACCGCGGCCCCAGCGCCGAGCGGAGCCGCGATGCGGTGCCGGCCAGCTCCTGCCAGGCATCAGGCTGTCACGTCGACGGCGGCCCGGTCGAGGCCACCATCGGCGGTGTGACCTTCGAGCACCAGAACCACGGGCAGGGTGGGCCCGTCAAAGCCTCGTGCGCCGGCTGCCACACCCACGATAAGGGCGGCGAACCGCTGAAGGCGTCCGTCGACGCCTGCGCCCTCTGTCATCTCACCCAGGTCCAGAGTGCCAACGCGGAAGACTGCCGCGTGTGTCACAGCCAACCCGACCAGGTGGAGTTCACGAGCCAGGGTGTGCCCATCCCGCACTCGTCCCTGCCGTGGATCGAGACGGGCTGCGTCCGCTGCCACTACGACGTCGCCAAGCCACCCGTCGCCGTGCCGATGAGCCGGTGCAGCCAGTGCCACACCGATCTCGAGCAGCTGACCCGCGAAGGCATCGGCGAGGACCTGCACCCGACCCACACGGGCATCACGTGCACGGCCTGCCATGAATCGGGCACCCACACGGTGCAGGCCATGAGCTCTTCCGTGGACCTGGTCTGCGCCAACTGCCACCAGATCGCCCACGGCCAGCGCCTCGACGGCGACTGGGAGGTGTCCCGGACCTGCGACGCGTGCCACGGGTCCGTCCACCGCTCACAGCAGGAGCTGGTCCTCGGCATGCTGCCGGGGATCAAGGAAGCGCTGCCCAGCGCCAAGTTTCTCGCGGGCCTGACCTGCAAGTCCTGCCACGCGGCGTCTTCGTCCGCGGCGCCCAGCGCCAAACCGGTCCGGGCGACGGCGCAGGCGTGCGCCGGCTGTCACCCGGTCCAGTACGAGACCGTACTCGCCTGGTGGATGCAGGGGCTCCGTCAAAAGGGCAGCGAAGCCGGCGCCTACGTGGGCTCCGCCGAGAAGGCCCTGGCCGCCGTCCGCTCCGACTCGGTCACCCGGCTGCTGAGCTCTGCCAACGCCATGCTCGACCTGGTGCGGCGCGCAGGCGGCGAGCACAACCTGGAGCTGGCAGACCGCATCTTCCGCTGGAGCGTCGAGCGAGCGCAGACGGCGTATGACGTCGCCGGCAGGACCGCGCCGCCGCCGCCCAACTTCGGCGTGGAACCCCACGCCGGGCTCTGTTCCTACTGCCATTACAGGACCGACGAGCCCTGGGACTTCTCTCGCATGTCCGAGAAACTTCACGCCGACATCATGGAACAGGTGCGCAAGCGCTGATTGCACATCCAAGGAAGAGCCCGGTCCG
>CAZUFP010000014.1:0-52640 GCA_964619835.1 uncultured Gemmatimonadaceae bacterium | reverse complement strand
ATCATGGAACAGGTGCGCAAGCGCTGATTGCACATCCAAGGAAGAGCCCGGTCCGAAAGAAAAAGCCCGGCCGCCGAAGCGGCCGGGCCATTTTTTCCTACCGCCGGGGCGTTACAGACCCGCCGCCAGCAATGATGTGAAAAGCGCGGCCATCGTCAGCGCAAACACCGCGATCACGACATATGCGGCCGCGGGCCGCCGTTCCTGTTCCAGTTCGTTCATCGTTCCTCCGGACAATCCGTACCGGGTTCGCCTCGTCACATATGACAATTTGTCCCGGTTTTCCTGCGCCGCCGCACGCGGCTGGCACTGTTCGAGGGGTCGCGGGCTGAGGAATAGCGCGGAATCTCGCCGTTTTCAGCCCTTTCGCCACAACCTCCCGACCGTTTGACCCGGCCCTTGGGAAAGGCAAAGGGCGGGCCACTGCGCGCAATGCCGGCGGCTCAGTCGTCGCCTCCGCCGCGCGACGCCAGCGTGACCTGCACGGTGATCTCCTTGCCGTTCCGCCTCACGGTCACCGGGACCGAGTCCCCGGGCTTGTGGGCGCGCAGGGCATCGGTGAGGGCGTACAGGTCCTTGATGTCCAGGGTCCCGAACCGGACGATGACGTCGCCGGCGAGGATGCCCGCCTTGTCGGCGGGAGAATCGGCCCGCACGCCGCTCAGCTTCACGCCATACTCGATGGGCGTGAAGTCGGGCACCGAACCGAGGTAGGCCCCGTAGCCGCGGGATTCCGCTTCAGCCGCCGGCGGCGCGCCCGCGCCGAGCTGGAGCGTGAGACGTTCCGGCCTGTCGGTGACGGTGCGGGCGATGCTGGTGACCAGAGCGGCGACACGGCGCACGCCGGCGGTGTCGATCTTGGCGAAGTCGTCGGTGGGTCTGTGATAGTCCTCGTGCGTGTTCGTGAAGAACATGAGCACGGGCACGTTCCGGGCGTAGAACGATGTCTGGTCGCTGGGTCCGTAGCCGTCGGGGATTTCCGAGATCGGGATGCCTGCGGTGCTGGCTGCCCGCTCGACGATGGCGGGCCATTCCTTGGCGGTCCCCGTGCCGTAGATGATCAGGGGTTTGTCCTGGAGGCGCCCTACCATGTCCATGTTGATCATGGCCTGCGTGGCATCCAGCGGTGCGGCCGGATGGCCTGCGTAGTACGTGGAGCCGACCAGGCCGAACTCCTCGCCCGTGAACGCGACGAAGACCACGGTGCGGGCCGGCCGGGGTCCTGCGGCCAGGCGGCGCGCAACGTCCAGGAGCGCACCGACACCGGAGGCATTGTCGTCGGCGCCGTTGTGGATGGATCCGACGGAGTCCGGGGCGAGGGAGCCGAAGGGCCCGCGCCCGAGGTGATCGTAGTGCGCGCCCAGCACGACGACCTGGTTCCGCAGCTTCGGGTCGGAGCCTTCCAGCCGGGCAATCACGTTCCGGCCCGTCGTGGCCGGAGCGTGGGGGTTCATGGCGGAGGCCAGCGGAAGCGCCTGGAAGAAGGTTCCCCGGTCGCCGGCGGGCTCCAGGCCGAGCTGGCGGAACTGGCGGGCGATGTAGTCGGCGGCACAGCGTGCGCCGGGGCTGCCGGCCAACCGCCCTTCGAGGGCGTCCGAAGAGAGGTAGCGGATCGCGTCGGCCGGCATGCCGAGCGCCGGCTTCCCCGGAGCGGGGCACTGGGCCCCGAGAGGCGCCGCAGCCAGCATCGATGCGGCAGCCAACGCCAGCGTCCACTGCCCGATTCTCTGCGTCGTTGCGTACATGGTGGGTCTCTCGTCAGTGAAGCGTCCCGGATGAAGGACCGTCCACCCAGTCCGCGATGAAGACATTCGTGAAACCGGGCTGCTCCGCGCCGCGGTTCGAGGCGAACACCAGTTCCTTGCCGTCCGGCGAGAACATGGGGAACCCGTCGAAGTCGGGATGCTGGGTGACGCGCTCCAACCCCGTGCCATCGACGTTGATGATGTAGAGATCGAAGTTCCGGCCCTCGGGGTCGTGCATGTTCGAGCTGAAGATGATCCGCTTGCCATCCGGGAAGAAGTAGGGCGCGAAGCTGGCGGCTCCTGCGTGCGTCAGCTGCCGCTTGTTGGAGCCGTCCGCATCCATGACGTAGATCTCGAGCACGGTGGGACGGATGAGATGCTCCTTGAGCAGGGCCTGGTAGTCCGCCAGCGCCTCGGGTGTCTCCGGATGGTAGGCGCGGTACACGATCTTCGTGCCGTCCGCAGAAAAGAACGGGCCGCCGTCGTAGCCCGGCTCGTGGGTGAGGCGCCTGAGATCGCTGCCGTCAGGCTTCATGGAGTAGATCTCCAGGTCACCGTCGCGGTCCGACGTGAACACGATCCGGCTCCCGTCCGTGGACATGGTGGCTTCCGCGTCGTAGCCGGGCGAGTCGGTGAGCGGTTGCAGATCGCTGCCATCGGGCTTCGCCACGAAGATATCGTACGGATACAGCGCCCAGACGTATCCTTTGCTGTAATCCGGAGGCGGGGGACACGCCTCGTCCACCCGGTGGGTCGAGCTGTACAGGATCCGGTCACCGGACGGGAAGAAGTAACTGCACGTCGTGCGGCCCTTGCCCGTGGAGACCATGCGCACGTTTCGCCCGTCCACGCCCATCGTGAAGATCTGATCGCACTGGGTGACGCCCGGCCGATGGGCCTGGAAGATCAGCTGCGTGCCGTCCGCCGAGAAGTACGCCTCCGCGTTCTCCCCCCCGTGCGTCAGCTTGCGCAGGTTGGCGAGGTGGGGTTCCGCCGGATCGGCGGGGTAGGCCACGGCGCCCTGCGGCGCGACCGTGTCCATCGATGCCTGCCCCGGTGCATCCCGGTCCGACTGCGGGCCGCAGCCCAGGGCGGTTGCCAGGATGATCAAGTGCCACGGCCTGCGCACAGCCCGCATGGTCTCCTCCCCATTTCATGGAAGGGCGCACGGCGCCGTCTTTGGAACGGCGCCGTGCGCCCGGGTGTGCAGGCTGACAGCTCCGCGCTACTTACTTGCCGCCGCCTGTCGAGCTCGTATCCGTCATGCCTGGGTGTCCGCCCGTCATCATGCCCGGGGCCTGCATCAGCTCAGGGGCCAGGCGATGCACCACCAGGGCGGCCGAATCCGCTGCGGCCTTGTTGCCCAGGCGGGTTTCGGAGAGGTAGACGCCGAACCAACCCGCCGCCACGTTCGGTGCCATCTTCGTGGTGGCGATGTAATGATCGCGCGCCGCTTGGATGTCACCGGCCCGGAACGCCGTGTTCCCGCTGTCGAGCTGCGCCCGTGCCGCCGGCGTGAGCGTCGTGCTGGCGGGAGCGCCCAGGTTCTGCTTCGGGGCTTCCGATCCGTTCTTGCCGCACCCGGCCACGAGGCCGGCCACCAGCAGCCAGGGAAGGACCTTTCTCATCAATTCGATCCGTCGTTTGCGTGAACCCAGAAGAACGCCGCCCGGCCGTCCGCCGGGGGTTCGGCTGGCACAATCTGTATGCTTCGGGCCCGCAGGTCCAGCCCGATGACCGAAACGAGGAGCGTTGCTCCGTGGGCGGGCCGGTGCTAGTGTTCCCGACCATCGGCGCGATGGCGCGCCGGGCGCCGTTAACGGGGGCCGGGCATGGGTGTAACGCCCGTGTGACGGAAGGGGTGTAGGGTGCGTGCGGAAGTGAGGCCCCCGACACGGGCCGCGGGCGACCCGACGTCGGGGCGCCGGACCAGAAAGAACGAGCCAGGAGTCGGCGGAGATGATCAGGACATTGCGCGGGCGCGTGAATCGTGACGGCTTCACGCTGGTGGAGGTGCTGGTGACGCTGCTGCTCATCGGGTTGTTGGTGGGAGTGATCCTGCCGTCCGTGATCGGGCAGTCGTCCAAGGGCGAGAACCAGCGGGTCGTGGATGACCTCCAGGCCATCCGTTCGGCTTCGAAGATGTTCCGCCTGGATGTGCAGCGCTGGCCCAGCCGGCTGGACCAGCTGTCCAACGCGCCGGCCACCTGGGCGGACTCCACCGACCTGTTGGGGAATCCCATTCCCAACGGACTCCTGGGCAAATGGAACGGCCCCTACCTGGAGCGCGGCGTGGTTTCCTCGCCGGGGATCACCACGGCCCTGGGCGGTGTGATCCTCATGGCGTTCGACACCGTGTATTGGGGTGGCACGCCCTTCCTGCGGCTGAAGACCGACTCCCTGCAGGCGGTCAACGCGGAGGCGATCAGCGCTGTCGTGGATGGCGACACGGTCACCACCACGGGCCGGGTGCGTTTCATCGCCCCGGACACGCTGGCCTTCCTGGCCACGCCCATCAACAACTGACGCGGCGCGCTGCGCGAGGGAGAGCCGCCGGGCGGGTGCCGCCCGGCGGCTCTCCCTCATCCGGGAACGCCGTACCCGGCCTTTTGCGGCCCTTCCCGGCGGCGGCTATAATGCAATCCTACCACGTCTTGGTGGCCAGTCCCTGCACGATCCCCGGAGCACGATGCCCGAATCCGGCAGTTCAACCGAAGCGGCGATCGAGCGCCTGATCGCTCGTCGCCGGCAGCGGTTGGAGCGTATCCTCCAGCGCCGCCTGAAGCGGCCGGCCGCGTCGGGGATCTCCGAGCGGCACCGACAGTTCCTGCGGGAGGAAGCGGAAGAGCTCTACTGGAACGAGCTCTCCTGGGAACAGCTCACCGGGGAGGAAGGGCTGGAGAACAGCGGACTGGTGGAGTTCGCGTTCCCGGGGTTCCTGGCCATGGTGGAAGGACTTCTGCTCCGTGAAGCGATGCCCGATGCCGCGTCCCCGGCCACCCCGCGTCCGGAGGTCGTCGAGGACGTGCTCGAGTTCCTGGCGCGGCGCCGCCTGGCGCTGGAGGCGGCCCGGGACGCGCAGAGCCGCATGGAGGCGGCCGTCACTACTCGCCTGATGGACCTCGTGCTGTACCGCCTCCACTGCGTCCAGGTGGAGGAGGTGGAGCGCCTGGAACAGGCGCCGGAGGACTGAACGTGGCAGCGCCGCAACCGATGGCGCCCGTGTTGGCAGGCGGACCGCTTCTCGTCGCACACCGCGGAGGCGCCGGCCTGGCGCCGGAGAACACACTGGCGGCGTTCCGCCAGGCGGTGGAGCGCTGGCCCGTCGACATGATGGAGCTGGACGTGCACGCCACGGCGGACGGCCACTGCGTGGTGATCCATGACCCCACGGTGGACCGAACCACCGATGGGCAGGGCGCGGTGGCGGAGATGAGCCTCGCCGAATTGCAGGCGCTCGACGCGGGGTACCGCTTCGAGCTGGACGGCGAACATCCGTTTCGAGGCCAGGGCGTGCGTATCCCCACGCTGGACGAGGTGATGGAGGCTCTGCCGGGGATGCGCTTGACCATCGAAGTGAAGGCCGAAGCCGTACAGACGCTCCTGTTCGACGCGATCCGCCGCCACGGGGCCCGGGACCGCGTGGTGGCCGCCGGCATCCACGACCGGGTGCGCACGCTGTTCGGCTCGTACGATGGCGCCATCAGCGCTTCCGCGGAGATGATCCGCACGTTCTGGGTGTTCCACTGGTTGCGGCTCGCCCGGTTCCGGCCCATCGGCGCGGACGTGGTCCAGGCCCCGGAGCGCGAAGGCCGGGTCCGCGTCGTGACCCCGCGCTTCATCCGGGATCTCCACGCGCAGGGCGTGCCCGTCCACGTCTGGACCGTCAACGAAACCGAAGACATGCACCGGCTCCTGGACTGGGGCGTGGATGGCATCATCACGGATCGCCCGGATCGCCTTGCCGCGGTCCTCTCGGACCGGCAGACGTGACGCACGCGTCGGGGCTGCCGTGTACACACCGGGCAAGGGCGCGCCTGCGAAGCCGGCCCTGACTCTCGCGCGCCGGTTCGCGCAACACCTGTCGGAAACCGGTCTGCTTGCCGATGGGCCGGCCCTGATCGCCGTGTCCGGTGGCCGCGACTCCGTCGCGCTCCTTCACCTGCTTCGTTTCCCCCTGCGCCGGGCCGGGCTCGTGGCAGCCCACTTCGACCACGCCATGCGGGCGGGCAGCGACGCCGACGCTGACTGGGTCGCCGGCCTGTGCCGGGCCTGGGGTGTGCCGTTGATCCGGGAATGCGCGGCCGTTCCACCCCGCTCGGAGGCGCAGGCGCGCACGCTGCGCTATGCTTTCCTGCACCACGTCGCGGGGCTTGTCGGAGCCCGGACCATCGTCACGGCGCACCACGCCGACGATCAGGTGGAAACAATCTTCTTCCGCTTGATGCGCGGCACTGGCGTGCGCGGCCTGAGAGGCATCCCGGAACGGCGCGGGGACATCGTCCGCCCGCTCCTGCCGTTCGGCCGGTCCGAGATCGCGGACTACGCGGAGCTGGCCGGCATCACATGGCGCGAAGATCCCACCAACGCGAGCCCCGGATACGCCCGCAACCGGATCCGTCACTGGCTCCTGCCTGCCCTGGAAGCCCTGGCGCCCGGAACCCGGGATGCGCTCCTGGGCGCGGGCAGGGCCGCGCGGGTCCTCGACGATGCCTGGTCGGCCGCGCTGGGACCCGTTCTGGAGGACGTGGTGCAGTGGGAAGGCGAAGAGGCCGTTGAGGTTGCTAGAACGCGGCTTCTCGCCTATGATTCTCACGTTTCGGCGCGTGTATTGCGCCATCTGCTGCGCCGCTTCGGGAGCTCGCCCGGCCGGGCAGGAACCCGTGCGGCGTTGGAGTTTATTATGTCCGGCGCCAGCGGGGGGCAGGTGCCCGTCGCGGGAGGCGTCCGGATCCGCCGGGACTTCGATCGGATCTGGATCGGCCGTCTGACGCGGATCGCAGAGCCCGACCGGGACCTGGTGATCCCGACGGCGGACGCCGGACAGGGGACCGCGCGGGTGGGCGGCCGCGGCATTCTTGTGCGCTGGCGCACGGTCGGCGGTGGGACCGCCGACGCCGGGTGCTTCGCCACCGGGGCGTTGCGGTTTCCGCTGACCGTGCGGGGTTGGCATCCGGGCGACCGAATCCGGCTCGCTTACGGGACGAAGAAGCTGAAGAAACTGTTCGCCGAACGGCGAATCGATCGAAATGCGCGTGCACGCGTGCCGGTGCTGGTGGACGGGACGGGTCGCGTGTTGTGGGTCGTTGGCGTGGCGCGGTCGGTGGTGGCCCTGCCGGACGCGGCTGGTAACCTGGAGATGCGGGTGGAGATGCCGAACACGGCGGAGATGCGGGCACGCACCGGCGGGCGCGACCTGAGCCGGATCGTGTTCGACGAACATTCGATCGCGCAGCGCGTCGGGGAGATGGGCCGTGAGATCAGCGCGGCGTACCCCGAGGGCGAGCCGCTGCTGGTCATCGGGCTGTTGAAGGGCTCGTTCATCTTCCTGGCGGACCTGGTTCGACAGATTCCGCGGCCCGTACACGTTGATTTCCTGGTGGCGGCCAGTTACGGCTCGGGGACGGAGAGCAGTGGAGAGGTGCGGTTGCTCTACGACCCCGAGGCGTCCTTGACGGACCGGCACGTGCTGCTGGTGGAAGACATCATTGACAGTGGCACCACGTTGAACCGGCTCATACCGAGGTTGGAGGCGCGTGGCCCTCGATCCCTGGAGCTGTGTGCGCTTCTGCACAAGCACATTGCCCGGGACCTCGTGAAAGAGCCGAGGTGGCTCGGCTTCGATGCGCCGCGTGAGTTCCTTGTGGGGTACGGGCTGGACCACAGCGAAGATTTCAGGAACCTCCCGTTCATCGCGAGCCTGTAAGGCGAGCGGACAGAAGGCAGGAAGGACGACCGGATGGCGGATCGCGACGGGAACCGCGGAGAACGACCCGGACGCTGGACGAGAAACACGAAGTCACTCTCTTTCTGGGTGCTCTTCGTGCTTGTGTCGTTGCTGTTGTTCCAGGTATTCAACGGCCCCGGCCGCGACAACGCGGCGGAGCTGAGGTACGACCAGCTCCTGGAGCAGGTGAAGGCGGACAACGTCTCTTCGGTCACGGTCATCGACGGCAAGAAGATCGAAGGCGATCTGCGCACGCCCATCGCGGTAGGCGACCAGCAGGTGCGGAAGTTCGTCGTGACCTTGCCCGTGCCGGGCAGTGACGCGTTCATGCCGGTGCTCGAGCAGCACCACGTGGCCATCAAGGGCGCGGAAGCGCGGCAGAACTGGGTCGCCCTGCTGCTCTCGGTGCTCCCGTGGGTGCTCCTGTTCGCCATCTGGATCTTCATGCTGCGCCAGATGCAGGCGGGCGGTTCCAAGGCGTTCCAGTTCGGCAAATCGAAGGCGAAGGTGCTGTCGGGCGACACGCCCAAGGTGACGTTCGCCGACGTCGCGGGCGCCGATGAAGCGAAGGAGGAACTCGTGGAGATCATCGAGTTCCTCAAGGACCCGCAGCGGTTCACCCGCCTCGGCGGCCGGCTTCCCAAGGGCGCGCTGCTGGTGGGGCCTCCGGGCACCGGTAAGACGCTGCTGGCGCGGGCCGTGGCCGGGGAAGCGGGCCGGCCTTTCTTCTCCATGTCGGGCTCCGACTTCGTGGAGATGTTCGTGGGCGTGGGCGCTTCCCGCGTGCGCGACCTCTTCGAGCAGGGCAAGACCAACGCCCCGTGTATCATCTTCATCGACGAGATCGATGCGGTCGGCCGGCATCGCGGAGCGGGCCTGGGCGGCGGCCACGACGAGCGCGAGCAGACCCTGAACGCGCTGCTGGTGGAGATGGACGGCTTCGAATCCAACGAGGGCGTCATCCTCATTGCGGCCACCAACCGGCCCGACGTGCTGGATCCGGCGCTGCTGCGGCCCGGCCGCTTCGACCGGCAGATCGTGGTGGATGCGCCCGATGTGAAGGGCCGCGAGGGCATCCTGCGGGTGCACCTGAAGAAGGTGCCGCTGGCGGACGACGTCGTGATCTCCGACATCGCCCGCGGCACGCCGGGCATGAGCGGCGCCGACCTGGCCAACCTGGTGAACGAGGCCGCGCTGCTGGCGGCGCGTTACAACCGGGACAAGGTCACCATGGAGGACCTCGAGGAAGCCAAGGACAAGATCATGCTCGGCGCCGAGCGCAAGAGCATGGTGCTGTCCGAGTCGGAGCGGAAGCTCACGGCTTACCACGAGGCGGGCCACGCGGTCGTGGCGCTGCGCACGCCGGGGCTGGACCCCGTCCACAAGGTTACGATCGTGCCGCGTGGGCGGGCGCTGGGCGTTACCGCCTCACTGCCTGAGGAAGACCGCCACTCCTACTCCAAGGACTACCTGGTGGCGCGGCTGGCCATGCTGTTCGGCGGACGCGCGGCGGAGGAGATGATCTTCGGGTCGGACAAGATCACGACGGGCGCCGGCAACGACATCGAGCGGGCCACCGACATGGCGCGCCGCATGGTCACGAAGTTCGGCATGAGTGACGAGGTCGGGCCGATGGCCGTCGGAGATTCGGAGCAAGAGGTCTTCCTCGGCCGCGAACTGGTGCAACGCCGGGAGATCTCGGAGCGGACCGCCGAGCTCGTGGACGACGAGGTGAAGCATTTCCTCGACGAGGCATTCGAACACGCGCGGAGCACGCTGGAAGAAAACCGCGACCTGCTGGACCGCATCGCCGAAGCCCTTCTGGAGCGCGAAACGCTGGATCGGGAACAGATCGCCCTGCTGGACGCCGGGGAGCCGCTGCCGGCCCAGACGCCGGTGGAGCTCGGCCCGGAGGTGGCGCGTGAGACGATGGCCGACCTGGCGGGTCGCGGCCCGCGCGCCGATGGGGAGGTGGTGACTGCACCCGCGGTGCGAGGCGAGGCCCGCCGTGCACCGGCAGACGTGGAGCCGGACCCGGAACGATGAGCGGCCCCGGCGTCATGTCCGGACAACGGGCCTGGCGCACGGCCCTCGGCCTCCTGTCGCTCGACCGGCCGCGGGTGATGGGAATCCTCAATGTGACGCCGGACTCCTTCTGGGTCGGCAGCCGCAGTGCAGGCTCCGACGACGCGGTGGCCCGGGCGGAGGCGATGCTGGAGCAGGGCGCCGACCTGCTGGACGTGGGCGGCGAGTCCACCCGCCCGGGCGCCCACGGCGTGTCGGCCGAGCTGGAGTCGAGACGCATCGTACCGGTTGTGCGCGAGCTCGCCCGGCGATTCCCCCACGTACCCGTGTCCGTGGATACGGTAAAATCCGAAGTGGCGCGCGCGGCCCTGGGCGAAGGAGCCGCGATCGTGAACGACGTCTCGGGCCTCCGCCTGGACCCTGCCCTGGGGCCGCTGGTGGCGGAGCACGGAGCCGGTCTGGTGCTGATGCATTCCCGTGGAACGGTGGAACGCATGGCGAGCTACGAGGAGGCCGACTACGATGCGGATCCGGTCGGCCTCGTGGTAGAGGAACTGTCGGCTGCCCTGCGGAGGGCGGAGGGCGCGGGCATCGACGACCAGGCCCTCGTCGTGGACCCCGGCCTGGGATTCGCGAAACGGACTGCGCAGAGCGTCGCGGTTCTCGCGGAACTGCCGCGGATCGTTGCCGCCCTGGCCCGGCCCGTCCTGGTGGGACCCTCCCGCAAACGCTTCATCGGCGAGCTGGCCGGCAACGTGCCGGCGGATCAGCGGCTGCCGGGCACCATCGCGGCCTGTGTCGCCGCCTTCGAGCGCGGCGCGAGCATCTTCCGGGTTCATGACGTCGGGGCCGTGTGTCAGGCCCTCGCCGTCGCCCAGGCCATTCGCGCGGAGCGTTGATGCAGATGCTCGGCCGCTACGCGTTCCTCCTGCCCCGCTTCAAGGACCTGGTCCAGATCGCCATCGTCGCCGTGGCGTTGTACTACGTGCTCCGCCTCATCGCGCGGACACGGGCCATGCAGATGCTCCTCGGCCTCGTGCTGGTGGCCATCACGTACCTGTTGTCCCGGCTGCTGGACCTGGAGCTCATCCGCTACCTGCTCGAGAAGCTGTTCCAGTACGGAGCCATCGCCGCCATCATCATCTTCCATCCGGAACTGCGCGCCGCCCTCGCCCGCCTGGGCCGCAGCCGCATGCTGCATCTGTTCAACAAGATGGAAGAGGGCGAGGTGGTGGAGGAGCTGGTGGAAGCGGTGGACCGTCTGGCCCGGGCCCGGATCGGGGCGATCATCGCACTGCAGCGAGGCGTCGGACTGGATGAATATGCGGAGACCGGCACCCGCATTCAGGCTCGCATGTCGGCGGACATCCTCGTGAGCATCTTCGCGCCATACGGGCCGCTGCACGATGGCGCGGTGCTGGTGGAAGGCGACACCATCATCGCCGCCGGCGTGATCCTGCCCCTGACCCAGTTCCCGGTGGCGGACAAGAGCCTCGGAACCCGGCATCGCGCGGCGTTGGGCCTGTCGGAGGAAACGGATGCCGTCGTCATCGTCGTGAGCGAGGAGACGGCCCAGGTGTCCATCGCGAGCCGGGGCCGGCTGGAACGCGGCGTCGGCGGCGAGCGGCTCAGAAGCGCGCTGGCGGGACTGGACAAAGCCCCGGCTCGCGTAAGTGCCGAGGCGCGTTGACAGGTAGAAGGACGCCTTCTACATTCGGTCGGATATCATCCGGCGGGGCGTTCTGGCGCAACCTCCTGCGAGGGAGCGAGTCTTGCAAGGCAACGAATTCAATTTAATGCAGCTGTTCGCCGATGGCGGCATCATGATGTACCCTCTGGTGCTGAGCTCGCTGCTCGGTCTCGGGGTGATCATCGCAAAAGCGTGGACGCTGTGGGTGGCGCATCGGAAGTCGCGGTTCATCCTGGACCAGGTGGCGGACCTGGGTGAGCACGGGCAACTGGACGACGCGATTCACGTCGCGGAAGAGACTCCGGGTCCCGTGGCGGCCATTCTGTTGGCGGGTCTGCGCCGTCTGAAGCTGGAGCGCGTGACGGGCGGGGACATCGAGAAAGCCGTGCAGACCACGGGCTTCATCGAACTGGGCTTCCTGGAACGGGGCCTCGTCGTCCTGGCGACGGTGGCGAACGTGGCGCCGCTCATGGGCTTCCTGGGCACGGTGGCCGGCATGATCTCGGCCTTCGGCGCCATCGCGGAGGCCGGACAGGTGGAGGCGACGCTGGTGGCGGGCGGCATCAAGGTGGCGCTGATCACGACGGCCGCGGGCCTGATCATCGCGGTGCCGGTGAACATCGCGTACAACTACTTCGTGACACGCATCGACAAGCTGATCGTGGACATGGAGGAAGGCACGCGCACGGTGCTGGACATGATCTGGCACATGGAGCGCGACGGTCAGATTCATCTTGCGGGCGCACCGGCGCGGCCGCAGCCGAAGCCGCGGGTGGAGCCTGGCCCAGCGGGCGGGGTAGAACAGTAGGAACGACAACCCGGATAACGACGACACATGGCGATTCTCAAGAAAAAGTCCAGGGCGTCCGGCGAGATTCCAACCTCGTCGATGGCGGACATCGCGTTCCTGCTGCTCGTCTTCTTCCTCACGACGACGATCTTCGACGAGGAGAAGGGGCTGCCCATCGTGCTGCCCGAGTCTCAGAACCAGGTGGCGGTGTCCCAGAAGAACATCCTTCACCTCGTGGTCCAGCCCAACGGTGTGGTGGAGGTGAAACGTGGCGCGAGCCCGCAGGTGCAGCAGGTGCCGTCGCGGCAGATCGCGGACATCTGGCGGCTGGAATCGGAGCAGAACCCGAACCTGATCGCCGCGGTGAAGACCGCGCCCAACGCGCCCTACCGTTACATGATCGACGTGCTGGACCAGCTGCAGCAGGCCGGCGCGGAGCGCATCTCCCTTCAGATGCTGGAGCAGTGAGCCATGGCTGAACGCGGCCCATTCGAGCGCAAGAACAAGGCGTCGAGCGACATTCCGTCGTCCTCGCTCGCCGACATGGCGTTCCTGCTTCTCATCTTCTTCATGGTGAGCACGACGTTCCCGAAGGAGCGCCCCCGGAAGATGCCGTGGCCGGTGGCGGAGGCGACGCAGAAGCTGGACGAGCCACGCAAGGATATTCTCCACGTGTACGTGGAGAGGGACGGGACCATCTACATCAACGACGCACGGATTCCGCCGGACCAGGTGGCGGCCGTGGTGGCCCCGCTCTACGAGCAGACGCAGCAGCAGCTGGTCGTGGTGCTGCGTGCGGACCGCGACGTTCCTTACCATTACATTGATGCGGTCCAGAAACAACTGGAGAAGGCACACGCCGTGCGTGTGACATTCTATACAGACCTCGAACAGCGCATCACCCGTCAGCGGAGGTAGCACCGATGACCGAACACGCACCCGGTACGGGACGGTCGCCGGAAACCCGCGAAACGGCGAACGAGCGGTTCAAGCGCGGCTTCAACAGTTGGTTCTGGGGTTCGCTGACCGTGGCGACGCTGTTTCACTTCGTCGTGTTTGCCTTCATGCCGAAGTTCTCGGCGGCGGACATGAGCACGGGCCCGGCCACCGAGCTGGAGACGGTGGAGCTTCCGCCGGAGATCAAGATCCCGCCGCCGCCGAAGGCCATCGCGCGGCCGGCAGTGCCCGTCGTGGCCACGGCGTCGGTGAAGGAAGACGTGACCATCGCGCCCACGACGTTCGAGTCGAACCCGGTGGAGAACCTGCCGCCACCGCCGTCGGCGACCTCGGAAGACATCTCGGCGGCGCCGACGTTCACGCCGTTCACCGTGCGGCCGGAGTTGAAGAACAAGGCCGAGGTGGCGAAGGCTTTGGAACGGTTCTATCCGCCCCTGCTGCGGGACGCGGGCATCAGCGGCACGGTGCAGATGTGGTTCTTCATCAACGAGAGCGGCAAGGTGGTGAAGACGACGGTCAACCAGTCGAGCGGTTACGAGGCGTTCGACGAGGCCGCGCAGAAGGTCGCAGAGCTCATGCGGTTCTCGCCGGCGCTGAACCGGGACAAGAAGGTGCCGGTCTGGGTCTCGATTCCTATTGTGTTCCAGACGCAGTAGCGTCCGGCGCCGGACCAAGCGCGGCGTGAGTCGCGGAACGTACGAGGGGACCGCCAGAGGCGGTCCCCTCGTCGTATGTGCTTGCGCGGCGTTGATCTTTGGGGATCAAGCCGGTAAGATTCAGCGTTTATGTACGATGCACGACTTCGTGAGACGCTGCCTCGGGTGCGCGAGCGCATCGTCCGGGCTCTGGCGCGGGCGGGGCGCTCTGGGGATGTGACGTTGGTGGCGGTGACGAAGGGGCATCCGGTGGACGCCGTGCGGGCTGCGGTGATGGCAGGGTTGGGCGCCTTGGGGGAGAACCGGGTGCAGGAGCTGGAGGAGAAGGTGGCGGTGGTGGGGCGTGAGTACGCCGCATGGCACCTGATCGGGCACCTGCAGCGCAACAAGGTCCGGCGTGCGCTGGACCTGTTCGATCGGATTCATTCCATCGATTCGTTGAGGCTTGCGCGGACGTTGTCGTCCGAGGCGATGCGGGCAGGCCGTGAAGTGCGCGGGTATGTGCAGGTGAACGTATCCGGTGAGGAGACGAAGGGCGGATTCGAGGGTCCGGAGGCGGTGGACGCCATCGGTACGGTGGTGGCCCTTCCGGGTCTGCACGTGGATGGCCTGATGACCATTGCGCCGTTCACGGAAGATGAGCGACGGCTGCACGACACGTTCGGCGCGGCGCGGCGCCTGCTGGAAGAAGCCAGGCGGCAGTTCCCGGCGTTGGGGCCGGAGCTGTCCATGGGGATGTCGAACGACTTCGAGGTCGCACTCGAGGAAGGGGCGACGATCCTCAGGCTCGGAACCGTCCTGTTCGGGGAGCGAGGCACATGATTGATCTGACACCGCTCGAAGTACGGCAGAAGAAGGGCGACTTTCGCCGCGCCTTCCGGGGCTACGACGGGGAGCTGGTCAACGACTTCCTGGACCTGGTGGCGGACCGCATGGAGGAGCTGGTCAAGGAGAACATGGGATTCCGTGACCAGATCGGCGCTCTGGAAGATGAGCTGGTGGAGTTCCGGGAAAAGGAACGGATGCTGGTGGACGCGCTGGTGGCCGCGGAGCGGTTGCGGGACGAGGTGAAGGAAGCGGCGGAGAAGGAAGCGCAGCTCGTCCTGCGGGAGGCGGAGCTGGACGCGGAGACGCATCGGACGCGGGCCGCGCAGGCCCTGGCGAAGGAAGAGTCGATGATTCGCACGGTCCAGGCGCGGCGGGTGCAGCTGGTGCGGGAGTTCCGTGGTTTCCTGGAGCGGGAGCTGGCGGAGTTGGCGGTGGCAGAGGAACGGTTGGCGTCATACAGCGCGAAGGCCGTGGACGATGTGGTGCGCGGCGGCGAGGCGGGATCCGAAGCGGCGGACGACGAGGAGGAAGGGGACGCGAGCAGCGGCGGCGATGCGGCCGACGCCGATGAGGCGGGAACCGACGCGGAGGCGTCGGTGGCCGGGCCCGGCGACGGTGAGGTGGATTCGCCCGAGGCCGGGGCCGAGAGGAAAGGCTCCGGCTCTCGCCGGGACCGGCAGACCAACCGGGTGTCGTCACTGGTGGAGGAGTAGTGGCGGCAACGACCATCGATCCATGGGCCGCTCTACAGGAGGCGGTCGCCGCCGTCCGGGCCCACAGCGAGCTGGAGCCGAGCGTCGCGATCATCCTGGGCACGGGCCTGGGGGGGCTGGCGAGGGAGATCGACGTGGCGGCGTCGATTCCGTACCCGGACCTGCCCCATTTCCCGGTTCCCACGGTGGAAACGCATTCCGGGCGGCTCCTGCTGGGGACGCTGGGAGGACAGACGGTCGTCGCGATGGAAGGGCGCCTGCACCGGTACGAAGGCTACACCATGCAGGAGATTACCTTCCCGGTGAGGGTCATGCGGCTGCTGGGCGCCGAAACGCTGGTGGTGTCGAACGCGTGCGGGGGCATGAACCCGCTCTGGTCACCCGGCGATCTCATGGTGCTGGACGATCACATCAACCTGCTGGGCGACAACCCGCTGGTCGGACCGAACCTGGACCAGCTCGGGCCCCGGTTCCCGGACATGTCGGAGCCGTATGACCGGGACCTGCAGGCGTTGGCGGAGACGGTGGCCCTGGAGCGGGGCCTGGCGCTGCGGCGAGGCGTGTTCGTTGCGGTGACGGGCCCGAACCTGGAGACGCGGGCGGAGTACCGCATGCTGCGGTCACTAGGCGCGGATGTGGTGGGCATGAGCACGGTGCCCGAGGTGATCGTGGCACGGCACATGGGCATGCGTGTACTGGGTCTGAGCATCATCACCGACATGGGCCTGCCGGACGCGTTGAGGCCGGTGGACGTGCCGGAAATCATCCGGGTCGCCGGCGAGGCGGAGCCGAAGTTGACGGCGGTGATCAAGGGCGTCCTGGCCCGCATGAACGAACGAGAACGTACGTGACGTGGTGCGCAGGCGAAGACCGTTGCGCTCCCCAACACCCTGAAATTCGATGAAGTATCCGGAGTACCCTGAAAGCCGGATGCAGCTGGAGGAGGAGGTCCTCGAGCGCTGGCGAGCCGACAACGTGTTCGAGCGGACGTTGGAGGCCCGGGAAGGTGCGCCTGAGTTCGTTTTCTTCGAAGGGCCGCCGACGGCCAACGGCCGCCCGGGCCTGCACCACGTGGTGAGCCGGACGCTGAAGGACCTGGTGTGCCGGTACCAGACGATGCGCGGCCGTCACGTGACGCGTATCGCCGGTTGGGACACCCACGGCCTGCCGGTGGAGATCGAGGCCGAGAAGAAGCTGGGCATCAGCGGCAAGCGCGAGATCGAGGAAGTGGGTGTGGCCCCCTTCAACGAGGTGTGCCGGGAGAGCGTGTTCACGTACAAGGAGGAATGGGAGCGGCTCTCGGAGCGGATCGGGTACTGGCTGGACTACTCGAAGCCGTACGTGACGTTTCATCCGGAATACGTGGAAAGCGTCTGGTGGCTGCTGAAGCAGCTGGACGAGCGGGGGTTGCTGTACAAGGGCTACAAGAGTGTGCCCTACTGCCCGCGCTGCGGGACGGCGCTGAGCTCGCACGAGGTCGCGCAGGGCTATCAGGACGTGGAGGACCCGTCGCTCACCTTCATCTGCCCGTTGCTGGACGAGAACGGGGAGGTGGAGGACCGGGCCATCGTTGCGTGGACCACCACACCGTGGACGTTGCCAGCCAACGTGGCGCTGGCGGTGCACCCGTATCTCGAGTACGCGGAGGTGGAGTGGCAGGGGCGGGGCCTGATCGTGGCGACCGCGCGGGTGGAGGCGGTGTTCGGCGAAGGAGCGCAGATCCGGCGTCGCTACCGGGCCGACGAGCTGGTGGGGCGCCGCTACCTGAGGCCGTTCGACCTGGTGCCGGTGCCGGAAGGCGCGGAGAACGCATGGCAGGTCGTGGCGGAGGATTTCGTCAGCGCGGATGACGGTACGGGCGTGGTGCACCTGGCGCCGGCCTTCGGCTCGGACGACTTCGCGGCGGGCGCCCGGCACGGGCTGCCCATGATGCGCCCCGTGGACGACGCGGGTCGTTTTGACGCGAGCCTGGATCTGGTGGGCGGCCTGTTCGTGAAGGACGCGGACCCGGTCCTGGTGGATGACCTGGCCCGGCGTGGCCGCGTGCTGGACTCGGGCACCCTGGTGCACTCGTATCCGCACTGTTGGCGCTGCGACAGCCCGTTGCTCTACATGGCCCGCGACTCGTGGTACATCCGCACGACGGAGCATCGCGACGACATGGTGGCCAACAACGCCGCCGTCGGTTGGCATCCGCCGGAAATGGGCACGGGCCGGATGGGTGAGTGGTTGGAGGGCAACGTGGACTGGGCGTTGTCCCGGGACCGCTTCTGGGGCACGCCGCTGCCGGTCTGGGTGTGTGACGCGGACACCTCGCACACCCACGTAGTGGGCTCCTTCGCCGAACTGGCGGAGCTCGCGGGCGCTTTGCCCCACGATTTCGACCCCCACAAGCCGTTTATCGACGACGTGACGTGGTCGTGCCCGGAATGTGGCGGCACCATGCGGCGGACGCCGGAAGTCATCGACGTCTGGTTCGATTCCGGGTCCATGCCGTTCGCCCAGTGGCACTATCCGTTCGAGAACGAAGCCGAGTGGAAACGCCATTTCCCCGCCGACTTCATCTGCGAGGGGCTGGACCAGACGCGAGGGTGGTTTTACTCCTTGCTGGCCATCTCCACGATGCTCGGGTTGGGGCCGGCGTACCGGAACGTGATCGTGAACGGCCTGCTGTTGGATCGGGACGGCCAGAAGATGTCCAAGTCCCGCGGCAACGTGGTGAATCCGTGGGATGCGGTGGCCGAGTTCGGCGCGGACGCCCTGCGCTGGTACTTCGTCACCGTGAGCCAGCCGTGGGCGCCGAAACGGTTCGACCCGGAAGCGGTGTCGGAATCGGTGCGCCGGACGTTCAACACGCTGGAAAACACGTACCGCTTCTTTGCCCTCTACGCCAACGCGGAAAGCTGGTCGCCCGGGGCCGATCCGGAGCCGGAAGCGCGGCCGCTCATCGACCGCTGGCTGCGCTCGAGGCTGCACGGTCTGGTGGCCACCGTCCGGACCGCGATGGATGGGTACGATGTCACACCCGCGGCGCGCGCGGTGGGGGATTTCATCGTGGACGACCTGTCCAACTGGTACATCCGGCGCAGCCGGGATCGATTCTACGGAAGCGCGGAGAACCCGGATGCCCGGGCAGCGTTCCGGACGCTGTACGAGGCGCTGGACGCGGTGGCCCGGCTGCTGGCGCCGTTGACGCCGTTTGTGGCGGACTGGCTGTACGCGGCGCTGGGCCACGAGGATAGTGTGCACCTTGCCGACTTCCCGGAAGCGGACGCCGAGGCGCAGGATGAGGCGTTGGAGCGAGGCATGGCCGCGGCGCGCGTCCTGTCCAGCTTGGGTCGCGCGGCGCGGGAGAAGGTGCGGATCCGTGTACGGCAGCCCCTGCGCGTCCTGCACGCCGCGTTGCCGGACCGGCAGGAGCTGTCGCGGGAGCTGCTGGATCTGACGCGAGACGAGCTGAACGTGAAGGAGATCCGGTTCGTGGCATCGGCCGGCGAGCTGGTGACGCTCCGGGCGAAGCCAAATTTCCGGACCCTGGGCGCCCGGTTCGGCAAACGCACTCAGGACGTGGCGGAACGGGTGCGGGCGGTGGCCGGCGATGCGCTGGAGGGGCTTCGCCGGGGCGGTGTATTGAGCATCACCCTGGACGGAGAGCCGGTGGAGCTGACGGCGGAAGACGTGGATGTGGTGGAGGAAGCGGTGGGGGAGCTGGCGGTGGAGTCGGGGGAGGGTTACACGGTGGCCCTGGATTCCGCGGTGGACGACGCGCTTCGGCGCGAAGGCCTGGCGCGGGAGCTGGTGAACCGGATCCAGCGCTTCCGGCGCGATCTGGACCTGAACGTGAGCGACCGGATCCGCCTGGGTCTCTCCGGGGACGAGGCTGTCCTGGACGCGGTGCGCGAGCACGCCGCCTATATCGGCGGGGAGACGTTGGCGGTGGATGTCGAAGTGAACGTAGACGGCGCCGGCTATACGGCGCAGCGGGAGGTGGATCTGGACGGAGCGATAGCGCGGATTGCGTTGAGCGTGGATGGCCCACATGCGAAGGCGGCACATGCGTAGGGCGGGGGGGCGGACGGGTCAGGGGTGTGCGCGATGCCGTTGAACGACACGCAACGGGAGGCGCTGGAGCGCCTGCTGCTCAAGGACCGTGAGCGACTGGTGCGCCGGTTGCGGCGCATGACAGATTTCGTGAACGAGGACAGCGGCGAACACGCGTTTTCGTTCCACATGGCCGATCAGGGCACCGACATGATGGAACGGGAGAAGGCGTTCCTGCGGGCCGCCGACGAAGGCCGCGAGCTGCAGGCGATCGACGCAGCGCTGCGGCGCCTGTATCGGAATCCGTTGGCCTTCGGGCAATGCGATAGCTGCGGAGAGGAGTTGGATTTTGCGCGCCTGGAGGCCATCCCCCAGGCGAGCCTGTGCGTGGCGTGCAAGACACGGGAAGAGAACCAGGAAACGTAGGAACGAATGGAAACGCAGGCATTCGAAGGGGCGGTGCCCTCTCCGCAGGGCAAGGCAGGGACACTGGCGTTGATCATGTCGTTCGTGGTGGTGCTCGACGTGGTCACGAAGGCGTTTGTCCAGCGTACATTCCATCTGTACGAACAGATGGACATCCTGGGCAGTTTCTTCCGGCTCACGTACATCCACAACTCGGGTGCGGCGTTCGGGATCCAGTTGGGCCCGTACTCCCGGGAGATCTTCCTTGTGCTCTCCGTGGTGGCGCTGGTGGCCCTGGCCGCCATGTACTGGGTCACGCCCGCCGGCGACCGCCTTCGCCTGATCTCCCTTGCGCTCATCTGCGGAGGCGCCATCGGCAACCTGCTGGACCGCATCCGGTCCGCCCAGGGCGTGGTGGATTTCCTCGACGTGGGCGTCGGTAACATGCGCTGGCCCGTGTTCAACGTGGCAGACATGGCGGTGACCACCGGGGCGGTCCTGCTGGCTCTTTCCCTCTGGCGCGAGGAGCGAAGCGAGAGCGCGGGTGACTGAACCGGGGACGCGGCAACGCATCGTCGTCGATGCGCCGGCGAGCCGGCTGGACGCCTACCTGGCCCACCGGCTGCCGGAATTGTCCCGAGCACGCATCGCCCAGCTCGTGGCGGAGGGGCGTATCACGCTGAACGGGCGTGTGCCCCGGAAGAGCGAAACTCCGCAGGTGGGCGACGTGGTCGAGGTGGAGATCCCGCCCCCCGAGCCGTCCGAGATTCTGCCGGAAGCGCTCCCGCTGGACATCGTCTACCAGGACCGGGACCTGGCCGTGGTGAACAAGGCGGCCGGCATGGTGACGCATCCGGCGCCCGGCCACCGGACGGGCACGCTGGTGAACGCACTGCTCTACCACGTGGGGGACCTTTCCGGCATTGGCGGCGTGCTGCGCCCGGGGATCGTGCACAGGCTCGACCGCGACACCTCGGGCCTTCTGATCGTGGCGAAACACGACGGGGCGCATCGACGCCTGGCGGGCCAGCTCAAACGGCGGGAGATCCGGCGCGCCTACCTGGCGTGTTGCTGGGGGCACGTGGACGCTCGCCGCACCATCGACGCGCCTCTGGGGCGCGCCCGCGGGGATCGTAAACGCATGGCCGTGGTGGAGGGGGGACGGCGTGCCGTCACCCATGTGGCGCGCCTGGAGCGTTGGCGGGCGGCGGACCTGTTGCGGGTCCACCTGGAGACGGGTCGCACGCACCAGATCCGGGTGCACCTGACCTCCATCGGGCATCCGGTGGTGGGGGACGCCACGTACGGCGCCGGTTGGATCCGCGGCACCTCGGGTCCGGACCGGACATGGGCCCGGGAGCTGGCGCGCCGCGTGCCCCGCCAGTTCCTGCATGCGGCGGAGTTGGAGTTCCTGCACCCACGAACGGGGGCACGCATTCACTTCGAAGCGCCGCTGCCGGCGGACCTGTTGGAGGTGGCCGAATGGGCGTCCCGGACATCCGGCGGCGCTGACAACCGTTGACTGGGATCGCGAATGTCCCCTATGTTGCCTTCGGCCCTCCCCGGAAGTACCCTCACTATTTTCGTGTCATGCTTCTGAGCGGTGTCGCTGATCCGGCACGATTGAGCGCTGCAGCACCCCGGTGGGTCGTGGCAAGATGCGGGAACCTGATGGTGGGGCTCTCCGCCCGCCACGCGCGGGAAGTGCTGGACGCGCCTGCTCTTACGCATGTGCCTGGCGCGAAGACGGCCGTCGGGATCCTGAGCCTTCGAGGCCGCATCCTGCCGGTGTTCGCGCTGGACCGGCTGCTGGGTACCGGTGAGCGTAGCGTCGTGGGGTTGCCGGTGGTGGTCGTGGACGTGGCGGGTCGGAGTGCGGGATTTGTTGTGGATCGCGTGGTCACGGTCGTGGCGGCAAGCGTGAATGCCGCCGTGTCCTCTTCGGCGTTGCCGAAAGGAGCCACGGGGACGGGGCAGTACGCGGGTGGTACGTTCATTGGCCTGGATGCAGCCGTGCTGCTCCAGGATGGATTCCGGACAAGGCAGGCTGAGACGGAGAGCGACAGGGAATGGCACGTACGGTCCTGATCTGCGACGACGCCATCTTCATGCGCACCATGCTGGGGGATATCCTCCGGCAGGCTTCCTTCGAAGTGGTGGGTGAGGCGTCCACGGGCGACGAGGCGGTACAACTCTACCACGAGCTGAAGCCGGATCTCGTGACCATGGACATCGTGATGCCCGGCAAGGACGGCATCGAAGCCGTGCGGGAGATCATGCGCGAGGCTCCCGAGGCGAAGATCCTCATGTGCAGCGCCATGGGCCAACAGGCGCTGGTGATCGAGGCGATTGAAGCAGGAGCGCGCGATTTCGTGGTGAAGCCGTTCCAACCATCGCGCGTGCTGGAAGCGGTGCAGCGAGTCCTGGGCTGAGCGCCCTCCCTGACGGGAGCGTAGGCGGTGGAGCTTTCGCGTTACCATGAGCTGTTTTTCTCCGAGGCAGCCACCTACCTGCAGCAGCTGAACCAACACCTGTTGGAGCTGGAGGGAGGTGCCCCGGAAGCGCTGGAAGGCGCCTTCCGAGCCGCGCACACGTTGAAGGGAATGGCGGCGACGGTGGGGTTTTCCCGGGTGGCGACGCGGGCCCACGCGCTGGAAGACCGGCTGGCCCGGCTCCGTGGCGAGAACGGTACCGTGCCGGCGGGCACGGTGGATGTGCTCCTGGAGGGCGTGGACGGCCTGGAACAGGCCGTGGCGGAGGCGCAGGTCGAGGCCCCTCCGGCCGCCGAGCAACCGGTGCTGGACGCTGCGGCTCCAGACGCGGGTCAAGAGACGTGGACGGCGCCGGACGGCACGAAGGCGGCGGTCCACGTGGAGTTCCGGCCCGACGCACCGCTGCGCGGCGTGCGAGCTGCCATGGTGTTGCGCAACATAGCCGGGCTCGCGCGGGTGCTGGGGCACGCGCCTGCGGACCTCGACGAAGGGTTCTCGGGCGACCTCGTCCTGTTCCTGGGAGAGAAGCCCGCGCCGTCGCTGGAATCGGCCATCCGGGCGGCGGGTGAGGTGGAGACGGTGGTGGTGGAGCTGGTGGAGGCGGGCTCGGAGCCGGCGGAGCGGTCTGCGGCTATTCAGCATTTCGTTCGGGTGGAGCGGCGACATGTGGCGGCGCTGGCGGACGCGGTGGGAGAGCTGACGGCTCTTCACGGCGAGCTGGAGCGGGCGTTCCACGCGGGTGCCGGCGCGGGGGACGCCCTGGACCGCATGAGGCGATTGTTGGCGGAGCTGCAGACGACGGCCCTTGCCGTGCGCCTGGTGCCCGTGGGCGACGTGTTTGGCCGTTTCCCGCGTCTGGTGCGGGATGCGGCGCGCAAGGTCGGGAAGTCCGTCGACCTGCGGGTGGAAGGGCGGGAGATCGAGCTGGACCGTGCGATCCTCGAGGGGCTCGCGGAGCCGTTGGTGCACCTGCTGCGGAACGCGGTGGACCACGGATTGGAATCGGTGGAAGAGCGCAAGGCGGCGGGCAAGCCCGTGCGGGGGCGGCTGTGGCTGCGGGCGCGGCGGGACCGGGGCGGGGTTCTGATCACGGTCGCCGACGACGGGCGGGGCGTGGACGTGGCGGCAGTGCGCCGGCGGGCGGTGGCTTCGGGGCTGGCCACGGAGGCGGAAGCAGCGGCGTGGACTCCGGCTGAACTGCTGGCGATGCTGAGCCGTCCCGGCTTCTCGGCCGCGGCGAAGGTGTCGGAGCTATCGGGCAGGGGCGTGGGTTTGGACGTCGTGGCGAGCCGGGTCCGGGGCGTGGGTGGGGCGCTCACCATGGAGACGGAGTCCGGGCGCGGGACCACGTTCGAGATGCGGTTGCCCGTGACGCTGGCGCTTGCGGATGCGGTGTGGGTGGCGGTGGGGGGAGAGCGCTTCGCGATCCCGCTGACCCACGTGACGGAAGTGCGGGAGCTGGACGGGCGGAGGCGCGGGATCCGGTTCCGCGGAGAGGCGTACCCCGCCTCGGACCTGGGAACGCTGTTGGGTCTGCCGGCCGGGGCGACGGCGGGGGCGGCCGTGCTCGTGGATGTGGCGGGCCGACGGTCCGCACTGCTGGTGGACGCGCTGTTGGGGCATGAACGGATCGTCGTGAAGGAATTCGATGTGCCGCGGGAGGCGCACCCG
Organism: uncultured Gemmatimonadaceae bacterium; assembly: GCA_964619835.1. Classification (GTDB taxonomy): domain Bacteria; phylum Gemmatimonadota; class Gemmatimonadetes; order Longimicrobiales; family RSA9; genus JARRJS01. The sequence continues at coordinate 28,680 of CAZUFP010000014.1, read as the reverse complement.
CTGGTATCGGCCGCGACGCTGCGTGCCGATGGTCGACCGGCGCTGGTGCTGGACCCCGCGGCGGCTTGAGCGGGAGATGTCATGAAGGCGAATGAGCTGGGAGTCTTGCAGCTGGACGGTCTGCGAGAAGTCGCGAACATCGGTGCCGGCCACGCGGCCACGGCCCTTTCGCAGCTGACGGACCGGCGGATCATGATCGACGTGCCGGAAGTGCAGTTCGTGAACGTGGAAGACGTCAGCGAGCTGACCGGCGATCCGGGTGAGTCCGTGGGCGCCGTGGCCATGCAGGTATTTGGCGACGCGAAGGCGCGTACGGTCATCATCCTGCCGGCCGGTACGGCGCGTCGGGTCACGGAGATCCTCCTTCGCACCGAGGGCCTCGAATTCCCGGACGGTTTCGGCGAGATGGAACGGTCCGCCCTCAAGGAAGTGGGCAACATGCTGGCGGGTGCCTACCTGACGGCGCTGTCCGACTTCCTGGGGATGGTGCTTCTGCCTTCCGTCCCCGACCTGGCACTGGACATGGCGGGTGCGGTGCTCCAGTCCACGCATCTCGATTTCGCCGACACCGAAAGCGTGCTGTGCATCGAGACCTGCCTGCGTATGGACGGGCAGGGAGACCCCTTCCGCGGCTATTTCCTCATGCTGCCGGCTGCCGGATCGCTCGAGCGCATCCTGCAGGCGATTCGACTGGCATGACGAACGGGGCGGCGGTGTCGCGGGGCGACGACCGCCCGTCGCCGTCCGCTGCCGACGCGGCCGCGGGCGCCACGCTTGCTTCGGAGACAGCCGAGGAAGCCGGCGGTTCCACGAATGCCCCGTCCCCGAGCGTGAATCCCCGCTCGGAACGCGACCGGCAGATCCTGCGTGGCCTCAGCCGCCGGATCCCTCACCAGGACGCGGGCGCCCACAACAACCTGGGCGTCGTCTATTACCAGAAGGGCCTCATCGAGGAGGCGGTAGCGGCGTTCGAGCGGGCTCTCGAGCTGGACCCGCGCATGCAGGTAGCGCGGCGCAATGTGGAGATCGCCTACTTCCACACCGGCTATTTCGAGCGACGTGTGGCGGGTCTGCGCACGCGCCTCGACCGCAGTCCCAGTGACTTCGAAGCGGGCGATGAGCTGGCCCGCACCTACCTGTACGGCGGCGACGCCGCCGCCGCCGTGGACCAGTGGCGCAGCATGCTGCGTCGCTGGCCCACGCGTCTGGACCTGCACCTGGCCCTGGCGCGGGCCGAGGCGGAACGCGGCGAGTTGGACGACGGGCTCGAGGTCCTGCGTCGCGCCGCGGAGCTGGATCCGGACAACGCCCGCGTCCAGTTCCAGACCGGTGAGCTGTTGTTCACCCGCGGCCTGCATGAGGAGGCGTTGGAGGCCCTGGAACGGGCGGTGGCGCTGGAGCCGGAGAACGCGGCGGCGCATCACCTTCTTGCGTTCGTGTACGGCGACCTGGGGCGGAGCGAGCTTGCGGAAGCGGCCGGCCAGCGGGCCGCGGAGCTGAACCCCAGCATCTTGAAGGCAGAACGCAACCTGTCGCTGGACCGCTACAGCGCGGACCGTTACGACGAGCTGGTGGGCGATCGGGCGCGACCCATGCCCGTCGCCGGGGCGCTGGCGCATTACAACCTGGGGCTGGCGTTCCGGCAGCGGGGCCTGTACGACGAAGCGATGCGAGAGTTCGGCCTGGCCATGGAGCGGGGTGAGGACGAGGGGTTGGTGCGGCAAGCCCAGGCGGAGCAGTACCTGCTCACAGGGGACAGCGAGCAGGCGGCCACGCTGTATGATGCGCTCACCGCGGACCGGCCGGACAGCCCGAAGCTATGGAACGAGCGAGGTGTGGCCGCCCATCAGATGGGCGCGGCCGACGAGGCCGCGGCGTACTATCGGCGCTCCCTCGAGCTGGACCAGGCCTACGTCCTGGCGCACAACAATCTCGGCGTGGCTCTGGCGCATCTGGGCGATGCGGATGGGGCTGCTGCCGCCCTTCACCGGGCCATGGCGGCCAAGCGGGCGCCGGCGGATGTCTGGCGCAACCTCGGCCTGCTGTTGAGCCAGCAGGGGCGCGGCGCGGAGTCGGTGAAGACGTACCGCGAAGCGGTGGAGCACGAACCGGAGTCGGCGGGCGCCTGGACGGGTCTGGGCGTGGCACTGCTGGAAAACGGCAGCGCGGAGAAAGCGAAAGCGGCGCTGGTGAGGGCCGTGGAGCTGGACCCGAAGGCGGCGGAGAGCCGCTACCAGCTGGCCTTCGCCCTGTCGGCCCTGGGCGACTACCCCGGCGCTCTCGCGGAGACGAAGCGGGCGCTCGAGCTGGATCCATTCTTCCCGGCGCCACGGTTCCGGCTGCTCATCGACGTCCAGTTCGAAGAGGGCACGGTGCTGGCGCCGGAGCTGGACGCGCCGACGGCGGTGCGGGCCGGGCAGGCCGTGGACCGTTTCGAACCGGAGCAGAGCGAGCTGTCGCGGGCGTTCGCGGGGCTGGAAGCGGAGCCGCCGGGTGGCGATCCTCTGGAGGAGGCGAAGGAAGCACTGGTGCGGGGGCAGCTGGACCGCGCGTCGGACGCCGTGCGCGCGGCGGCCGTGGCGGGGGACGACAACCCAGAATGGCCGCTGCTCCAGGCGGAGATCTTCCTCCGCCGCGGCCTGCCCGGAGAAGCGCTGGAGAGGTTCGGCGATGTGGCCGATACTTCAACGGGTGGGATCGGTGGGCGGGCGTGGCGCGGCCGCGCGCGCGCGGCGCTGATGTTGGGCCACGCGACGGACGCCCTGGACGCGGCCAACCGCGCCATGGCGTTGATGCCGGGGGACGGAGAATCACGGCGGATTCGCGCGCGGGCGCTGTCGGCCCTCAGCCGGTACGAAGAAGCGGCCGAGGCGCTGGAGGCGTTGGTGGGGACCGGAGCCGCCGATGCGGCCACCATGACGGAGCTGGGCCTGGCGTACGCGGGCGCGAGGCGGGACGAGCAGGCGGAGCGGGCCCTGCGCCGGGCACTGGACGATGACGACGGCGCCGTCGCCGCACGGGTGGCGCTGGGCAACCTGCTCGTGCGCAAGGAACGGGAGGACGAGGCGGTGGAGCAGTACCGGGCCGCTCTGGACGTGCTGCCGGGGTACGGGGCCGCCGCGTTGCCACTGGCGGAAGCGTACCGGCGACAGGGGGACCGCGAGAGTGCGGTCCGGACGTTGGTGGATCTGCTGGGCGTGGATCCGTACCACCTGGACGGCCTGACCCGGCTGGGCGTGCTCTTGTACGAGACGGGCCGTCGTGCGCAGGCCGCAGTGGCGCTGCGCCGGGTGCTGCGTATCGACCCGGACCACGCGGGCGCCCTCGCGGCCCTCGCGGGCATCACGGACGCCGAGACGGTGGACGACTGACATGCCGATCGAGGGACCGCTCAAGGAGCTCGGCATCCAGGACGTCCTCCAGCTTCTGGAACTGGCCGGCAAGACGGGCGCGCTCACGGTTCGTTCGGAGCGCCTGAACGACGAGGCCATCGTTCACTTCGACCGCGGTGTCGCCGTGTTCGCGAGCCGGCGGCGTTCGATTCGCTTGCTGGGGCAGCAGCTGCTCCAGGCCGGGAAGGTGACGGAGCGGGAGCTGGCCCGGGCCCTCGATCTGCAACGGAACCGGCCCGGCCACCGGCTGGGCGGCATTCTGGTGGAGCAGGGCAGCGTGGGGGAAGAGGAGCTGGTGCGCCATCTCCGATTCCAGATCGAAGAAACCATCTTCGACCTGATGGGCTGGGATGAGGGGTACTTCCACTTCGTCGAAACGGACGAGGTGGCGCGGTCGATTCCGCGGGTGGAAGTACGGATCGAGTCGCTGCTCATGGAGGGGGCGCGCCGCATCGACGAGTGGGCACGGCTGGAATCGCGCGTGCCGCATCCCGACTGCGTGCCCTCCCTCGCTCCCATCGACGGCGTCTCGGCCGCACCGCTGAACCTGCGGCCCGACGAATGGGAAGTACTGGGCGAGATCGACGGGTCGCGCGACCTGCGAAGGATCGCGGCCGATGTCGGCAAGAGCAGCTTCGATGTGGCGAAGATCGTTTACGGGCTCGCCAGCATGGACATCGTGCGCGTCGAGGACCGGCCGGTACACGTGCCGGAGAAGGAATTGGAGAGCCGCCTCATCGAGCTGGAGGACCGGCTGCCGGCTGCGCCCGATGAAGTGGAACGGGCGGTGGAGGAGCTGGAACAGGCGTATCCGCAGCGCGCGGAGTTGCCGCTGCTTGCGGGACGCGCCCTGGCGGCGCAGGGACGCATGCGTGGCGCTGCCGAGGCGTTCGAGCGTGCCGTTGGCCTCGACCCGCTGTCGGCGCAGGCTCATTATCACCTCGGCATCGCGGCGGTCCGCGTCGGGGAGCTGGCCCGGGCGGAGCGCGCCTGGCACAACTTCCTGCGCCTGTCACCTGGAACCGGGCCTGCGGCCAGCGTGAAGGAAGCGCTGGACGCGATCCGGACGTTGAACAACGTGATGGACAGGATCCGGACAAGCGGATGAGACAGACGGCCGATGTTCAGCTGTGGAGCGACGAGGTGGCCCGTGATCCCGGGTCGCCCGCCTTCGTGCCGCTGGCTCGCACGTACCGCCGCCAGGGCCGGCGCGATGCGGCCCTGCGCGTCTGCCTGCGCGGCCTGGAGAACAATCCTGCACACGTGGATGGCCACACTGTCCTGGCGCTCCTGTACCTCGAGGCGGGAGACCGGGAGGGTGCGCGCGATGAGTGGGCCACGGCCCTGCGCCTGGACCCGGGCAACTTCGAAGGCCACCGTGGAGTTGGATTCCTGGATCTGGAGCGAGGGGCGTTCGAGGATGCCCTGAACCACCTGGAACGGGCCGCCGCCGCACGTCCCGACGACATGCCGGTGCAGGATGCGTTGCGTCTGGCCCGGGACCGGGCCGCCGAAGCCGTCGCGCCTGCGGCCGTGCCGGTAGAAGCGGGTCGGGACCCGCGCCAGGTCTTTGCGTCGTTGTCGGGTGATACGCCGTACCTCGGGGCATTGCTCCTGGACGCGCAGGGTCTCGTCCTGGCGGGCGACCTGGAAGGCGAAGCGCGCCGGGCGGAGATGCTGGGGGCTGTGCTGGGTGGGGCGCTCACGGAGGCGCGACGCGCCTCCAGACACCTGGGCATCGGAGACTGGGGCGGGTTGCTCCTGGAGAGCGACCAGGTGATGGTTCACGTCACGCCGCTGGCCGAGGACACCGCGGTGCTGCTGCTGGCCCGCAAGGGCGCTCCCGCGGGCTGGGTCCTGCGCATGGCCCGACGCGCTACGGCGCTGGCCCGCGCTTTCCTGGAGCAGGCATGAACGACGTCGAACGAGCCACTTCGGACCTGAGCCACATCCCGGGTGTCCGGGGTGCCATGGTGGTGGACACGCAGGCGGGCGTCGCGGTGACGGCCGAGCTGGCCACGGGCGTGCCCGGGCCGGCGATCGCGGCGTTCGCGAGCGCGCTGTTCCGGCGTTCGGTGCAGGCCATCCGCTCGGCGGGCTACGGCGCACTGGCTGCCGTACAGCTCGAAGCGGGCGGGGGCGACGTCGTCGTGGCCGGGAACGACGTGCTGCTTGTCGTGGTCCTGGCGGAACCGGATGCGCAGCTCGGGCTGATCCGGGTGCAGGCGCAGAAAGTGGCGGAGGAGCTGGCATGAAGCGAGCAGACGTTGACCAACTGAGGACACAGATCCAGGAGCCCATGCGCTGGTTCGTGCGGGAGGCGCGGGTGCGGACCGCGGTGCTGGTGAACCGCTCCGGCCAGGTGCTCGCGCAGCATGGGTTCACGAGCAGCTACGACGTGGCCAACGTCGCCGCGCTGGCGGCCGCGACCCACTCTTCTGCGCACGCCCTGGCCGAGCTCACCGGTTCCGGCCGCTGGATCCACCTCCATCACGCGGGCCATCGCAGACAGCTCTTCCTGGCTCCATTCCAGACGCCGACAGAAGAGCTGATCCTGGTCACCATCTTTGACGACGAGTCGACGCTGGGCCTGGTGCAGCTCTTCTTCGATCGCTTCAGTGAGATGATCGCCGCGATCCCTGCCTTCCAGGAAACGCTGAATCTCTCCGATGCGGAGAGCTTCGAAGCGGACCTGGAGGCGGGCATCGAACGACTGCTCTCGGAGCCGCCGGAGGGTTGATGCCGCTGGTCAACTACACGACCCGCGAGATCACCTGCAAGATCGTCTTCTACGGCCCCGGCCGCTCTGGGAAGACGACCAATCTCCAGTACATCCATGGCGTCCTGCCGCAGGGACGGAAGGGCGAGATGGTATCCCTGGCCACCGAGACGGACCGCACCCTGTTCTTCGATTTTCTGCCCCTCGACCTGGGGGACATCTCCGGCTTCAGGACGCGGCTCCAGCTCTATACCGTCCCGGGGCAGGTCTACTACAACGCCACACGCAAGCTCGTGCTGCGCGGCTCCGACGGCGTCGTCTTCGTCGCCGACTCCGCGCCGGGCCGCATGGACGCCAACGTCGAGAGCCTGCGCAATCTCCAGGAGAACCTCCTGGAGCACGGTTTCGACATCCGCGAGATGCCGACGGTGCTCCAGTACAACAAGCGGGACCTGACCGGCGCGACGCCGGTCCAGGAAATGGAAGAGATGTTGAATTTCCGTGATGTCCCTTCGCACCAGAGCGTCGCCACGCGGGGCGAAGGCGTGTTTCCCACGCTGCGGACCATCAGCGAGCTGGTCCTGCGCAGCGTGTCGCAGCGTTTCGGAGCCGCCGCCGGCTCCCGAGGTGATGTCCCATGAGCCCGCTGGAGCTCGACCGCCGATTCACGTTCGAGTCGTTCGTCGTCGGCTCGTCCAACCGGCTGGCCGCCGCGGCCGCGCGCCGGGTCGCGGAATCGCCGGGCACGACGTACAACCCCCTGTTCGTCTACAGTGCATCGGGCCTGGGCAAGACGCACCTGCTCACCGCAATTGGCCATCATGCCGCCACCCTGCACAACGACCTGACGCCCATCTACGACACGCTGGAGCACCTGATGGAGGAGGTGCGCCTGTCCGTGGAGGCGGGGGAGCGGGACGCGTTGCGTACGTCGCTGCGCGATGCGGGCATGCTCCTGCTGGACGACGTCCAGTTCCTGGCGGGCCATCGCCAGATCCAGGAGGAGCTGCTGCGGGCCTGGGACGCACTGTCTTCGCGCGGGGGCCAGGTGATCCTTACCAGCGACCGGCCGCCGCACGAGATGGACAACCTGGACGAACGCCTGCTGTCCCGGTTCTCCGGCGGCCTGATCATCGACATGGCGGCGCCGGATTACGAGACGCGCATCGCCATCGTGCGGCGCAAGGCCCGGGAGCGTGAGCACGAGCTTGCGGACGGCGTGGCGGAATCTCTGGCCCGCATTGCGTTTTCCAACGTGCGCGAGCTCCAGGGCGCCCTGAACCGGGTGATCGCCGTACAGGAGCTGGAACAGCGCCAGGTCGCGGCGGCGGAGGTGGGCACGTTGCTGGGCACGGCGGCGACTCGCCGGGGCCACGACGAGTTCGGCGAGTTCCTGTCGGAGATCACCGGCACGGTGACGGAGGTCGTGGAGGAGGCGGAGCGCCAGGCCGCGGACGCCATCCTGCGGTGGGAGGGTGCCGGCTACCGCACGCGCCGGCTGGAGGCGCTGTTGTCGGGGCCCAGCACGCCCATGCGGGTCGAAGAGCTGGTGCGCCGGTTCGAGGCGGACGCGGCTCGGCTGGAGACCATCGAAGGCGAGATCCGGGCGTTGGAGCCGGAAGCGCCCGAGCTGGAGCGCATGGATGTGCTCCGGGACCCGGACCGCCTGTCGGAAGCGGAGGCGTTGCTTGCCCAGGTCCGGGAACGGGCCCGGCCGCTGCCCGAGCCGCCGCCCGGGACGTTCGAGGACGTAGGGCTCGCGGAGGACGACCTCGCCCTGCGGGCGGCCGTCGCGGTGGCCGAGGAACCGGGCGTCAAGTATAACCCGTTGTACGTCCACGGACCGGTGGAGGCGACGCGTGCGGCGCTGGCGGCGGCCATGGCCAACCGGATGCGCGAGCTGGATCCATCGGTGCGCGTCGGTTACGTGGGCGCGGACGCCTTCTCCCGGGAGCTGATCGAGGGACTGGAGAAGAACCACATCGAGGCCTGGCGGGCCCGGTACCGGGCCACGCAGGCACTGTTCCTGGTGGACGTGGACCGGCTGGCCGGAACGGAACGGTCGCAGGAAGAGTTGTTCCACCTGTTCGATGAATTGAACCGGACCGGCATCCAGCTGGTGTTCACGGCCGCCGTGCCGCCTCAGGCCCTCGAGCTGCACGCGCGCCTGCGCTCGCGCCTGGAGAGCGGACTGGTGGTGGAGGCGGAAACGGGTAAGCAGCCGCCCCGGGCCGCCGCGGATGCCGCCGCCGCGGTGGAGCCTGTGCCGAAGGAAGCGACCGAGAACGGAGACGGCGCGGCGGGATCCGCGTCCGACATCGGGCCGGGAGCCGCCGGGGAATCCACCGGGGACGTGGCGGCGGCGCTCGAAACGGCTGCCGGCACGACAGCCGACATGGCGGAGCTGGAAGACCGGTCCGATGAGGGCGTCGATGTGGCGGAGGAGGGAGACGGGTCCGGTGCGGCCGCGGCCGCGGCAGAAGCGGGTGGGCCGGGCGAAGCGGTGACGGACCCGGAAGAGGTGGAGGAGGGGGCGGACCGGGGTGGCACGGGCGACTGGTACCTGAGCCGGGAGAAGGTTGTGTTGGTCTGGCCGTACACGGAGGACTGGCTGATCGAGGGGATGGAGTAGCCGATGGCCATCAAGGGCAGCCTGAAGGAAGCGAGCCTGGCGGATGTCTGCCAGCTTCTGGCCATGGGACAGAAGACGGGGTGTTTGTCCGTGACGGACCGGACACGGTTCGGCCAGATCTTCTTCGACCGGGGGCGGATCACGTACGCGTCCATCGTGAACCGCCGGGACCGGCTGGGGGACCTGCTGGTGCGGGACCGCGTCGTGAAGCGGGCGAAGCTGGACGCGTGCATCGATGAGCAGGCCGGGGACCCGGACCGCCGGCTCGGCGAGATCCTGTTGTCACACGACCTGCTCGACACCGCCACGCTGCAGCACTACATCCGGCTCCAGATCGAGGAAGCCGTCTACTACCTGTTCACGTGGACGCGGGGCAGCTTCTTCTTCGAAGCGGGCCAGGCGCCGGAGGAAGGCGAGACGCTGGTCTCTCTGAACCCGGAAAGCCTGTTGCTTGAAGGGGCCCGGCGGGTGGACGAATGGAGCGTGATCGAGAAGAAGATCCCCTCCCTCGACCTGATCTTCGAAGTGGAGCGCGACCGGCTGATGGGCGCCGGCGTCGATCTGACCGACATCCAGGATGCGGTGGTCCCCCTGCTGGACGGCACGCACACGGTGGAAGAGATCGCGGAGCGGTCGGGGCTGGCGGAGTTCGACGTCGGGCAGGCCCTGTACGGCCTGATCCAGGCCGGTTTCGCGTACCGTGTCGGCCGCCGGGCGAGTGGTGAGGCGCAGACGCGCGACGCGGACGTGGAGGAGGCCCGCAACCTGGGCATCGCCTTCTACCGTACGGGCATGATGGAGGATGCGGCGCGCGAGTTCCGCCGCGTCCTGGAAGCGGCGCCGCACGACGCCGCCGCCCGGGCGTACCTGGGCATGGTCTTCGTGCGAGAAGGCCGTTTCACCGAGGCGGTGCACCGGCTGCGCGCGGTGCTGGAGGAGAGCGGACCCCGCTACGGGCCGTATATGAACCTCGCCTATGCGCTCCGGCGCCTCGGGCGTACAGGCGATGCGCTGCTCGTCCTGGAAGAAGCGGAAAAATTGCGGCCCGGCCGGCCCGAAACGTCGCTGGCGTTGTCCGGTGTGTATATGGATGAGGGGCGCCTGAACTCCGCCCAGCAACAGCTGGACGAGTACCGGGAACGCCTGGAGCCGGACGCTCTGCCGGCCCCGGTGTACTACCACTGCGCGGTGCTGGTGGCTGCCCGGCGGGGGCGCCTGGAGGACGCGGAGGCCCTGGCCGAAGAAGCGCTGGGCGCGCATCCGGCATCGGCGCCGCTGCTGCTGTTGGCGGGTGTCCTGGGTGAGCGGCGCGGCGACGTGGGCGGGGCGGATCACCACTACCGGCAGGCGGCGGAGGAGGACCCGGCACTTCCCCAGTGCCACAAGGACCAGGGCGATGTCGCGTACCGGCGCGGGCTCCACGACGAGGCGCTGGAGCACTACAGCCGGGCCGTGGACCTCGACCCCAACCTGGGCGACGATGTCATGGCCCGCCTCGGCAACATCCACTACAAGAAGATGGACCGGGAGCAGGCGGCCCACTTCTGGCGCCGGGCGTTGGAGCTGAATCCCGCCAACGAGGTCGTCCGCAACAACCTGGAAGTCGTGGAGCATGCCCGCTGACGGCATGGCCCCGGAAACCGGCCTGTCGCTTCCACTGTCCACAGGCGAGCTGGGGGCCCGCGATGCCCGGGAGCTGCGCGAGCTGCTGGACGGCATCCGCGCCCGTTTCGGCCTGAGCGGCGCCGGCTACAAGGAACGCTATTTCCGCCGGCGGCTCGGCCTGCGCATGCGTCGTCTGGGCATCAATCGGTACGCCGACTACGGCCGCCGGCTGGTAGACGATCCGGAAGAGTACGGGCGGTTGCTGGACGCGGTGGCCATCAACGTGAGCCGGTTCTTTCGCAACCGGGATGTCTGGGATGCCCTCCGCCGCGATGTGGTGCCGGCACTGCTCGCGCTGGACGCGAGCGTCCACGTGTGGAGTGCGGGCGCGGCGGCGGGGGAGGAGACGTACACACTGGCGATGGTGCTGGCGGAGCAGGCGGGCACCACGCAGGCGCTGGACCGGTTCTCCATCGTAGGCACGGACATCGACACCCGCGCCCTCGAGCGGGCGCGACGGGGGCGGTACGGCGAGGAGGCGCTGGCGGAGCTGGACGCGGTGTCGCGGGCACGCTGGTTCGAGGGCGGACCACCCTGGACCGTCCGCCCGGAGCTGCGTAAACAGGTGGATTTTCGGACCCTGGACCTGGCGGTGGACGGTTACCCCGGCGGCCAGCATCTGATCCTGTGCCGCAACGTGTTGATCTATTTCGAGCGAACGCTTCAGGAATCCATCCTGGCACGGTTCGTCGACGCGCTTGTGCCTGGCGGCTATCTCGTGCTGGGCCAGGCGGAAACCCTGCTGGGTCCGTCGCGCGAGATGTTCCGCCGGATCGGGAACAGGGAGCGGGTGTACCAGCGGGCATGAGGCAGCAGAAGATCTTCGTCCGGGCGAGTGAGACGGCGACCACGACCAACGGACTGGTCCTCGCCGCGGTAGGCCTGGGATCCTGCGTGGTGGCCGCGCTCTACGACCCCGTAGCGGGCGTGGCCGGCCTCGCTCATCCCCTCCTGCCCGAGCCCCCGCAGATGGGACGCCGGGGCTCCGACGGCCGTTACGTTGTCACCGCACTGCCCCTGCTCCTGGACGAAATGGTTCGGGCCGGCGCCGACCCGGCGCGCATCTATGCCCGGCTGGCCGGCGGCGCCCGCATGTTCGAGGTGTTGCTCTCGCTGAATGGCGGGGCCCTGGGCACGCGAAACGCCGAAGCGACGCGCCGGGTCCTCGCGGAGCTGTCCGTGCCCGTGCGCGGCGAGGCCGTGGGTGGCCAGGCGGGGCGCTCCGTCTACCTGCACGGCGCCGATGGCCGGCTGCTGGTTCGCTCGGTGGGGAAGCCCGATGTCGAGCTCTGAGGGCAGCGTCGGCGGAGGGCACGGGGTCACGGACGGGCGCCCTCGGGTGCTCATCGTGGACGACAGTGTGCTGATGCGGACCCGCATCCGGGACGTGGTGGAAGCCACGGGCGGTTTCCGCGTCGTCGGCGAAGCGGCCAACGGGTACGAAGCCATCCGGCTCGTCCACGTGCTGGAACCGGACATCGTCACGCTGGACCTGGAGATGCCCGAGCTGGGCGGCCTGGACGCGCTCGGCTACATCATGAGCGAAGCGCCCCGCCCGGTCCTGGTGCTGTCTGCCTACGCGGCCCGGAACGCGGAGTCGACGCTCCGGGCGCTGGACCTGGGTGCGGTGGATTTCGTGCGCAAGCCGGGCGAGGACGACCCGCCCGAGACGCTGGCGCGGCGCCTGGTCCCGGCACTGCGCGCCGCGGCCGTCGCCCGGCTCGCCAACCTGCCGGTCCGCCTGCGGGAACGGGAGGCCCCCGTCGAGCCGGTGGCGTCGGGCAGCCTGGGCAACCGGCTGCTGGCCGTGGCGGCGTCCACGGGCGGCCCCCGGGCCCTTTCCGACCTGATTCCGGCCCTGCCCGAAGACTTCCCGCCGACCCTCGTCGTTCAGCACATGCCGGGCAGCTTCACGCCACACCTGGCGGAGCGGCTCGGACGCATGAGCCGCATGCACGTGCAAGAAGCGCACGATGGTGCCCCCCTCGCCAGGGGACACGTCTACGTCGCGCCGGGTGGGCACCACCTGTCGCTAAGGCGCGAGGCCTCGGGCGTCGCCCTTGCCGTGCACGACGGCGCGCCCGTCTGGGGCGTGCGCCCGTCTGCGGACGTGCTCTTCAAGGCCGTCGCCAGCCACTTCGGACCCCGCGCCGCCGGCGCCGTGCTCACCGGCATGGGGCGTGACGGCGCCGCGGGACTGCGCGCCATTCACGCCGCCGGCGGCTGGACCATGGCCCAGGATGCAGCGACGTCCGTCGTCTACGGCATGCCCAAGGCCGCCGCTCCCCACGCCCGGCACATCCTGCCGCTGGGCGACATGCCCGCGGCGCTGGCGGAATGGGCCCGTTGCCCCGAACCCGTGGCGGCCCGGCCATGACCACGGAACACGCGGCCGGCCCCGTCGTGGTCTTCCGTGCCGGTCGGCGCCGCTTCGCCGTGTCCGTCGACCAGGTGCACGAGGTGTTGGCGTACGAAACGCCGCGGGAGGTGCCCGGCGCCCCGTCCTTCCTGGTGGGCGTCGTGGAAGCGCGCGGCGTCGTGGTCCCCGTCCTGGACCTGCGTGCCCGCCTGAGCGGGTCGGCGCGGGAGCCGGGAGAGAAGGCCCGGATCCTGGCCCTGGCCGTGCGGGGGCAGGTGATCGGCGGGGTGGTGGACGAGGTGGTGGCGGTGCAGGCGAGCGCGACAGACGACGTGCTCGACGCCGACGACCTCCTGGCCGACGACGAGATGCGGGCGCTGGCTGGCGAAGCCGAGGAAGACTGATGCGTCGCCGAGGCGCGCGGCTTCGCGCTTTCCGCGCGGCATGCCTCGCCCTCGCCCTCGCGGCGCCGGCCGCGGCGGCAACGATGAGTCCGGGCTCGCCCCAGACGGAACTGCCCCGCGTCGCGGCCGCCGGCCCCTACCGCGTGATCTACTGGCCCCAGCAGGAACGCCTGGCGAGGCGCATCCTGGAGCGCGCGCTGGGGCAGACGCCTCTGCCTGGCCTTCCGGCCGACGCGCTGCCCGGGGCGGACACGGTACGCATCGTCCTTGCACCCAGCCAGGCGATCTGGGACTCCATTACGGGCAACGGCGTGCCCGAATGGGCCGCCGGCATCGCGGAGCCCACCCGGGCCCTGGTGGTGCTGCCCACGTACGCCTGGAACCGCATGTCGAACGCCGACCTGTACGTGACATTGCGCCACGAGCTGGCGCACGTGGCGCTCCATCGGTACGTGGCTCCGGCGCGCGTGCCCCGTTGGGTCGACGAGGGGTACGCGCGTTGGGCCGCCGGGGAATGGGACTACGGCGCCGTCTGGCAGCTACGGCTGGCGTTTCTGTTCCAGCGCACGCCGCCGCTGGACTCGCTGACACTGAACTGGCCTGCGGGCGAGGCGAACGCCCGCATCGCCTACCTGCTGTCCACCAGCGCGTTCGAGTACCTGGCCAGCCTGTCCGGAGAGCGGGGCCTCACCGTGCTGCTGCGCCGCTGGCGCAGCAGCGCGTCGTTCGACCAGGCCCTGCGCAGCACCTACGGCCTTACCCTGGGCCAGTTCGAGGACCACTGGATCCGACAGGTGAAGACCCGCTACGCCTGGCCGCTCTTCCTGGCCCACTCGCTGATCTTCTGGGCCTTCGGCGGCGTGTTCGTCCTGGCACTGTTCTTCCTGCGGAGACGGCGGGACCGGGCGAAGCTCGAGCGCCTGCGGGCTACCGAGCCGCCCGACGAGCCCGCATTCTGGCTTCAGGACGACGACACGCCGGCGTTTCCCGGGACACCGGGGCAGGGGACGCCGGCCCCGGATGAACGGCCACCCGGCCCGGTTGAACCGGAACGGCCGGACCAGTAGATTGGCGCATGCCAAAGACCCTACGAAACAAGCCGACGCCCGCGGGGAACTCGCTCCGGCTGTCCCGCATCAACTACCTGCTCATGGGGGCGGGGCTGCTGTCCATCATCCTCGGCTACGTGCTGCTGTCCCGCGGCTCCATCGTCGCGGCACCGCTGCTGCTCGTGCTGGGCTACGTCGTGCTGTTCCCCCTGGGCATCATCCGCTAGCCAGGCCCCGTTCCCGCATCGCCGCGCGGACCCATGCCGTCCCGCGCTCCGGTACGCTTGCGCACCGGGCGGGACCCCCACGCCGGACCTGTTACCGGGCCCGTGGTGCCGTTAACTTGCACTCCGTCGGTTGTCGGGGGCGCTTAGCTCAGCTGGTGAGAGCGCCTGCCTTACAAGCAGGAGGTCGGCGGTTCGAGTCCGTCAGCGCCCATGATGAGAGACGGGGTCCCGCGATCGATCGAGATCGCGGGACCCCGTTGTGGCTTCTCTGGATAGGCCCGTCCGGCGCGCGGATCCGCCTTTGCTATTGGGCGGGCGCGGCGTTCCGCTCCAGGTTTTCGACGGAGCGGGAGACCACGGCGGTTACCTGTGGCCGCGGCTTCTGGCTCCTCTCGATCTCCGCGATGGCATGGAGGAAAGACCGTTCGCCCTGGTCCCAGGCGGAGAGCATGCTGGCCGAAACGACGGTGGTGGGGCTGGGCATGCGAGCGCGCTCGAGGACCCGCATCCACGGGTCGTCGCGAATGGCGTCCATGATGACCTGGATCCGCGGCGGGCCGTCCGGCTGGCTGCCCAGCAGGGACAGGAAGGCGCCCGTCCTGTCGTGGCCGCCGTTCGGTACCTGCACGAGGGCCTGGGTTCCATCGGGAAGATCCACGAGCAGCTCGGCGCCCCGGTCGCGCTTGCGGGCGGCCTCGAACGAGGCCATGAGGTCCGTGGCCGTGCGGATGCCGTGGTCTCGCAGCACGTCGAGCTGCTTGCTGTTCGCTTCCTCCCCGCCGACATGGAGGATCAACACGGACTGGTCGATCCAGTCCAGGAGGGTTTCGAGCGGGATGCGGGTCTGGAGCATGAGGTCGACGAGGTCGCAATGCGCCACGTTTTCGATGTTTTCGATGCCCTCGTCCATGAGGCGGGCACGGTTGTAGAGGTCGATGCCTTCCAGGCGCTGGAGAGGCAGCCGCTGCTGGAAGTCGGTCAACACCTTGCCGGCGAAGCGCTTCTGCAGCACTTCCTTCAGGAACAGCAGCCCCGTTTCCGGCATCCAGCCGATCATGAACGCGAACCCGAGGAACACGTTGCTTCCGCCGGCTGCTCCCGCGGTCTCTGTTTGTGCTCCACCGAACACGCCGGCCACCTGCGCGACCGCCCAGGTGATGACCACGGCCCCCACGATGCGTGTCACCAGATGGCCGTACGCCTCGGGCTTGAGGTCGGAGCGGAAATAGCGCCGCAGAAGCATCCAGAGCCCGAATGCGTAGCCGCCCAGAAAGGCGAACACGAAGGGGTCCTTCACGGGCTGGACGTAGTCGACGAGTCGCGGCGCGCCGCCGGCGGCCGGGTCGACGCCGACCGGGTTCAGGGTCAACAGCCAGCCGGCCGTGCAGACGAGCGTGGCCACCATGATGACCAGGTGCCGGGTCCCCTGCGCGAGGGGTCTCCACGACTCCTCGCGCGGGGGCCCCAGCGTCTGCTCGGCCCGGAGCCCATGGACGCGCTGGGCATCGTCGAGAGTCCGGAGGTCCGGGTCCAGTTTCACCATGGACTGGAAGAAGCGTTGTCGGAGGCCCGAGAGTTTGCGGCGATCAAAGAGGTAGTAGAGCAGCGCGGGCATGGCCGAGAGCGTGCCGATGAGCACGAGCTGCAGCAGCCGGCCGATGGATTCCGCCTGGGCGAACGTGTCTTGTCGGATGATGACCATCGCGGGGATGCCGAAGGCGATGGCCAGAGTGACGAAGAAGTTGAAGGTGCTCTTGACCGCCGCGGCCATGCGTCGCAGCAATCGCAGCACGACGTCGATCCGGCCCGTCTCTTTCAACAGCACGAAGAGCGAGAAGACAATGGCCACGATCATCACGATCACAGCCCACGTCCAGTAACTCTGCGGAAGCGTGCCCACGGCGCCCCACACGAGGGCGATCACCACGGCCCAGAAGGGCACCCCGAGGACCCCGCCCAGCGCCGCGTGCGACGCGATCAATTCCTTTCCCCTCACCAGCTCGTGGGCCCGCATGAGCCCCCGGGACAGCCACGGGTCCAGGTCCAGGCGAGCCCATTGACCGGCGTCGATCTCACGTTCCGACCACGGTGCGATCTGGAGCCCTCCCGGTCCTCCGTCCTTCAGGTCGATGGACAGCCGGTACGGGGTCTGGTTGAAGAGCTTGTGCGCGTGTTTCCCGCGGCTCTCGGACTCCGCCGCCACGTCGGGACGAAGGGTGCCCGCAACGCGGGCCGGGCTGTTCGCTCCCGAATTGTCCAGCTGGAGGAGGGGCTCGTCCCCGCGGCGAAACGTCAGGGACCAGTCCACCGGTTCCCCGACGTCGAGCACGAATGGGACGGACCGGGCTCCCGACGGGATCGCCGCGGAGCCATGCCATGTGTGCTCGTCCGTGCGCTCCAGCTTCACTTCCAGCTGGCTGTCCGACCACCGCAGCGTCGGGTTGGCGGCTTCCGTCGCGAGCTCGATCTGGATCTGGGGATGCAGTGTGAGGGTCGCCATGCTCACTCCCTGGTGGACGGCGTCAGGAAGGCCCTAATGGGCGGAGATGCGTCGGATGTTGGGGACGTTCGACGCGAGCGCGAAACGGGGAAGGCACTCGGCCCGAAGTCTGCGCACATGGGAAGCAGAGCACAACACTTTCGCTATTCCTTCGGATGGGGAAAAGCGCCACCGGTGCGGGCGGACGTGGGCGCGCCTGGTGGATCCAAACCGTGAGCGCCCACTGGCCGGCCTTGACACGCAAGGCCGGGGAGAGCTACTTGTTGCAGCATCGAGGTTTTTTCGCAGTCCCTGCCAGGCTGTCGCGATGCGGTGTCCTGGCCCCGATCCAGAGAAAAGACAGGAAACGGGATTTCGAGTCCTGCGCCGTCGGCCGTCATCGGCACGACCCTACAATTCATCACACAGCGGGAGATCTCCATGGCGGAAGGCAAGCGAATCCGGGTGACGTTGCGGTGGCTCCAGATCCTGGACAACCTGGAACCGGCGTACGATGAGAAGGGCGAATTCCGGTTCCGGTCGCGAGTGTCGAGCCGGAACGGCGATGTCGTGAAAGAGGTGCAGTTTCCGGAAGAAGGGTACTACTCGATCTCGGACCATCCGTCGTGGAATCGGCTGAACAAGCTGGACAAGGTGCTGTTCGAGGGCGAGGTCAAGGACCACCTGGTGGTGGAGCTGTTCGGCGAGGAGCTGGACATGATGACCCCCAATGACCACCTGGAGACATACCGCAGGGAGTTCGAGGGGCCGGTGGACCAGTGGGTGGGCAAGTACTCGCCCGGGGACGAGGGGGGCAAGGAAACGGACCCGGAGAACATGAGCAACTGGCGGATCGGGTACGACATCGAGATCGTCTGACGGCTCGACTGGCCGCAACGTGAGAAGCCCCGCCCGACACCGATCGAGCGGGGCTTCATCGTGGGCCCGTTCCGGGGTTCAGGGCGTCGCTGGCGCGGGGGACCCAGAGCCCTGCCGGTAGTCTGATGGCCTTTCCGGTCCGGCCTCCGTACATTCTCGCGTCTGCCGGTTCCACCTTCCACGCAGTCGAGGAGGCGTCCGTGAGCAAGTCCTCGCCAAAGGTCCTTCCGCCGTCCCGTTCCGTTGCCGGTCTGCTGGCTGTGCCGGGCCTGTTCGTCGCGTTCCTTCTCGGCGGTGTGTCCGCGTGCGGGACCGGGGCCGGGGCCGGGGGTGGGGCGGCATTGCGCGGGGACTGGGACTACTACGTCATGCTGGGTGCCGAGCCGAGCGGAGGGTTCGAGGCGCGCCGCCGATTCGGCTTCGCTCACTTCGAGGGTGCGGACGCGAAGGGGGCGTGGCTCAAGCGTCGTCTGGGGACCACGCTGGAGACGGTTTCGGGGGTGCGCACGGCGGGCGACTCGGTGATCGTGGACCTCGCCAGCGGCGCATCCATCCGCGCGGTGGCCCACGGCGACACCGTCGCCGGCCGCTTCTACCGCGGTACGACGCCCATCGACCGCGTGTGGTTGGTGCGGCGCAGCTCCCCGGCCGTGTTCGAACCCTACTTCGCGTTGTGGAGCGGACCCGTGTCCGACTCCGCGTACGCGGTGACCATCGACCCGGCCGTGCCTATGCACGCCCGGGACGGGACGGTGCTCATGAGCTTCGTGGGCAGGCCGGTGGGACCCGGCCCGTTCGGGGTGGTGATGGAGCGCACGCCGTACCTGCGCTGGGACACGGCCAACGCGGTGTTCTGGGCGGCGCGCGGGTACATTTACGTGAAGCAGGACGTGCGCGGACGTGGCGGGTCCGGCGGAGTGCTGGACATGAACGCCATGCAGGAGAGCGACGGCTACGACGCGGTGGAATGGGCGGCGTCGTTGCCGGGCAGCAACGGCAAGGTGGGCATGATCGGGCGCTCGAACCCGGGACTGTACGCGTGGTACGCCGCCATCGCGGCGCCGCCGCACCTGGCGACCATCGCGCCCGTCGTGGCTACAGCGGACCCCATCCGCCTGGTGCCCTACATCGACATGGTGTTCTCGCCCACCATCGTGCCCTGGCTCTGCTTCACGGCGGTCAAGGAAACGCTCTCGGACATGAGCAACCTGGACCTGGTGAGCGCGTTCCGGACACTGCCGGTGATCGAGAGCGCGCAGCGCGCCGGTTGCCCGCGGCGCCAATTCTGGAACGATTGGTTCGATCACCAGAAGCTCGATGCGTACTGGCGGAACCTGGGCATCGAGAACCACCTGGGGAACGTGCGAGTCCCGGTGCTTGGCATTTCCGGCTGGTACGACGACGCCCGGGGCACCATCCGCAACTACGTCGGGCTGGACACGCTGCCGCACCATCCCTTCCAGCGCCTGGTCATCGACCCGGGGGCCCACAAGGGCATCGACTACGTGAACGGCGATTTCGGCACCGAGGCGCGCATCGACCACCGGGCCCTCCAGCTGCGCTGGTTCGACCACTACTTGAAGGGCATCGACAACGGCGTGGACAAGGAAACGCCCCTCGAGCTGTTCATCATGGGCGACAACACCTGGCGCCAGGAAAAGGAGTGGCCGCTGGCCCGCACGCAGTGGACGAAGTACTACCTTCATTCGGACGGCCACGCCAACACGTCGGCGGGGGACGGCGTCCTGAGCACGACGGCGCCCGCTTCCGAGCCCGCGGACACCTTCACCTACGATCCCGGCGACCCGACGCCCTACCTGGTGGATGCCCGGGAGTTGGAGCTCAACATCAACGAGGACTACGCAGGCGTTGAGGCGGGCCGGCCGGACATGCTGGTCTTCACCACGCCGGCCCTGGAGAAGGCGACGGAGATCACCGGTCCCATGTCCGCCACGTTGTGGGCGGCCACGGACGCCCGGGACACCGACTGGCACGTCATGATCCTGGACGTGTGGCCGGATGGCCGTGCGCTCCGCATCCAGGACGGCATCGCCCGGGCCCGCTTCCGCAACGGCTTCGACAAGCCGTCCCTGCTCACGCCGGGCCGCATCTACCGCTACGACATCGACCTCTGGTTCACGGCCCTGGTCCTGAAGCCCGGCCACCGGCTAAGGGTCACGGTGGAGTCGGCCGCGTTCCCCAAGTACGATCGCAACCTGAACACCGGCGGCGACAATGAGCGGGACACGAACTACGTGTCGGCGCACCAGCGCATCTACCACGACGCCGAGCACCCGTCGTACGTGACGCTGCCGGTCATTCCCCGGTGAACGGCGGACGAATCGCGGACGGAATCGCGGACGGCGGCGGACGGCCGGCGAATCGCGGACGGGCGAATCGCGGACGGGGCGGCGAATCGCGGACGGTGCACCAGTCGCCAGTTCTGACCCAACCACGCATGGCTCTGTCCCGCGATCGATCGAGCCGATAGGAGTAGGCCGAGCTCCAGCGACAGAGGCGCCCTTGGCCTTTTCACGCGGACTCACGGGCGTGTGCGCAACGTCGTGGAGTGCCAATGGGCCTCGTGGGTGCCGCGGCTTCCGTCTACACCGTGGGCCGTTCGGATAGCCCCGTGGGTCAAGACTGGCGACTGGTGCACCGTCCGCGCGTGCCGTCCGCGCGTGCCGTCCGCGCGTGCCCCGGTCCGCGCGTGCCGCCTGCTTCTACACGGGCGCGATGGCCCGGGCCCAGCGCAGCCAGGGGAAGGCCCGGATCCTCTCCAGGGTGGCGTCCGACACGGGGCCGTCCACCTCCAGCGTCATGAGTGCGTCCTTGTGGCGGCCGGTCCGGTCCACGCGCATGGTGGCGAGGTTCAACCCATCCTGGGCGAAGACGCCGGAGATGGCGCTGATGGTGCCGGGCTGGTCGCGGGCCAGGAGGACCAGGGTGTGATAGTCGCCGCCCAGATCGACGGGGAAACCGTCGATCTCGCTCACCTGGATGCTGCCGCCGCCCACGGATGCGCCCCGCAGCGTCACGTGCTCGTCGCCCCGCGCCACGTCGAATACGACGCTGTTGGGGTGGGCGTCGTCGCCCAGGTCTACGGTTTCGAACCGGACCTCCAGCCCGGCGGTTTCGGCCTCCTCGAACGCTTGGCGTAGCCGCAGGTCGTCGGGCCGGATGCCCAACAGGCCGCCCACGATGGCGCGCTTGGTGCCGTGCCCGTCGCCCGTGGCGGCGAACGAGCCGTGCAGCCGGATGGTGGCATGGTCGGGGGTGGCACCGAGGATGGCGCGGGCCATGAGTCCCAGCCGGCATGCGCCGGCCGTGTGGGAGGACGATGGGCCCACCATGACGGGGCCCAGGATGTCGAAAAGGGAAACCATGGGGCCTCCTAGGCGCTGATGCCCGTCGGCTGGCGGGCCGGCTGGATCTGGACCAGCCGCCGCGCGGACGGGGTGGCGGCCAGGCCGCCCTGGGCCGTCTCCCGGTACGCAACCGGCATCCGCCGCCCCACCTCACCCATGACGTCGATGACCTCGTCGGCTGTGACGGGGAAGTCCAGACCGGCCAGCGCCATCTCGGCGGCGGCGATGGCCTGCATGGCCGCCGAGGCGTTCCGGTAGATGCACGGGATCTCCACCAACCCGCCGATGGGATCGCAGATAAGGCCGAGCATGCCCTGAAGCGCCAGAGCCACCGACGTGGCCACCTGATCGTTCGTGCCGCCGCCCAGCCAGCAAACGGCTGCGGCGCCCATCGCCGCCGCGGAGCCGGTCTCCGCCTGGCAGCCGCCCTGGGCCCCGGCCAGCGAAGCCCGGTGCGCGATCACGCCCCCCACGCCGCCCGCCACCAGCATGGCGTCCACCAGCCGTTCCTCGTCTGCCTCCAGCGTCTCGCCCATGGTGACCAGGATGGCCGGCAGTACGCCTGCGGCACCCGCCGTGGGCGCCGCTACGATAAGGCCCATGGCGGCATTGAGCTCCAGGGTCGCGATGGCCCGGGACAGCAACGCCGTCACGTCCGGGCCCAGCAGGCGAGGCCCGTCGCGCCACAACCGCGCCGCCCGCCCACCCGTCAACCCCGACGGCGACCGCACCTCTCCCTTCAACCCCTCGTCGATGGCCGAGCGCATGACCGAGAGGGTCTTCCGGATACGGGCCCGGATCTCCTCCGGCGGCCGGCCGCTCTCCTCCACCTCCGCGTCCTGGATCACGCGGGGCAGGGGACGACCGCTCTCCGCGGACTCCTGCAACATGGCTTCGATGGATCGGTGCATCGGAATACGCTCCTGGGATGGCCGGGGAAGCGCCGGCCAGAGGCCGGCTCGGCGCACTGCTACACGCGAAACCCGTTCCCGGATCCCGCCGCCCGATGGGTAGCCTCCGCCCGAGAGGTCTGCTTCCGCCGGCGGTGTTTGCCTTCGCCCGACACCGCCCGGAGTCTCCGCCTTCGCCAACGGGTGCGCCCGCGCCCCCGCCTGACTCACATCTCGATGACCAGGTCCACGCCCCAGTACGTCTCATGGGTTCGGAAGAACTGGCCGAGGGGCGACGGGCCGGAGAAGAACCGGGCGCGCAATTGGGCCGCGTAGACCTGGTTGTGGAACGACAATCCCGCGGCGGCGGAGAGCTGGCTCGCCCAGTCGGTGCGCTCGGCGCTCTGCCAGTCCAGACCGAACACGTAGCCGAGGCGCCCCTCGTACCACGGATAGGTCTCAGCGTCCGTACCGAGCTGAATCCGCCCCCGGTCCTTCATACCCAGTCGCTGAAGGCGTGGGAGCGTTTCCGTGTCGGAATGGAAATTGACGGAGCCTCCGCCGTAGACGCGCACGGGTCCGAAGGCCCGGTAGCCGACGAGTGCGTCGAGGGATTCGAAACTGAAGGGGATGCGGACGGCGGCGGAGTTCTGCATGAGCTCGTCGCCGAGATGTGCGCTCCAGTGGAGCGGCCGCAGTCGGGCCGAGAGGCGCCCTTTCCGCACTTCGATGGGCAGTCCCACGATCCAATCGGCGGCGACCAGGTCCCGGGCCGGCGACTCGATCCGGAACCGGCCGAAGATGCCGGCCTGGATGCCGACGAGCACGCCGCCATCCGACCAGGACAGGGCTTGCCAGACCGGCACGGTGCCGCCCATGGCGGCGATGGCCTGGAATTCGTGGGCGGCCGCGGCGCTGTCACGGAAGATGAGCGGTGGGCGCTCCACGGGCGGATGGGAGCCGCCGAAGAGGTCGGTCATGACCAGTCCGGCTTCGAAGGTGGGCTCCCGCGGGGCGGCCACGGGCGATGGGAACAGGCGGTGTTCGGCCACGAAGCCCCCCTGCCCGGCGGCCGCGCAGGGGATGGCGAGCAGCGACAACGCCAGGACGTATGCGTAGCGCCGGGACACGGCGTTCTTCTCCGATTGTGCGGGGTTGGTACGTAGACAGGACATAGGCCGGTGCGCAGGCCTGCGCAAGAGGGGCTCGCGGGACGGCGTTCAAACCCACAAACTGCCTGTGCACGGCCATCGAACGAAAAGGGAGCGAGCCATGGCGATAGAGGAGCTCAACGTCGGAGCCCTGTACAACGCATGTGATCCGGCATCTTTCGATTTCGAGACGACAGACGAACTGGACTCCCTGGACGAGATCATCGGCCAGCCCCGGGCGGTGGAAGCGGTCCGATTCGGCGTGGACATCCGCCGGGAAGGCTACAACATCTTCGTCATGGGTCCTCCCGGGACCGGCAAGCGCAGTCTGATCTGGCAGTACCTGGAGGGTCGCGCGCCGGAACAACCGGCCCCGGACGACTGGTGCTACGTCAACAATTTCGACGAACCGGACCGGCCGTTGGCCTTGCGCCTACCGGCGGGCCGCGGGCGCGCGTTGAGCGCCGAAATGGACCGGCTCCTGGGGGATGTGCCCCGGTCCCTGTCCGCCATGTTCGAGAGTGAAGACTACCAGGAGCGCCGCCAGAGGGTCGAGCAGCAGTTCATCGAGGAGCAGCAGCAGGCGGAGCAGGCCTTCGAAGCGCAGGCCCGGGAGCAGGGGCTGGCGGCGGTGAGCACACCCCAGGGCTTCGCCCTGGTGCCGGCGGACGAAGAGGGCCACCCCCTGCCGCCGGAACGGATCCAGGAACTGTCGGAAGAACAGCGCGCCGCGCTGGAAGAACGGGCGGAGGGCCTGAAGCAGGAGCTGCGCCACATCCTGGAGTCGGCGCCGCGCCGTGGGCGCGAGCGCCAGCGCAAGATCAACGAGCTGAACCGTTGGATGGCGGCCGGGGTGGTGCGCCCGCTGGTGGACGACACGCGAGAGGACTATTCCGATCTTCCCAGGGTGTTGTCGTTCCTGGACGATGTAGAGAAGGACATGATCGACAACGCGGAGGACCTTCTTCGCGTGGGTCGGCATGAGGACGGCGGCGAGGAACAGGAACACATGAGGGAGCTGTTGGGCGTTGAGGTGACGTCGGACCCGGACGCGTTGCTGCGGCGCTTCCGGGTGAACGTCATCATTGCCAACGACCCGGAGGCCGGCGCGCCGCTGGTGTACGAGGACAATCCTACGTACCCCAACCTGGTGGGCCGGATCGAGTACCGCGCCCGCATGGGCACCCTGCTGGCCGACTTCAACCTGGTGAAGGCCGGCGCGCTGCATCGCGCGAACGGAGGCTACCTGATCCTGGACGCGCACCGGGTGCTGGCGGAGCCCAAGGTGTGGGACGCGCTCAAGCGTGCCGTCCACGACGGCGAGGTACGCATCGAGTCTCTGGCCCATGCCATGGGCATGGCCACCACGACGTCCCTCGACCCCGAGCCGATCCCGCTGGACGTGAAGGTCGTGCTCATGGGCCGCCCCATCTTCTACCACCTGCTGCGGGAGCACGACCCGGAATTCGCCGAGCTGTTCAAGGTGCCGGCCGACTTCGAGACGGATATGGACCGCTCTCCCGAGGGGCAGCGGCTCTACGCCCGCCTCATCGGCACGGTGGTGCGCAAGGAAGGCCTGCGCCCGTTCGGGCGGGACGCCATCGCCCGGGTCATCGAGCATAGCTCCCGGCTGGCGGGGGACACACAGAAGCTGTCCATCCACATGCGCAGCGTGGCCGATCTGCTGCGGGAAGCCGACTACTGGGCGTGCCAGGATGGCGACGGACCCGTCACCGACGCCCACGTCCAGCGCGCCATCGAAGCGCAGGTCTACCGTTCGGACCGGGTACTGGAGCGCATGCAGGAGCAGATCCGCCGGGGCACGGTGCTCATCGACACGGAGGGCGCCGCCGTGGGGCAGATCAACGGTCTGGCGGTTTTCCCCTTTGGCGACTTCTACTTCGGTCGGCCAAGCCGCATCACGGCCCGAGTGCGGGTGGGGCGCGGTGAGGTGGTGGACATCGAGCGCGAAGTGGCGCTGGGTGGTCCGCTTCATTCGAAGGGCGTGCTGACGTTGGCCGGATTCCTCACGGGCCGCTACGCCAGCGACACGCCGCTCTCGCTGTCCGCGAGCCTGGTGTTCGAACAGTCATACAGCGGCATCGACGGGGACAGCGCATCCTCCGCCGAGCTGTACACGCTGCTGTCCGCCATCGCGGAAGTGCCTATCCGACAGTCCCTGGCCGTCACCGGCTCCGTGAACCAGCACGGGCGCATCCAGGCCATCGGCGGGGTGAACGAGAAGATCGAGGGCTTTTTCGACGTCTGTCGCGCCCGGGGCCTGACGGGGGAGCAGGGCGTGCTCATCCCCGACTCCAACGTCCAGCACCTGATGTTGCGGCGGGATGTGCGGGAAGCGGTGGAAGCGGGTCGGTTCCACGTGTACGCCGTCGAGACGGTCGATGAGGGCATCTCGTTGCTCACCGGCATGCCGGCCGGCGAACCCGACGAGGCGGGCGACTATCCTGCGGACAGCGTCAACGGCCGGGTCGCCCGGCGTCTCGCCGAACTGGCCGAGCAGCGTCGCCGGTTTGCCGGCGGCGGCGGCCACGACGAGGGTGGCTCGTGAGAAGACTCACTGCGTTTGTTCACATTGAACCGCAATGGTCGAGCGATGACGGGACTGGCTCCGCCGATGGTCTCGCCGGCGAGGCCATTGCGCTTCCGGTCCGCGTCCTTTCCGTCGCCGATTCCTTCGATGCCTTGACCTCCGACCGGCACGCCCTGCGCGGATGCTCCCGCTGAGCCCTATGGATCAGGCGCCCGGTGCCTGAGGCACCGCACCTATCGCTGCGAAGGGAAACCGGACGAGCGGCAAGCGCGTAAGGCACTGTGTCGACACCACGGAACGGGATGATCAATGCTCCGGATGCTACGCATGCTGGTCCGGCTTGTGCTGGGCTGGATTATCAAGAAGATCTAAACGTCGTCCAGCTGCGCCGCGGCGGCCGCGTCGAGCAGCCAGTGAACGGGTCCGGCGGGCCGGACGCGGCGCGCGGGAATGCCATCGTCGGAATCACCGGGCTGGAGCGCGCGGTGCACGATGGCGGCCTTGGCGCGGCCCATCACGAGGAACGCGACGCAGTTCGCCTGCTCCAGGACCGGGAAGGTCAGGGTGACGCGCACGAGGCGCTCCCTGCCCGGTCGAACCGGGGCGGCCCAGCGTCTGCGTTCGCGCAGGACAGCCGTCCCCGGGAAAAGGGACGCCGTGTGGCCGTCCATGCCGAGGCCCAGTAGAACGAGGTCGAAGCGGGGCAGGTCGCCGATATGTTCCCGCAACGCGTCCTCTTAGGCCCGGGCGGCGGCGGGCGGATCTCCCGCGCACCGGACCGGGTGGATCTGGGACTCGGGCACGGGCACGTTGTTGAGAAGCGTATGCCGGACCATGCCTTCGTTGCTCCGGGAATCGTCCGGCGGCACGCACCGCTCGTCTCCCCAGAACACGTGCACCTGCTCCCACGGCACCTGGTCGCGGGTTCCCGGACGGGCCAACGCCAGGTACGTGGACACGGGTGTCTGGCCGCCGGCCAGGGCCACGGAGAACCGGCCGTGATGCGTCACCGCGGCCCGGGCACGCTCGACGAACAGCGCCGCCGCCTGTTCGACCAGGCTCGCGGTGTCCGGGGCCACCGTGATCTGCACCGGGTCCTGCGGCGAAGCGCTCATTGCGCGTCCACCTCCGGCTCGAACCACGCGCGCCCGTCCCGGCTCAGGAGCTTATCGGCCTCCTCCGGGCCCCAGGAGCCCGCCGCGTACGACGCCGGCGGCTCATCCGCGCCGGTCCAGGCTTGAAGCACCGGCTCCACCACGCTCCACGCCGCTTCCACCTGGTCGGCGCGCATGAACAGTGTGGCGTCGCCTTCGATGACGTCCAGGAGCAGAGTCTCATAAGCGTCCGGCGTGTCGGCGCCGAACGCATCCTGGTAGGAGAAGCCCAGGTCCACCGTGGCGAGCTGCATTTCGGGGCCCGGCCGCTTCGCCTCCACCTTCAACCGGATGCCCTGGTTGGGTTGCACCCGGACCACCAGGCGGTTGGCCGCCGAGGCCTCCAGCGCGCTGGAGGGGAACGTCTGGTGCGGGACCGGCCGGAACGCCACGCTCACCTCGGACACTCGGCGGGCGAGACGCTTCCCGGTCCGCAGGTAGAAGGGAACATCCTGCCAGCGCCAGTTGTCCACGAACAACTTCATGGCTGCGAACGTCTCCGTGCGGGACTCCGGGTCCACGTCCGGCTCCTCCCGGTACGGCGGCACCTCCTTGCCGTCGATGCGGCCCTTGCCATACTGGCCACGCACCGCGTAGCTGCCTACCGACTCCTGCGGAATGGGCCGCACGGCGCGCAGCAGGTCCAGCTTCTTGCCTCGGACCTCGTCCGCCTGGAATGTGACCGGCGGCTCCATGGCCACCAGGCAGAAGACCTGCATGAGGTGGTTCTGGATCATATCCCGCAACGCGCCCGCCGAATCGTAGTAGCCGCCACGGTGCTCCACGCCCAACTCCTCGGCGACGGTGATCTGCACGTGGTCGATGTAGCGCCGGTCCCACACGGGCTCGAACAGGGAGTTGGCGAACCGGAACGCCAGCAGGTTCTGCACCGTCTCCTTGCCCAGGTAGTGGTCGATGCGATAGAGCTGCGACTCCTCCGCCTGGCGCAACAGCCGCCGGTTCAGTGCTTGCGCCGATTCCAGGTCGTGGCCAAACGGCTTCTCGACGACGATGCGCGCATGGTCCCGGTCCTCCAGCAGACCCGCTTCGCCCAGCCGGGACACGATGTCCTGGACCAGCTTCGGCGACACGGCCAGGTAGTGGGCCACCACGGGCGCCTCGTCCCACGGCTCCGCCAGCTCGCCGATCTTCTTCTTCAACGTCTGGAACAGGCCGCCGTCCGCCACATCGCCCTGCAGGTAGTGGAGGTGCGGCGCGAATTCCGCCCACGCGTCGTCCGGGTCCTTGTGCCGGGCGAACTGGTCCACGCCGTCGCGGCCTCGCTGGCGGAAGCCGTCGTCGTCCGAGTCGGCCAGGTCCACGCCCAGTATCTCGAAGGCCGGAGGCAGCCAGCCGTCCGTCTTCAGATCGAACAGCGCAGGGATGAGCTTGCGGTGGGCAAGGTCGCCGGACGCGCCGAACACGACGAAGATGGCCGGTCCCGTGTTCGCGGCGCGCTTCCGCCGCTGCTCACCCGACATCCGTCGCTCCTTCTTTCGCCGGACCCCATTCGGTGTGGAACGACCCGTCGGCATCGGTCCGCATGTAGGTGTGGGATCCGAAATAGTCGCGCTGCGCCTGGATGAGGTTGGTGGGCAGAGAACCGCTGCGGTACCCGTCGTAGTAGGCCAGCGAGGCGCTCATCGCGGGCACGGGCAGCCCCATGTGGGTGGCCGTCGCCACCACCTCCCGAAGACCGGTCTGGCAGCGCTGCATGGCCTCACGGAATGCCGGCACGGCCATCAGCAGCGGCAGGTCCGG
>CAZUFP010000013.1:33396-75277 GCA_964619835.1 uncultured Gemmatimonadaceae bacterium | reverse complement strand
GGCGGCGGTCAGGCCATCAGCGCTTCCCTTCCCTGCGCAGGATGGCGTCGACGATCCAGGGGCCGTGCAAGCGGCCCGTCTCGATGAAGATCTTGTCGGGTCGGTCGCCCGCCGCCATCACACCGGCGATGAACACGCCGGGCACGTCGGTCTCCATGGTGTCCGGGTCGTGTCCGGGGATGCCGGTGCCTTCGTCGAAGGTGACGCCCAGGGCTTCGAGCATGGACCGATTGGCCCGGTAGCCGGTCAGGGCGAGGACGAAGTCGTTGGCCAGCTCCTCGGTCTCGTCGGAGTCCTCGTGGCGCAGGAGGACGCTGCCGGGCCGTACTTCCACGACCCGCGCCTTCCAGCGCACGTCGATCTCACCATTCTTGAGGCGGTTCGTGATGTCGGGCAGGATCCAGGGTTTTACGCCGGGGTCCAGGTGGTCCATGAAATGGACGAGCGTGACGCGGGCGCCGGCCCGGTAGATGTCGAGGGCGGCTTCCACGGCGGAGTTCCCGGCGCCGACGACCACGCAGTCCTGGTCGAAGTAGGGGTGGGCTTCGTGATAATAGTGAGTGACCTTGGAGAGGTCTTCGCCGGGGATGCCCAGGGGGTTGGGCGAACCGGCGTAGCCGGAGGCGATGACGATGTCCCGGGCGGTGTATTCCGCCTCTGTGCCGCGATGGATGCCGCGGGCCCCTACGCGGAACCCGTCCGCGTCCCGGCGAATGGACGTCACCTCGTGGTACTGGCGTACATCCAGGTCGAAGTGCTGAACAATGCGGCGGTAATACTTGAGGGCCTCGCGCCGGGTCGGTTTGTCGTTCTGTGTCAGGAACGGCACGTTGCCCAGCTCCAGCCGGTCCGGCGTGGAGAAGAAGTGGCCGTACGTGGGATACAGGGCGATGGACTGGGTGACGCAACCCTTGTCGAAGATGGCGCAGCGGAGGCCGGCTTCGCGGGCGGCGACGCCCACGGACAGGCCGGCGGGCCCCGCACCGACGACGATGATGTCGAAGCTGTCGTTGTCTTCCGTCACGATCCGTCCCGTGTCTGCGGTTCGAGTGTCATGCGTTGCACGAAGCGCGCGGCCGCGGCGGCGCTGTCCAGGGGAACGCGCCAGAGCTCCCCGTGCAGCCAGCGCTCGAACTGGTCACGATAGTGCGGACTGAACGGGACCCCCGATTGCCCGGTCCCCAGGATGAAGCCGCCCGCCGCGTCGGGCAGCGCGAGATCCACCACGTGACGCATGCTGGGTCCGTAGGATGAGATGAGCGGCAGGCCGCTCTTGGTGTCCGATGGGTGCGACTCCGCGGCGTTGACGGTGGTGGCGGACCCGCCGCGTGGAGCGGGCCCGACGTTCAGGTGCAGCAGGTCATTCAGGAGCCCCACGCTGCCCAGGGTGTGCGTGGCTTCCACCTCGTGCACCTGGCCCCACGGCCGATCGTGCGCCCGGCTCACCGCCACCCGCATGGCCGAGTCGGCGAGCGCCCGGAAGTCGCCGGCGGCGGCGCTGCCCGTGACCCACGGCAGCGCCCGCTGTTCCAGCACCGCGCTCTCGGCCTTGCGCGGCAGGAAGTCCGACGCCGCGGCGTCGCCGTACAGCTGATGCTCCATCTCGCTGCGCAACGCATCGAGCCAGAGGTAGAAGACCGTTGCCGCCTTCGAAGTCGTCGTGGCGCGGAAGTCCCAACCGGCCAGGAGCCGCACGGTCGCCGACAGGCTGTCCGCCGTCGCGGCGTTGATGGCGCGGTCGATATAGCGAGCCGCCCGGTCGTCCCGCACGTCCGTCTGCATGGCGGCGACGTCGGCCGCGTCGAAGGGGCCACCGCGGTGCAGCATCTGCAGGATACGCAGGGCCCGGAACGGCGACTCCCAGTCCTGGCTGATAAGGTCGGCCAACGCACCACCGGTCTGCTTGTTGTTGGCCGTCACCACGTATCCGTCGGGCGGGTCCAGCACGTGCGGATGGTCCTCGAACGGCAGCACGCCGGTCCAGTCCCATTCTCCGGTCCACCCCGGAACCGGAAGCATGGGCGGCGCGTGGCCGTTCCGCAGCGGGATGGTGCCACCCATGTAGTAGCCGATGTGACCCGCCGTGTCGGCGTAGACCACGTTCTGGCTGGGATCGTCGAAATAGCGCATGGCATCGACGAACTGGTCCCAGTTCGCCGCCTGGTCGATGGCCGCCAACGCCTGGACCGTGTGGGCCGGGTTCTGGGTGGTCCAACGCAGGGCGATCAAACGATCGCCCAGGCCCGGGGCCACCTGAGAAATGATGGGCCCGTGCCGGGTGAGCAGGATCGACAACGGAACCGGCCGGTCGCGCCCCCGCACCGGGATCTGTTCTTCGATTCGTTGGAACGGCTGGCTCCCGTCCGGCGTCAGGTATCGCGAGGAGTCGGCGGGGTCGCGACGCTCGACGAACAGGTCCGCGTCATCCACCATGGCGTTGGTCATGCCCCACGCGATGGCGCGGTTGTGGCCCAGCACGACGAACGGCGAGCCCGGCAGCGTCACGCCCACCACGTCCAGGCTGTCGGCGTGGAGGGCCATGAGATACCAGAGGCTGGGCGCCTGTAGCGGCAGGTGCGGATCATTGGCCAGGATGGGCTTGCCGGACCGGGTGTGCCGGCCGGAGATGACCCAGGCGTTGGATGCGCGAACGATGCTGAGCGCGTTCAGGAGATTCGCCGCCAGACCCGGCACGGCCATGGGACGCGCGTCTCCGAGGATGGTGGGCCCCCAGGCGGGGTACACCGGCAGCAACGAGCGAATGGTGTCACCCAGACGCACCGCCGCCCGCGTCGCGGCCGCGCTCCGTTCGTACTCCGAGAGCTCGAGCGCCATGACCTTTTCCACGCCCATGGCGTCGCGCACCGTCCAGGGTTTCGGCTTGAAGCGCAGGGCGAGGAACTCCGGCGGGAGTGCGCCCTTGCGGTGTGCCAGCCACGCATTCACACCGGCGACGTACGCTTCCACCAGGCGCCGGGAGCGGGGGTCCAGCGCCTGTTCCATGGCGCCGGCCGCGCGCCACAGCCCGACGGTGCGCAGGAACCGATCGCTGTCCAGCGCCTTTTCGCCCAGCACCTCGGCCAGGCGTCCCTGGGCGACGCGTCGCGTCACCTCCATCTGCCACAACCGGTCACGGGCGTGCAGGTAGCCCTGGGCGAAATACGCGTCTTCGACGGTGCGCGCCCGTGCGTAGGGCACGCCCAGCGAGTCCCAGCCGACGGTGACGGGAGCCTCCAGACCCGGCACGCGCACGGTGCCCTCATCCTGCGGAATGGACGACCGCACGTACATCACCGCCCAGGCCACGGCCACGGCGATGACGACGAGCAGCGTCGCGATGATGGCGTGGACGAATCCATCTCTGGCGCCGCGGGACATGGTCAATCCTCCGTTTCCAGCGCCTGCGCCAGGTCCGCTTCCAGGTCCTCCGCGTCTTCCACGCCGAGCGACAGGCGGATGAAGCCATCGTCGATCCCCAACGAGTGCCGCTCGTCGGCGCTGAGCGAGGCGTGCGATGTGTAGCGCGGCATGGAGGCCAGGGATTCGACGCCTCCGAGACTCGGGGCCACCCGGATCAGCTTCAGCCGCTCCATCACGTGCACCGCTGCCTCATCCCCTCCCTTCACCACCATTCCAACCATGCCGCCGAATCCGTCAAACATGCCTTTCGCCAACGCGTGGTCCGGATGACTCTCCAGGCCCGGGTAGAGCACGTTCGCCACCGCGTCATGCCCCTCGAGCCAGCGAGCCACACGGAGGCCGTTGGCGTTGTGCCGGTCCATGCGCACCGCCAGCGTCTTCACGCCGCGCTCGAGCAGCCAGAGAGCGTGCGGGTCCAGTATCTGGCCGAAGGCCTTCATTCGTGTCCGGACCTCTTCCACCACGTCCGCCGGTCCAGCCACCACGCCGGCGACCACGTCCGAGTGCCCGCCCAGGTACTTCGTGCCGCTGTGCACCACCACATCCGCGCCGTGCTCGACGGGGCGGAAATTGATGGGCGTCGCGAACGTGGCGTCCACGACGAGGGGCAGCCCCCGTTCCCGCGCCAGGTCGGCCAGGGGCCGGAGATCCGGGACGGCGAGGGTGGGATTGACGGGCACCTCGGCGTAGAGCAGCCGCGTGTTGGGTCGAACGGAATCCCGCCACCGCCCCGGCGTCCGCACCAGCGTCGTTTCGATGCCGAGTCGCGGCAGTTCCCGCGTGAGCAGGTTCATTGTACCGCCGTAGAGCGTGTGGGCGGCCAGGATATGGTCCCCACTGCCCACGAAGGCCAGCAGAGTGAGCGCGACGGCGCCCATGCCGCTGCTCACCGCCAACGCGGACTCCGTTCCTTCCAGAGCCGCCAGCTTGGAGGCCAGGGCCACATAGTTGGGCGTGTTGGCATACCGCCCGTAGCGTACTTCCCCTTCCGGCACCGGCGCATTGTAGAAGGTCGCGCTCTGCATCACCGGCATCACTACGGGCTCCCCGGGAACGGACTCGGGTGCCCCCACGTGGACGGCCGTCGTCGACGGTCCCAGGCGCCTTCCATTCGTGTCATTCGTCACGCCACGCCTCCACCATTTTCGCGTATTCCGCTACCCGCGCCTCCGCCTTCCCGGTTTCGGCCGCCTCCGCCGTGATGACGAAGTACGCCTTGTTGGCGTGCGGGATCACCAGCACCCAGCCATCGTCCCAGCGGACCTTGACGCCGTCCACGAGCTCCCGAGGCCGATCCTCGGTGGCCTCCATGAGCCGCCGCATGACGGCGCCCTTCCGGCTCCAGGGACACGCCACGCGCGTCTCGGCCGTGTGGGACAGCCAAAGATCGCCGGCCATGTCGGCCAGCGGACGGTCCGCCCGCGCGAGGATCTCCATGAGCTTCACGGCCGCGAACATGCCGTCGTACGCCCCCTGGAACTGCGGGAAGATGAACTCGCCTCGGACCCCGGCCACCAGGTCCACGTCGGAGGCGGACGCCATCATTGCGAAGTGGTCCGTCTTGGTCCACACGACCTCGCCGCCCGCCGCTTCCACGATGCGCGCCACGTGGTCCGAGCTGGTCACCGGCAGCGCGACGCGGCGAACGCCCAGCTCCCGCACCGCCAGATCCACGAACACGGCCTGCGCCGTGCGGGCCGCGACCCGCTGGCCGGAGCTGTCTACCAGCTCGATGACTTCGCCGCCAGGATCCAGCCAAAGGCCCAGGTCTGCGCCGACGGACCGCACGATTCCGGCCAGGCGATCCAGCGTTTCGCGGAATTCAGTCTCGGTGCGCGAGAGCCGGCCGGGTGCGGCGTACGCGTCCAGGCTCACCACCTCGGCGTCCAGAGCACCCAGGATGGAAGGAAACACCTCGACCGTCGTGCCGTAGGCGTAATCGACCACCAGCCGGAAGCGCCGGTCCGCGATGACCCGCTGGTCCACCTCGCTCAGGAAGTGTTCGCGGTAGGCTTCCACCACCCGCGTCGGGAAGTTGAGCACACCGGTGCCGTCCGGGCCGGCGCGGGGGAAATCCTCCCGGGAGAACAGCCGTTCGATCGTCTGGGTCTTGCCGGGCGGCAGGTCGCGGCCGGTGCCGTCGATGAAGAGCACATCCAGGACCCGCGCATCGAAGGGGGAACGCCGCACATGGGTCCCGCCCATCTCGCGGCGGTGATGGACCGCGTGGCGCACCACGGGGATGGGCAGCACCCGGAGGTCTTCCACGTCCACGCCCACCGACATCATGCCGGTGATGAGCGCGCGGCTGATCATGCGCGACGCGCGATCGGTGTCCCGGGAGGTAGCCAGGGTCTGCCCCGGCCCCAGCGACGCACCGAAGGCGGCACCCAGACGCACCGCGATCTCCGGCGTCAGCTCCGTGTTCGGCACACCGCTGACCCGGGCGCCGTGGAAGAGGCTCCGCTCCCAGGCTTCTCCCCAGATGAGCGAGTGGGTCAGGACGGCGTACTCGTCCACCACCTTGTCGGGCCACACCTTCACGTTCTGGCCCACCACCGCGCCCTCTCCCACCACCGCGCGGTCCGCCAGCACCGCCCGTTCCCGGACCGACGCCCGCTTGTCCACCCGCACCGCTTCCGCGCACACCACCTCGCTCAGCCGCGCTCCCGGCCCCGCGTAGCACTGCTCCCACAGCACCGTGTCCCGCAACCGCGCTTCCTCGCCCACCACGCTGCCCGCTCCCACGATCACGTTCTCCAGGTACGCGCCGCGTTCCGCCCGGGCGCCGGGGCCCAGCAACACCGTGCCGCGCACCTCCACGCCTTCTCCCAACACCGCGTCCGGCGCCAGCAGCACCCGTCCCTCTCCCACGTGGCGCTCCGTGCCGGCCAGCTCCACCCGCACCCGGTCGTGCAACACGTCGTCGTTCGCTTGCCGGTACTCGTCCAGGTTGCCGATGTCGCGCCAGTACCCTTCCGCGACGTGCCCGAACAACGCCGCTCCGTCCTGCAGCATCGCGGGGAACAGGTGCCGGGAGAAATCGCGCTCCTCGCCCAGGGGCAGCCGCCGCAGCGCCTCCGGCTCCAGCACGTAGATGCCCGTGTTGATCGTATCGCTGAAGACCTCGCCCCAGGTGGGCTTCTCCAGGAACCGCTCGATGCGCCCCGTCTCCCGGTCCACGATGACGATGCCGAACGCCAGCGGGTTCGTGACCGACGTCAGCACGATGGTCGCCTCGGCCGCCCGCTGCTCATGCTCCGCCAGCGCCGCGTTCAGGTCGAAGTCCGTCAGCACGTCGCCGCTGATGACGAGCGCCCGCTCATCGGGAAACTGCTCGGCGGCGTACCGCACCGCTCCGGCCGTGCCGTAATCCGCGTCCGTGCGCGCGTACCGCATGGACACGCCGAACGCGGATCCGTCCCCGAAGTAGTCCATGATCTGGTCGGCCTGGAAGTACAGGATCGAGACCAGGTCCGTGATGCCATGGCGGCGCAACAGCGCCACGATGTGTTCCATCACGGGGCGATTGCCGACGGGGACCATCGGTTTCGGACGATTGATCGTGAGCGGCTTGAGACGGGTGCCGAAGCCACCCGCCATGATGACGCCTTTCATCTGCGACCTCGGCAGCTGCGGGGATTTACCGGCGATCACGCACGCAACGTACCCCGCCGTACGACAGGCGGCAACGGCGAATCGTACCGTCCGCCCTTGACGGACGGTGGTTTCGCAGTGCATTCTGGCGGTACTTGCCGGCTCAACATTCCGTCCGGATGCTGAATGAACCGCCACAGCACGAAGGCCGCCGCCGAAGCCGCGCTACTCGAATTGCCCAGCGTCATGGGCGCATTCGTTCGAGAAGACATCAACGGCAGCCCGCGCGAGATCCACCTGCTGATCCAGGCGGGCCCGGACGCGGGTGACCTGGCGCGCGACATCCGGGAACTGCTGGAGGAACGCCTGGGCGTGCCCATCGACCAGCGCGTCATCAGCATCGCGCAGGTGGAACCGGGCTACGCGGGGACGACAGAGGCGCCCGCCCCCGCCACGCCGGCGCCGGCCGTTGCCCTGGACTGGACGACCCCCGTGGTACCGCGGGCGCATGCCCGAGCCGTGTTCCGGGGCATCGAATCGACGGTCGACAGCGGCCGCATCATCGTGCGTGTGCGGCTGCAGTGGGCCGGCGAGGTTCACGTCGGCGAAGGCGATGAGCTGGAAACGGCGAACGGGCGCGCACGGGCCGCCTCGGTGGCCACTCTTCGCGCCGCCGTGGCGGCCGCATGGGAGAACCTGCGCCTCGACCTGGAGCTGGTATCCGTCGTGCAGGCCGTGGACCGTTCGTTCGTGCTCATCTCGGTCCTCGCCCTCTCCCCCGCCCTCGGGCGACGTCCCCTGTCTCTCGTCGGCATTCAACCGGTCGAGACCGACATCGAATCCGCCGCTGCCCTCGCCACGCTCAAGGCGGTCAACCGTGTACTGTCACTGACGCTCCCGCCACAATAAGGCTGCGCCACGACCGGATTGGCCGTCCCGGGACGCTGGCCCGTTCCGGGACGCTGGCCCGTTCCCGGGGCGCTGGCCCGTTCCCGGGGCGCTGGCCCGTTCCGGGACGCCAGCTATTTCCGGACGCCGGGTGCGCGGCCGCCGCGCCGCGCATACGCTTCACCCCGCCGGCGCGGAAGGGTCGGGCGTGTTCCGGTCCGTGTCGATCAGCGGTGTCAGGGCGAAGTACGTGCGGGGAATGTCGACGCGCATGATGGTGCGGCGCCGGGCGAGGTCGTCGAGGGCGCTGGCCACGGCGGCCTCGGGGTAGTCGACCTGGGCCGCGATGGCACCCACGTCGCCGCGGGTCATACGTTGCAGCGCCGACCAGGCGGCGGTTTCCGCGGGCGTCGTGTGGCCGATGAGCACCGGTCCATCGGCGAGCTCCGCCACCATGGTCAGGCCCTGGCGCGCCAGCACGGCATCCAGCGTGTCCTGGTGCCGATCATCGACGCCGCGGGCGACGAAATAGGCGTCGGCGGGCCGGTCCTGGCGCTGGAACCGCTGGAGCAGCTTGGCCACGGTCTCCTCGGCGCAGCTGTAGTCCAGGACCACCACTTCCGAGAAATCCAGCACGGTGAGGCAGAGCGCACCCAGCTCACTGATCTGGCTCTCGATGCCGACGCGCAACGCCTGTCCCGTCGGCCGGGTGACCAGGTGGGAGTACAACGTCGCCACAGACCGCTTCACCAGGTCCGACAGGTCGAATCGCAGCGGAATGACGGGGCCGACGTCGCTCATCGGGTATTCCCGGCGTGCGCGCCACCCACCGCCTCCCCTTCCACGGCCTGGGCGGCCGGCAGCACGATGGAGATCTGCGCGCCGGGCAGGGGCGCCAGCTCTTCCTCCAAGGGCTGGGCATCGTCCCACGCCGGGACATCGGCGATCCGCGCCGTGCCGCTGCGGATGGCCACCTTGCCGCTCCAGCGCCCCACCTGCTTGCGGATCTGCTGCAGGCCCTGTCCACGGCCGGGATCGTGGAATCGCGTGAGCCCGTGAATGAACGCCGCTTCCAGCGCCGACGCGTCGCTCCAGCGATTGCCGTAACGGGCGGCGTGCTCGCTGGCCAGGGAGCCCCGGAACCCGATGCCCAGGTCCATGACACAGATCTGCACGACCTTCCGCCCCAGCCGCTTGGCCCAGTTGTAGGTCTGGGTGGCGACCCACCCCCCTGCCTCCGCATGGTCGATGATGTTCTGGCAGACTTCTGACAGCATGACGCTGAACTGGAACGCCTCGCGCAGGGGGTAGTTCAGCTGGCGGGTCAGGATGGCCAGGGCCCGTTCGTTGACCCGGTCGACGACGCGGTGCACGTCGTTGTGGGAGCGTACCGGCGTGATCTCCAGCAGCACGTCGGAGGCGCTGTCGGTGCCGCGCCGGCGTCCCGGCGCGTCGTAGAACTCGACGGCATGGCGGAAAAAGCCCATGCGCGTGAGGTAGCTCAGGACGTCCGCCGACTCCGGAAGCTCCAGCCGCGGCGACTCCCCGTCGCTGGACGCCAACTCCCCCAGCACGAGCAGACCCAACATCCCGTACGGATCCACCCACCGCAGCCGGCGGGCGTCCATCAGCATCCGGCCGCCCCGGGCCTGGTTGAACCGTTCCACCAGGGTGTCGAAGCTCGCGTCATCCAGCCTTGCCGGCACCTCGACGATGTTCACTGTGCGATCCGCCCCATCAGAAATTCGTGCAGGCCCGTCGCGCCATGATAACGCACGTTCCGGGTCGCCGCCCGGTTCGCCGTGGTCATCGCTTCCTCCAGCGCGTGGCCCCGCAGGAGACTGGCGAACATGGTTCCGCCCCACACGTCACCGCAGCCCGTGGGGTCGCCCTCTTCCTCATCGCCCTCCAGCGTCACGCGACCGCTGCGCGCCGCCCCGGCGGTGCCGAGCGAACGACCCGCCAGCAGGCCACCGTCGCGCCAGTCCATCGGTTGGGGCCGGAACGCGGGCGAGGCCACGTAGGCGGCGCCGCGGGCGCCCAGTGTGACCAGCAGAAGCCGCAGCTCGTCGCCCACGACGTCCGCTGCGAGCCGCCACGGATCGCCCCAGGCCCCCGCCAACCAGCCCAGCTCATCTTCGTTCAATTGAACGATGTCGAAACAGCGGAGCCATTCCCGCCAGGCCGCCAGGTGCCGCGGCTGGCGTACGCCGTCCGGACCGACGCCCAGCAGCAGCGAGTGGAGGTCCGCATAGATGGGGCCCGTGTACGCCATGCGCAGCCGCATCGCCGTTGCCAGGTCCAGCTCGAACCCCGAGATGAAATTGACGTACAGGGCGTCCAGCCCCTGGAGCCGGGGCTCCAGCTCCTCCCATCGCCAGGCGGGCACACCCCCCGTCAGGCATTCTGTGCGGCGGGCCCGGTCCTGGTAGTGGAGCTCCACCCGGTTGTTCGGCTCCGGCACGACGGCCAGGCCCCGGTCCAGGTCCGCCCCGGGTAGGGACCGAAGGAACCGGAACGCCTGCTCCTCCAGATCGCGGCCCACCTTGATCAGCGGGACAAGGGTCCATTCCGGATCGGCGGCGGCGGCGACGCCGGCCAGGGCGTACGCGATGCCGCCCCACTCCTCCACCGGGGCCGACCGCACATCCCGCGCGTGGATCCGGTCCCAGACCATCGTGCCCAGAACACCGAGACGCATGCTCACCTAGACGGCGCCGTACGTCTCCGTCTTGAACATCGCCACGGCGCCAACGACCCCGGCCGTGCCCAGAAGCTGGGCCGGCACGATCTGGCATGCGTCCGCCGCGCTCTTGAACGCCCGGCGCCGCACCTCCGCCCGCAACGCGCCGAACAGGTGGTCGCCTGCCCGGGTCACTCCGCCGGACACCACCACCATCTGCGGGTTGAACAGGTTGATGAGGTTGGCGATGCCCGTGCCCAGGAACTTGGCGGTCTCCTTCATGACCTCGTTGGCGTAGGGATCGCCCAGCACGGCCCCCTCGTACACCGTCGCCGCCGTGATCTCGTCCAGCCGGCCGTGCACCAGCTCCGGCAGCATGGTCTCCGTGCCCGCCTGGATGCCCTCCACGGCGCGCAGGGCAATGGCCGGCCCCGACGCGTACGCTTCCAGGCACCCGTAGTTGCCGCAATTACACTTGCGGCCGGTGGAGTCGATCGTCATGTGGCCAAACTCGCCGGCGGCGTCGCTCGCACCATGGAAGATCTTGCCGTTCAACACGATACCGCCGCCGATGCCAGTGCCCAGCGTGAGTCCGATGAGCGTGTCCACGTCCCGGCCCGCCCCCAGCCACCACTCGCCGTAGGTGGCGCAGTTGGCGTCGTTGTCCAGCACCGCCGGCAGGCCCACCGCGTTCGCGATCAGGTCACGCAGCGGGAAGTTCCGCCAACCCAGGTTCGGCGTGTTGATGATGGTGCCCGTGGACCGGTCCAACGGACCTGGCGAGCCGATGCCCACGCCGGCGAAGTCGTCCCGCGAACCGCCTTCGTCTTTCACCACCGTGTCGATGGCGCCGTTGACCATGGACACGATGCGGTCCACGACGAACTTCGCGCCCCGCGCTGCCTCCGTCTTCTCACCGTGCAGCGCCGCCGGCGGGCCGCCGTCGATGGGCAGCACGCCCACGGAGATGTTCGTGCCACCCAGGTCCACACCTACAACCCACTTCTTCTTCTTCCTGGCCAAGGTGCCCTTCCCCTTTCAGGTTCCGGGGTCCCCTCCACGGTCCACCCGCGTCATTCGCCCACCTGCAGCACCGCCAGGAAGGCTTCCTGCGGGATCTCGACCTGCCCCACCTGCTTCATCCGCCGCTTCCCCTCTCGCTGCTTCTCGAGGAGCTTGCGTTTGCGGGTGATGTCACCGCCGTAGCATTTCGCCGTGACGTCCTTACGCAGAGGACGGATGCTTTCACGCGCGATGATCCGGTTGCCGATGGCCGCCTGGAGCGCCACCTCGAAGAGCTGCCGCGGGATCAACTGCTTCAGCTTTGCCGCCATGGTGCGGCCGTATTCGTAGGCCTTGTCCCGGTGGATGATGACGCTGAACGCGTCCACGGGGTCGCCATTCACCAGCATGTCCAGCCGCACCAGGTCGTTGGCGCGGAACGCCAGGAACTCCCAGTCGAGGGAGGCGTAGCCGCGGGTCGAGCCCTTCAGCTTGTCGTAGAAGTCCAGCACGATCTCGGCGAGGGGCAGCTCATAGACGAACTCTACGCGGGCCGGGTCCAGGTAGTGCATGTGCACGTATGCGCCCCGCCGTTCGTGGCACAGCTTCTGGACGTTGCCGATGTAGTCGGCCGGCACGAGGATGCGCGCACGCACGTAGGGCTCCTCGATCCGATCGATGCGTGCCGGGTCCGGCATGGCCGTGGGGTTCTCGATCTCGCGCACGGAGCCGTCCGTCAGGTACACGACGTACTCGACGTTCGGCACCGTGGTGATGAGGTCGAGCCCGAACTCCCGCTCCAGCCGCTCCTGGATGATCTCCATGTGGAGCAGGCCCAGGAAACCGCAGCGAAAGCCGAAGCCCAGTGCCGTGGACGTCTCCGGCTCGTAGTGCAGGCTGGCATCATTCAGTTGAAGCCGGTCCAGAGCGTCGCGGAGCTCTTCGTAGTCGTCGGCGTCCGTGGGGTACAGGCCGCTGAAGACCATGGGCTTCACTTCCTTGTAGCCGGGCAGGAGCTGCTTCGCCCGCCGGTCGGCGTCCAGGATGGTGTCGCCCACGCGTGTGTCCGTCACGC
The DNA here is from genome assembly GCA_964619835.1 of uncultured Gemmatimonadaceae bacterium. Classification (GTDB taxonomy): domain Bacteria; phylum Gemmatimonadota; class Gemmatimonadetes; order Longimicrobiales; family RSA9; genus JARRJS01. The sequence continues at coordinate 62,612 of CAZUFP010000013.1, read as the reverse complement.
GCTTGATGGCCGCGATGACATAGCCGACGTCACCCGGCGTCAACTCGTGCTGCGGCATGCGGCCGAGGCGCATCGTGCCCACTTCGTCCACTTCGTATTCCGCGTCGTTGGCGCCGAACGCGATGCGCATCCCTTTGGAAAGCCGGCCGTCCACCACGCGCACGCTGGGCACCGCGCCCTGGTACTTGTCGTAGAAGGAGTCGAAGATGAGGGCGCGCAGCGGAGCGTCGGCGTCTCCCGCCGGCGGCGGCACCCGGGCCACGATGGCTTCCAGCAGCACGTCCACGCCGGTGCCTTCCTTCGCCGACACCTGGAGCACGTCTTCCGGTTCGCAGCCCAGCAGGTCCACGAGCTCTTCCCGGCGCCGCTCCGGCTCCGCGCCCGGCAAATCGATCTTGTTCAGGACGGGAATGATCTCGAGCCCGGCATCCAGGGCCAGGAACAGGTTGGACAGCGTCTGGGCCTGCACGCCCTGGCTCGCGTCCACCACCAGCACGGCGCCTTCGCAGGCGGCCAGCGAGCGGGACACCTCGTAGGTGAAGTCCACGTGGCCGGGCGTGTCGATCAGGTTCAGCTCGAACTTGCTACCATCCGCTGCACGATAATCCATGCGGATGGCGTGGAGCTTGATCGTGATGCCGCGCTCGCGTTCCAGCTCGTTGTCGTCCAGCACCTGCTCCCGCATCTGGCGCTGCTGCAGGGTACCGGTGCGCTCCAGCAACCGATCAGCAAGCGTGGACTTGCCGTGGTCGATATGCGCGACGATGCAGAAGTTGCGAATTCGGTCTAGCTGCACGTGCCCGAAAACCCCGAAACGTTAAGTGGCACAACGGCTATCGCCAATATAGACGGGCACGCTCCGGCCGCAGACGCGACGCGTCAGGTCGCGGATCGGCCCGGTTCGGGCTTGCCGGCCCGCAGCCGATGCACGAGCAAGCTGCCAACGACCACGGCCCCGGCCAGGCTGCCGAGGGCGAAGTATACCCATCGCATCTCATGCACTGCCAGCGCGTGGCCGGTGAAGTAGGCAACGCCGATGCACGCCACGACTGCGACGAGCAGCAGGATGCTGTCGATGAATCGCATAGGCAGACTGATTCAGGGTTTCACCACTCGAACGGGTCGACGGCCGTCGACGCCGGGACCGGCAAAACATAACGGCAGACGCGGTGTGGCACCATGCCGCGGCCCGAAACGTGAAGGCATCACCGGGGTAGGCTGCGAGCGGCAGGCCATGGGCGTGCGGCGGTTTGCCGGCGGAAATCCGGACGCGCTACATTGCTGAATTCATGAACGCACAGCGGAATCGATTGTTCCCCGAACCATGTCAGACGGAAGAGCAGAGCGGGCAGACCTGCTGACGCCGGCGGAGCTCGCGGGCCTGGGCGGCCTCGAGTTGGTAGCGCGGCGCGTGGTGGAGGGGTTCATCGCCGGCCTGCACCGCTCTCCGCACCGGGGCTTCAGCGTGGAGTTCGCCGAGCACCGGGCGTACCAGCCGGGCGACGACCTTCGGTTCGTCGACTGGCGCATGTATGGCCGTTCGGACCGGTACTACGTGAAGCAGTTCGAGGAGGAAACGAACCTGCGAGCCTACCTGCTCATGGACGCGAGCGGGTCCATGGGCTGGACGTCGCGGCCCGGCGTGCTGCCGTCCAAACTGTGGTACGCCCGGCAGCTGGCGGCCAGCCTGTCGCTGCTCCTGCTTCGCCAGGGCGATGCGGTGGGGCTCGTGGCGTTCGATGACCGCGTCCGGGCGCGCCACGAGCCGCGGGCGCGCCCGTCCCAGTGGCCCTCGCTGCTGGCCACACTGCAGGCGCTGGACGCCGGCCGCGAGACCGAAGCCTCGGGCGCGCTGCGGGAGGTGGCCGTCCGGCTGCGGCGGCGCGGGCTCGTCGTACTGCTGTCGGACCTGCTTGTGGACCCGGAGCCGACCCGGACGGCGCTTCGCTTTCTGCGCCATCGGGGTCACGAAGTGCTGGTCTTCCACATCATGGACCCGGGCGAACGCGAGTTGCCGTCGGTCCGGGACGCGCGGTTCTTGGACCCGGAGACCAACGAGGAGCTGCCCATCAGCGTGGCAGACCTGCGCGCCGAGTACAGGACGGCGGTGGCAGAGGCGGTGGAGGAGTGGCGGGCCGCGCTGGCGCCTGAAGGCATGGACTACATCGTCGTGGAAACGGATCAACCGATGGTCCATGCGCTGCGCCGCTACCTTCGCAAGCGGGAGCGCCTGGGTTGACCTTTCTGGCTCCTTCGGCGTTGCTCCTGGCACTCGCGGTCATCGTCCCGCTGCTGCTCCATCTCCTGCGCCGCCAGCATGCGCCGCAGGTGGTGTTCCCCGCCGTTCGGTACCTGCACCGCGCCGAGCGGGAGCACGCCCGCCGTATCCGGCTGCGCCAGTTGCTGCTCCTCGGCCTGCGCGTCGCGCTGGTCCTGGTCCTGGCCGGCGCCGCGGCGCAACCGTTCGTGCATTTCGCCGGCGCCGGCCATCCGCCAACCCTCGTGGCCCTCGTGCTGGACAACTCGGCCAGCACCGGCCTCGTGGAAAAGGACCGCCGGGTGCTGGACGCGCTCAAGGAACGGGCGCTGGAAACGCTGGCGGCAGCCGGGCCGAACGACGTCTTCTACCTTATCCGTTCGGGCAGTGGCGAGCCGGCGTTCCGCGGTACGGCCACGGCCGTCGCGGCGCGGGTCCGGGCCACGCAGGTGTCCGCCGGCCAGGCAGACCTGGGGGCGGCGCTCCGGCACGCGGCCGCGCTCCTGGGCACTGCCCACGGGCGAGCCACCGAGATCCAGCTGCTGACCGACCTGCAGGCCACCTCCTTCCGCGCTCCGGTCGCCGGCGTCGCGCCGCCCGTCGTGCTCTGGGCGCCGCCCGGCGCACCGCCCCCCGACCGGGCGATCACGGCGGCGCTTCCCGCCGGAGGGATCGCGCCGCGGGTCGGACAGCCGGCATCGCTGGCGGTCGACCTCGCCGGTCCGATGGATGACACCGTGACTCTCCGTCTGATCCTGGGCAACACCGTGCGCGCCGCCACCCGCGCCGTTCCCGGCGTGACCACGGTCCTGGATCTGCCGACCGCGAGGCCCGGACTGGTGGCGGGCCGGATCGAGATCGACCCGGACGCGTATCGGGCCGATGACGCACGTTATTTCGTCGTCCCGATACTGCCGCCGCCTACCGTGGCCCTGGCGGCACCCCTCCCGTTCCTGGGCGACGCCGTGGCCGTGTTGGCCGACGCGGGCCGCATCCGGAACGGGACCTTGAGCCGGGCCACCGTGGTCATCGCGCCGGACGGCGTGGCCGCGGACGCCCTGCATCGAGGGGCCGCGGTGCTGGTCCTGCCGCCCGATTCCGTGGCGCGCCTGCCGGCGCTCAACCAGCGGCTGGCCGGTGCCGGCGTTCCGTGGCGGTACGTCGCCGGCTCGGGCACCGGTGAAGCGCGATTGCGTGCCGACGGCTCGTCCGGGCTGGGTCCCGCCCTCGCCGGCGTCCGGCTGCGCACCGTGTACCGGCTGGTGCGGACCGGACGTCCGGGCCAGGACACGGTCCTCCTCGCGCTACAGGGCGGCGCACCGTGGCTGTTGCGCGGCGCGCTGCCCGGCGCGGGGTCGTATCTGCTCCTCGCCACCCCGCTGTCCGCCGGCGCCAGCAATATCCCCGTGTCCGCCGCCATGCTGCCCCTGCTGGACCGGATCCTCGGAGATTGGGCCGGAACGGCGGCGCCTGCCTCGGACCTCGCGCCGGGGCAGGCCTTCCCGCTCCCGGCTGGGGCGCGTGTCGTGACGGGCCCGGGCGGCCGTGCGGACTCCGTGTCCGGCGGCGCCTCGTTCACGGCGCCGGCCGCCGCCGGGATCTACACCGTTCACGGGAACGACTCGACGCTTGCCGCTTTCGCGGTGAATCCGCCGGCCGCCGAGTCCCGGCTGGCCCGCGTCGATCCGGCGGACGTCCTCGGAGGCCTCGACCTCCATCGCGTGAGCCGGGCCGACGACTGGCGACGCACCATCTTCGTCCGGCGCCGCGGTGCCGGCTTGACCGCCGTGCTGCTGATCCTGGCGTTGGCCCTGCTCGTGGCGGAATCCGTGGTGGCCGCCAGCGGACGCGCAGCGCGCACCCCGTCGCCCCGGCGGGCTGGCATCCCGGGGACAGCCTGATGCACCCGCGGCTCCTGGAAGCCATGGCCCGCCAGCCCGCGTTCCGGGCGATGGAAGGGCGCCTGCCGGACCGGGCCGCGGCGTTGAGCATCGGCGGATTGCCCGGCTCCGCGCCCGCGCTTGTCCTGGCCACGCTGGCCGATCGGCTGGATCGACGCATCTGGGTGGCCGTCGCCGCGTCGCCTCCGGCCGCCGAAGCCCTGGAAGCGGATCTCGGTGTGCTGTTGGGGGCCGAACGCGTGGCCCTGTACCCCCAGCGCGAGGCACTGCCGTTCGAGGCCGAAGAGCATCACATCGAGGTCAGCGGCCAGCGCGTCGAAGCCCTGGAAGCGCTCCTGTCCGGCCGGGTCCGCGTGCTGGTCACCACCCACCGCGCCATCCAGGAGCGGGAAAAGATCCCGTCGGCGCTCACCGACCTGCGCATGACGCTCACTGCCGGGACCGCGGTCCGCCCCGCCGAGCTGGCGACGCGCCTGGAGGAGTTGGGGTTCGAGCGCACGCCGCTCGTGGAAGGGGTCGGCCAGTTCGCGGTGCGCGGCGGCATCATCGACGTCTTCAGCTTCGGCGCGGTGGAGCCCATCCGCATCGAGTTCTGGGGCGACGAGATCGAATCCATCCGCCGCTTCGATGTCCTGGACCAGCGCTCTACGGGTGAGCTGGCGCGAGCCGACATCCTCCCGGTGGACCTGCGCATGGCTTCGGCGGCGGTGCCCACCCGGGTCCGGCGTACGCTCCTGGACGTCGTGCCGCCGGAAGCCGTGCTCATGCTCATGGATCCGGAAGGCGCGATGCCGGCCTTCCAGCGGGCCTGGGAGCATCTGCTCCGCCTGCACGAAGCCGAGCTGCGGCACCGGACGGACATCGAGCCACCCGAATCTCTGTTCCTGGACCCGGCCGCCGCCCGCTCGGCGCTGCAGGCGTTCGCCCGCCTCTGCCTGGTCCCCGCGCCCGACGCCGATATCCGCTTCGATGCCCGGGAGTCGGAGCCCATCGAACGGGACATGGACCGCCTGCGCGCCCTCCTTCGCGCCGGCGCGGCGCGCAGCGAGCGCACGTTCATCCTCTGCGAGAACCCGGGCCAGCTGGAGCGCCTGGAAGAGCTCCTCGACGGCGGCGGCGTGTTGCCGGAGGGTGCCGCGCTGGCGCTCGGCACGGTGTCGGGCGGTTTCGTCCTCGAGGGCGCCGATCCCCCGGTCCGCGTGCTCACGGACCACGAGATCTTCCAACGCGCGCGTCGGGTCCGGCGAGGCCGCCGGTTCCGCGGCGCCGTCGCACTGGAGAGCCTGGCCCAGCTCAAGCCGGGCGACTACGTGGTGCACCTCGACCACGGCATCGGCCGCTTCCTGGAGATGGAGCGCGTGACCGTGGGCGACGAGGAGATCGAGTCGCTGGCCATCGAGTACGCCGGCGGCGAGATCCTGAGACTCCCGGTCTACCGCCTGGACCTCATCGAGCGCTGGGTGCCCGACCGGGACGACGCGGATCCACCCCGCGTCCACAAGATCGGCGGCAAGAGCTGGAAGAGGCTCAAGCACCGCACGGAGGCAGCCATCCAGGCGATGGCGGCGGAGCTGCTCCAGCTGTACGCGGCGCGGGAGGTGGCCGAAGGACGCGCCTTCCCGCCGGACAGCCGGTGGCAGAAGGAGATGGAGTCCAGCTTCCTGTACGAGGATACGCCGGACCAGCGCCAGGCCACCGTGGACGTGAAGCGGGACATGGAGTCCCGCCGACCCATGGACCGCCTCGTGTGCGGCGACGTGGGCTACGGCAAGACCGAAGTGGCCATCCGCGCCGCGTTCAAAGCCGCGCAGGACAACACCCAGGTGGCGGTGCTGGCGCCTACCACCATCCTGGTGGAGCAGCATCTGCACACGTTCCGCGAGCGTCTGGCGGGCTACCCCGTCCGCGTGGAAGCCATCTCCCGCTTCCGCACCGCCAGCGAGCAGAAGACCATCCTGGCGGAGCTCGCCGCCGGCGCCATCGACATCATCATCGGCACCCACCGCTTGCTGGAGCCCGACGTGGCCTTCCGCCGGCTGGGCCTGCTCGTCGTCGACGAGGAGCAGCGCTTCGGCGTGCGCCAGAAGGAGCGGCTCAAGGACCTGAAACACAACATCGACGTCCTGTCCATGACCGCGACGCCCATTCCGCGCACGATGCACCTCTCCCTGGCCGGCCTGCGAGACATGTCCCTCATCCAGACGCCGCCCCGGGACCGCATGCCCATCATCACCCACGTCGTGCCCTGGATCGACGAGGTGATGGAGGACGCCATCCGTCGCGAGCTGGACCGCGGCGGCCAGGTCTTCGTGGTACACAACCGCGTCCAGTCCATCGGCGCCGTGGCGGAGCGGGTCCGCAGCCTGGTCCCGGACGCCCGGGTCGATATCGCGCACGGCCAGCAGCCGCCCGGGGAGCTGGACGACGTCATGCGCCGCTTCCTGGACGGGGACGTGAACGTCCTGGTCTCCACGGCCATCATCGAGAACGGCCTCGACGTCGCCACGGCCAACACGCTCATCGTGGACCGCGCCGACCTCTTCGGGCTGGCCCAGCTCTACCAGCTGCGCGGCCGCGTGGGGCGGTCGCACCACCGCGCCTTCTGCTACCTGGTCCTGCCGGAGGGCGCCACCGACGACGCCGACAAACGCCTTCGCATCCTGGAGCACTACACCGAGCTGGGCAGCGGCTACGCCATCGCAATCAAGGACCTCGAGCTGCGCGGCGCGGGCAACCTGCTGGGCGCGGAGCAGTCCGGCTTCGTCCACGCCATCGGTGTGGACACCTACACCCGGCTGTTGGAACAGACCGTCCGCCGCCTGAAGGGCGAAGAGCGGCCCGAACGCTTCCCGCCGCCCGACATCGCCTTGGACGGCGCCGCGTACCTGCCGGATGGCTACGTGCCCGACGCATCCCAGAAGCTCCACCTCTACCGGCGGCTGTCCCGCATCGAGCAGCCAGCCGACATCCAGGCGCTGCGTGCCGAGATCGCCGACCGCTTCGGCCCCCCGCCCGTGGAGGTGGATCGTCTGCTCTCCGCGGCGGAGCTGCGGCTCCTGGGCCGCACGCTTGGCATCTCGGGCATCCGGGTGACCCGCGACCGCGCACGGATCGGCTTCCGCGACGACGTCGTGCCCCGCCTGGCCGTCCTCCAGGGCGCCATGCACGACCAGCAGATCGAGGTGGAGGTGCGCCGCACTCTGCCGCTTTCCCTGGTGCTCCACCGGCTCGGCGCGGAGTCCCTTCCCCGCACCCTTGCTCGCGCCCTGGGCCTCCTTGCCGGCGACGCTCGCGCCGCCTGAGGCCGGGTAGCGCCCCATGTCCCGCGGCTCTATCTTTCGTAGTCTCTGCTGAATCAAGCCTTGGGTGACAATACAACGGCATCTTTGAAGGAGAACGGATGACCAGACGACTGGTCTACCTCGCACTCGCCGGCGTGCTCACATCCGGCTGCAACGCGTTTGGAGACGCCATGGCGGCGCACTCCCACGTCGTCGCCCGCGCCGATGGGAGCGAGCTCACTACGGACCAGATGCTGGCGTTCCTGGCCCAGAACGACCGCATCACCCCGGATCCCTCCGCGATCCAGCGGATCGCCGAGCTGTGGGTCGACTACACGCTCCTGGCAACCGCCGCGGCCCAGGATTCCACGTTCGCCCATGTGGATCTGACGCCCGTGGTGGACATGAACGTCCAGCAGGGGCTGTTCCAGCGCCTGTTCGCCCGGGTGGTGGGCGCCGACACGACGATCAGCGACGAAGAGCTTCAGCAGATCTACGAGCAGCAGCAACCCGGAACGCGCATTCACGCGCGGCACATCCTGTTCTCCGTGCCGTCGGACGCGACCGAGCAGCAGCGCGACAGCATCCACGCGCTGGCGGAGAAGGTCCGAGAGCGCGCCGCCGCCGGGGAGGACTTCGCGAAGCTGGCCAGAGAGTACAGCCAGGACCCGGGCTCGGCCGCGAAGGGTGGCGACCTGGGCACGTTCGGACGCGGCCAGATGGTCGGCCCCTTCGAGGACGCCGCCTTCGCGCTGAAGCCCGGCCAGATCAGCGATGTTGTGGAAACGCCGTTCGGCTTCCACATCATCCAGGTGCTGAGCCGCGACACGCCGGACATGAAGTCCATGGGCCCGCAGTTCCGCCAGCAGGTCATCCAGCAGCGTGAGCAGAAGCGGCTGCAGGCCTACGTCGACTCCCTTTCCAAGCTGGCCGACATCAAGGTCCTGAAGGATGCACCTTCGGTGGCCAAGGACGTGGTGCAGCGCCCGAATGAAGAGGTCGGCCAGGGTCAGCGCAGGCGTGCCCTGGTGCAGTACAAGGGCGGCGCGGTGACCGTGGGCGATGTTCTGGACCTGGCGCGGCGATCCTCGCCGCGGGATCGGGCGCAGCTGGCCTCCATGCCGGACCAGCAGATGCACAACGTGTTGGAGCGGATGGCGCAGAACCAGCTTGTGCTCCAGGAAGCCCGCAAGCTCGATCTCGGCCCCACGGAGGCGCAGCTGGACAGCATGCGGACCGACCTGCAGGGACGTCTCCGCACGGCGACCATGCGGATCGGGCTGGTGCCCGTCCACCCCCAGCCGGGCGAAACCGTGAATGCGGCCATCCAGCGGCGCGTCGAGTCGCTCATCAATGGCATCATCGCGGGCCGGGGCAACCTGCTGGATCTCGGCGCGCTGTCCTACGAGCTGCGAAAGAGCTACAACGGCGCCATCTACCCGAGCTCGTTCTCGACGGTGATCGACGCATGGAAGAAGCAGCAGGGAACGAGTTCCGGCTCGAGCGGCTCGGCACCGGCGCCATCGAACCCGGGCGACGAGTGAGCAGGAACTCGATCCGTGAGGCGGGATATAACACAGGGCCGGCGTGCGCCGGCCCTGTTACCGCAGCAGTACCGAGGTTGACCAAGTCAATGCGTGCCTTCGTATCCGTGATCCTGAGCTTCGTCCTGGCGACCCCGCTGGCCGCGCAGGCCGCCCGTCCTCCCGAGGCGCTGGTGGATCGCATCGTCGCCGTGGTCGGTGACAGCGTGGTGTTGGCGAGCGATGTGGAGGAGCAACTGCTCCGCCTGCAGGCATCCGGCCAGACGATCCCGACCGATTCCCAGGCTCTGGACAAGCTGAAGCGGCAGTCCCTCGACCCCCTCATCAACCAGCTGTTGCTGGTGCAGGCGGCCATCCAGGATTCGGTCGTGGTGGACGACGCGGACGTGAACGCGGAAGTGGACGCCGAGATACGGCGCCGCCAGCAGGCCGTCGGCGGCCCCGCGGCCTTCCAGGCCGCCCTCGCGCGTTCCGGCATGACCGAGGTCCAGTTCCGGGCCATGCTCCGCAAGGAAGTGCACCAGAACATGCTCGTCCAGCGCTACCTGTCCAAGGTGCAGCGCGACCGCAATCCGCCGCCGGTGACCGTGGAGGAGATGCGGCAGTACCTGGACGCGCGCCGCAGCAGCCTGGGCAAGAGGCCGGCCACCATCAGCTTCGCACAGGTGGTCGTCACCCCACAACCCACCGACTCTGCGCGGCAAGCGGCCCTCGAGAAGGCGCGCGATATCCTGACACAGATCCAGCACGGCGCGGACTTCGCCGAGCTCGCGCGGCATTATTCGCAGGACCCCGGCTCGGCACCGCAGGGCGGCGAGCTGGGATGGTTCCGCCCCGGCCAGATGATGCCGGCCTTCGAGCGCGCGGCGTACGCGCTGCGTCCCGGCCAGGTCAGCGGCATCGTGGAGACGCCGTTCGGCTTCCACATCATCAAGCTCGAAAAGGCCCGCGGCCCGGAACGTCAGGCGCGCCACATCCTGATCAAGCCGGCCATCACGCCGGCGGACATCGACAGCGCGAAGGCCCGCGCCGACGAGGTGGTGAGCCTCGCACAACAGGGCGAGTCCATGGACTCGCTGCAGGCGCGCTTCGGGGACCCGAACGAGGACCAGCGCGTCGGCCCCGCCCTGCAGGAATCGCTGCCCGAACCGTACAAGGCGGAGCTGGCCAACGCCAAGGAGGGCGAGATAGTCGGCCCGTTCCAGATCACGACGCGCGGGGAGCAGAGCTGGGCCGTGGTCAAGGTCACGCAGTTGCAGGACTCCGGCACGTACTCCCTCGACGACGAGCAGGTACGCGAGCAGGTCCGCAAGCAGCTCGAGCAGCAGAAGCTCATTGACGAGCTGATCAAAGAGCTGCGCGAGAAAACGTACATCGACATTCGTTTCTGAAGGAGGCGACGCCTGGTGACACGGGCGACGCGCACGGTGCGGCTGGCCGTGACGGTCGGCGACCCCCGGGGCATTGGCCCGGAGGTCGCGGCGGCGGCGGTGCGCACTCTCGCTGCTGAGCAGCCGGAAGCCCTCCAACTCGTGTTTGTCGGCCCGAGCGCACTCGCTCCCTCCGCTGCCCACGACGTGGTGCCCGTTCCCGTGCCGGATACACTGGACCCCGCAAGTGCGGGCGCCGTCGCCGCCGCGGCCATCCGTGAGGCCGTGCGCCTCGCCCTGGCCGGTGACGTGGGCGGCGTTGTCACGGCGCCCATCGACAAGGCAGCCTTCCACGCAGCTGGTGAGCCATTTCCCGGCCACACGGAGATGCTGGCCGAGCTCGCCCATGTCCGGGACGTGGTCATGCTCATGACCGCCGAGTCGACACGCCTGGGTGGTCCTCTGCGCGTCGTCCTCGCCACGAAGCACGTGCCCCTGGCTCGTGTGCCGGGCCTGCTCTCGCCGGATCTGCTGGTGACTCAGGCGCGCATCGCCGAAGCGGCGCTGCGCGACGATTGGCAGATCCCGCGTCCGCGGCTGGCGCTGTGTGCGGTGAACCCCCACGCCTCGGACGGCGGCCTGTTCGGCGACGAAGAAGCACGCATCCTGGAGCCAGCCCTCGAAATGTTGCGCGCCGCCGGCTCGGACGTGACGGGGCCCGTGCCCGCCGATACGGTGTTCGTGCGCGCCGTGCGTGGGGAATTCGACGTCGTCATCGCGCCCTACCACGATGTCGGCATGGCAGCCTTCAAGACGGCATCGTTTGGAAGCGGCGTGAACGTCACCCTCGGCCTTCCGTTTGTCCGAACGTCGCCGGACCATGGCACGGCACTGGACATTGCGGGCAAGGGGGTGGCCGATCCATCGTCCATGGTTGAAGCCATCCGGTTGGCGGCCCGACTCGCGCGGTCACGCCAGGCTCTCTCCGGGATGAAGGCATGATCCTGTTCCAGAACGTCGTCGTGGAGTATCCGCGGTCGGGGCGTGCGTTGAACGACGTCTCCTTCCGGTTCAACAAACACGAGTTCTGCTTCTTGACCGGCCACAGCGGAGCCGGCAAGACGACGGTGCTGCGGCTCATCCACATGGCCGACCGCCCGACAACCGGCGAGGTGCGGGTGAGCGGGTACAGCGCGGAAACCATCCGATCGCGGGAGGTGGCGGTCCTGCGCCGGAAGATCGGTTTCGTCTTCCAGGATTTCCGGCTTCTTCCCGACCGCACGGCGGCCGAGAACATCGCGTTCGCCCTCCAGGTGACCGGCGCCCGCAAGGCGGTGATCCGCGTCAAGGTCGCCCGGCTGCTGGCGCAGGTGGGGCTCGCGGCCAAGTCGGAGGCGCTGCCCAACGAGCTGTCCGGCGGAGAGCAGCAGCGCGTGGCCATCGCCCGCGCCCTGGCGAACGATCCCGTGCTCCTGCTTGCCGATGAGCCCACGGGCAATCTGGACGATCGGGCCACCCGGGGCATCTACGATCTGTTCCGCGACATTCACGCGACGGGCACCGCCGTGCTCATGGCAACCCACGACTCCGCGCTGATCCGCAGCCATCCCAACGCCCGCGTGGTCGAACTGGACCACGGGCAGGTCGTTTACGACTCGGAGGCCTGACCGATGTACGCCATACGAGAAGCCCTGGCAGCGTTCCGGCGTACACCGGTGTTGACGTTGCTGTCCGCCGCCATGATCGGCCTCTCTCTTTGCGTCCTCGGTATCTTCGGCGTCACCGCGCAGAACGTGCGTGAGGTGCTGAACCGCGTGGAATCTCGCGTGGAAATCGTCGCATACCTCCGGGACGACGCGACGGAGCAGGAGATCCAGGACGCACGGGCCCGCATCCAGGCCATGCCCGACGTCCGGGAGGTGCTCTACGTCTCCCGCGCGCAGGCGTTGGAGATCGCGAAAAAGGAGCTCTCCGACATCAGCAGCATCTTTTCCGACCTGGACGTGAACCCGCTGCCGGCGTCTCTCGAGATCTCGCTGGTCCCCGGCCAGAAAGGACCGAACGTCGTCACCTCGGTCGCCGCGCGCGTGTCGGCGTTCCCGTTCGTCGAGGATGTGCGCTACGGGCGGGAATGGCTGGACAAGGTCTTCCTGCTCCGGCGCGTCGCCGCCGCGGCGGCGCTCGTCGTCGGGGGCGCCTTCGCTCTCGTGGCCGCCCTCATCATCGGGTCCGCCGTCCGTATGGCCATCTTCGCCCGCCGCGACGAGATCGCCGTCATGCGACTGGTGGGCGCCACAAACGGCTTCATCCGGCGGCCGTTCCTGTTCGAGGGCTTCTTCACGGGCTTGCTGGGCGCCGCACTGGCGCTGCCCGCAGTATACGCCATCTACCGCGTGCTCTCCGATTCCATCTTCCACCTGGACTGGATGCCGCCGTTGTGGGTGGTGGGCGGGTTCGTGGTCGGGGGCGTGCTCGGCGTCCTGGCCAGCTGGTCCGCGGTCCGGCATCATTTGCAGGAGCTCTGATGCTCCGCCGTCGCGCCCTCGCCTTCCTCCCGCTCCTCGCCGTGCTGCTGGCGGCGCCGCTGGCCGCGCAGACGGACACGCAGAAGGAGCTTCGGGATAGCCGCGCGCGATTGGACCAGATCCGCAGGGAGCGGGAGCAGCTCCAGCAGCAGATGGAGACGCTCCAGACCCGGGTGCACAACGTTACCAGCGAACTGGCCAACATCGAGCAACAGGTGCTGGCGTCGACGGACGCGTTGAAGGAGCTGGACTTCCAGACGGTCGCCCTGGCCTCCAGCGTCGACACCATCACCGCGCAGCTCGTACACACACGCGACCGCCTGCGAGCACGGACCGTCCTGCTGCGCCACCGACTGCGATCCATCTACGAGCAAGGGCCTCTGCACGCCGTGCGTGTCCTGCTGAGCGCCCGCAGCTTCGGGGACCTGCTCAACCGGTACAAGTACCTGCACCTGATGGCCGTGCACGATCGGCTGCTGCTGGACGAAGTCTCCTCCCTGGAACAGAGCCTGACCTCCCAGGAGAACGACCTGAAGACCAGTCTGGCGCAGCTCCAGCGGCTCCGCGCCGAGAAGCTGTCCGAATTCGCCCAGCTCCAGGTGCTCGAACATCGGCAGCAGAGGACGTTGCGGGACTACCGGGCACAGGCCCGCCGCACGCAGGGACGCCTTGAACAGTTGGCGGAAGATGAAGCGCACCTCACCGACGTCATCGCCAACCTGGAGCGGGCGCGCCGGGAGGAAGAGCGACGGCGCGCCATCGCCGGCGCGGCGCCGGCCGGTGCAGGAAACCTCAAGCCGGACGTGGACATCGGGCACCTGGACTGGCCGGTGAACGGCAAGCTGGTTTACCATTTCGGCCCCGACAAGCGAGCCAATGGCGTCACGCTGCGCTGGAACGGCATCGGCATCGCGGCCGCGCCGGGCACACCGGTGCACGCCGTGAAAGCGGGGACCGTCGTCTTGGCGCAGCCCATGGAGGGGTACGGTCCCAGCGTGATCATCAGCCACGGCGCGGGCTACTACACGCTGTACATGTACCTCAAGAAGATTCAGGTCGTGCAGGGGCAGGACGTCAACGCCGGCCAGGTCATCGGTACCGTGGGCGGCGAGAACTCGCCGGAAGGGCCGCACCTGGAGTTCCGTATCCACGCCCCCGTCGGAGGCGGAGCGCCGGTGCCGGTGGATCCCCTCCAGTGGCTGAAGCCGAGGCCGGGCGGGTGAACGCACTCCCGCCCGTGCAGGGCCACGAAGCCGTGCGCGCCCGCCTGGCCGCCACCGCGGCCCGTGACGAAGTGCCGGCGTCCATGCTGTTGCATGGCCCGGCAGGCATCGGGCGACAGCGTGTGGGGCTCTGGTTCGCCCAGCTCCTCGTCTGTGACCACCCCTCCGATGGCGAGCCCTGCAACGAATGCCGCTCCTGCAAGCTCGCGCTCGCACTCCAGCATCCGGACATCCACTGGTTCTTCCCCCTGCCTCGTCCGAAGGTCCACGGCAATCCCGATCGGCTCGAGGAGGCCTTCGAAGAGGCCCGCGCCGGCGAGCTCGAAAACCGGCGGTCCCGGCCGCTCCGCGCGTCCCTGCCGGACCAGTCCGTTGCCCTTTACCTCGCCCAGGTCCGCACCATCCGGCGCCTGGCCGCCGCCACGCCCGCCATGGGCAACCGCAAGATCTTCCTCATCGGCGACGCCGAGATGTTGGTGCCGCAGGAATCCAGCGAGGAAGCCGCGAATGCGGTCCTGAAGGTGCTGGAGGAGCCGCCCGCCGACACGACGTTCCTGCTCACGACGTCCGATCCCGAGATGCTCCTGCCCACCATCCGGTCGCGCCTCGTGCCGCTCCGCCTGCGCCCTTTGGCTCTGGATCTCGTCGCGGGGTTCCTGGTGGATTACGCGGACGCGTCCGACGAGGCGGCCCGCCTCGCAGCGCGCCTCGCTCAAGGCTCCATCGGCCGCGCTCTCGCCTTCCTGCCGCAGGACGGCAAACCCGGACCGCTGGATGCCCTCCGCGCCGAAGCCCGCGACCTTCTCGCCACCGTGGCCACCGATGACGCCACAGCCCGCCTGGCCGCCGCTCACGCCCAGTCCCCCACTGGCGCACGGGGACACTACAGTGACCTCCTGGAGGCTCTCACCGTCTGGATCCGGGACCTGGCCGCCGTCGCGAACGGGGCCGGGGACAGCATCGTGAACGTGGACGCCGCGCGAGAGCTGGCATCCATGGCCGCCGCGCTGCCCGCCGCGGCCGCTGCGGCACCGGGTGCCATCCGGCTCGTCGACGAAGCGCGCTCGCTGGCGCGGATCAACATCAACCCGCAGCTGGCCATGGCACATCTGTTGAAGGAGCTACGCCGGTCCCTCCGGGGTACCGGTTGACGCGTTTCGCCATGGTCGGAGCCCGGGGTTCTGGCCATCTTGGCGGCGCGGGTCCGGCGAACGCCTGTTTCAACACCTTTTGCAGGAACAGGTTACCAACGCCGTTCCCTCGACGTGGCATGTCGTGCTATCTTGGGAGCCAGGCAGGACCAACCGATGGAGCACATGGATCGGCTGACACACGTGGATGAGGCGGGCCTGCCTCACATGGTGGATGTAGGCGACAAGGAGGTGACGGACCGGCGGGCAACGGCGAAGGGCCGTGTCGTGATGGACGCCGCGACGTTGGCTACCCTCCTGGCTGGACAGTCGCCCAAGGGCGATCCGCTTGTGGTCGCCCGCATCGCGGGCATCCAGGCGGCGAAACGAACCGCCGAGCTGATCCCGCTGTGTCACACGCTGCCGCTTGCGGCGGTGCAAGTCGAACTCGAACCGGATGAAACCCTCCCCGGCATCCGGATCACAGCCACAGTGCGTACGCGTGCACGAACGGGCGTGGAGATGGAAGCTCTTACGGCCGTGAGTGTTGCTGCGTTGGCGCTGTATGACATGCTGAAAGCGGTGGATCGGGGCATGCGCATCGAAGCCGTTCGTCTGGTGCGCAAATCCGGTGGCCGTAGCGGCGAATGGCGGGCCGACCCGGACGTTTGACTGCGGTTTTTCCTGCTCCCCGGGAACGTCCGGCCGCCTGTGCGCCGGGAAAAGGATGGCATCCATGAGTGATCGTGGACCCGATTCGACGGGCTCGAAAGCGAGCCGGATCCACGTGCTGCGGGAATCGTTGGCGCGCGCCGAGCGGGAAGCGCGCGAACGAGCGGAGGCGCGCGCGCGTGCCAACGCGGATCCCCGCGCCCGGGCCGAGCCCGACAGCGCAGGAAACGAGCGGCGTGCCGCATTTGGCGTCACCGTATCGGCCCTTGCCCAGTGGGAGGCGGAGCAGACCCATCGGCTGCAGCGTTGGTTCGTGCAACGATGGAACCTGCTGCGAAACCCGGTGCGGCTGGGCGTCGTCATCGCGGCGGCGTTCTTGTTAGGGCTCCAACTCGCCGCAGGTTCCGGCGGCGGGTTGGCGCAGATGGAGATGGCCAGCCGGCTCGCCCACACGCGGTCCACGCTCACGGCGAGAGAGGGCGAGTTGGCGCTGGTCCGGCTCGAGGTCTCTCGCCTTTCGGACATCATCCACTATTCCAGCCAGTACGACATCCCGGCCGACCTGGCGGCCGCGATCCACGACATCGCCCTCGCCGAAGGTGTGGATCCCGCCCTCGCGTTCCGTCTCGTCCAGGTGGAAAGCGGATTCACGCGCAAGGCCGTGAGCCCCAAGGGCGCGGTGGGGTACACGCAGATCATGCCCACCACGGCCTACCAGCTTCAGCCCGGTTTGAAGTACAACGACCTGTTCACGAGGGACACGAACCTGCGGCTGGGATTCCGCTACCTGAGGCAGATGCTGGAGCGGTACGGGGATCTCCGGTTGGCGCTGCTGGCGTACAATCGCGGGCCCGGCACTGTGGACAACATCCGCCGCGGCGGCGGCGACCCGGCGAACGGCTACGCTCGCACGATCATCAATCAGCCCTAGCCGTCGCCGTTGGGTGGGCCTCCACCCAGCATGACTCCGATGCGCTCCAGCAGCTCACCCGGCACGAACGGCTTTTCGATGAAGGCCGCGTCTCCTAGCTGGGAGCGCACCGTCGATTCGGTGAACCCGGACATAAACAGGAACGGCGCCGTCACGCCCCGCCGCGCCGCCTGTTGGCGGAGCTCCACGCCGTTCAGGTCAGGAAGGCCCATGTCGGCCAGCACGAGGTGGATCCCGCCCGACTTGCGATCGAACACGTCCAGCGCCGACGCGCCGTCGCACGTCACCAGGACGCGGTAGCCCGCCCGGCGCAACACACGCTCCACGAGGTTGCGTACCGCCTCCTCATCTTCCACCACCAGCACGGTGGCACGGTCTCCGAACGCGGCGACCTGTGCCGACTTCGCGTCCTCCCCCTCGTTCTCCTGCTCGGTGAGAGGCAGGTGGATCCGGAACGTGCTGCCCCGCCCGGGCTCGCTGTAGACCCGGATGTGGCCGCCGCATTTCTGGACAATGCTGTACACGGTGGCGAGCCCCAGGCCCGTGCCTTCGCCCGCCCCCTTCGTCGTGAAGAACGGCTCGAACAGGCGGTCCCGCACCTCCGGCGTCATCCCGGTGCCCGTGTCGCTCACGCTCAACAGCAGGTACGAGCCCGGCCGCACGTTCGCGTGGTTGCCGACGTAGGCCTCGCTCAGACGACGCACCTGCGTTTCGATCGTCAGCTCCCCACCGCCGGGCATCGCGTCCCGGGCGTTGAGCGCCAGGTTCATCAGAATCTGCTCCACCCAGCTTCGATTCGTCAGCACCCGGGAGCCGTCGGATTCCAGGCGCATCACCAGATTGATGCGTTCCGGCATCAACCGGTGCAGCATCGCCCGCAATTCGCCGACGACGACATCCATGTCCACCGGCTCCAACGCGGGCGAACGATCCCGGCCCAGCGCGGTGAGCTGTCGGGTGATGCGCGACGCACGCTCGGCGCTCTCCACGATCTCCCGTCCCAGGGCACGCGTCGTGTCCGAACGGGTCGGGTCGTCCAGCAGGGAGTGGGCCGCGCCCAGGATCACTGTGAGGACGTTGTTGAAGTCATGCGCCACTCCGCCCGCCAGGCGACCGACGGCTTCCATCTTCTGGGCTTGCTGGAGCTGCTGCTCGAGAGCCAGTCGCTCCGCGGCCGCCTCACGCCTGCGCTTCAGCTCGCCCGCCACCAGGAAGAAGATCAGCGTCGCGCTCAACCCCACGAACACGAAGCCCTTGAACGTCTGCAACCGGGTCTGGAGAGGCGCAGGCACGAACGTGTCCACGAGGGTGTCGGAAAAAGCGATCCAGGCGGCGCCCACGACCAGGTACACCCCGGCCACCCGCAACGCCGGCCAACGCCCTTCTCGCGCCATGCAGCTCCCCGGTCGCCCTACGAGGATGCGATCGAGCCGAACGACATGCCACGGCCACCAGCCATCGGCCATCCGACGGCCTGGCGCTGACGTTCCTTCACGGGAGCCACGCCTGGATCAATCAACCGTACGCAGGAAATTGCCCAATGTTCGGTTCAAGGCACTCAGCACCGCCACGGCGACCGCCCGGTGCGCGTCGCCATCGAAGACGACAGCGCCCACCAACCGCTTCGGCGCTTCAGCGCTCCGCAACAGAGACGCGACCATCAGGTCCGTGTCGAACGCATGCATCCGCTTCACGCCAATGATGCGCACACCCAGGCTTTCGCCCACCACGGCTTCAAGCGCCCGCACCGCGGCGACGCCCGTGGTTTTCAGCTCGATGACTTCGCCCCGCTCCCCCGACGCCTCACCGTGGTGGACCTCGCCATCCCATTCCAGGCTGACGTTGATGGTCACACGACCCACGTCGTCTTCCGTGCGCGTCGCACCCACGAAACGAACCCGGCGGCGCGGCTCCTCCGCGACCGGCACGGCGATGTGCGTCGAGATCTCCTGCGACGCGTAACCCAAGGCTTCCAGACGCGTCCGCACCGCTACCTCCAGCGGCACGGGCTCGCTACCCGGTTCGCGAATGATCCACACATCACCCGAAGACGGCTCCACATGCGCTTGTTGGACACCAGCCAGCGCGACCAGCTCGTTCTCCAGGGAACGACACGCCTCGGCGTCAAGTCCGGTCAACGGAACCACGATCTCACTCCGATCCAGCGGTGGCCGTACACAGGGGGATTGTAGCGGGTACGCCCAAGTTTGTCCTCCCCGGACAACGTGTCAAGCTCTCTGACATGAACAGGCCCCAAAACGCTCAGAACCGCAGCAGGGCACCAACCCCGTGCTGCTCCAGGAGGGCGTCCGCGTTCACGAACGCGATGGCGGCACCCGCGTCTTCCGCCAGGCGGATCATCGCCTCCACCAGGTCCGCTTCGAGCCGGGTCTCGCCGCCGCAGTACGGGCAGGTCGGATGCGCCTCGTCAAAGAAGAAGCCGCACTGGCAACAACAGGCGCCGCTCCGCTCCATGTTCCGGGCCAGCACCAGCCGATCCACCTTGTGTTCCTGGAGCTTCGCCAACGTATCACGGAAGCCGCACACGGCAAAGTGGTTCTGCTCGATGCGGTCCCGCAACTCCCTCACCGCTTCCGTTTCCCGCGCGTCCGCTTGCTCCGCGATGAACGGGCGCACCCGCTCCACAATCTCCGTCTGCTCCGCGTCCACCGGAGCCCGGTCCTCGTACACCACCCGGTCCGCCAACCGCGCGGGCAGTTGCTCGCGGAAGTTCTTCACATTCGCTTCCGTCCCCAGGAGAATGAGGTCATGCGGACGGAACCGTTCGTCGAACCGCGCCACCTCGCCGGCGAAGGCGCGGAACAACTGCTTTGTCTCCTCCATCGCACGGCGATCGTGATAGTCGCGGTAGGAGTATGCACCGCGTTGCACATCGTGTGGCTCCGGCAACGGTTCGCCCCGATGGTGCACTTCGTGGATCGGTTCGTTCAGGTACATGCTGATGAGCCGCAAGCGCTGCCGGTCCACCAGTACAACGCCGTGGTGGCGGTAGCTGGCCATCACTTCCACCAGGGGCCCCACGACGGGCAACGCCGTCAGCTCGGCGCGCATGGCAAACGGCACCGGAATCTGCACGGCATCGAACCAGTCACCGCCCACTTCCGCATAGCATGCCGCGCCCTTGTTCGCTTCGTCGAATTCGTCTGCCAGCCACGCCTCCATCCGGGAGAAGGCCGCCCTGAGCGCTTCGGGCGACTTGCCCCGCTCGGTGGCCGCGGCTTCATGACGGCCCCGTTGCTTGTTCAGGAAGACCGCGTGCGTGCGTTTGTTCTCCGAGTTCACGCCCATGTTCAGGAACACGGAGAGCACGGGGTGATCTCCGGCGCTACGCCGGAGCAGCCGTTCGAAATCCTGGCGTGCAATCATGGCGCTCCATTTCGGTGATGGACACGGGAATGGGGCAAAAGGGGTCGGGCACTCTCATGCCCGCTGGGAACGGGGAACGGAAAGCGGGACCCGTGGTCGGACAGACGCCATGTTCATCACCACGAAATCGGTCCGCGCGAACACGCGGGCCATACGCGGACCGATTTTCGCCAGCCTGGGAGGCGCGGGTCCGACCACGGCTCCGCTTTCCGGTTTCCCGTGACCGCGCCCTTCCCTTCGGCCAGCCTCAGAGGTGGTAGTTCGGAGCTTCCCGCGTGATCGCCACGTCGTGGGGATGCGACTCACGCAGCCCGCCGCCCGTGATCATGGTGAAACGCGCCCGGGTTCGCAGGGTCTCGATGTCGGGGCAACCGCAATACCCCATCCCGCTCCGAAGTCCCCCCACCAGCTGGAACAGAACATCCGATACCGGTCCCTTGTAGGGGACACGGCCCTCGATGCCTTCCGGCACGAGCTTGCGCGAGTCGGCGACATCTTCCTGAAAATAGCGGTCCGCCGACCCTTCCTCCATAGCGGACAACGACCCCATGCCGCGTACCGTCTTGAAGCGCCGGCCTTCCAGCAGGAAGCTTTCCCCGGGACTTTCCTCGGTTCCGGCGAGCAGGGACCCCATCATGACAGCGCTCGCGCCACCGGCGATCGCCTTCACGATGTCGCCGGAATAGCGGATGCCGCCGTCCGCGATAATGGGCACGCTCCCCTGCACACCCGCCACCGCGTCCATGATGGCCGTCAATTGCGGCACACCGACGCCCGTCACCACGCGCGTCGTGCAGATGCTGCCGGGCCCGATGCCCACCTTCACGGCATCGGCACCGCGCTCCACCAGCGCTGCGGCACCTTCTGCCGTGCCCACGTTCCCCGCCATGATCTGCACATCGGGGAACCGCTCCCGGACCCGTTCGAGCGCTACGAGCACTCCGGCGGAGTGGCCGTGGGCCGTGTCGATCACCAGCAGGTCGCAGCCGGCATCCACCAGGGCCGCCGCCCGGTCCATCTCCTGGCTCCCCGTGCCGACCGCGGCGGCCACGCGCAGACGGCCATGCTCATCCTTCGAAGAGTTCGGGTACTTTCGGCGCTTGAAGATGTCTTTCACCGTGATCAGGCCCCGCAGCGTGCCGTCCTGATCCACGACCGGCAGCTTCTCGATGCGGTGCTGGTGCAGGATCCGCTCCGCCTCATCCAGTGACGTGCCCACGGGCGCCGTCACCAGGCCCTCCCGCGTCATGAGATCGCCGATGGCCTGGTCCAGCGCCGTTTCGAACTGGAGGTCACGGTTCGTGATGATGCCCACCAGCCGTTCGGCCTCGTCCACGATGGGCACGCCGCTGATGGAGAACTGTTCCATGAGTCGGTGCGCGTCTCTCAGGCGGTGTTCCGGAGACAGCGTGATGGGATTCAGGATCATCCCGCTCTCCGAACGCTTCACCCGGTCCACTTCCTGTGCCTGCCGGTCCACCGGCATGTTCTTGTGGATGACGCCGAGCCCGCCTTCCCGCGCAATGGCGATGGCCATGCCAGACTCGGTGACGGTGTCCATGGCCGCAGACAACAGAGGCATCTGCAACCGGATCGACCGCGTCACCTGCGTTTCCACCAGCGTCTCGCGCGGATGCACCTCCGAATATTCCGGCACCAACAGCACGTCGTCGAACGTCAGGCCTTCGCCACGGAGCCGCTCGCCCAATCCTGATTCCGCCATCGACCTCTCCCGATTAACGCAAAACGCCCGTGAGTTCCGCGGCGCCATCGGCGCTTCGACTCACGGGCTGTGTCTCTGTCCCTGAACGGGTTCGGGGTTCCATGGCGGATTTTACGCGCCGCTCCCCCGAGTGTCAACCCGATCCAGACGCCCCGCCCGCCCCATCGCCATCCGCCGGTTTCCGGGGCTCGTCCTTCCCGTCCTCCTCCGCATCCGGACGCCGGGGCGCCGGCTCCACCAGCGTCCGACCGACATCCGTGATGCCCTCCAGCACCCGGGACGCCGTGCTCATGAAGCGCATGGTGCCGCGCATCGCCTTGGGTGCCACGGATCGCAGCCGCATCTGGTCCTCGACTCGTTCGGCGAACCGCTGGAACGCCGATGGCTCCCGGCCCTGCTCCCGCGCGTATTTCGCCTGCAGGTACTCGATGAAGTCCACGACCTGGTACAGCTGCTCGTCTGGCAGCGCCTCCAGGGTCCGCTCGATCCGTTTGCGCATCACGTCGTTCATGCTCCCCTCCTTCACCGCGCAAGCCACGCCTTGGGGCCGTACGTCAAACATAGTCGCCGGGTTTCCCGTGGTCGAGGCGCTCTTCGGCCTCGTGACCTTTCGCCTGGACCGCCGAACGCCATGCTTGCACGTCCCTTGCAGTCCCACCCATCCCAGGTTTGGGCAGGCCCAGCATCCCCGTTCCGGAGGCCATATGCGCTTTCTCCCCCTGCGGGAAGTCGTGATCCCCGACGCCACCAGCCGTGCGTACGATCGCTGGCTGGGCGAGCTCGACGAGCGCCTGTCGGACAGGGGTGTGGATCGGAACGAGCTGTGCCGCCAGATCCTGACGGACGTCTACTACCCGCAATTCAGGGACGCCGATCCGGCCGAGCTGCCGGTCCCGACGGCGCTGGCGCTGCTCCAGATGGACCCGCGAAATATCACGCGGGAGCCCGACTACTACCGGGATATCGATCCGGACCGGCATGCGCGGGTCAAGCCGCTGTTGTGGCTGTGGGAGATGTTGGACAAGAGCATCCTGGGCGAGAACGTGCACCTCGGCGTGAAGTTCCGGCGCGTTCTCGCCCGCCACGTCTTCCACCGCTGCGGACGCAATTTCAAGGCGTTCCACTTCGTGAAATTCTCATTCGGCTACAACATGGACGTCGGGGATGACGTGGTGGTGCACCGGCATGTGCTGCTGGATGATCGGGGCGGCATCGTGATCGGCGACGGCGCGTCCATCGCCGATTACGCCAACGTATACAGCCACACCCACTCCCTGGCGGATCAGCGGGACGTCGAAACCCCCGTCACGGTCATCGGGAAAGGCGTGCGCGTCGCCTACCACGCGTCGGTGCTCGCCGGTGTCCAGCTGGAGGACGATTCCATGGCGGGCGCCCTGGCCGTCGCGACGAAGCCGACGGCCGCGCGGGACGTGGTCGTGGGGATTCCGGCGAAGGCCAGGATGCAGAAGCCGCCCATGGAAGAAAGGCCGGACCATCCCCACACGCCCGACCCCCTCGCCGACGCGTAGCGCCTTACGTGCGCGGCGTGACGAGCCGCTCCGCACCACCCAGCACGCCATCGACCACCAGGGCGAGCAACGCCGCGGGTACTGCGCCCGACAGGATCATCCGGCTGTCCGACAACGCCAGCCCCGCCACGATGGGGTCGCCCAGGCCGCCGGCCCCGATGAATGCGGCGAGGGTGGCCGTGCCCACGTTGATGACGCCGGCGGTGCGAACGCCGGCCATGATGACGGGGGCCGCCAGGGGCAGGCGCACGTGGCGCAGCACCTGGAACGGCGTCATGCCCAACGCACGCGCCGACTGCACGGCCTGGGGGTTGGCATCACGCACGCCCGTGTAGGTGTTCCGCACGATGGGGTAGAGCGAATAGAGGAACAGGGCCACCAGGGCCGGAACCACGCCGATGCCGATGAGAGGGATCATGAACGCCAGCAGTGCGATGCTCGGGATGGTCTGGAGCACGCCCACGCCCCGGATCACGCCTTCCGCGCCCGAGCGGACGCGCTCCAGCGCCAAACCGCCGGGCACGGCGATGAGCACGGCCGCCAGGAGGGACACGCCCACCAGCAGCAGGTGCCGCAACGTCAGGCGCAGCAACGTGGCCCGGCGTTGCCAGAGGTAGGCCGGAAACGACGTCGCGCGCGCCCCGCTCTGCGCCGCTTCACCCGCCGTGGCCGACTCCGAGCCCACGAGGCCCAGGCGCGTCAGAGCCGACGCAGCGACGACGGCGACCCCTTCGCCGTCCACTTCCACGCGGCGGTTCAGTTCGCGCATCATGCCTGCGTCGAGCCGCCCGCTCAGCTCCGACAGCACCTGCACGGCCCGCGGCGACTCGTGCCAGAGCCGGGACCCCGCCAGCGCGGCGGCTTCGTAAGCCGGGAAGAATCCACGATCATCCGGCAGCACCGTCAGGTGGTACCGGGCGATGGCGCCGTCCGTGGAATAGCCATCCACGACATCCACGTCCCCTGAGGCCAGCGCCCGGTATTTCACAGCCTGCAGCAGCGAGCGCACGGCGCGGGGCTTGAAGCCGTACACCCGACGCAGGCCCGGCAACCCGTCGGCACGACCGATGAAGTCCGGCGTGAATCCGGCGACGAGGGAATCCGACACCGCGGCCAGATCGCTCAGCGTGCGCAGGTGATAGCGCCGGGCGGTTTCGGCACGGACGGCGATGGCGTACGTGTTCTGGAAGCCCAACGGCGGCAGCCAGTGCACGTCGAAGCGCCGGGCGAACGTCTCCGACACGATGCGGTACACCTCGCGCGGATCCGAGCGGGGCGCGTCGCCCAGGATGGCCACCAGGCCAGTGCCCGTGTATTCAGGGTACACGTCGATGCCGCCCGAGCGCAGGGCCCGGAACGCGATGTCCGTGGCGCCGAGCCCCGGGCGACGCGTCACCCGGAAACCGCGGGACTCCAGCAGCTGTGCGAACATCTCCGCCAGGAGGTACGACTCGGCGAACGGCTTGGACGCCACGACGATGGGCTCCGGGCCCGGCGGCGTCTGGCGTGCCGGCCCGGATGGAGCCGCCCACGCGGAGCCCGCCAGCAGGCCCGCCAGAGCCACGGCATGCAGCGTCGTCACGCCTCCACCTCCAGCCGGGCCTGGGCGACGAGCCGCCGCACGTAGTCCGTGGCCGGTGCCCGCACCAGCGTGCGCGCATCGGCCACCTGCTCCAGCCGGCCGGCGCGCAGCACCGCCATGCGGTCCGCCAACCGCGCCGCTTCCTGCAGGTCATGGGTCACCAGCACGACCGTCGCCTTCAGGTCCCGCTGCAGCGTGGTGAACGATTCGTGAAGCTCCGCTCGCGTCAGTGCGTCCAGGGCGCCGAACGGCTCGTCCATGAGCAGCACGCCGGGATTGGACGCCAGAGCGCGGGCGATGGCCACCCGCTGCCGCTGGCCGCCGGACAGCTCGCTGGGACGCCGGCCGCCGAACGCATCGGGGAGCAGCCCCACCATGGCGAGTGCTTCCCGGGCCCGCGTCGCCGCCGCCGGGTCTCCCCGCAGCCACGGCACCAGAGCCGCATTGCGCAGCACGCTCCAGTGTGGCATCAGGCCACCCTCCTGCTGGACGTAGCCGATCCGCCGCCGCAACGCGATGGGGTCCAGGTCCTTCGCGTTCCGGTCCCCCAGTCGAACGGACCCCGCGTCGGGGTCGACCATGCGATTGAAGCAACGCAGCAACGTCGTCTTCCCCGAACCGCTTTCGCCCACCAGCGCCAGACGTTCCCCGCACTCCACTACCAGGGAAACCCCGTCCAGCGCCACGGTTTCGCCGTACCGCTTCACGACGTCCCTCGCTTCCAGCCGCAACGCCGCCGCGTCCGGCACGGCGGCGGAGTCCCCGCGCGTCATGGTACGCTTTCCGCCGTCATGAACGCCTCTCCCGCCCCGGAGGCCAGGTATTTGCATACTGTCAGGACAGCACGGTGAGGGGCGCAGCCGGCATGCGGGCGTTGCGTGCGATTGGCCTCGCTCACAGGTCGTCCTGTCGTGTTCCGGCTCGCCCCCACGTGCCGTCGAGCGTTCGCGTGAACCCCGCACACGGAGCCCCGGTGAACCGATCCTGCCCCGTGCCACACATACCGTTCAACCGTTGAGCACCGTGCACGAGACATCCGAAGCCGCCCCCCGGGCGCGGAACAACATGCTCGCCGAGGTGGCCGCCGGCCTCGCCCGGCCTCAGAAGGAGATCTCGCCCAAATACTTCTACGACCGGCGTGGATCCGAGCTGTTCGACGCCATCACCCGACTGCCGGAGTACTATCTGACGCGGGCGGAACGGGCGCTCCTCGAATCGTTCGCGCCGGCCTGGATCGCCGCCGCACGGCCTGCGTCGCTGGTCGAGCTGGGCGCCGGCAGCGCCGACAAGACCCGCATCATCCTGGAGGCCATGGGCGCCAGCGGCACCAACGGCCGGGAAGACCATCGGCCGGTCTACGTGCCCGTGGACATCAGCGGGGACTTCCTCGACAGTGTCGCTGCGGGGCTCCGCCAGGACTATCCGGCTCTCGACGTCCGGCCCATGGTCGCCGACATGACCACCCACGTGCAGAGACCTCGCCGGCTCCCGGAGCCCGCGGTGTTCGCCCTCCTGGGCAGCACCATTGGCAACTTCAAGCCCCACAACGCGATACGGCTCCTCGATCGCGTCCGGCGGGCCATGAAGCCGGCGGACCGGTTGCTGCTGGGCATGGACCTGAAGAAGGACCGCGCCATGCTCGAGGCCGCGTACAATGACCGGGCGGGCATCACCGCCGCCTTCAACCTCAACGTGCTGGATGTGCTGAACCGGAAGCTCGGCGCGGACTTCCAGCGCGAGGCGTTCGAGCATCGTGCCTTCTATTCGGATGAGCAGGCCCGTATCGAAATGCACCTCGTGGCGCGCCGGCCGCAGACCGTGCACATCCCCGGGATGGAGCCGTTGCACATCGACGCCGGCGAATCCATCCGGACGGAGCTGAGCCACAAGTACGACCGGAAGACGGCCTCGGGCTTGTTCAACAAGGCCGGGCTCGCGCTGGAAGACTGGCATACCGGCGACGATGCCGTGTTCGCGCTTGCGGTCGCCCGGCTGGACACCTGAGCGGGCAGGCGCCCACCGGCTGGTGGACCTGCCCCCCCGGGCGCACCGAACCGCCGGCTATTCCGTGTACTGCGCCTTCAGCTTCCGCACCACCTCGGGGTCCGCCAGGGTCGTCGTATCGCCCAGGGCCCGCCCTTCGGCAATGTCCCGAAGCAACCGGCGCATGATCTTGCCGGACCGCGTCTTTGGCAGCTCGGCGGCGAAGATGATGTCGTCCGGCCGCGCGATGGCGCCGATCTTGTGCGCCACGTGCTGCTTGAGCTCGTCTTTCAGCGCATCGGTGGCCTCCACGCCCTCCTTCAGGGTCACGAACGCCGCGATCGCCTGGCCCTTCACCTCGTGCGCCTTGCCGACCACGGCCGCTTCGGCAACCGACGCGTGGTCCACCAGGGCGCTCTCCACTTCCATGGTACCGATCCGGTGGCCGGCCACGTTCAATACGTCGTCCACCCGGCCCAGGATCCAGAAGTAGCCGTCCTCGTCCTGCTTTGCCCCGTCACCCGGGAAATAGGCGCCGTCCCAGCGCGACCAGTAGGTGTTCCGGTACCGCTCGTCGTCGCCCCAGATCGTGCGCAGCATCCCCGGCCATGGCTTCGTGATGGCCAGGTAGCCGGCCGGCACCGACTCCCCGCCATCGTTCCATACGCTCGCGTTGACGCCGGGGAACGGCACCGTCGCACTACCCGGCTTGGTCTCCGTCGCCCCGGGCAGCGGCGTGATCATGATCCCACCCGTCTCCGTCTGCCACCACGTGTCCACGATGGGGCAGCGCTCCGCCCCGATGTTGTGGTGATACCACATCCACGCCTCCGGATTGATGGGCTCACCCACCGTTCCCAGCAGGCGCAGCGTCGACAGGTCATGCTCCTCCGGCCACTGCGTGCCCCAACGCATGAACGCCCGGATGGCCGTGGGCGCCGTGTAGAACACCGTCACGCCGTACTTCTCCACCAGCTGCCAGAAACGGCCCCGGCTCGGCCAGTCCGGCGCCCCTTCGTACATCAGCACCGTCGCACCGTTCGCGAGCGGCCCGTAGACGATGTAGCTGTGCCCGGTCACCCAGCCCACATCGGCCGTGCACCAGTACATGTCGTCGTCTTTCAGATCGAACACCAGCTTCGTCGTGGCCAGCACGTGCGTCATGTACCCGCCCGTCGTGTGCACCACGCCCTTCGGCTTCCCCGTCGTGCCAGACGTGTACAGGATGTACAGGATGTCCTCCGCATCCATCTCCTCCGCCGGGCATTCTGACGAGGCGTCCGCCACCAGGTCGTGATACCACACGTCCCGCCCCTCCTGCATGGTCACCGGCACGTCCAGGCCGGCACCCCGCTGCACCACCACCACCTTCTCCACCGACGGCGCGTTCTCCAGTGCTTCGTCCGCCGCCGCCTTCAAAGGCACACCACGACCCCGGCGGAACCCCCCGTCCGCCGTGATCAGCACCTTCGCCTGCGCGTCGTTGATCCGCTCCCGCAAGCTGTCCGCCGAAAACCCGCCGAATACCACCGAATGCGGCGCGCCGATTCGCGCACACGCCAGCATCACGATCGCCGCCTCCGGCACCATCGGCAGATAGATCGCCACCCGATCCCCACGCTTCACCCCCAGACCCTTCAACGCGTTGGCAAACCGGCTCACCTCCCGCAGCAGATCCCAGTACGTGTAGATGCGCGTGTCACCCGGCTCCCCCTCCCACACCAGCGCCGCCTTGTTCCGGTGGCCGCCCGCCACCTGCCGATCCAGGCAGTTGTAGGCCGCGTTCAGCTTCCCCCCAACGAACCACTCCGCGTGCGGCGCCTCCCATTTCAACACCCGATCCCAGCGTTTGAACCAATCCAGCTTCTCCGCCCACGCGGCCCAATACCCCTCCAGATCCGACGCCGCCCGCTCATAGATCGACGCATCCGCGTTCGCCTTCGCCGCAAACTCCTCCGGCACCGGAAACCGCCGCGTCTCCTCCAACAGCGCATCCAACCCGTGATCGGTCTCTGCCATCTGTCGTCCCTCCCGCTGGTTCGTAGGTCCCACGCGTCCCCCCGCAACAACCCCGCCAACCCGAACTCCAGTCCGTACCCTCCTCGCCGCACCCTCCTCGCCGCACCCTCCTCGCCGTACCCTCCTCGCCGTACCCTCCTTGCCGTACCCTCCTCGCCG
>CAZUFP010000013.1:0-33296 GCA_964619835.1 uncultured Gemmatimonadaceae bacterium | reverse complement strand
CGCCGCACGACGTCACGCTTGTCACCTGCCCCCCGTGTCACTATCTTTTTCTGTCTTGCCCCGGGCACAAAGCCGGGACCGTCTGGATCCGCAGATCGGCCTTCCCGAACACTCCCGGGTCGTTCAGCGCAAACCGCGAACGCCGAACACGGACAACCGACAGATGGCCAGCAAGAAGCTGACAAAGAAGCAGATCGAACACCTCGAAAAGCGGTTGCTTCGCGAACGCCAGCGAGCCCTTCAGTCTCTGGGCCGGTTTGACGAACTGGCGAAGATTTCCGCCGAACAGGCGGACTCCGACCTGTACTCGTATTCGGACCACATCGCGGACCTCGGCACCGACGCCATGGAGCGCGAGAAGATGCTCCTGTTCGCCAGCAAAGAGGGCCGCTACCTGTATCGTATCGAGGAAGCCCTGCGGCGCCTGTACAGGGAACCCGAAAAGTTCGGCCGTTGCCACAGCTGTGGCAACCTTATCGAGTTCGACCGGCTGGACGCCCTGCCCCACGCCCGGTTCTGTATCGACTGCAAACGCAAGGAAGAGGAGGCCGACGCGGCCTGATCCGTCGTCGAGTTCCCGCGTTGCATCCCGGACGGGGGCGCACGCTGCGCCCCCGTCTTTTCGTTCCTACCCCCTGCCCGACAGCAGCTCCGGCAGTCGAGCCACGAACGCCGAGCGCGCCAGCACCGTGTCCGCGCCCGCGGCGCGCGCCGCGCTCAAACGCTCGGCGTCCACATGCGAGCCGAACGCCACCACCCGCACTCCCTTCAGCGCTTCCCGGCTCCGGACCCAGCGGATCAACTCCACCGCATCCCCTTTCGCAGCCAGGTCTACGAGCACCAGTCCCGGCACCGCGACGTCCGCTTCCTCCTTGAACTGGTCCACGCGCGAGGTCGTCCGCACGTCCGACCCCGGCGGCGCCGCACCCCGCACCCGCGCGGCGAAGATCAGGTCCGCAACCAGAGCCAGCACGGCCCCGCTCCGTAGATGGGTGCTATCTTCCATGGTGCCAATAATTTATCTCTTAACAACATTGAGAATGAATATTGACAACGTTGCTCCGGAATGGTAAGTTTACGCTGTGTCGAACCGAGAGTCGAGGGTTTGAACGTGGCCAGGAAATCAGCAGTGGCGCACAGCCACGAACATAAGGAGTCGGAGTTGATGTTGCGAGAAGCGTTGGAGGCGAACGGCCAGCGTTTCACGGAACAGCGCTCCGCGGTGTATCAGTACCTGATGAACACGACGGCGCATCCCACGGCGGATGACGTGTTCACGGCGGTGCGGTCGACGATTCCGGACATATCCCTGGCGACGGTGTACAAGTCGCTGGAGACGTTGGTGAGCTGCGATCTGGCGACGAAGCTGACGTACGGGGATGGGTCGGCCCGCTACGATGGCCGAACGGATCCACACCCGCACGCCCGTTGCCTGTCGTGTGGTTCGGTGTTGGACGTGCCTGGCCATCTGAACGCTTCGGTGCTCACCGGGCTGGGTGAGGTGCCAGACTTCAGCGTGGAAGGCTATCGGCTGGAGCTGGTGGGCGTGTGCGGGAAGTGTCGCTCCGCGAACAGGGCTTGATCCTGGGGGCGGGAGCCCTCGGCACCAGCGGTTTGTAAGAAGACAGGGCGTCCTCGGGCGGGGACGCCCTGTTCCGCATCATGGCGCCGGTATCGCCGCGGAAGAGCCGCGGTGCTTGCGGGCCGCGGTGGAGGCAACGCAACTTGCCGCAACTCGAAAAAGGAGACGACGTCCGATGCGTGCCTTGCTTCCGGTCGTGCTGCTGCTCGGAGCCTGCGGCGTGGTGCCGACGACGTCGGGCGCGCCGTCGCCCTCACCCGCCGTCGTAGCAGCAACCCCCTCGGGCAATGCCCT
Source organism: uncultured Gemmatimonadaceae bacterium (assembly GCA_964619835.1). Lineage (GTDB taxonomy): Bacteria > Gemmatimonadota > Gemmatimonadetes > Longimicrobiales > RSA9 > JARRJS01. Next base: position 31,420 of record CAZUFP010000013.1, on the reverse strand, counting down.
GGCAGCCCTGCAAAAGCATTACCGTGTGGCGGCGTTGGACCGGCGGGATTTCACCCATGCACAGCTGTGGGCGGCCATTGGACCGGTGATCGATGCGGCCCCGGACCTGGACCGCCGCGAAGTGGGCCGCTCGGTGCTCGGCCGGCCGTTGTACGCGGTGTCGTACGGCCATGGCCCCACGCGGGTCCTGCTGTGGTCACAGATGCACGGCAACGAGTCGACGGCCACCATGGCGCTGGCGGACATCTTCCGGTTCCTGGCGGCAGAGCCGGATCACCCGCTGGCCAAACGGCTGGCGGAGCAACTGACGATTCTGTTCGTGCCCATGCTGAATCCGGACGGTGCGCAGCGTTTCGAACGCAGGAACGCGCAGGGCATCGACATCAACCGGGATGCCCGGACGTTGGCGACGCCGGAAGGGCGAGTGCTGAAGAGCCTGCAGGCGTCCTTCCGGCCCGATTTCGGCTTCAACCTCCACGATCAAAACGTCCGTACACGGGTCGGTTCAAGTCATCGTCTGGCAGCCATCTCCCTGTTGGCGCCGGCGTATGATTCCGCCAACTCCCTGAACGCGACGCGAACGCGGGCGCTTCAGGTGGTCGCCGTCGTGTTGAACGCGGTGCACCCGTTCGTGGGCGAGCATGTCACCCGCTACGACGACACGTTCAACCCGCGTGCTTTCGGAGACCTCATGCAGCACTGGGGCGTGAGCACCATCCTGATCGAGTCAGGAGGGTGGCGAAACGACCCGGAGAAGGAGTACCTGCGGCAGGTGAACTTCGTGGCGCTGCTGACGGCCCTGGACGCCATCGCCACGGGCCGGTACGCAGAGGCGGATCCGGCCGGATACCGCGCATTGCCGTTCAACGGGCGCTCCGTACAGGACCTGCTCATCCGGGGCGGCACGCTTGTGGCAGCGGGCCTGCCGCCATATGTGGCGGACCTGGCCATCGACTACGACCGTCCCCTGCGCCGGCAGGGCGGGCGCATCACGGATATCGGCGATCTGTCCCAGCTCGAAGCGCGCGACACGCTGGACGTCACGGGGTTGTTCCTGCACCTGCACAGCGGCCAGGCGGCGGGCGACCCGGCCGGCCCGCACATCGGGCCCGGCGAGACGCGTGCGAGCTTCGACATTCGCCGGGGCCCCGAACCCGACAGCCCGCTGGTCTGGCGGGTCCTGGACGGGGCGCCGACGCGTGTGCCTGCGGGCGGCTCCCGGTTTTGACGCGAACGACGCCGGCGCACGGCCGGCGTCCCAACCCCATGGCATGCGGAGCAACGACATGAGCCCCTCACCCCGCCGCCCCGGAGGCGAAGGTCGCAGCACGCCGTCGTTCGTGCCGGAATACAAGATCCACTCGCAGGGTCAAGCGCGGTTGCGCCGGACCCACGGTGCCACGAAGAAGGACGTGATGGAGCTGATCCAGCGCATGAACGTGCGCTTCCTCCAGCTCCAGTTCACCGACGTCACGGGGATCATCAAGAACGTCGAGGTGCCGGCCACCCAGTTCCAGAAGGCGCTGGACGGCGAGATCACGTTCGATGGCTCGTCCATCGAGGGTTTCGTGCGGATCGAAGAATCCGACATGCTTCTGAAGCCCGACCTGGACACCTTCGCCATCTTCCCCTGGGGCAGCGACGAAAACCGCGTGGCACGTCTCATCTGCGACGTGTACACGGCCGACGACGTGCCCTTCGAAGGCGATCCCCGCCGTGTGCTGCGTCGTCAGATCGCCGCGGCTGCGAAGCTGGGGTTTCGCATGATGGCGGGCTGCGAAGCGGAGTTCTTCCTGTTCCGTCTCGACGACAAGGGCTCTCCCACCCGCGCCACGCACGATGCCGGCGGGTACTTCGACATGACGCCGGTCGATCTGGGCGAGATCGCGCGCCGGGACATCGTCAATACCCTCGAGGTACTGGGCTTCGATGTCGAAGCTGCGCACCACGAGGTGGCGCCCGGCCAGCATGAAGTGGACTTCCGCTACGCCGAGGTGCTCACCACGGCGGACAATCTGGCGACGTTCCGCATGGTCGTGCGCAACGTGGCCCTGCACCACGGGCTGCACGCCACGTTCATGCCCAAGCCCATCTTCGGCCAGAACGGCTCGGGCCTGCACACGCACCAGTCGCTGTTCCGGGGCGAGCAGAACGCGTTCCACGACCCGGACGACCCCGACGAGATCTCGGACACCATGCGCCAGTATGTGGCCGGGTTGCTCAGGCACGCCCGGGGGTTCTGCGCCATCACCAATCCGCTGGTGAACAGCTACAAGCGCCTCGTGCCCGGCTACGAGGCGCCGGTCAACGTGGCGTGGTCCAACCGCAACCGCTCCCCCATGATCCGCGTGCCGGCGAAACGCGGGGCCAGCACGCGCCTGGAGCTGCGCATGCCCGACCCATCCGCCAACCCCTACCTCGCCCTGGCCGTCCAGCTCGCGGCCGGCCTCGATGGTATCCACGAGGCGATGGAGCCGCCCGAACCGGTGGACAAGAACATCTGGGACCTGTCCGTGCGGGAACGCCGACGCTACAAGATCCAGGAGCTGCCCCGGGACCTGGGCGAAGCCATCACGTTGATGAAGCGGGACCGGCTTATGAAGCAGGTGCTCGGCGACCACACGTTCGAGTTCTTCGTCAACGCCAAGGAGCAGGAGTGGCAGGACTACAGCGCCCGGGTCCACGAGTGGGAGGCGGAGCGGTACCTGAGCGTCTATTGAGGGGGCCGGCGCTCAAGCAGAGGCGATGGGGGACACGACGGTGATCTCTGTGCCGGGCGAGGCCTGGCGCACGTGCACCTGGCCGCCCATCTCGGTTTCGATCAACGCCCGCACCACGGAAAGCCCGCTACCGGGCGGAAGCCGCGTGGGGTCGTAGTCCAGTCCGGTCCCGTTGTCGCGGACACGGATACGGACACCTTCCGCGACGGGCTCGATGGAAACGGCGATCTCCGGGCGTTCGCAATCGGCGAACGCGTGGCGCAGGGCGTTGCCGATCAATTCGTTCAGGACGAGCGACAGGGCGAAGCCGTGCTGCTCATCCGCCACCACCTCGTCCTGCCGTTCCACATCGACCTTCAAGGCCGTGCGGGCGTCCGGATCCATGGTGTTGCGGAGCCTCTGGGCGATGCGCTCCGCCACCTCCCGCAGGGGCACGCCGCGGTACCCGTTCCGGCGCAGGGCTTCGTAGACGAGCAGGAACGCCCGCAGGCGGGTCTCCAGACTGACGAGTGCCTCGTCGGTGGTGCGCCCGGGGCGACGATTCCGCTCCATGCTGACGAGCCCCAGGATCACCGACAGGTTGTTGCGCACGCGATGGTCCAGCTCGCGCAACAGATTCGCCCGTTCCTCCGCGTCCTGGTGGGCCTTCTGGTAGAGGCGGTAGTTCTGTTCCGCCAGGTCGGATGCCTGGCGGTTGGCATCCTGAAGAGCGCGCTCGGCGCGCCGGGCGCGCAGCCTGGACTCGATGCGCGCCGTCAGCTCAGCCATCTGGAAGGGCTTCGGAACGTAGTCGTCAGCGCCCGCCTCGAAGGTGCGCACCACGTCCTGGGGCGTCGTGCGAGCCGTGACCATGATGATGGGGAACAGCGGGTCGACGTGCTGTTTGATCTCCTGGCAGATGGCCCAGCCGTCCTTGCCCGGCAGCATGGCGTCCAGCAGAACCAGGTCCGCGTGGCCGAGGCGGGCGAGCGCGCCCTCACCGTCGACCGCCGTGATGACCTGATAGCCCTGGGATTCCAGCAGGTCGCGGAGCGTCTCGCGAGCCAGCATCTCGTCGTCCACGACGAGGATGGTCGCCGGCTCCTGCGTTCCGCTTTCGGACGACACCGGTTCGAGCGCGCGTGCCGCCACGCCCCGGTCCGACATGATCAGGCGACCTCAGCGGGCCCGCCGGGTGCCACGCCCATGGCGGCCTCTACTTCTGGGCCTGAAGCAACGGCGCCGCCAGGAGGATCTTACGCGCCAGATCGACCATGGGCGTGTTCTTGTCCTGGCTCGTCTTCTGAAGGAACCGGTAGGCTTCCTGCTCCGAGAAGCCGCGCGTCTCCATCAACAGCCCCTTGGCGCGCTCGATCACCTTGCGCTCTTCCAGCTTGTGTTCCAGGCGGTCACGCTCGGCACGAACCGCCAGCCATTCCTGGAAGCGGGCGCGCGCCACGGCGATGGCTGGAGCCAGGTCGTCCGGATCCACCGGCTTCACCAGGTAATGGAACACCGGCGATTTGGTCGCTTGCTCCACCGTGCGGTTGTCGCTGTAGGCCGACAGGATGATGATGGGGATGGGCCGCTGAGCCGTGATCTCGAAAGCCGCTTCGGGCCCCGTCATCTCAGGCATCCGGATGTCCAGGATGGCAAGATCCGGCTCCCTCTCGGCCGCCAGCCGGACGGCTTCCTTCCCGTTCGACGCGGTGGCCACGACCTCGTGGCCCAGTGCTTCCAGCTGGCTGGTCAACGCCAGATTGTGCAATCCTTCGTCGTCGGCGATCAGCACGCGCAGAGCTTCGGACATCGAGGACTCCTTCTGCCAGCAGGGCGCCGCGCGCCCATGTAAGGACCATACAGGAACCAGAACGGCGCGCTCCACCCTGCTATGAGGGTAGGCGCGCCGTCGCCCCGCGGGCTCGCGAGAACCCGTTGCCAAAAATCAACCCGTGCCTTCCGCCGCGCAAGTCGGTTGTTTTCGCGCCTCAAGCCGCATCCGGCATCCCATCACCCTCCAGGAGCACCTGTGCGGCCGCGGCGGAGACCGAGTGCGTGAGCGAAACGTGCATGCGCGTCACGCCGCGGCGCCCGGCCAGCAGACGCGCACGGCCGGACAGGAACAGCGTCGGTGCGCCGGTCGCCGTGCGGCGGATCTCGACCTCCGTCCATGCGCCGCCGCGCCCGAAACCGGTGCCCATGGCCTTGAAGAACGCCTCTTTGGCCGCGAACCTTACCGCCAGAGACGGGACGGGATCCACCCGAGCCATGCAGTCTTCCAGCTCGCCGGCGGTGAACAGGCGCTCCATACCGCGTCTCTGCCACCGGGCGCGGAACGCCGCGAAGCGGCGCAGGTCAACCAGATCGAGTCCGATGCCGATAATCATGGACAGATACAATACGGGCGGAGGCCCGCCGCGTCGACCTCGGCGCCGCCATTGAAACGGTGGCCCCGGACTTGCGCCATCCAGGTGAGGAAGTTTGATTCCTGGACCCGGGCAAACACAAGCAACGACGCGGGTTTCCTTGTACAAACCGAACGAGCGACGGTCGCTACTTTGAACCGGCACACGCTACTTTTTTCTGCCATCGTATTCCTCACCGGCGCGGGTGTTTCCCGTGCCGTGTCGTCGCCGGTGGACGCGGACACGTCCAGCGCGTCCGTGGTGGTGGAGCGTGCGTCGGGTTCCAGGGCGAAGATGGAGGCGCTGGTGGAGGCTCGGCGGGCCGCCACGGCGCGGCTGGACCGGAGCCTTGCCGACGTAATCTCGACGCGTTGGAGCAAGGACGAATGGAGCGTGCTGGTGGTGTCGCTGGACGACGGCGATACGCTCTTCGCGCACAACGCGGATGCGACCCTGGAGCCGGCGTCCAATCTCAAGCTGTTCACGACGTCGGCAGCGCTCCGCTACCTCGGCCCTGACTACCGATTCATGACGTATCTGGCCGCCGTCGGGAAGATCCACGACGGTGTGCTGGACGGCGACCTGGTAATCTATGGCACGGGCGACCCAACACTGTCGCATCGATTCTACGATACGCGCACGGCAGTGTGGGACGCTCTCGCCGATTCGCTTCGCCACGCCGGGATACGCGAAATACGCGGCGACGTGGTGGGCGACGCGTCGTATTTCGATGATCCCGGCTTCAGTCCCGGTTGGCGTGACCGCGACGTCGGCTATGCGTTCGCGGCGCCGGCCAGCGCGTTGTCGTTCAACGACAACATCGTGACGATGCACATCACGCCGGCCCGCAAGGTGGGCGACCCGCCGGAGCTGCACCTGTACCCCGGGGCCGACGGTCTCGCGATCCTCAACCGTGCGGTGACGGTGGCGCGCGGCCGTGCACGGCTGGCCGTGAGCCGTTCGTCCTACGACGGGCCCATCGTGATCCGTGGATCCATCGGGCAGAACCGGACCGGCCAGTGGCGCAATGTGCCGGTGGAGAACCCGGCCCGCTACGCGGCCGCCGTGTTGGCGGAGTCCCTGCGGCAGGCAGGCATCGCAGTACACGGCGTGGCCCGTTCCATCGGCCCGGGCGAGGCTTCGCCCATCACCGGCCGGCGCGCGTTCGCGCCGTCCTTCCAGGATGCTCGGCCCGTTCAGGTGCTGGTGACGCAGCGTTCGCCCCGACTCCAGAAGATCCTGGAGATCATCAACCAGCACAGCGACAACCTGTACGCCGAGATGGTGCTCCGTGCCGTCGGCCGCATCGTCATGCACGATGGCACGGCGCGCGGCGGAGCCCGGGCGGTCGAGGCCATGATGGCCGGCGTGGACAGCTCACACCGGGCCCTTCAAATGGTGGACGGGTCCGGACTGTCCGGCCTGAACCGTACCAGCGCCGCGACGATCGTCGGTCTGCTGCGCCGGATGGCCTCGTCGCCCAACTGGGACAATTTCCGGGCGACGCTGCCCGAAGCCGGCCAGCGCAACGGGTTGCGGCGCATGTATCGGACGAAGGCGCAGGGGAACCTCCGGGCCAAGACCGGCACGCTGCGGAACGTTTCGGCCCTGTCGGGCTACGTCCGGGCAAGCGACGGCGAGCTCCTGGCCTTCTCCATCATCAGCAACCGCGTGCCGTCCACCTGGCAGGCGAAACGTATCGAGGATCGCATCGGAGCGCGGCTGGCCGCCTTCAACCGCCCGGCTCTGCCGGACACGGACGCCTTCGGCGTCACGGAAGGCGCGGCGCCGTAAGCCGGACGAGATGGACCTTTGCCATCCTTGCCTGCGGATGGCGTCAGCCCAACACCGCCACGACCCGCTCCATTTCCGCCACCGTGTTGTAGAAGTGCACGGCGAGGCGGATCGCACCTTCCCGGATAACGAACGCCACGCCCGCGTCCCGCAACGCGCCGGCCGTCGCCTCCACATCCGGCGTCCGGAAGGACACGATGCCGGACCGGTGCTCGTCCCGCGTATCGCTGACCAGGACCACGGACGGGTCGGCGGCCGCCCAATCCAACAAGGGTTGCTGCACGGCCCGGATATGGGACCAGATGGCGTCGACGCCCAGCTCGCCCAGCAGCGCGGCCGAACGGGCGAGGCCCAGGTAGTCCTGGATGGCCAGGGAGCCCACCTCGAAGCGGCGTGCATCCGGCAGCAGGTCGAACCCGTAGCCCAGCACGCTGGAGAATTCTGTGCTGGACTCGAAGGACAGCCATCCCGGCAGTGGCGGTTCGAAGCGCTGCACGAGATCCGGGCGAATGTACGTGAAGCCGGAGCCGAACGGGCCGCACAGCCACTTCTGGCCGCCGGCAGACAGGATATCCACGTGAGCCGCCCCCACATCCAGCGGCATCGCCCCCACGGCCTGGATGGCGTCCACGACGAACAGCACGCCCCGCTCCTGGCACGCCGCGCCCATGCGCGCCAGATCGGCACGGTATCCGTTTGCGAACTGGACGGCCGACAGGGCCAGTACCGCCACGTCGTCGTCCAACCGGTCCAGCAGTGCGTCTTCCCGCGGCCGGCCCAGCGGGTCGGCGCCGATGCGCGCCACGGACCAGCCTTCCCGTTCCAGGCCCAGCCAGGGGTACGCGTTGGCCGGGAACTCGCCCTCGCTGAACACGATGGTCCGGCGACGGCCCGGCCAATCGGCGCCTCGCTGGGCTTCACGCCGCAGGATCGCGGCGGCCAGGTTGATGCCCGTGCTCGTGTTGGGAGAGAGGGTGATGCTGCGGGCGTCGGCCCCGATCAGGGCCGCGACGGCCCGGCGCGCGTCCGCAAGCGTTCCGGCGAAGTCGGCCTGCGTCAGCAGGCTCGGCGTTTGGCGCTTGCGGTTGTACGCATCGAGGGCGGCCCGGCTGCGGAGGGGTAGCGGGCCGTAACTCGCTGCGTTCAGGTAGATGACGTCGTCGGCGTCCGGGTACTCGGCCGCCCGGACGGCCGCGAAGTCGGGCCTGGACGCCACCGTGGCCCCCCTTAATCTTCCTTCCACGCGCCGAACGGCGAACGTACCGGGCTGCCCCCCTCGCGCAGGCGGCCCAGGCCCAGGCGCAGGCGGCGGCGCAGCTCGAACACCGACATCGTATCGAGGGTGCGTTGCGCGCTCCGCACGGTCTGCCAGCGCACTTCCGGCACGGTCAGCTCCGGCTCCACCGTGTCGGCCGGGTGCAGGACCAGGTACCAACGGCCATGGTGGCGCGGCGTGTCTTCTTCGCGCGCCGTCGCCACCCACTCCCGTCCATCATCATCCTTGAAGGTCACCATTGCTCACTCGTCCTTCAGTTCGTCTTGGGCTGCGCCTGCGCAAGCAGCGCCTGCAGCTCATCCTCCGTGGCGCCGTCCAGCATGACCTGCGCCTCGGCATGTGAATCCGCCGTCAACGCCTTCTGCATCACATCCCCCGACTCCGGGACGAACAGGGCCACCATCCCTCCCCAGGACTCGCGGCCGATGATGACTTCCCAGCCCCGACCCTCCTCATCGACGAAGCGTCGCATGGTTCTCCAGGCGGCTGCGACCGGGCGGTCGTCCGGTCAGTCGAACATCTCGTACGCTGCGTCCAGATCATCCTTCGAGTAGACGCGGAAGGCGATCAGCGTTTCCGTGCGCTCGAGGCCGGACACCTTCGCGATCTGGTCCGCGACGACATCGGCAATGTGCTCCCATTCGGGCACGCGCACGATGGCGACCAGGTCCCATTCCCCGGACACCGAATAGACCTCCGCTACGCCGTCGATCTCGGCGACCTGGCGCGCGACCTGTGGAATGCTGTCCCGCTCCGCCCGGATGAGCACCACGGCGGCCACCATCGCGTCTCCTCCTGCACAGGCGTTCTCGACAAAAGGCGAAGGTAGCGCCGGCAGGCGCGCCCAGGCAAGCGCCCGCCCCACCTTGCGGAGCGGTTCCGGAGAACGGATTTTCCCGCGCAATGAGCGTAGACGCCAACCCCGCCACCGAGCAGGCCGGCATCCTGTCGGCCGAGCTCGGGCTCGGCCTCATGACGGTCATCTGGGCCGTGAACTTCTCCGTCATCAAGGTCGGGCTCCAGGAGCTGCCGCCCTTCGGGTTCAACGCGCTGCGGTTCCCGCTGGCGGGTCTGCTGCTGGTGGCTGTGCTCGCCCTGCGGGGCACGCTCACCCTGCCCGACCGCGGCGACGCCCTGCGCATCGTCGGTCTGGGTCTCCTGGGCAACGGCGCGTACCAGTTCCTCTTCATCAGCGGCATCGACCGCACCCGGGCCGGGAACGCCAGCCTGTTGCTGGCCGGCACCCCGATCATCACCGCTCTGCTGTCCTCCGCCCTGGGCCATGAACGCCTCTCGCCCAGGGTCTGGGTCGGGGTGCTGGCCACCGTGCTGGGCATCGGCCTCGTCATCGGCAGCGAGCCGGTGCATCTGGGCGGCGACTCTCTCGCCGGCGACCTCCTGTTGCTGGCCGCCGCCATCTGCTGGTCCATCTACACGGTCGGTGCCCGCAACCCGGTCCGGCGTTACGGATCCGTGCGCGTCACCGCGTGGACCCTGTGGGTCGGGGCGATCCTCCTGTTTCTGGTGGGGCTGCCCGACCTGTTGACGCTGCCGGGGCCATTGTCCGCAGGCACCTGGGGCAGTGTATTGTACTCCGGGCCTCTGGGCATCGGCGTCGCGTACCTGCTCTGGTACGCCGGGGTGCGTCATCTGGGAAATACGCGAACCGCGACGTTTGCGAACATCGTGCCGGTGCTGGCGCTGGCCGTGGCATGGCTCTGGCTCAAGGAAGTGCCAAACGTCCGTCAGATCGCAGGTGCCGCGGTGATCATCGCCGGGGTATCGCTTGCACGGCATCGGACATAGGTTGCCGCCTTCGTGAACAGACAAGAGGGGGAGATCCTGACCGACACGCGTCCGCATCGCGTCCAACAGAAGATCCGTGAATACGGGTTGACGGCGGGAACACTCGGGTCCACGTCAAGCCAGACCGTCATGGTGGCGCTGTTGCCGGTGCTGTTGAGCCAGTACACACACTCGGCTGTGCTGATCGGCTTTGCCATCGGCGGCGAAGGCCTGTTTGCCGTGCTGGTGCCCTACTGGGTCGGGGCGCTCAGCGACCACCTGCCCCCCCGCATCGCCGCCCGGTTCGGCCGGCGCACTCTGTTCCTGCTGTTGACGGCTCCCATCATGGCCGCCGCCCTGGTTGTGGTACCGTTCCTGACCGGGTACATCCCGCTGGCCGCGGCGGCGTTCGTCTTCTTCGCCGCGCTGCACGGCTATCTCACGCCGCTCTGGGCGTTACTGGTGGACGCCGTGCCGAAGGAGCGGCACGGCCAGGTGCAGGGTGTGCGAGGCATGCTGCACGCCACCGGTCTGGCGTACGGGCTGGTGGCCGGGGGGCTCCTCTTCTCCCTCTGGCGGCCGCTTCCATTCCTGATTGCCGCCGGGCTCATCCTGGTGGCCACCGCAGTCACCAAGATCGCCGCGCCCACGGAAGCGGCGGCGGACGTGAAGGCGGAGGTCCAGCTGCGGGACATCCTCCAGATCTGGCGCCGGTTCGAAGGCCGGCCGGCGGTGCCCTGGTTCCTGCTGGCCAATGCGCTGTGGAGCGGAGGCGTGGACGGGATCCGGCCGTTCATCTTCATCTTCGCCACGGTCGTGCTGGGCATCAATGTCGCTCAAACGTCCCTGGCGCTTCTGCTCATCGTCGCCGGCCTGGGTCTCGGCGCCCTGATCATCGGTCGGCTGGGTGACCGGTACGGCCACGAAACGCTGCTGGAGATCGGCGGCGCCGTGACCGGCGTCACCATGCTGCTCGGCTTCTTCGTGCGCGACCTGCTGGGAGCCACGGTGGTGCTGCTGGTGTCCGGCCTCGGCGCCGCCGCGCTCATCGCGCTGCCGTATCCCCTGTTCGCATCGCTCATCGGGGAAGGCAACGTAGGTCGGGACACAGGACTCTACATCCTCACCTTCGGCGTCGGCCGCATCATCGCCCCGCTGCTCGTCGGTGCCGCCATCGACCTGGCCGCCCCGCTCTTCCCCGACCTCCGCGGCTACCCCGTCATGTGGCCCATGGCCGGCATCCTGGCCCTGCTGGGCGTTCTGGCCCTGCGCAAGTCCATGACCTACGCGCAGGCCACCATTTCGGCCGACTGAGCCGGCACCCGCGAGGCCCGGGGAACGGGACCGAAAATTGCGCCTCGGCGGCCGGCTCCGGTATCTTGCCGGCGATTGAGCGCCCGGCACCTGGCCCTCGCATTCCATGGACAACACCGACAACGTGGCTCCACAGGACCGACCCCCGCCGCCTCTGCGGCCGGAACGGCGCCTCGACCCGGGTATCTTCAATCTCCCGGTCGAGAAGATGCGCAGCGGGTACTACAGCGATAAGTACTTCGTGCGAGCGCAGGAAGTGCTGCGGGCGGACGGGTTCAACCCCGTCATCACCATGCAGGTCTTCCAGAAAAGGCGTGCGTATCTCGGCGGCATCGACGAGGCCATCGCCATCCTGAAGCTCTGTCTGGCCGAAGGCTTCACCTTCGACGACCTGGACGTCTCGGCGCTCCGCGAGGGAGATCGCATCGAGCCCTGGGAAACGGTCATGCACATCACAGGGCCGTACGCCGCGTTCGCACACCTCGAGACCCTTTACCTCGGGGTCCTCGCCCGCCGGACCCGCGTCGCCAGCAACACGCGCCAGGTCGTGGAGGCTGCGTGGCCCAAGTCGGTCATGTTCTTCCCGGCCCGCCACGACCACTGGCTCGTGCAGACCGGTGATGGATACGCGGCCCATATCGCGGGCGCCATCGGTGTGTCCACCGACGCGCAGGCGTCCTGGTGGGGCTCGAAGGGCATCGGAACCGTGCCCCACGCCCTCATCGCCGCATACGGCGGCGACACGGTCGCGGCCACGCGTGCATTTGCCCGGCACATGCCGGCGGACGTCCACATCATCAGCCTCGTCGATTTCGACAACGACTCGGTGGGCACGTCGTTGGAGGTGGCGCGCGATCTCAAGGACCGGCTCTGGGGCGTACGCCTGGACACGTCCGCCACCATCGTCGATCGCTCCATCGTGCCGGTGATGGGCGACTTCGACCCCCGCGGCGTCAATCCGCGCCTCGTTTGGAACGTGCGGGAGGCGCTGGACGCCGAAGGCTTCCAGCACGTGCAGATCGTGGCGTCAGGCGGCTTCACCGCCGAGAAGATCCGGTTCTTCGAAGAGCAGGGCGTGCCGGTGGACATGTACGGCGTGGGGTCCTCGTTGTTGACGGACCGGTACGACTTCACCGCCGATGTCGTGCGGTTGGGCGAGGAACCGGTGGCGAAGGCGGGACGCGCCTACCACCCCAACGAGCGCTTGGAACGGGTGGAGTGACGCTCCGGCCGCAACGCCCGGGGTGACGGTTCTCCCGGAGCGCCCGGTGTTACGTTCCTGCGCTGGCGCCCCGCGTTCAGCCGCCCGGCGCGGCGACGGACACCAGGCGGACGAGATCGAGGACGGGCGCGTTCATCAGAGACGATTTCCCCACTCGTATGCGCGCCAGCACCCGGATCCGCTCCAACGGTTGCAGCTCGTTGACCCGGCCCAACAGGTCGGGGGGCACCGCGATGTACACGAAGCCGGCGTTGTTGCCCGGCCCCCGAGCCAGGATGAACGGCTCCCCTTCGTAGAAATCCGTCCGGATGCGTTCCGCGTGCTCCAGCGAGATGAACTGAACCGTCCATTCCACCAGGTGTCCCCGGAAGGTTTCCGGGTTCTGCGCCAGCACGTCGGGGGAGATGTCGCGCAGCACGGTGCCGGAGTCGCTGGCGATGGTGGCCAGCGACGGCGCCCAGACCCAGCCAGTGGTGCGGACCCGCGCCCAGTTCCCTTCACGGGAGAGCACGTTCACGTCGGCGCCCGGGCGGAACAGGGCAAGCGTGTCCCCGTCCGGGTTGGCGAGAAGAGCCGCCCCGGACTGGCCGACCCGGCTCAGCTCGACCCCGCCCGTGGCGGAGGCCGCGCGAGTCCGCGAGCGCGCCGGCGCCGACGCCGGTGTCGGCGTCGGCGTGGCAACGGATCCGGCCACGCTCACCGAGGCGCGCCAGATCCAACCCTGACGACGCACGTGGATCCATGGTCCCGCCTCTCCGATCCGGTCCAGCAGCATGCCCTGCCGCAACCGGGCGATGCGGTCGCCGTTGGGCGCCGCCCTCAGGTTCTCCCCGTCGGGCGGTGACACCGCCAGGTCGTGGCCGCCTCGCGTGCTGGCATCGACCGACGGTTTCCAGATCCAGCCTTCCAGCGTGACCGACACCCAACTCCCTCGCTCCTCCACCACCGGCATGGTCGTGCCCTGGAGCACCTCGGCCAGCACGGGGCCGCCCGGCGTCGTGCGCAGGTTCTCGCGATCGACGGTCACGGTGGCCGTCTGGGCCACAAGCGGCGTCGCACAGGCCACCAACGCCAGGGTGCTGAAGAAGCGTTTCATGTATGGAATCGGTCCGGAGATGGCCGCGTCATGTAGGGGACGATCCGAAACTACTGTCAAGACACAAGTTACAGGGTACATTCCCCCTGGAAAGGTAGGCAGGACGAGATGCGGGTGTCAATCGAGCCCTCCGCGAGCGTTGCGGCGCTGGACCCGTGCCACCGGTCGCCGGGTACTCCTTCGTGGGAATGGAGGTGTATTTCTTGCGCCTGTTTCCGGGCTCGTCTACCTTCCCGCCATTCACACCCCTGGTGACCGGGGCATGCTCCGGACCGTGGAGAAAGGCATTTCAGCTTTGATGCGGTCGACGCTTCTGAGCGGAACGCTGGCGTTGCTCGCCGTCGTGGGCGGAGCGACGCCGGCGCAGGCGCAACATATCACGTCCCCATACCGATACATCGACCAGACCCAGGCGCTGACGGTGCAGGCGAGCTACATCGCCACCAGCCGCGGCATGCTGGACCTGGGACCGGAATCCGGGATGGCTTACGGGTTGGGGTACACCATCCGACTGGGCGGTCCGTTCAACATCGACCTGGGGGCATCATTCTTTCCCACGCGGCGCGCCGTCATGGACACCATCCCGGCGGATTCGGCGACGCTGACGGACAACCCGCTGGCCAGCGTCACGAAGATCGGCGAAGACAAGCTGGGCATTGCCCTTCTCACGGCCGCGCTGCGGTTCGACGTCACGGGTCCGCGCACATTCCATGGCTTGATGCCGTACGTGATCTTCGGCGGCGGCCTGGCGCGGCAGGTCTATGAGACCGGCATCGCGGACGTCCACCTGATCAGCGCCCGACGCTACCATTTCGGCGGCCTCTTCGCCGGCCAGATCGGCGGGGGCACCGAATGGTTCCTCACGCATCGGCTCACGGCGCGCTTGGACGTGAGGGACATGTTCTGGCGAATCAACATCCCCACAGCGTTCCGGCGCAGTCCGATCCCTGCGAAGGAGTGGGTGCAGAACCTCCACGCCAGTCTGGGGTTGAGCTGGCGGTTCTGAGCCCCGCGGCCCCCTGCGGCACCACCGTTGCATCGGAATTCGAGCGAGGCGCAACGTCATCGCCATGGGGTGCCATGGGCGATCTTCCGGTGCATGATTGCGGCACGCGCGAGGCCCGGGCGGCCGCCAGGAGGCGGCGCTGCATCCTTCGGGGCGCGCCGGTGCAGGAACATGAAAAGAATGCGAAAAGCCGAGCGCGTTGTCGTGTCCGTCGCCGTCGTCCTGGCTGTGGCCGGGTGCGGCGCGAAGAAGACGCTCGTGCTCGGGGCTACGACCACGATCGAAGACTCCGGCCTGCTGGATACCCTGGTCACGGCGTTCAGCCAGGCACACCCGGACATCCGGGTTACCCCCGTGACGTCGGGGTCCGACGCGATTCTGACGATGGGCCGCCGAGGCGACCTGGATGTGATGCTCACCCACGATCCGGTGGGAGAGGCGAAATTCATGGAGGAGGACATGGGCGTCCTTCATGAGCCGGTCATGCACAACGATTTCCTGATCGCCGGCCCGCCGGCGGACCCCGCGGGCATCCGCGGCATGCACAGCGCAGTGGCCGCCCTCACCCGCATTGCCGAGCGCCAGGAGCCGTTCGTCTCCCGCGGTGATTCCTCGGGAACGAACCGGAAGGAGCTGAGTCTCTGGCGCGACGCCGGCCTCTCGCCATCGCCCGGCCGGGACAAATGGTACATCGTGGCCGGCGTGGGCATGGGCGCCGCCCTCACCCTGGCCAGCGAACGCCAGGCGTACATCCTGACGGAACCGGCCACCTTCTACACCGTCCGCCACGCCCTCACGCTGGTTCCGCTCGTGCAGGGCGATCCCGGGCTCCTGAACACGTACTCCGTGACCATTCCGGCGAACTCGAAGGACGAGTCGGCCGCGCGCCTTTTCGCAGCGTGGATCACCGGCCCGCAGGGGCGGGCCCTGATCGGACATTTCGGAGAGCGGCGTCTCGGCACGGCCCCGTTCAAACCCGGTCCCGCACCCGGCACATAGTCCGTGCAACTATTCCTGGATGCCCTCCAGCAAGCCGTGGCCTTGCTGGTGCACCTGGATCCCTACGTGATGGGGACCCTGCTGCTATCGCTGCAGGTTTCCGGGCTCGCCGTCGTCATCGCCATGCTGACCGGCCTGCCCGTGGGCGTGGGCGTGGGCATCAGCCGGTTCCGGGGGCGGGAGTTCGTGGTGGCGCTGATCCACACGGGCTTCGCCCTGCCGCCGGTGGTGGTGGGGCTGTTCGTCTACATGTTCCTTTCGCGGCAGGGGCCATTCAGCGGCCTTCGGGTGCTGTTCACGCCCGGCGCCATGATTGCCGCCCAGTCGCTGCTGGCCGCCCCGTACGTCGCGGGCGTCAGCCTCGCCGCCGTCCAGGCCGTGCCGCCCGATGTCCGGCTCCAGGCCCGCGCCCTGGGCGCATCCCGCATGCGAGCGCTCTGGATGCACGTGCGGGAGGCCCGCGTCGGCATCATTGCCGCCATCATCGCGGGATTCGGCGCCGTGATCTCGGAAGTGGGCGCCGCCATGATGGTGGGCGGCAACATCGCCGGTCAAACGCGCGTGCTGACCACGGCCATCGTCCTGGAAACCCGTCGGGGCAACTTCGCGCTGGCCGGAGCCATGGGCCTCATTCTCCTGTTCATCGTGCTGGTCATCAACCTGCTGCTGGCGCGGGCGCAGTCGGGCGGCGGCTGGCGCCGGAAAAGCGTGGCGGGTCGCCCGTGGTCCTGAAGCCCGACGTGCCGGGCGAAGACCGCGTCGTACCGGGGGCTGACTCCCCGCGGGACGAAGACGCCGTGCTGGCCGCCCGCGATCTGCGCCGGCGATACGGCGAGCGGACGGTCGTCGATGTGGACCGGTTCTCCGTGGCGCCGGGTGAAATCGTGGGCGTCCTTGGCCCCAACGGCGCGGGCAAGTCGACGCTGCTGCGGCTCCTGATGTTGCTGGAGCGTCCCGACGCCGGCCGGGTCCTCTTCCGGGGCCGGCCGGCCGAGCCGGCGGACCAGGCCGTTCGACGCCAGCTGGCGGGCGTGTTCCAGAACCCGTTCCTGTTCACGGGCACGGTGGCCGAGAACGTCGAGTTCGGCCTGGCGGCCCGCGGCGTGCCACACCCGGAACGGCGCCGCCGTGTGGCGGAAGCGCTCGACTGGCTCGACCTGGCGCGGTTCGCCGCCGTGTCCGTGCGCGAACTCTCCGGCGGCGAAGCGCAACGCGTGGGGCTGGCCAGGGCCCTGGTGCTGGAACCGGCCGTTCTCTTCCTGGACGAGCCCACCGCCAACCTCGACGTGACCATCCGGCGCCGCTTCCGGGAAGACCTGGAGCGGCTGCTCCGGGCCCGGGCCGGCGCGGCGGTGCTGGTCACGCACGACGCGTCCGATGCCTTTGCCCTCGCCGACCGTATCGCGGTCATGGAGGACGGCCGTATCGTGCAGACCGGCACGCCGGCCGAGGTGGTGCTCGAGGCCGCCACACCGTTCGTGGCTGCGTTCACGGGCGCCGAGCTGATGCTGCGTGGCGTCGTCACGGGGCACGACGGGGCCCTGGTCCAGGTGCGGGCGCCGGGTGGGGCCACGATCGTCGCGTCCGCGCCGGAAAGCGAAAGGTTGACCGTCGGCGACGAAGCCCACGTCGCGTACCGGCCCGAGGACGTGGTGCTGGCGTCCGCCGATGCGGAGCTCGCCACCAGCGCACGCAACCGGTTCCACGTGCGCGTGCTGGCCACGGCGCCCGCGGGCGGCCTCGTTCGCGTTCGCCTCGGGGGCGAGATCGAGTTGAACGCGCTTCTCACCCGCCAGAGCGCCGAGGAGCTGGGCGTTGCGCCCGGGCGCAGCGTATGCGCCTACGTGAAGTCCACCGCCCTGCGTGCCTTCCCCGCCACCGCGCCGACCTGACGGGCGCCGCTGTGCGGCGTATATTGCGGCCCATGCCGCGCTCGAAACGCAAGGCCATGCGGCCCATGCCGGGGGTCATCCCGTTCGGAGCCGTCCTGGCGGGAGGCGCGAACAGCCGGTACGGCGAGCCCAAAGCCCTCGTCTCCGTCGGCGGCGAGCGCATTGTCGATCGAGTCGTGCGAGCGCTCCGCGGCGCCACCCCGGATGTCGTGCTGCTCACCAACCAGCCGGAGCTGTTCGCGGATCTGGGCCTGCCCATCCGCGGCGACCTCAGGCCCGGACTCGGCGCCCTGAGCGGCCTCCACACCGCGCTCCACTGGGCTCGCGAAGCCGGACGGCCGGGGATCCTGGCGGTCGCCTGTGACATGCCGTTCCTGTCCCCTGCGCTGCTGGCTTTCATGGCGGACCTGGCCCGGGCGGGTGAGGCCGATCTGGTCCTACCGGAAAGCGACAGCCCCCGTGGCATGGAGCCGTTGTGCGCGTATTATGGCACGCAGTGCCTCGACGCCATCGAAGCGCGGATCCAGCGCGGTGATTGGCGCATGGTCGGCTTCCACGACGACGTGCGCGTCCTGCGCATCCCGCGGTCCGACGTTCGGCGGTTCGGCCCGCCGGACACGTTGTTCCTGAACGTGAACACGCGCGAAGACCGCGAGCGCGCGGACCGCATCGCGGCAGGCGCCTGATCTCGCAGATCGTGTGAAACCAACGGCGACTCCCGGGCAAGCACCGGTGGTCAGGTCAGGAGGATTCCATGGCGGAAGTCATTCCCGGTCGTCACCAGCCGAATCTGCCGATGGACCGCCTCATCGTGCGGAACAAGCCCGACGAGGAGCACGTGCCCCTGGACGTCGTCTTCGTGGGCGCCGGGCCGGCCGGCCTGGCGGGCGCTCTGGAGCTGGCCCGGCTCGTCCGGGAGGCCAACGAGTCGGATGCGCCCGTGGGGGATATCGAGATCGGCGTCCTCGAAAAGGCGGAGAGCCTGGGCGAGCACAACCTCTCCGGCGCCGTGGTGAATCCGCGCGTCTTCGCGGAGCTCTTTCCTAACCTGGACCCGGCGGAGTTTCCGTTCCGCCGGCCCGTGGAGGCGGAGCGGGTCTACGTGCTCGGCGCGAAGAAGGCGCGACGCATTCCCACGCCGGCGCCCATGCGCAATCACGGCAACTACGTGGCCTCCATCTGCGAGATCGTCCGCTGGTTGGGTGAGAAAGCGGAAGAGGCCGGTATCAACGTGTTCACCGGCTTCCCGGCTGCCGCACTGCTGGCGGACGGTGAACGGGTCATCGGCGTCCGCACCGCGCCGACCGGACTGGACCGGGAGGGACAGCCCGGCGGCGGCTACATGCCGCCTACCGACATCGTCGCGCGGGTCACCGTGCTGTCCGAAGGCACACGGGGCACCCTTTCGCAGGCCTTCCTCGAGTGGCAGGGGATCAAGGCGCAGAACCCGCAGATCTATGCCCTGGGCGTGAAGGAAGTGTGGGAGACGAAGACGCCCCTGGACGCCGTCGTGCACACCTTGGGCTGGCCCCTGCCCCGCGACGCCTTCGGCGGCAGCTTCATGTATCCCATGGCGCCCGACCTGGTCTCCATCGGTCTCGTCGTGGGCATGGACTACCGGCAGACGGGTCTGGACGTGCACGCCCTGTTCCAGCGCATGAAGACCCATCCCCTGTTCCGCCCCTACCTGGAGGGCGGAGAGATGGTGGAATGGGGCGCCAAGACCATCCCCGAAGGCGGGTACTACGCTCTGCCAGACCGCCTCTCCGGCGACGGCATCCTCGTCGTGGGGGATGCGGCCGGGTTCGTGGATGTGCCGTCCCTCAAGGGCATCCACTACGCCATGCAGTCCGGCATCCAGGCGGCGCGCACCATCTTCGACGCCATCCGCAACGACGACGTCTCCGGCGCACGCCTCGCCGCGTACGACCACGCCATCCGAGAGAGCTACGTCGTGCACGACCTGCACCGCACCCGCAACATGCGCCTCGCCTTCAAGGACGGCTTCTTCCGCGGCGGCTTCAAGGCGGCCCTCATGTCCTTCACGGGCGGCGTGTTCCCGGGCCGGCGCATTGCCATGGAACGCGACGCCGACGTGCCGAAGAAGGCCGGCGGCGAGGCCGATATCACTCCGGACGGACGCCTCACGTTCAGCAAGGTGGACGCGGTGTTCAAGTCGGGGAACCAGACCCGCGACGACATCCCGTCCCACCTCATCGCACCGGACGCGGCGTCCGACGACCTGGTGGACCTGTACGCCCACATGTGCCCCGCCGGCGTCTACGAGCGAGGCGAGGATGGCGGGCTGGTGGTGAACGCGCCCAACTGCATCGACTGCAAGGCGACCGATGTGCTCGGTCCCCGCTGGACGCCGCGAGAAGGCGGCAGCGGGCCGCGGTACAGGCAGATGTAGCGGCGCCGGAGGTGAGCGCGACGATGCAAACGGGAGCGCCGGGCAGTCTCCCTGCCCGGCGCTTCATCGATCGTCGATCCGACGCGCAGAAGCCGGCGGCGCGCCCTCTACTTCCCGCCGCGGATCGCCTCCGTCAACTTCGGGACCACCTCGAAGGCGTCGCCCACGATCCCGTAGTCCGCGACCCCGAAGATGGGCGCGTCCGCGTCCTTGTTGATGGCGACGATCGTCTTGGCCGTGCGCATGCCTGCCAGGTGCTGGATGGCGCCGCTGATGCCCACGGCAATGTAGAGCTGCGGCGAGACGGTCTTGCCCGTCTGCCCCACCTGTTCGGCGTGGGGCCGCCAGCCGGCGTCCACCACGGCGCGCGACGCACCGAGCGCCACGTTGTCGCCGAGCGCCTTGGCCAGCTCTTCCAGCATGCCCCAGTTCTCCGGCCCCTTCAGTCCTCGCCCGCCGCTCACCACCATGGGCGCCTCCGTCACGTCCACCGCGCCGCCGGCCGACGCCTTCAGCTCGCGCACGCGGCTCTTCCACGAGGACGGGTCGGGGGAGACGGACAGCGTCTCCAACGCGCCGTCGCGCGGCCGCTCCTGCGCGCGGAACACGTTGGGCCGCAACGACACCACGCGAGGCTCGCCTCCCAGCGTCAACTGCGCGAAGACCTTGCCCGCGTAGATCGGCCGGGTCACGACCAGGTCGCCACCGTCCACCGCCAGCTCCGTGGCTTCCGTGGCGAGGGGTACGTCCAACCGGGCCGCGACGCGCGGCGCCAGGTCCTTGCCCGCCGACGTTGCCCCGAAGAAGACGGCGAAATAGTCGCCGGCTCGCGCATGGTCGCTGATCGCCGCCGTGTAGCCCGGCGCCGTGTATTGCGCCAGGGCATCGTGCTCGCCAACGAAGATGCGGTCCGCGCCGAAGGAAGCCAGATGGGCCGCAGTGCCGGCGACACCCGCGCCGCCGAGCAGCAGCGCATGGACTTCGCCGCCGAGGGCATCCGCCACGTCCCGGGCCGCCGTCACGACCTCGTTCGATATCCCGCGAAGCTCGCCGTTCCTCTGCTCCGCGATCGCCAGTATGTTCGCTGCCATCGTCGCCCCCTTACAGCACCTTGGCTTCGTCGCGGAGCAGACGCACCAGCTCCGGCACGGCGTCCACTCCCTGCCCCACGATCCGGCCTTCCGGACGCGGCGGCGGCTCCATCAGCTTCTTCACCGTCACGCGGCCGGGCGCCGCCGGGGCGTCCTTCTCCTCCAGCGGCTTCTTCTTGGCCGCCATGATCCCCTTCAGCGACGGATAACGCGGCTCATACTTGCCCTTGGTGATGGTGACGACTGCCGGCAGGGACACCTCCACCACCTCCGTGCCGCCTTCCACTTCGCGCTGACACACCATCTTGCCGTCCTCATGCTCCATCTCGGCGACCACCGTCACGCAGGGCAGACCCAGCAGCTCCGCCACCATCGGGCCCACCTGCTGCTGGTCGTCGTCCGCCGCCTTCATGCCGAACAGGATGAGGTCCGCCCCCGCGTCCTTCAGCTCCGCGGCCAGGCCTTTCGCCACCGCCAGACCATCCATGCCCGTCTCGCCCTTGAGGAGCACGGCCCGGTCGGCGCCCATGGCCAGCGCAGAACGCAGCTGCTCGCCCGCCGCGCCATCGCCCAGCGTCAACGCCACAACCTCGCCTTCGCCGCCCACGTCCTTGAACTGCAATGCCGCTTCGATGGCGATCTCGTCGTACGGGCTGATGATGTACTTCACGCCCGCAGGATCGATGCTCGTGCCGTCACCGGCGATCTTGATGCGCGTCTCGGTGTCGGGAACGCGTTTGATGCAGATGTAGGATCTCAACGTTCGGTCTCCTTCGTCGGGTTCCCCGGTCGGCGAAAATGTACACATCCCGTCCGGACGTGTCTAGCAATGGCGGCGCCCCAGGACGTGGCCGGGCGCGGGCTCAGCGGGACACCCAGGGACTGCCCCGCAACCAGAAACGGAGGGGCCAGTCGACGGCCCGGCTGATGCCCACGCGGGGTCCGGTCGCGATGTCGAGGCCTTCGTTTTCCGGGGCGGCGTGAAGGGTCAGGGGCGGTCGGTCCAACGGGTGCCCGTCCAGGGCGCCCGTGATGCCGAACGCCTGGGTCAGGCGGCCCGGGCCGCGGGCGAGGTTGCGCACCGCCGTTCCGCGGCGGCGCTCCATGATGTCCACCCCGGACAGCGGCTCGACGGCCCGGATGAGTACCGCCGCCGGGTAGTCCAACCGGTCGGTGACCACGTTCAGACACCAGTGGACGCCGTAACTGCGGTACACGTACGCAATACCCGGCCGCCCGAACATGGACCCGTTGCGAGCCGTTCGGCCGTGGCGCTCCGCCGCATGCGAAGCCGGATCGCGAGGACCGACGTACGCTTCGGTCTCCACGATCCGGCCTGTCACGGTTGCTCCGTCAATGTCTGACCGCAGCACCGCGCCCACGAGCGCCCGAGCCACTTCCTCCGCGCTCCGGGCGAAGAACGCCGCTTCGAGCACGGGCCCGGGACGCCGGCCCTCCGTCAATTCGGCGGCGCCGCCGCCGCGCGCGCCTTCCGACGCTCGAAGTCCGCCTGCCAGGCTTCGATCAGCTGATCCGTTCGGCGGCTTACGCCCAGCAGCGCGCGCACCCGGTCCGGCTGGGTCGCCAGCGCCGTGAACACGCCGTCCGCACCGAACTCATCGATGAGCTGCTCCGCCGTCTTCTTGCCCACACCCTTGTAGCTGTTGCACAGGTACCGGATCACGGCGCCCGCTTCCACCGGCAGGTTGTAGCGCGTCGGCGCGAATGCGCCTTCCGGCTGCGCCGGCGGTTCTCCGCCGTTCCGCGGCCCACTGTCCCGCGGCCCGCTGTCCGTCTTCTGCCCCTGGTTGGACGAACCGCCATTGCCGCGTGTCGGGCCGGAGCCGGAGCCCGATCGCGACGCCACGGTCTGGCCAGGCAACAACGGCGGCGGGCCATCTTCCGCGTGCCTGCCGCGGCTGCCGCGCCGGCCCGTCAACCGGACTCGCGAACCTGCCGACGGTGTGGCCTCCGGCTCCTGGCTCGGCTCCTGCGCCTGGGCCGGCTCTGCCCCCTCGACAACCTCCGCCTGCGCGGTCGTGTCTGTCGGCTCCGCCGGCGCTTCCGGTTCGGTCTTTCCGGCGGGCGTGGCCTGGGCAACAGGCTGCTCCGGCTCCGCAGCGACGACATCCGGTTCGGTTCCGGCGGCCGGTTGGGTTCCGGCGGCCGGTTGGGTTCCGGCGGCCGGTTCGGTTCCGGCGGCCGGCTGCGAAGCGTCCTCCCGCGGCGCAGCCTCCTCGGCGGCGGTCTGCGCATCCTCCGCAGGCTCGCGCCGCGACGCCTCCCCGCTCCGGCGTCCGCCGCGACGCTGCTCCCCGGACGACGCCTCCTCCCGCTCCTCCCCCTGCTTCTCCTCCCGGCCTTCCCGCCGCCGAGAGTCCCGCCGGTCCTCCCGGCGCGTCGTACGGGCTCCGCGCCGGCCACCGCCGCTCGCCGAAGCGCCGGCGGGCAGCACGACTTCGTAGTACCCATCCGACGTCTTCCGGAGATTGACGACCTCGGCGTCGTGCGCCTGCCGCAGGAACCGGCTGAACTTGCTGAACCCGATCTCCGACTCGTCCCAGCTCGAGTCGATCTCCAGCATGCGACGCTTCACATCCGAATCCCGCGCCGCTTCGCCTCCCGGCGCCAGGTCACCCACGGCCTGGCGCAGCAGATCATAGGCACGCTCCAGCTCACTCTCCGCGACCCCACGCCGCGGCCGCGGCACGGCGTGCACGGTGTGGTCCTCCACGGGCGTGCGCGCCGGTTCCGACTTCCGTTCCGGCTCCGGCTTGCGTTCCGGCTCCCTCTTCCGTTCCGGTTCTGCCTTGCGTTCCGGTTCTGCCCCCGCGGCTGTCTCGGCCTTCGGCTCCCGGGCCTCCCGCGCCTCCCGCTTCGGCTCGGGCTCGCGCCGCTCGTGCCCCCGCCGGGAAGCATCCCGCCGGCCTCGTCCCTCCTTCGCCGGCTTCTCCGCCGGCTCCGCAGACGCCGCAGACGCCGTGTCGCCCGGAGAGCCGACCTCGTACTGGCCGTTCTCCAGCTTCCTGATCTGGAGCACGCCCTTCCCGGCCGCTTCCGTGAGGAACCGGTTGAACTTGCTGAATCCCAGACCCTTCTCGTCGAACGACGGGTCCAGCTCCAGCATGACCTGTTTCAGCCGGTCGGAGCGCATCACGTCGCCGTCCGCTTCCATCTGGCGCACCGCACGCTCCGCCAGCACCAGGGGATCCTCCGCCGGCGCCAGGCCCTCTTCACCCGCCTTCGTCAAACCGGTCAGCGCCGAGTACGAGTAGTACTCGTCGCAGTTCTGGACCAGCAGGTCCGACGTGGAC
The DNA here is from genome assembly GCA_964619835.1 of uncultured Gemmatimonadaceae bacterium. Lineage (GTDB taxonomy): Bacteria > Gemmatimonadota > Gemmatimonadetes > Longimicrobiales > RSA9 > JARRJS01. The sequence goes on along the minus strand of CAZUFP010000013.1, from coordinate 7,114 downwards.
TCCTTGAGCCCCACGCCGATGACGTATTTGCCGTACTCCTTGAGCTTCAGCACCAGGCTGCTGAAGTCCGAGTCGCCCGACAGCAGGATGTAGGTGCCGATCTCCGGGCGCGTGAAGACGATCTCCAGCGCGTCGATGGCCAGCCGGATGTCCGTGGCGTTCTTCTTCGAGCTGCCATAGGCCGGCGCGAAGATCAGGTCCACCGACGCCTCCGACAGAGGGACGATGTATTGGGGATAGCGTCGCCAGTCCGCGTATGCACGCTGGACGGCCACCTTGCCCTTGATGATGTCGCTGTTGAGTAACTTCTTGAGTTCCTTCGTGAGGTCGCTGCGGATCCCCATCGTCACGTTGTCGAAGTCGATGAGGAGCGCGGCGTTCGGCGCTCCCGGCACCGGGGACGCCAAGCGGCCCTGGTGCGGAGCTCTGGAAAAATCTGTCATTGTCCTCGCGTTTCCTGTTTGCTGTTTCTCTTTTCAACGCGAGGCCCCCCACCCTCTTCACGGAACCGGTCGCCGGGCGAGCCAACCACGGGGGCGCTCCACGCGCCGCCGCCAGGACGCAGCATGCGTCCCGTCGCCCAACCCCTGTTCGCCGCACCGTCCTGCCGCTCGGCAAACCGTTTCCGCGAGATTGGTCAGGGAGTCTCGCTCTCCCGTTGTCCGGCCACGCCAGCGCATTCGCCAACGGCTATGGACGCCGACTCGATTCCTCGGCGTTCAACATGCGCGCCAACTCGACGCGCCGGACCTTGCCGCTCCCCGTCAGGGGGAACGAATCGAAGAACCGGACCAGGTCGGGGACCTTGTAGTCCGCCAGCGCGCCCCGGCACCACTCCTTCACTTCCTCGCCGGTCACGATGGCACCCTCTACGGGCACCACACACGCACACACCTGCTCGCCCAGCACTTCGTGCGGCAGTCCTACGACCGCCACGTCCATGATCGCAGGATGGGCATGAAGCCGATCCTCGACCTCCCGCGGGTACACGTTGAACCCGCCACGGATGATCAGCTCTTTCCGCCGACCGACGATGTGGAGGTAGCCTTCATCATCCACCATCCCCAGGTCACCCGTCAGGAAGAACCCGTCGTCATCCAACGCGTGCGCCGTCTCGCCCGGCTGGCGGTAGTACCCCACCATCACACCCGGGCCGCGCAACGCCACCTCCCCCAGACTCTCTTCCGGCAGCACGGTGCCGTCGAAATCCAGCACCCGCACATCCACGCCGGGCAGAGGCCGCCCCACCGTGAACACCTGCTTGTCTGACGCGTCGTCCGGCCGGGTCACCGACACCGTCGACGCCGTCTCCGTGAGCGAGTACGCCACCTGGAGATTGGGGCAGAGCTTGTCGCGGATCTTCCGCATCAGCTCATCGCCCACCGGCGCACCAGCCACGATGCCCGTGCGCAACGACGACACGTCGCGCGCTTCCGACTCCAGCTCCCGCACCTCCGTGATGAACACCGTCGGTACGCCGTGGTGCACGGTTACCCGGTGGTGCGCGATCAGGTCCAGGGCCTCCGCCGGGTCGAACTGCTCCTGCAACACCAGGGACGCACCGGCAACCATCGTGCCGAGGATCCCCGGGCCCAGCCCGAAAACGTGGAAGATCGTCGTGACACCGAACACGACGTCGTCCGCGGTCATGCCGATGGCGTCGACCGTCGCCGCCGCCGTGGACAGCAGGTTCGTGTGCGTCAGCGCCACGCCCTTCGGCTTGCCCATCGTGCCGGACGTGTACAGGATCGCGAACACGTCCTTGTCGGCGTCCACCTCTACCGGCTTCAGCTCCCGCCCCTCCCCGCTCGACAGCACGTCCTCGAACTGGTAGATGCGGTCGTCGTACCAGAGATCCGCCTCGCCCACCGTGATCAGGTACTGCAGGTCCGGCAGCGATGTCAGGAAGCCTTCGAACAGCTCCAGGTAGTCGATGCCGTTGAAGTCTTCCGCCGACACCACCACCGCGGCCTCCGAATGCCGCAGCATGTACTGCAGCTCCGGCGTCGTGTAACGCGGATTCAGCGGCACGATCACGGCGCCCAGCTTCGCCGCCGCGAACGCCGAGATGATGAATTCTGTCCAGTTGGGAAGATCCAGGGCGATCCGGTCCCCGGGCTCGATGCCAAGCTCCTGGAGAGCCGCAGCCAGCGCCGTGGCCCGGGTGTTCACCTGCCCGTACGTCAAACGGCGACGCCCGGATATCAGGAACACACGGTCGGGCTGCTCCGCCGCTTGCTTCTCGAGTGCCTGGGCTACGGACAGGCCTTGAAAGCGCTCAGCGAGCGCCATCCTGCCTCCGACCGAAGGTGCGCGTTCCCGTCCGATACGGGATGAACCGGAGAAAGATAGCGGAGGTGCAAATGTCCGTCAAACCGCGACAGGGCGCCGATTTGCGCCCGGGGTCCGGCGGATCACGCCGCCGAGTCGGCGCCGAGGACGGCACGAACCAGGGCGTCGTCCACGGCGTGGGTCCAGCGGCCTTCGCCGTCGCGGGCCACGACGCCCGGTTCGGCCAGCAGGGTGTAGTGGGGTTGGCGGGCGAGTGCCTTCTTGTCGAGCCGGGTCGCGGACAGCACGGCCTCCGCGTCCACATCACGCGGAGGATCGGTGGGGAGGCCGAAGGTCCGCACGGCGGCCGCGACGCGTTGGGCGGTGCCGGGCGCGGTCACGCCGAGGCGTTCTCCCAGCTCGGATTCCAGCACCATCCCGGCGGCGACGGCGCGCCCGTGGGGGATAGCGTAGCCGAGCGTCGTCTCCAACGCGTGGCCCAGCGTGTGGCCGAAGTTCAGGGCTTTCCGGGCACCGCTCTCGCGCTCGTCGTGTGTCACGAAGCGGACTTTGATGCGCACCGACCCGACCACCAACTCGTGGAGCGCAGGCAGCTCCCCGGCCAGGATGCCCCCGGCGTGTGCCTGCAACCAGGCCAGGTAGCGGGCATCCGCGATGGCGCCGTGCTTGATGGCCTCTGCACATCCGGAGCGCAGCTCCGCGGGCGGCAGGGTATGCAACAGCTCCGGGTCCACGACCACGACACGCGGTTGGTGGAACGCGCCCACCAGGTTCTTCCCGGCCGGCACGTCCACGCCCGTCTTGCCGCCAATGGCCGCATCGATCATGGCCAGCAGCGAGGTGGGCACCTGCACCACCGGCACGCCCCGCATGTAGGTGGCCGCCACGAATCCGGCCACGTCCCCCGTCACGCCGCCGCCCAGCGCGATGACGCAGGCATCGCGTCCGATCCCGGCGGCCAGCAGGTCATCGGTCAGCGCCGACCAGGTTCCGCGTGTCTTGTTGGCTTCGCCGGCCGGGAACGTGAACAGCTGGGCACGCAGATCGTGCCGCTGCAGCTGGCGTCGCACGGTGGGGCCGTACAGGTCGGCGACGGTGGCGTCGGCAATGATGGCGTAGTCGGAAGCGGGCGCTTCCTCCTGCACGACATCGGCGAGGCGGGACACGCCCCCCGGCTGCACGATCACGTCGTAGCCGGCCCCACCACCCAGGTCCAGCTTGACGATCTCACGCCCGGGGCCTTCCGCCATTCGATCTCCTGTGCGTGTGCCGTCCGGAGCCAGGCTCAATGGGAGCGAGTGTCCAGCCGAAGGAGCGGTGGGGCCGGCACGTCCCGGGGTCGGGCGCCCGCCGGCGTTTCCACCACGGCCACGACGGGCCGGCCCTGCACCTGACGGCGCGTCACCACGCCACGGCGTCCGTGGCGCAGGGCAAGCGTGCGCCGATACGCGTCCGCGAACCGGTCGGCGGAAGCGCTGTCGTCCCAGACCGAGTACCAGACCAGCGCGTCCTGCCCTTTGGGCCCTCGCAGCAGGGCGATCCGGTCCCCGTCCCACCCCCGCGCATCCCGGTCTCCGGCCTGCCCCAGGTACTGGCTCAGGAAGATGGACGTCTCCAGCTCGCCCAGGGTGTTCTGGTACCGGATGCGCCACCCGCCCGTGGATTCACCGATCACGACGTTCGTGGGCGTGTCGCGCTGAGCGATGAACTTGCTGGCCGGGTAGAGCACCTGTTCCGTGGACTGGGGCAGCAGCGAATCGAACGGCAGGGGCGGCGGATCGCCCGGGGCGCCCCGGGCCTCCGCAGCCCGGGCCAGGGCCTGCATGAACGACGCGCCCCGGATGTAGGGGAACAACAGCGTCTCCTGGATGATCCGGGGCGCCCGGCGAAACACCGGGAAGCGCCGGTACCCGGCCTGAAGCACCGGGCCCCACTTGTCGCTCAGGTCCGGCAGGTCCGCGATGTCCACGTGCTGGCCGAGACGCCGCCCCATGAGCGCGATCATGAGCACGGTGGCCTGGCCTTCCATGGCGGCCTGTGCCGCGCTCTGGCGGTCGTTGCCCCGCTTCCCGGAGATCAGCGAGTCCAGGTTCACGTACTGGTCCTGGAGAGCGTGCACCAGCTCGTGGGAGAGGACCGGCACGATGGAGTCCCTGGGCACACCCTTCACCACGTAGAGCGTCTTGGTGGCGGGATCGTAGTAGCCGACCACCTGCTCCATGTACAGATCCAGCATCAGGCGGCGCAGGTCCAGCGTGTCCGGCACGAGGCCCAGGTCGGCGTACATGTCACGGGTCGCCGTGAGGGACTCGCCGGGGAAGTGCCGGTTCAGCTCCTGCTCCAGGTACGTCCGGACCTGTGCACGGGTGGGGCGCGCGAAGCGGACGGGGTGCCGCTCCTTCATGCCGGAGACCCGCTCGATCTGCGGCATGATGGAATCCACCAGCGCGCGCAGCGCCGCATCGTTGTCCGGCCCGCTCTGGGCCGCGCACCGCGCAGTGGCCGACAGGGACGCCGCAAGCGCGGCGGCCAGCACGGCGGTTGTCAGCCGCCGCATAGCGACGGCCCGTGATTACTGTTCATCGTCGTCCTTCAATCTCTGCTTCACTCGGTCCTGTCCCGGTGCCCACCGGCCAGCCCGCGGCGTGCCCACGCCGCCAGCGGCCCGCGCGCCGGTCGGGGCGTCGCCGTACCCGACAACGGCCCCGTCCGCAAACGGTCCGCAAGCAGTCCCGCCGTCGGGTGCCGGAGCTTCGGGTCCATCTCGATCAGGGGACGCATCACGAAGTCCCGCTCCAGCATGCGCGGGTGCGGGACCGTGAGGCCCGGCTCGTCCAACACCTGTCCATCGTAGAGCAGGAGGTCGACGTCGATGACCCGCGGCGCGTTGCGAAAATGGCGCTCCCTCCCGAGCACCCGCTCGACCCCCTGAAGCACCTCGAGCAGGTGCCTCGGCGAAAGGGCCGTCTTTACGCGCACCACCAGGTTCAGGAACTCGGGCTGGGCCGTATAGCCCACCGGCTCGCTTTCGTACACGGAGGACACGGCATCGATCCCGAGGCGTTCCTCCAGCAGCTCCAGGGCGCGCGCCAGATTGGCGTCGCGGTCGCCCAGGTTGCCGCCGAGACCCAGATACACCGTCGCCATGGCTTACACGCGCCCGTATCGATCCTCGAGGCGCACGACGTCGTCCAGTTCGGGCGTGGACGCCTCCAGGATGTCCACGTCCGTCACGGCGGCCATGCGATGCACCGTGCCGGGGGTGATGTGGTAGCTCTCACCCTGCGCCAGCGTGATCTCCTCCAGGGCGTCCGCGCTGGGCCCCACCCAGAACTGCATCCGGCCGCTGAGCACATGGATCGTTTCGTCCTTGCGCTCGTGGTACTGCAGGGACAGCGCGTGACCAGCCTTCACGTGCAGTACCTTGCCCACGTACCGATCCGTTTCGGCCCAGATCAGCTCGTGGCCCCACGGCTTGTCCACCTTCCTCGGTTGCATGCATCGCTCCCTGTTTCTGCTCGATCCACCGGGTCACGACGCGCGGAAACGAACCCGCGAAAACCGCCGCTTGCCCCGTTGAACCACCACCTCCGAGCCGGCCGCCGCCGCCCACGTGGCGTTCCGGTCCTGCACGCGATCGCCGTCCAATCGTACGGCCCCCTGCTCCAACAGGCGGATCGCTTCGTTGTTCGAGGCCGCCAACCCCGTCGCCACCACCAGGCCCGCAACCCATACGCCCGACTCCGGAGAATACCGCAGCCGTTCGTCGGTCAGCGCCAACTCCAGCTCCGGCATGGAGTCCGGCAGCTCCCGGTCCTTGAACAGGCGGTCGAAATGTGCTTCGGCCGGCTCCGCCGCCTTCGCCCCGTGGTACTCGCTCACGATGGTCCTGGCCAGCGCCCGTTTGGCCGCGTACGGGTCCGGGCCCACCGTCGCCAGGGCGGCGTCCAGGTCCGCACCGCGCAGCGACGTGCCCAGGCGCAGCCATTCCTCCAGCAGCGTGTCCGGGATGGACATCGCCTTGCCGAACATCTCCTCCGGCGCTTCCGTGATGCCGATGTAGTTGTCGTACGACTTCGACATCTTCTGCTCGCCATCGGTGCCCCGCAGAAGCGGCATGATGACACACGCCTGCGGCACCTGCCCGTAACGCTCCTGGATGGTGCGCGCCACCAGCAGGTTGAACTTCTGGTCCGTGCCGCCGAGCTCCACGTCCGCGTTCAGCGCCACGGAGTCGTACGCCTGCATCAGCGGATACAGGAACTCCATCACGGAGATGGGCCGTCCTTCCGCGTACCGCTTGGCGAAATCGTCCCGCTCCAGCATGCGGGCCACCGTGTAGCTCGCCGTGAGCTCCAGGAGGTCGGCCAGGTCCAGGGGCGCGAGCCAGCGCGAGTTGCGCTCCAGCCGCACCCGGGACAGGTCCAGGATCCGGCCAACCTGTTCCGCGTACGTGCGGGCGTTGTCATCGATCTCCTCGGGGCTCAGCCGCGGTCGCGCATCGCTGCGTCCGCTGGGGTCGCCCACACGCGCCGTGTAGTCGCCCACCACGAACACCACCTGGTGACCCAGGTCCTGGAAATCGCGCAGCTTGCGGATGGACACGGCGTGGCCGATGTGAAGATCGGGCCGCGTCGGATCGAAGCCCTGTTTGACGCACAGGGGACGCCCGTCCCGCCGGCTGTCTTCCAGCTTGCGGGCAAGGTCTTCCTCGGGGACGATCTCCGCTACGCCTCGGCGAATCACGTCCATCTGTTCGTTGACGGATGGAAAGGGGCTCACAGACAGCTGCCGGGCCTTCGGTCCATGCTCGGGTACGCGA
>CAZUFP010000012.1:44840-78528 GCA_964619835.1 uncultured Gemmatimonadaceae bacterium | reverse complement strand
GTGGGACCGGGCCAGCCGCACGAGGTCGGCGACGGGCAAGAGGGTGCCGTTGGTGAACGTGACGTGCGCCACCGAGATGACGCGCGTCGCGGGCGTGATGGCGTCGGCGAACAGCTTGACCAGCTCCGCGGGATCACGGGGTGGCACGGGCAGCGGCAGCTTGCGCAGCCGCAGGTTGTGCCGGGCGGCGGCCAGCTCCCAACAGGAGCGGCCGCCGATGTGTTCCTGGTCGGTGGTGAGGATCTCGTCGCCGGCGTGCAGCTCCAGGCCGTTGGCGACAAAGCTCATGCCTTCGGTCGTGTTCCGCGGGAACACGAGCCCGGCGGGGTCGGCCTGCAGGAGGCCGCCCAACGCGCCTTCCAGCGTGTCCCAGTCGACGCCGGGCGGGTACGTCATGGCCGTCCGCCGCGTCGTTTCGATGACGGCGTCCACCACGGGCCTCGGCTGCGGACCCAACGTGCCGACGTTCATGAACAGCCGGTCGTCGGGAATGAGGAATTCCGTACGCACCAGCCGCCAGAAGGATTCCTCGTCCTGCGGCTCTTCCAGAGCGAAGCGGCGGGCCATGCCGTCCAGCCGACCCGGCCATGCAGCCGCGGCGACGGCCCCTCCGGCGAGGCTGCGCAGGAAGGCGCGGCGTCCGCGGGGCGTTGGGGATTGTCTGGGATCTTGTTCCATGGTCAGCGAAGTTGTGGAGCGGACGGGCGGCCCCGCAAGGCTGGCTCGCCGCCCCGCCGGGCGATACACTTGCGGCCATGGCATCCACCGTGCGCTTTCTCCGCCAGTACGCCCGCCCCCGTCCCGGCAGGGTGCACGAAGAGGACGTGTCGCTGGACCGCGGCGACCGGCGGCTGGAAGCGACGGTCTACCGGACGCCCGGCGCTCCGCGGCCGGGTTGGGTGCTGCTGCACGGCCTGACGGCGCGTGGCCGGGACCACCCCAACCTGATCCGCTTCGCCCGCGCGCTGGCCGCCAGCGGCACGGTCGTGTTCATCCCGGACATCCCCGAGTGGCGCCGCCTGGAGGTGGCCCCCGACGTCACGGTGGAAACCATCCGGGCATCCGTGCTTGCGCTGGACACCATGCCCGGCGTCGTGCCGGGCCGGATCGGCGTGCTGGGGTTCTCGTTCGGAGCGACCCAGGCCCTTGTCGCCTCCGTGGACCCGGAGCTGGAGGGGCATCTGCGCGGTGTAGCGGCGTGGGGCGGCTACTGCGACGTGCGCGCCCTGTTCCGGTTCGGCATCCTGGGGGAGCACGCCTGGGAGGGGCACACGTACCACGTGGACCCGGACCCGTACGGCCGCTGGGTAATGGGCGGCAACTACCTCACCGGCATCCCCGGCCACGAAGGCGACGGCGCCGCCGCCCGGGCCCTCCACGCCCTCGCCATCGAGGCGGGAGAAAGCGGACTCCAGGCCTGGGACCCGCGCTTCGACGCCTCCAAGGACCGGCTGCGCGAGGAACTGCCGGCCAGCCAGCGGGCGGTGTTCGACCTCTTCGCCGCCCGCACCGACGCCCCACCACCCGACTCCGCCGTGGTCACGGCCCTCGCCGGCGAGCTGGCCACCGCTGCCCTGAAAGCCGATCCCGGGCTGGACCCCACGCCCCATCTGTCCAGGGTGCGCGTACGTACCCTGCTGGCACACGGCCACGACGACCGGCTCGTGCCATTCACCTCCATGTTCTGTCTCAGGGAAAAGATCCCGGACCGCGCCGTCGTGCGGGCAAACATCACGTCCCTGTTCAGCCATTCGGGGGGCGCGGCGGTTTCGGGCCCGCGTTTCGTGGTGGAAGGGGGACGCTTCCTGAGGTTGTTGAACGGGATCCTGAAGTTGATCTAGGCGCCGCCTTCACTGCGCACCCGATCGATGGCGTCGCGCAGCAGCTCCAGCACCGCGTCGGCCGGCACCTGGGCGCCCGCCTCCGGGGCCACGGCCACCACCCGCGCAACGGGCAGAGAGACCCGCGCCATCGTGGCGTGCCCCCCACCCTTCTCGGGGGTCAGGGCGAGGGCGCGGGCCACGTGCCCCGCACCGGGGCCATCGGTCCCGGTCCCTGCCCACCGGATCGCCAACGACAGCTCATCGCCGATGACCGCCGCGCCGGCCGCCCACGACACGCCTTCCAGCGAGAGGCAGAAATCCGACAGCAGCGGCAGGATGTGCGCCTCCCCCGGCGCCAGCTTGCCCAGGTAGGCCACGGCGATCTCGTCGGCCACGCGCACGGCCGCGAGAGCGCGCCCGAGGGCACGCACGGAGGCGGTGGGAAACGAGGGCCGCGCGATGCGCCGCAACAGGGCCAGATCAGCGCGGTCCTGGAGGAAGGCGTACGCCACCACGTCTGCGGCCGACGCACTGCGCAGGAGCGTGTCGGTGTCCGTCCGGATGCCGTACAGCAACGCCGTCGCCAGTCTCTGGTGGATCTGGCTCTCCCCGTCGGCCCGCAGGTACTCCGTGATCATGGTAGAGGCAGCGCCGTACCCGGTCCGGATGTCGACGAAATCGGCCGCCAGGTCGGCGTCACGGCGGGGATGATGATCGATGATGGCAAAGCGCGGCGGGGGGTGGTCGATGCCCCGCGGCTGCATGTCCACGGCAATCATCTTGCCGAAGCCGCCGACCTCCGCAGGCGTCACCCGTGTCACCCGGATGCCCAGCAACTCCGCCATGCGCCGGTTCTCGGCACGCGTGATCTCGCCCAGGCTCACGATGGGACAGTCGTCCTCGAGTCGATGCAGCAGCAGACGCACCGCCATGGCGGTCGCCATGGCGTCCGGATCGGGGTCCTCCTGCACCAGGATCGGCAGACGGCCGGCGTCTTCCGCAAACGCCCGCAGCGCCTTCACTCGCTCGAGATCTGTGTTGACTTCCAGTTCCAATGGCACGGCTTCAGTGCCCTCTCTTCCGACCTGTCCGGCCCGGCCACGTCACCGGGGATCTTCGTTCTCCCACCGATTCCCTCCGCAAGCTCGATACCCGCACGCCTCTCCATGGGTGCGCGACGCCCCGGCAACGCAGCCGGGACGACGGCTCTGCCCCTGGACCGATGTTCGCATCCTGGCGCCGATGATACGCCTCCGTCAACGCGGAGGTCCATCGAGGCGGCGGCGGGAACGCCGACATCAGCGGGCGCGCCACCGTCCGGGCACGGTGCCGGGCAACGGTGGCCCGTGGTTTGACCGGTACGGGGGGCGGACGCTAACCTTCGGCCCGGAACAGGCAGGTTCGGGGAAGAAAACGGACGAGGAAGCGAGAACGAGCGGCGGATGAACGATCGATTGGTACGAGCGGCGCACGGCGACGCCGTGGATCGCACGCCCGTGTGGTTCATGCGGCAGGCGGGTCGGGCATTGCCGCGCTACCGGGAGATGCGGGCGGACGTGGGCATGTTCGAGATCCTGCGGAACCCGGAGGCGACGGCGGAGATCACGGCCATGCCGCTGGAGTATTTCCCGGTGGACGGTTGTGTCCTGTACAGCGACCTGGTGACGCCGTTCTTCGGGGCGGGCTTCGACGTGGAGCTGCGGGCCGGCGTGGGGCCGGTGGTGCTGAACCCCATTGAAGGTCCGGCGGAAGTGGAGCGTCTGGAGCCGTTCGATCCGCGGGTGGAGCTGGCGTACACGTTCGATGCCATCCGTCTACTCGTTTCGCGGCTGGACGTGCCGGTGCTGGGGTTCGTGGGTGCGCCATACACGCTGTGTTCCTACCTGATCAAGGGGCCCCGCTCACGGCACCTGGAAGCGGTGAAGGTGTTCATGTGGCGCCACCCGGAGGCGTGGCACCGTCTGGCGGGGTACTGGGCGGACATGCAGGCGGAGTTCGGCATCGCGCAGCATGAAGCGGGCGCGGCGGTGGTGCAGGTGTTCGATTCGTGGGCGGGGAGCCTGGGGCCGGCGGACTACGACCGGTTCGTGTTCCCCCATACCCAGCGCCTGTTGCGCCGACTGGCGGAGGCGGGCGTGCCGACCATCAATTTCGCGACGGGCAACCCGGTGTTGCTGCCGTTGCTGTCAGCGGCGGGCGGAGACGTGATGGGCGTGGACTGGCGGCTGCCCATCGACGAGGCGTGGGAGCTGGTGGGAACGGACCGGGGGATCCAGGGAAACCTGGACCCGGTGGCGGTAGTGGCGGGAGAGGCGGTGGCCCTGGAGCAGACGCGGGACATCCTGGACCGGGTCGGGGGGCGCCCGGGTCACATCTTCAATCTGGGGCACGGCATCCTGCCGACGTCCGACCCGGCGGTGCTGCGAGCCGTCGTGGAGACGGTGCACGAGTATACGGAGCGGGAGCGGTAAGGGCATGAAGGCAGGCGTGATCCTGTTGAACTTCGGGGAACCGGCGCGGCCGGTGCTGGACGAGGTCGTCCCGTTCCTGGAGCGCATCTTCCTGCAGAACGCAAACCTGGAAACGGCGACGGACGCGGACGCGCGCCGCCGCCGGGCGCACGAGCTCGCGGAGCGTCGCGCACCGGGTCTCATCGCGGAGTATGTAGCCATCGGCGGCTCGCCGTTGCGTGCCCAGACCGAGTGGCAGGCACGCTCGCTGGCCGAAGCACTGGCGCAGCGTGGTTACGACGTGGAAACGTGGGTGGGCAACCAGTTCACAGACCCGTCCATCCCGGACGCCGTGGCGCGGGCCCGGGCCGCCGGCGTAGATGTGCTGGTGGGCCTGCCGGTCTACCCGCTGTGCGGCCCATCCACCAATGTCGCGGCGGTGGCAGATATGCGGGCATCCGTGAAGGCGCTCGGGTGGGCCGTCGACCTGCACGAGATCACGGGCTGGCATCGCCACCCGGAATACGCGGCGTTGCGGGCGGCGGGGATCCAGGCGGCCGCGGCGGCCGCAGGCTTCGACCTCCGCGACCCGGGGACGCGCCTCGTGTTCTCGGCCCATGGCACGCCCATCAAGTTCCTGGAGGAAGGCAGCCGCTACGCGGATTACGTGGTGGAGCATTGCGCGCGGGTGGCGGAACTGGCGGGAGTCGAAACGTACGCACTGGGGTACCAGAACCACGGCAACCGGCCCATCGAGTGGACGCAGCCGGCCATTGACGAGGTGATCCGGGAGCTGGACGCGGAGCGCGTGGTGGTCGTGCCGGTGAGCTTCGTGCACGAACAGTCGGAAACGTTGTCCGAGCTGGACATCGAGCTCCGGGGCGAGGCGGAGGAAGCCGGTCTGCAGTACTGCCGGGTTCCGACGCCCCACGATGACGCGCGGTTCGTGGCGGTGCTGGCCGACCTGGTGGAGCCGTTCCTGGGCGACGCCAACCCGGCGCAGCTGGCGTACGGAGAGTGCCGCTGCCGCGGAACGGCGGGCGCGTTCTGCTTGAACGCCGGAGACTAGACGGCGCTCGCGTTTTGCGAACAAGGCTCTTATGTTTGGCACGGTGTCGGTCCGTTCCCCCGGGCCGTCGCCGTCCGAAATCCAGTTGACATGGACAGCATGACGAATCTGGGACGCGTCCTGTGGGGCGCCGTGGCGACCCTGGCCGTGGCGCTGGCATTCGGCGTTGGCCTGTCCGCGCCCGCCACCCTGGTGGACATCCTGCTGGCCCTGCTCGTCGCGTCTCTGGTTCTCGCACTGGTGGGGTCCCGCCAGTCCAGCATGATCGCCGCTCTGCGCGCATCGGAAGCCCGCTTCCAGGGCATCGTGTCCATCGCCGCGGACGCCATCATCTCGGTGAACGCGGAACAGCGCATCATCCTGTTCAACGCCGGGGCGGAAGAAATCTTCGGATACGCCGCCGCCGATGTCCTGGGCAAGCCCCTCGACCTGCTGATCCCCGAGCGGTTCCGGGACATGCACAGCCGGCACATTGTGGAGTTCGGCCGGGGCGAATCGGACGCCCGGCGCATGGGCGAGCGTCAGGAGATCATGGGCCGGCGCTCCAACGGCGAGGAATTCCCGGCGGAGGCGTCCATCTCGAGGCTGGCGGTCGGCGGCCAGTTGCTCTACACGGTCGTGCTGCGGGACGTCACGGAACGCAAGCGCATCGAGGAGACGCAGCGTTTCCTGGCGGAAGCCAGCACGGCGCTCACATCGTCGCTGGACTATGAAAGCACGCTTCGAAGCGTGGCCGACCTGGTGGTCCCGCAGTTCGCGGACTGGTGCGTCATCTACATCGTGCGGGCGGGCCAGGTCCACCGGGTCGAGACGGCCCACGCGGACCCGGAACGGGCGGAAGCCGCACGAGCACTGCAGCGGTACGTGCTGGATCCCTCCCGGCCGCACCCGGTGTTCCCCGTCATCGAGACCGGGGAGACGAATCTCATCGAGGAAGTGCCCCCCTCGCTGATCCCGTCCGTGGCGCAGGACGTGGAGCACCGGGACATCCTCCAGGCTCTGGGGCTCGGCTCCATCATCATGGTGCCGGTTCGGGCCCGCGGCGTCACGCTCGGCGCCATGGCGTGGATCCGCGAGCCGGGCCACCCGGCCTACACGAAGGAGGACCTGCCGCTGGCCGAGGAGATCGGCCGGCGGTCCGCGCTGGCCCTGGACAACGCCGCCCTGTACCGGCAGTCCCGCCAGGCCGTGGCTTCACGGGACGAGGTGATGGCCATCGTGTCCCACGACCTGGGCAACCCGCTCAGCGCCATCTTCGTGGGGACCCGGCTGTTGAAACGTCATCTGGAGAGCGAGAACGGCGACGCAAAGGGCGTGCGCCAGGTGGAGGACATCCGCCGCGCGGCGTCCCAGATGGAGCGCCTCATCGGTGACCTGCTGGAGATCCACCGGATCGAAGCAGGCCGCCTGGAAGTGGAGACGCAGCCCCAGTCCCTGGGTTCGCTCGTGGACGAGGTCTGCCGGTCCTTCGAGGCGCTCGCGGCGGAGAAGTCGATCCGGCTCGACTGCTCGCAAGCGTCCCGGTCGAACCTCCGGGTAGAGGCGGATCACGATCGGTTCCTCCAGGTCATGTCGAACCTGCTGGGCAACGCCGTCAAGTTCACGCCGGAAGGTGGCGCGGTGAGCGTGCAGGTAGCGGGCAACGGCGATGGGTGCACCATCTCCGTCCTGGACACGGGGCCGGGCATCTCGCCGCAGGATTTGCCACATATCTTCGACCGGTTCTGGCAGCCGCGGAGGCAGGGCCGTCAGGGCGTCGGTCTGGGCCTGGCCATCGCCAAGGGGATCGTCGAGGCCCACGGCGGTGAGCTCCGGGCGGAAAACCGCCCGGAACACGGCGCTGCGTTCCGTTTCACGCTCCCCTGCGCCCATTCGCAGACGGGCACCGAGGCCGTCCGGACGCCGCGCTGAAGCGTCATGGCTCCCGATCGCACCTTTTCCCAGTGAGCCCAACGTCGTATCGTTGTGCGGGCAATCGCGGGCCGCTGCTCCGCGACCGTCCCCCGCGGCGAGAAACCGACGAACAATTCAGAGGAGACTGTCGTGCCTGATCCCATCCGCATCCTGCTCACGGATGACCACGGCGTTCTGCGCGCGGGTCTCAGGGCGCTGCTGGACGCGGAGGCCGATCTGGAGGTCGTCGGTGAAGCGGATAGCGGCGAGGAGGCGCTGGCCAGGCTGGACGAGCTGGACCCGGATGTCGTCGTGATGGACCTGTCCATGCCGGGCATGGGGGGTCTGGAAGCGACGCGCCGTATTGCCGCCATGGAGCGAGGCACCAAGGTGCTGGTGCTGACGATGCACGCCGAGGAAGAGTTCCTGCTTCCGGTGCTGGACGCCGGCGGCAGCGGCTTCGTGCGCAAGACCAGCGCGGACGAGGATCTGACGCGGGCGATCCGGACGGTGGCACGTGACGAGGTCTTCCTCTACCCCAGCGCCGCGAAGCTGCTGCTCCAGCGGTACAAGGACTCGGACACGGACGAGGGTCAGAGCCCGTTGAACAAGCTGACCGACCGGGAACGCAGCGTGTTGACCATGACCGCGGAAGGGTTCAGCTCGAGCGAGATCGGGGCCAAGCTGTTCATCAGTCCGAAGACGGTCGACACGTACCGGAGCCGCATCATGGAGAAGCTCGGGTTGCACCACCGCTCGGAGCTGGTCCGCTTCGCGCTCCGCACCGGCCTGCTGCGCTCGGATCAGTAGGCGTCGGGACGCGGCGCTGCCGCCGTCGCCAACCGCAGGGGCACGATGGTGCGCACGCGAGTACCGCCACCCGGCTCGCTCTCGATCTCGACCCGCCCGCCAATGTAATCCGCGCGCTCGTACATCCCGAACAACCCCAGACCGCCGTCCTCCACGGCCAGCACCGAATCCACGTCGAAGCCCCGGCCGTCATCCTCGACCGTCGCCGTCACCGTCTCCGGCCCCCACTCCAGGCGGACGACGGCGTGGCGGGCCGCCGCGTGCCGGGCCACGTTCGACAGGGCCTCCTGCACGATCCGGTAAAGAGCCAGCTCTGCTTCAGGCGTCAGAGATTCCCGCCGCCCGGGCTTCGCTTCCACGCGCACGTCGAGGCCCGTCATCTCCGAAACCGTTCGCGCGTGCGACTCGATGGCGGGCCCCAGGCCCAGCTCTTCGAGGGCCGGCGGGCGCAAGCCTCGCGCGTATCGCCGCGTGCCGTCCAGCGCCGCCGCCAGCTGCTGCCGCAGCTCCTCGATGAGCACCTCCCGTCGACGCTCGTCCTGAACCGTCCGCAACACCCGCAGCCGGAGGAGCAGCGCCGCCAGGATCTGACTGGTCTCGTCATGGAGCTCGAGGGCGATCCGTCGCCGTTCATCCTCGGCCGCGTTCAGCGCCCGCGCCGCCACGTCCTTGAGGCGGCGCCGGTACCCCGCGATGCCATCCAGCATGCCGTTGAACGCCCCGATCAGCCGCTCCAGCTCGGGGTCCGCCACCAGGGACACCGGCGCCCGGGCCTGCAGGTCGCCGGCCTGAACCCGGCGAGCCGTGGCCTCGAGACGGTTCAACGGCGCCAGAGCCACACGCAACAACACCGCGTTGACCACCACGCTCACGACGATGCCACCCAACACCAGCAACCCCACCAACTCCAGGGTCGACCGGCGCGGCGCCGCACGCACGAACGCGGCCGTGACTCCGGGCGCGATCAACGCGCCGGCCACCACGATGACCACGTTGGCAAGCAGGATCTTGTAGAAAAGCGGGATGCGCACCAGCAGGTGGAACAGACGATACGCCCGGCCCGGGCTCGCCCCGCCCGGCCCGGCCGCGCCCGCCCCCGAGGCGTCCCGCCGGCTTGGCTCGGTCCCGGGCGTGCGGTTCCCATTGCCCCGAGGGGCGGGAGTAACGTTCAAGTCCACTCGTTCCATGCTGATACGACCGACCCGTCGGCCCGGCCTGGCGCCGGGTGCTTGGAAGGCGTGCCCACCTGTCGCAGGGCACTGCTGTAAATAATGCTCCGCGCCAGACGGGGCGTCTGTGGGGAAACCGTGGATTTCGTTGTGCGGGTTTGCCTGAGAACGGACCTGCCGACGCCGGGATTCGAGCGACGCACCCCGCATTCCGGGCCCAAGCAGAATGTGGGAGAACACCCCACAACGCCGGGTTGGTCCACCCATGATTTCCGGATTCTCCCGACAGACATTGCGCCCGCAGGATGCTATCATGATCATGCAAACCCCTGTACCGGGAGGACGTCATGTACGCCTCGATCCTGGTTCCACTTGATGGCTCGCACTTCGCGGAAGAAGCCATTCCGCACGCCCTCGACCTCGTGCGACGCTCCGGCGCACGGCTGCATCTGGCGACCGTGCGGACACCCACCGCCGCGCTCCTCGCCGGTCTCGCCGGCCGCAGCGCCGAGGCAGCGGCCGCAGACCCGGAGCAGCGGTACCTGGACCGCATCTGCGAACGCCTGTGCGACGAGCTGGGAGAATCGGTGTCCTTTTCCCTGCTCGAGCCGCCGGTGGCGGACGCCCTCAACGACTACGCCGTTCAGCAGGGCGTCGACCTCATTGTCATGACCACCCACGGCCGCGGCGGGTTGAGTCGCGCCTGGTTGGGAAGCGTGGCGGACGCCCTCATTCGCCGCGCGTCGGTACCCGTCCTGCTCTATCGCCCGGGCATGGAGCGCGGTCCGGAGTCGTTCCGCAACATCCTCGTGCCGCTGGACGGCTCGGCGGAGTCCGAGACGGCGGTGCCGCGGGCCCTGGAGCTGGGCGCCACGTCCGCTCAATACACGCTTCTGCGCGTCGTGCAGATGCCGTTCCTGATGGAGGGCCTTACGTCAGCCGAGATGCTGCGTGTGGATTCCGATGAGCTGGACCGGCGGCGTGGGGACGCGGAACGCTACGTTCGGACGCTGGCCGACCGCATTGGCCAGGGCAGAAACGTGCGGACTGTGACGCTGCTCCATGAGCGCCCGGCCGACGCCATTCTGGGGCACGCCCGGGACTCCGCTGCCGATCTCATCGCCATGGCGACCCGCGGGCTGGGCGGCTGGAAACGTATGGTCCTCGGCAGTGTCGCCGACAAGGTGCTGCGCGGCGCGGAGCAGCCCGTGCTTCTCTACCACCCGCCCGACATCACCCTGGCCGCTGACCAGGAGGATGAGGAAACGGCTGCCGCTAAGGCCGGATTCCGGCCTTAGCGGCAGCGGAAAAGGGAAACGGAAAGCGGGCGCTTCACGACGGGCCCTGCGCGCCACGGCGCTGTTCGGCCAGTGCGAACAGCTCGTGCATGGAGTGCCCGGACCGGAGCAGTTGAAGCGCGGCCTCGAGCTGGGCATCGTCCTTGATCTCGCGGCGGAACGCCGTGGAATCGCCGAACGCCAGGCTGGCGATCCGCTGCACCAGCCAGCGGTCCACCATGCCGGACGCGGCCGCATAGGTCGCCGAGTCCACGTCCACGCCGGCGGCGTTCAGGTTGTGGAAGTACCGCGCCCGCCATTCCGGCTTCACCTGGAAGCCGGGGCTCACGGAGTCCTTCAAACTCAGGGCCAGGTCGTAGAGGGAGATGTAGGTCTGCTGCGAGCGGGGCGACAGCTCGACCATCAGCTTCTGTTCCGGCGTCGTGAGCGTGTCCGGCTTCACGACCAGGTCGGGCGTGATACCGCCGCCGCCGTAGATGGTCCGCCCCGAGTCGGAGTGGTAGATGGGCTTCGGCCCGGTGGTGTCCTGGTCGGCGCCCTTGACCCCGTTGCCTAGCGTCTCACGCTGGATGCAGCGGCCGACGGGCGTGTACCACTTCCCGGTGGTCAGCTTCATGGCCCAGCCGTCGTCCAGGGGGAACAGGTTCTGCACGACGCCCTTGCCGAACGTGTTGGTCCCCACCACCAGCGCCTGGTCGTGATCCTGGAGCGCGCCGGCCAGGATCTCGGAGGCCGAAGCCGTGTAGCCGTTGGCCAGCACGACGGTGGGCACGCCCGGCATGAGCGGGTCGCGCCGCGCCCAGAACACGTCCTCCGGCTGGCTGCGATAACGGACGCTCGCGATCTCCTCACCCTTCGGCACGAACAGGTCGGCGATGTCGATGGCCTGGTCCAGGCTGCCGCCGGGATTGCCCCGCAGGTCCAGAACGAACGCGTGCGCGCCCTGCTGCGCCAGCCGGTCCATCGCCTGCTGGACTTCCGCGGCGGCCGCGTCGTTGAAGCGTTGCAGCGGGATGTAGCCCACGCTGTCGCCCAGCAGGAGGGCGTACGGCACGGCGGGCACGTGGACGCGGGCCCGGGTGAACTCCACGTGGATCGGCTGCGACACGCCCACGCGGGCGAACGTTGCGCTCACCTTCGTGCCCGGCGTGCCGAGCAGCGCGTCGGAGACCTGCTCGATCTTCCAGTCACGCGTGGACTGGCTGTCCACGGCGATGATACGGTCGCCCGCCTGGACACCGGCGGAACGGGCCGGCGTGTTGGGGAACACCCGCATCACGGTGATCATGCCCTGCTGGTCCTCGATCTGCATGCCGACGCCGCCGTACTCGTTGCCGATGGTCTGGCGGGAGAACTTGGCGAGTTGCTCCGGCGAGTACAGATCGGCGTACGGATCGCCCAGCTGGTCGATGAGGCCCCGGGCCGCCTTCTCGTAGAGCTCCTGGGAGCCGAGCGTATCGATGGCGTCGTGAGCCACACGCGAGAACACCTGCTGGAACAACCGCGCGCCCGCATCCTGTGTGTGGCCCATGGCAATGACGCCGAACAACAGGATCGGCACCACGACCGATGCCACGGCGGCGCGCTTCAGGTTGCGTCGCATGCAGTCACTCTCCTTCTGTTGGATGAGGTCCGACGCCTTCGACGGGCGTTGGTATGCTACGCCGCACGTGCAGGGACGGTTCCATCGAACACCCGGGGCGGGCAGGCGGGTTCCCGCAGCCCGCCCGGGCAGGGCCGGCCGCGGACCCGCCACCGGCCGGCCCGCGCCGGCCGGTCTCCGATGCTAAGCCTTGCGGCCCCGCGCGATCCGGCTGAAGTAAACGATCAGCGCGATGAACACCGCGAGCGAGACCCATTCCGCCAGCGGCCCGGCCCACTCGGTGCCGATGCTCCACGGCTTGTGGTTGCGCGAAACCGCCAGATAGGCGGCGCCGGCGATGACCACGCCAATCAGGCC
The DNA here is from genome assembly GCA_964619835.1 of uncultured Gemmatimonadaceae bacterium. Taxonomy (GTDB): domain Bacteria; phylum Gemmatimonadota; class Gemmatimonadetes; order Longimicrobiales; family RSA9; genus JARRJS01. Next base: position 66,056 of record CAZUFP010000012.1, on the reverse strand, counting down.
TTCGCCCCCCACCAGCCCGGAGCCGAAGAGGATGCCGCGGTCGCGCCGGCCCTTCTCGTCCTGTTCGTCCTTCGCGCCGCGTCCCATGTACCAGCGCAGCGCGCCGCCCAGGAACACCGGCACCATGGTGGACACCGGCAGGTAGACGCCGACGGCGAACGGCAGGCTGGGGATGCGCGCCAGCTCGACCACCAGCGCGATGCCGACGCCGATGCCCACGAACGCCCACGGCAGGGAGTGCTGGAGCACGCCGTCGATCACCAGCTTCATGAGGGTCGCCTGCGGAGCCGGTAGTTCTTCGGTGCCGAACCCGTAGCCGCGGGCCAGCACGAGCACCGTCAACACGACGAAGAACGCCGAGGTCAGCACGCCCACCAGCTCGCCCGTCTGCTGCCGCCGCGGCGTGGCGCCCAGCAGGAAACCGGTCTTCAGGTCCTGGGACGTATCGCCGGCGATGGACGCCGCGATGGCCACCACGGTGCCCACCGTGAGGGCGGCCATCTTGCCCGCGTCGTTCGTCCAGCCGAGCAGCAGGAACACGGACGAGGTCGCCAGCAGGGTGGCGATGGTCATGCCGCTCGTGGGATTGGACGTGACGCCCACCAGGCCGACGATACGGGAAGATACCGTCACGAAGAAGAACGCGAAGATCACCACGCAGATCGCCGCCACGGCGCGCGCGGCTGCGATGTCGATGCTCCCGAACACGTGCGGCACAGTGATCAGGACGATGGCCACCAGCAGCGAACCGGCGCCGACCACCGCCAGCGACAGGTCCTGACTCGTACGCGGTACCACCGTGGCGCCGTCCCGCAGCCGCGCCCGCATCTGGCGTCCCCCGATCCGGAAGCTCTCGATCATCGTCGGGATGCTCCGGATCAGCGTGATGATGCCGCCCGTCGCCACGGCACCCGCGCCGATGTAGCGCACGTACCGGGTCCAGATCTGGCTGGGCGTCATCTCCGCGATCGTGTGCAGCGTTTCCGGATAGAGCGGCGTCCCCCGCCCCTGCCCCCAATAGGCGATCACCGGGATGATCACGAGCCAGGACAGAAGACCGCCGCCCACCATGATGGACGCGATGCGCGGCCCCAGGATGTAGCCCACGCCGAACAGCGCGGGCGACACATCGGAGCCCAGCTGGGCCTTCTTCAGGAACGGGATGCGTACTTCCAGCGATCCGGGGATCACCCGGGCCCACGTGGTGGCCGCCTTCAGCAGAGCGCCCACGCCCAGCCCCAGGAACACGTTGCGCGCCCCCGCGCCCCCCACCTCGCTCGCCTTCAGCACCTCGGCGCACGCCGTGCCCTCGGGATACGGCAGGTTGTAGTGCTCCCGCTCGATGAGGAAGCGGCGCAGCGGGATCATGAACAGCACGCCCAGCAGGCCGCCGCTGATGGCCAGCAGCGTCATCTGGAGCATGCTGGGCGAGAAGCCCCACAGGAACAGGGCCGGGATCGTGAAGATGATGCCGCTGGCCAGCGAGCTCGATGCGGAGCCGACCGTCTGCGACAGGTTCGCTTCAAGGATCCCGGAGTGGACACCCGCACGCCGCAAGCCGTGGAAAGCCGCCACCGTCATGACCGCCACGGGTATGGACGTCGAGATGGTCAGCCCGGCCCGCAAGCCCAGGTAGGCGTTGGCCGAGCCGAACAGGATGCCGAACAGGATGCCCGCCAGCACGGCCTTGAACGTGGACTCGGGCTGCCATTCGCTGGCCGCGATGTATGGTTCGGGGAGAGGTTCGCCCGTGCTGGACACGCGTTCTTCCGTAGGAAGGACGGCAGTGGAAGGTGCAGCAGGCGAATCCCGGCGAGGATCGTCCGACATGGTCTCTTCTCCGGGGCCAGGCTCGTCGTATCCGGGATCGAAAGAACCAGCAAGGTAGGCCGCGCCGCCTCGGATTGCCAGAGCAATATCAGGGGGCGTCGCCCAGGCCGTATTTCTCCAGGCGATAGCGAAGGGTGTCCCGGGACATGCCCAGCAATCGCGCGGCGCCGGTCTTGTTCCCGTCCGTGCGCTCGAGGGCCTGGCAGATCAGCTCGCGTTCCAGCTCCTCCAGGCTCAGGCCGGAGGCGGGCAGCACGAGGCGGGCCGGCGGGCCCGAAGTGGCACCGCGCACCACCTGCGGCAGACTGTCCACCCGGATCGGGTCCTCGTCGGTGAGCAGGAGGATACGCTCCATGGTGTTCCGGAGCTCCCTCGCATTCCCCGGCCAGGCATAGCTCTCCAGCGCTTGCAGCGTTTCCGCCGCCAGGCGCCGCACCGGCTGGCGCAGGTCGCGGGACATCACATGCACGAAGTGCAGGGCGAGGGGCGCGATGTCCTCCGGCCGCTCCCGCAGCGGCGGGATGTGGACCGGGATCACGTTCAATCGATAGAACAGGTCCTCCCGGAATTCACCCCGGGCAACCGCCGTTTCGATGTCTCGATTGGTGGCCGCGATCACGTGCACGTCCACTTCCACATCCTGCACGCCGCCGACCCGGCGGAAGGAATGCGTTTCAAGGAAACCGAGCAGCTTCGCCTGGGCCGGCTTCGGCATGTCACCGATCTCGTCCAGGAAGATCGTGCCGTTGTGGGCAAGCTCGAAAAGGCCGCGCTTGGCCTCGCGCGCGTCGGTGAAGGCGCCCGCTTCGTGGCCGAACAGCTCGCTTTCCACCAGGTGCTCCGGCAGCGCTGTACAGTTGACGGCGACGAACGGGCGATTCCCTCGCGGACCGCGCCCGTGGATCGCCCGCGCGACCACGTCCTTGCCCGTCCCGCTCTCGCCCCGGATGAGCACGTTGGCCGGGTTCCCCTTCATCGCCAGCCGCATGATGAGCTCGGCGATCCTTCGAACCGCCACGGAACGGCCCACCAGCGTCACGTCGGAGAACTGCCACCGGTAGCCATCCTGATACCGTTCCAGCTCCCGATGCAGGCGCTGGCTCTCCAGCGCCTGTTCGATGAGCAGCAACAGCTCCGCCAGCTGGATGGGTTTCTCCAGGAAATGGTGGGCACCCGCCCGCACCGCGGCGACGGCGGTCTCCACTTCTCCGAACGCCGTGATCATGATCACCGGCACGTGCCGGTCGCGTTCCCGGATCCGCTTCAGGAACTCGATGCCCGAGCCGTCCGGAAGACGCAGGTCCAGCAGCACAAGGTCCGCAGGGCCGCCGGCCAGTGCCGCCAGCAGCGACTCTCCGTCCCCCACCCCCTCCGCATCGTAGCCTTCTTCCTTCAGATGCTCCTCCAGCCACAACCGGATCAGCATCTCGTCGTCGCAGATCAGGACCCGGGGCTTCTTCATGTTTCACCCCCTTCCGCAGCCGCGGGCTGGGACGGCACGACCACCGTGAACGTCGAACCCAACCCGACCCGCGTTTCCACGTCGATCCGGCCTCCGTGCCGCTCCACGATCTCCCGCGTGATGGACAGGCCCAGTCCCGTCCCGGCGTGACGCGTCGTGAAGAACGGCTTGAAGATGTGCTCCAGGTCCGCCGGCGTGATGCCCCGCCCGTTGTCCCGGACCTCGAACCGCACCTCGTCCCCCGAATGCGACGACGAGATTTCCACCCGGCCGCCTGGCGTAGCCGCATGCACCGCGTTCATGAGCAGGTTGACCAGGCCCTGGCCGATCAGCTCCCCATCCGCCTGGATCTCGGGGATACCCTCGTCCAGGTGGACCTCCAGCGACACCCCGTCGCGCTCCGCCGCCGGTTGCACCAGACGCACCGCGCGCTCCACCAAACGGTTCCCGTTCACCGGCTTCAGTTCCGGCGTCGCGGGCCGCGCGAATGCCAACAGATCCCGGATGGCCGCCTCGATCCGTGAAAGCTGATGCTGCATCTCCGTCATGATGGGCGACAGCTCGTCGTCCTCGCCCACTCGCCGACGTACCAGGTCCAACCCGTTCGACACGCCCACAAGCGGGTTCTTGATCTCGTGCGCCACCCCGCTCGCCAACTCACCAACCGTCGCCAACTGCTGCGCCCGCTCGATCTCCCGGCGGTGCATCTCCGCCACCCGTGCCGACGCCCGCGAAAGCTCCGCGGCCATCTCGTTGAACGCCGTGCCCAGCTCCCCGATCTCGTCCCTCTCCTCCACCTCCACGCGAACGTCCAGGTCACCCCCCCCCACCCGGCGCGTCGCCACCACCACCCGCCGCACCGGCGCGACAATGCCCCCCGCGACGAACCACGCCGTCACCATGAGCAGCGCCGCGAAGAACCATCCCAGATACAGCGACAGCCGACGCAGATCCTGCAGCGAGCCCAACACCTCCTGAACCGGCACCTCCGCCACGTAGCGCCAGGTCGAGCTGGGCACGGCCGCGCTGGTGGCGATCACCTCCACACCGCGCCGGTCCTGGTAACGCCGGAATCCGCCGGGGTCCGCCTGCAGCACAGGCGTGCCCAGCGGGTTCGCGTAGTCCAGCTCTCCCGGCCCGCCGGCGCCGTAGATCAGGTAGCCGTGGCGATCCACGATGTAGCTCTCCACCGTGCCACCCAGGTGCTCCGGCATCTCCAGGAACCGGTTCAGGCCGCGACGACCCACCAGCCCACCCAGATAGCCCACCACCCCCTCGTCCGTCGACACCGGCACCACAACCCGCAGCCGCGGGCCCACCGCGGGACGTCCGCCCACCGGCTCCAGGAGCGCTACCACCTCCGTCGGATCCCCCATCCACCGCCCACGCCCCCCCGACCCGTCCGACGTGGCCAGCACCCGGCCCTCCCCGTCCAGCAGCGCCAGGACATCGAACGCCTCCAGCTCCTGCGCCTTCCGCGATAGGTACTCCACAACCGCGCTCTGGCTCGCCACACCCGCCATCTGGCCCGCAGCTCGCCCTCCCACCCCCCCCACTGCCGCCCGCAGAAACTCGTTCCCCGCCGCGATGGCGCGTAGGTCCAGCTGTTGACGCAACACCTCGCTGCCGATGTGCTGCGCTTCCACCTCGGAGATCGCCCGGAGATACCGCTCCACCAGCCGCCCGATGATCTCTTCGCTGCGCGCATAGCCCAACGCGTTCGACCCGAACAGCGGAACCAGAGAAAACAACAGGAACCAACCGAGAAGCTTCCGGCCCAGAGCCCCGGACAGCGGATTGCCGCGGTCGCGCACTGCCGCCGTTATCCTGCCGCGTTTCGCCGCCACGACGTCCTCCCGACCTGGAAGGTGGCGCCTTCCGACGAGTGGCTCGCCCGGCCTCACCGGACCGCGTTACGCGGCCCTCACCGGGTGAAATGCCCCGGTGGCCCATCCCGTTCGAACGCCCGTTCGAATATGGCCCCAAGTTATGGCCCGACAGGAGTTTCTGCCAGTCTCTCGTGCGCCGAGGCCGCACGCTGGGGCGGTGCGCCGAGCGGCCAGGCCGGGACCGCGGACCGTGTCCCCCACCGGAACCGGGGCAAATGCCCCGATCTCGCCGGGCCCGGTTGGAACCCGCATTACCTCTATCCTTCTGGGACAGTGCGACATACGCCATACCGACGTGCGTGGCACCCGAGTTGCCCCATCGGCGTGGTGCAGCATGGAACATCGCCTGAGACGCCGGTGCCAACCGGCGTGGAGGATATCGCCAGAAGCCACCGGCGCCCGCCGGTGGAAAGGCGCCGACCCGGAGGCGAGTCATGCGTGATCCACAGGACGTTCTGGGACCAGCAGAATCACCGGAAGAAGGACATCCCTATCTGCGCCTGGCGTTCGAGTTGCCGGGCCGTCTCGAGGTGGCGTGGGCGATGGCCGGCGGTATCGTGGCGGGCGGTCCGTTGGTCGCCAGTCTGATGCTCAGCGGGCGGGCGAGCTCCAGCATGCTGATGACGATCACGAGCGTCCTGTTCGTGATCGGGGGCGCGCTGGGCCTGCTGCACGGTGCAGTCCTGGGCTACCTGGGCCGGGAGCCGGACTGCTCGGGGCAACACGCGGTGCAGAGCCTGGTGATGGGCGTGTTCATGGCGGTGCCTGCGCTGCTTCTGGCGTGGCTGATCGCCCTCTGGATCGGCCTGACGGCTGCGGCCCTGTCTCTGCGCTGGTATGCCCTGCTGGCCATAGTCGGCGTGGGTTGGGTGACGGGCGGCGTGCTCTGCTTCTGGGGGGCGTGGCAGGGTTGGCGAGCGCTGGGCAACATGCTGGAGCGGTGGCCGGAGCACCGGGCCGGGATCGTGATCCTGGCCGTGGTGTTCGTCTTCCTGCTGGTGTCCTTCCTGGTATGGCAGCCGCAGGTCTGGTGGACGGAGCTCCGGGTGACGGGGGTGGGCGCCGTGCTGCTGGCGGTCGGCGTGACGATCTGGGTGGCGGCACCGGCGACGGCGTTCATGCTGTGGCTCACGCACCGGCACGCGCCTCTGCACGGGAGCGCGAGCCATGGCTGACGGCGTGACCGGCATGCGTGCCCGGTCCCGCGTTGGCTGGCGGGGCCTGGTCGCCATCGGACTCATGGCCGTGGCCACGGCGTGCGGCCCGCGGGACGCCCGGGCCAACGCTTCCGGCCGGAGCCACCCGGTGGCCCTGTCCACGGTCACGCCGGCGGCAGTGGTTCGTCCGCCGTACGATCCGCTGGCGGACTCGTCGCCTCAGGAGGTGCCCGATTCTGCGCTGGCGTTCCCGCATGCGGAACACCGGTCCTTCCAGTGCACCCACTGCCACCGATCGGTGCCGGGACACGGGACCCACATGGCGGCGGCCCGCTGCTCGGACTGTCACGCGCCGGTCGGCGACTACAGCGCTTTGCCCGTGCGCAGCCGCCGCGAGTGCATGGCGTGCCACCACAATCCGGCCCGCAAACTGGCCTGTCAGGCGTGCCACAACCCGAGCGACCGGGGCGTGCTCCAGGTGCCGGTCTCGTTGCGTCTTTCGGTGTGGGACAGCGCGCGCGTGCGGGTGTTCAACTTCGATCACCGTCTGCACACGACGGAGCCGTGCAACGCGTGCCACACCACGTTCCCGATGTACACGCCGAACACGGACTGCGGCGCGTGCCACGCACCGCACCATCGTGCGGACGCCCAGTGCTCGCGCTGCCACACGGCGCCGGCGGACACGACGATCCACACGCTGGCGGCTCACGGCAACTGCGCCACGTGCCACACCGAAAAAGTCATCGCGACGCTGACGCCGAGCCGCGAGCTGTGCCTGATCTGCCACGCCGACAAGGCGCAGCACGAGGCGCCACGGCCGTGCTACGAGTGTCATCTCCTTGGCAAGTCACCGACGGGGGTTCAGCCATGAGAGGCTTGGGCAGGGCGGTCGAGGGCGCGGCACAGCCGCGTGCCCGGCGCAATGCGGGGAGCGGGTTCGTCGTCGGATTCGTCGTCGTCTTCGGGATCGTTTTCGTCGGGGTGCTGGCATTTCCGCGCGAGGCCATCGCCCAGCGGCTGCCCACGAGCCAGGTCTGCGTGGAGTGCCACCTGAAGCAGAAAGACCCGCGACTGTCGGACCCGGCCAAGGAGTTCGCCAAGGACATCCACGCCGAGGTGGGGCTGGGCTGTCTCGACTGCCACGGCGGCGTCGGCACGGAGCACGGCAAGCGCGCCATGGACCCCGCCATGGGGTTCCTGGGCAAGCCGGCGCGGCGGGACATCCCGGCGCTGTGCGGGCGCTGCCACTCCGACGCGGTCTTCATGCGGAAATACGACCCGTCGCTGCGCGTGGACCAGGTCACCGAGTACTGGACATCGGTGCACGGCCTGCAGCTGCGGCAACACAACGACCCCAACGTGGCGACGTGCACCAACTGCCACACCGCGCATTCCATCCGGCCGCCGAGCGATCCCGCGTCCACGGTCTACCCGACGAACGTCGTGGGCACGTGCGCCAAGTGCCACGGCGACGCGAAGCTCATGGCGAAATACGGCCTCACCACGGACGAGGTGACGCAGTATCGGCAGAGCGTGCACGGCAAGACGCTCTTCGACAAGGGCGACGTGTCCGCCCCCACGTGCAACGATTGCCACGGCAACCACGGCGCCGTGCCGCCGGGCGTGTCATCGGTGGCGAACGTATGCGGCCAGTGCCACGCCATGCAGGCCACCGCGCTGGGCGAGAGCAAGCACGCGGAGCGCCTCACGCTCGGCGGCCGGGCCGGCTGCGCCACCTGCCACGGCAAGCACGACATCCAGCCGGTGGCCGACACCCTCCTCGTCGCTCGCACGACGACGGTGTGTTTCGGCTGCCATGCGGAGAACGACCCCAACGGACGGTCGTTCCTCACGGACAAGCACCTGCTCGATTCCCTCCAGACGCAGGCGGCGATGGGCCGCGCGCTGCTGCTTCGTGCGCAGAACGCCGGCATGGAGGTGAGCGAAGCGTTGTTCGAGCTGGACGACGTGAACGACGCGCTGACCAAGGCGCGCACGGCCATTCACACGCTGCACGTGGCGCCCGTTCAGAAGGAGATCGACGCCGGCATGGCCGTGGCGACCCGGGCCCAGCAGCGCGGCCACGACGCCATGGCGGAGCACCGGTTCCGGCGGGTCGGCCTGGCCATCTCCGCGGCCATCATCCTCATCCTCGTGCTGGGCCTCGCCCTGAAGATCCGCCAGATCGAAGCGCGAGCCGCCGATCACCATCCACAACCATTGTCCTGACGACGGGAGGCCTCGATGTCCGAGGATGCACAGCCTCGCAAAGTCTCACGCAAGTCCTTCATCGATTGGGTGCTGGGCGCCAGCGCAGGTGCCCTGGGCGCATCGGTCCTGTATCCCGTCACCCGCTACCTGATTCCGCCGCCGTCGGGGGAATCGGCCACGAACTCGGTGACCGCGCCCTTCAAGGCCAGCGACCTGCCGCGGAATTCAGGCCGAGTCATCAATTTCGGTGGCAAGGCGGCCCTGGTCCTGCGAACTCCGTCCGGCGAGTTGCGGGCGTTCACGGCCATCTGCACCCATCTGGGCTGCACCGTCCAGTACCGGGAGGACCTCTCCCAGATCTGGTGCGCCTGCCACAACGGCCACTACGACCTGAACGGGCGCAACATCGCGGGCCCGCCGCCCGCGCCGCTTGCGCCGTACGACGTGAACGTGCGCGGCGATCAGATCGTCGTCAGCAAGAAGGCCTGAGCCATGGCGGCGACACGAGGACGCGTGGCGGCCGTCAGCCGCTGGCTCGACGAGCGGGTGGGTTTCAGCGTGCTCGCACCCCTGGCGAAAAAGAAGAAAGTGCCGGTTCACCGGCACAGCGGGTGGTACTACGTGGGCGGGATGGTCCTGTTCCTGTTCATGCTCCAGGTCTGCACCGGCATCCTGCTGCTGTTCTACTACCGGCCCAGCGCCGGCGAGGCGTACGAGTCGGTGCAGTTCCTGATGGCCAACGTGAAGTTCGGCTGGCTGATCCGCTCCATCCACGCGTGGGGCGCCAACCTCATGATCTTCACGGTGTTCCTGCACCTGTTCAGCACGCTGCTGCTCAAGTCGTATCGGCCGCCGCGGGAGCTGACGTGGATGACCGGCGTAGCCCTGTTCGCCGTGGTGCTGGGGCTGGGCTTCACGGGCTACCTGCTGCCCTGGAACCAGCTCTCCTTCTTCGCGACGCGGGTCGGCACGGAGATCCCGGGCGTCATGCCCCTCATCGGTCCGTTCGTGCTCAAGGTGCTGCGGGGCGGCGACGACGTGACCGGCGCCACGCTGACGCGCTTCTATGCCCTGCACACGTCCCTGCTGCCCGGCATCGCCATCCTGCTCATCGGCCTGCACGTGCTGCTGGTGCAGAAGCTGGGCATGAGCGTGCCGCCCAGTGTGGAGCGCAAGGGCGGGGCGCACAAGTCGGTCCCGTTCTTCCCCAACTTCTTTATGCGGGACCTGATCGGCTGGCTGCTGGTGCTGGCGATCCTGGCTTCGCTGGCGGCGTTCTTCCCGGCGGAGCTGGGCAAGAAGGCGGACCCGTTCGCCCCGGCACCGGCGGGCATCCGGCCCGAATGGTACTTCATGTTCATGTTCCAGACGCTGAAGTTCCTGCCGGCCCACGTGTTCGGCATACCGGGGGATGTACTGGGGATCATCGCGTTCGGGCTGGCGGGCGTGCTGCTGCTGCTCATTCCGTTCCTGGACCGGCGCTCCCGGCGGAGCGAGCCGAGGAGCGTGTGGACGTACGTCGGCGTGGCGGCCCTCGTCTACATCCTGGCTCTCACGTATGTCGCGTACACCGTGAACCCGACGCAGTAGGCCGGGGCGTTCTGCGCTCCTCAGTCGGCGTCGATGCCGTACTGCTTGAGCTTGCGCCAGAGGGTGGTGCGGCTCATGCCCAGGAGGTCGGCGGCGCGGGCGCGCACGCCGCCGGCCTCCTGGAGCGCCGCGAAGATGGCCTGCCGCTCTTCGGCCTCCGTGTCCGGTCCCTGGTAGCGCTCCGGATCGCCCTCCCCTTCCGGCAGCCCGCCGGATCCCCGGGCCGCACGCACCGGCTCCGGCAGGTGCTGCGCCTCGATGCGCCCGCCGGCACGGATGGCGGCGCTCTCCATGACGGAGAACAGCTCCCGCACGTTGCCGGGCCAGTCGTAGGCCCGCAGCAGCCGGATGGCGAACGGGGAACAGGCGAGCTGCCGGGCATCCGGCGAGCGGTCTCGCAGGCGCCGGAGCGCCGCCTCGATCAGGAGGGGGACATCGCCCCGCCGCTCCCGCAGCGGCGGCAGGTGGACGTGAAAGACGTTCAGGCGGTAGAAGAGGTCCTCCCGGAACCTCCCGGCGGCGGTTTCGGCCCGCAGGTCGCGGTTGGTGGCCGCCACCACGCGGACGTTGACGGGAGAGGCGCGAACGGCGCCCACGGGCGTCACTTCCCGCTCCTGGAGAACGCGCAGCAGGCGCTGCTGGAGCTGGAGGCCCATGTCGCCGATCTCATCCAGGAAGATCGTGCCGCCGTCGGCGGCGGCGAACAGCCCCGTCTTGTCACGCACGGCGCCGGTGAACGCGCCACGCACGTGGCCGAACAGCTCCGACTCCAGCACACCCTCCGCCAGGGACGCGCAATTGACGGGGATGAAGGGGCGGCCGCTCCGCTCCGAGAGGCGGTGCACCGCCCGTGCCACCAGCTCCTTGCCCGTGCCCGTCTCGCCGGTGATGAGGACCGTGGTCTCCGTCGGCGCCACCCGGCGGACGGCATCGAAGACACGGCGCATGGCAGGCGACCGGCCCACCATTCCCTCCACCGCCGCGCTCAACGACGCGCGCGTGGGACGCCGTTCCAGGATCTCCCCGACCCGGGCGCTGAGGACGTCCGGGTCCACCGGCTTCGTCAGGAAATCATCCGCGCCCAGGTGCAGCGACTCCACGGCGGATTCTACGGTGCCGAACCCGGAGATCATCAGGATGGGCATCGGCTCGCCGCGCTCGCGCAGCACCTCCACCATACGCAGGCCGTCCAGGCCGGGCATGCGCAGATCCAGCAACATCAGGTCGAACAGGCCACCACGCAGGGCTTCCACGGCCTGAGCGCCGTCCTCCGCCTCCACCACCTCGTGCCCGTCCTCGCGTAGCAGCTCCGCCGTAGACAGGCGGAACGCCCGGTCGTCGTCCACCAGGAGAATGCGCGCGCTTCCCTGCCCGTCCGGCGTGATCATGAGTGCTCCGCGCGTTGCGGCTCCGGTTTGCCCTGGCCCGTAGCGGCGGGCAGGGCGATCCGGAACCGGGCGCCGCGGACATCCTCCCGGTTCTCCGCCGTGAGCCGACCTCCGTGGCGCCGCACCAGTCCCTCCGCGACGAACAGCCCCAGCCCCACCCCCTGCACCTCCCCCTTCGTGGTGAAGAACGGGTCGAACACCCGCGACAGGACATCCTCCGACATGCCTGTCCCTTCATCCGCCACATCGATCCACACGAATTCCCCCTCCCGGCGGACGCGAAACTCGATCCGGCCACCGCCGGGCATGGCCTCCCGCGCGTTCTGCACCAGGTTCAGCAGGACCTGCTTGAGCGTGTCCGGCGCCATGCGCGCGTCGGCCGGCGCCTCGCCCCTCACGACCACCGGCCAGCGGTCCGCGTTGGGACCCGTCGCGAACAGCGCCGCCACCCGGGACACGACGTCCAGCGCATCGCAGCTCGCCGCCGCCGGGTCCATGGGCCGGTTCAGGTCCAGCATCTGCTCGGCCAGCTCGTGCATGCGCAGCAACTCGTCGATGGCCAGGTCGACGAACTGCCGCGCCTTCGGGTCATCCGACACGCGCCGGTGGATCACTTCCAGGCAGTTCCGCACGTTGGCCACCGGGTTCCGGATCTCGTGCGCCAGCTCCGCCACCAGGCGGCCGCTGGCCACCAGCCGGTCCCGCTGGATCATCTCCGCCTGGAGCGCCCGCAGCCGTTCCTGCCGCTGCTCCAGCTCGCGGTTCGCCTGACCCAGCTCCTCGAGCCGGTCCGACAGGGCCTGCCGCATGTGGTCGAACGCACGCGCCATCCGGTCCACCTCACGGATGCGCGACCGCTCCAGCGGCGCGTGGAAGTCGCCATCCGCCAGCCGATCGGCCGCCCGGGCAAGGCCCACCACGGGCCGGGCCAGGGCGTTGGACACCAGCAGTCCGATGAGCAGGGCGACCGCCACGACGATCCCCGCCGCCAGCAACGCACCGCGGCGCAGGCGCGGCAGAACCGCCAGCTCCTGGGCCGCGTTCCGCGTGAACACGACGTGGCCCACATCGCCCAGCGGCGCCACCACCTGCCAGAAGCGGCCCAGGGAGGCGTCCCGGAACTCGTGCACCGATTCGTCGGCGTCCTGGGCCCGGCTCGCCACTGCCCGGGCCTCCGGCGGGGCCAGCGTCGACGCCACCGTGCCCCCGTCCCGGTCGAGAATCACCACGTCCGACGCGGTCAGGCCCGACAACGCGCCGGCCGTCGTCTCGCCGACCGGCTCCGAAACGCCGGCGGCCCCGCGCCACCGGCCACCGGACAGGACGGGCGCCAGGGAGAGCACACGGATCCCGCCCGCTTCCCCCACGAAGTCCACCGGCGTCCGGCCCGCACGGGTGGCCGCCACCAGGGCCGCGCCGGGATCGGCGCCCACCACCACCCGCCCCGTGCCATCCACCAGCACCGGCTCCTCGCCCGTAACAGGCGGAGACAGCAGCCGGCTCGCGGCCGCGTCGTCACCCCGGGCCAGCGCCGCGGCCAGGCCCGGCGCCGACGCCACCTCCCGCGCATGCATCATCAACGCGTCGGCCCGGCCCCGGTTCCGGTCCGTCAGAACCATCGGCGCCCGGGAAAGGTCGCTGCGCACCTTCGCCACCAGCGACGCCTCGATACGCCGGTCCAGAGCCAGGCCCGCCGGCACGAGAGACAACAGCAGCGCCGCCGCCAGCGAAGCCAGCAGCGCCCGGTTCAACGGCACGCTCTTCTTCGGTCCTTTGGTCATGGTTCCTGAAAGTGTATGCCCGGAACGGCCCGGGCTACAACGGTGTCGCACGAAGCCTGCCCGCCCGAGTGCCGTCGAGCGCACGTTCCGGAGACCCGTCACGAAGGGCCGTTTCCCGCGCCGTTGTGCCATGATCGCGACACACCTCCCACCACCGTCCGAGAGAGACGCGCCGCGTGATGGACCCCGCCGACGTTGCGCGGCCCTGCCCTTGAAACGACGGCCGCGTTTCGTGAAACGGAGCCACCGCACCGTGCTCGAGCCGCCACCCCCGACGAGCGTGTCCCGGACCGCTCCAGCTTCTGCCAACATTGCAGGGGCGCTGTCCGATGCTGCCGAAAGTGCAACGGCCCCATGTAATTACGGCAGACATTGCCTGGCACGGGCGGTGCAAATCACACGGGCAGATCCGACGGCGGCGCCCCCAGACGGCGCAGGCCGTGGAACGAGGAAACCGGGAACCCACAGAACCACTGAATGGAGGACACCATGATTCCGACCCTGCGACGTGTGCGCGTGATGCCGATGGATGCGATGGACGACCTGCGCCGCCAGATGAGCCGCTGGCTGGGCGAGGTGAGCGACCAGTGGGAGAGCGGGCTGCGCTCGCTGCCCACGGAGATCGTGGAGAGCAACGAGGAGTTGCGCTTCAACATGGAGATCCCGGGCGTGCGCCTGGAGGACATCGACCTGACGGTGGAGAACAACATCCTCACGGTGTCGGGCGAGAAGAAGGAAGAGCGGAAGGAAGGCGAGGACGAGGGCAACTACCGGCTGTACGAGCGCTGCTACGGCCGCTTTGAGCGGAGCTTCGTGCTGCCGCGGCACGCAGATGCGAGCCGCGTGGATGCCCGGTACGACAACGGCGTGCTGACGGTCACCTTCCCGAAGGCCGAGGAAGCGAAGCCGCACCGGATCGAGATCCGCGCCAGCGGCCACGAGCTGGGCGAGAACAGGTAAATCGCTCCAAAGCGGCACCTTTGAAGGAACGGCCGGGAGGCGGACGACGCCCCCGGCCGTTTTCGTTTGACAAGGGGCCGGACCGGGTCTCACATTGCTGCAACCTCTCCGAGCGTGCTCCACGAAACGGCCGTACCCGGCTGGTCCAAAAGGAGACCTTCATGGCCGCGTTTACCCTTACGGTGAACGGAAAGACCCGCACCGTCGACGTCCCCCCGGACACTCCGCTGCTCTGGGTGCTGAGGGACGAGCTCAAGCTGAAGGGCACGAAATACTCGTGCGGTGTCGCCGTGTGCGGCGCGTGCACGGTGGACCTGGAAGGCACGGCGACGCGCTCGTGCGTGACGCCGGTGGCGGCGGCGGCGAACCGTCGCATCACCACTATCGAGGGCCTGGGCGAGAAGGGCCTGCACGCCCTTCAGAAGGCCTGGGTCGAAGAAGAGGTGCCGCAGTGCGGCTACTGCCAGCCCGGCCAGATCATGCAGGCGGCCACGCTGCTGGCGAGCAATCCGAACCCTACGGACCAGCAGATCGACCAGTGGATGTCCGGCAACCTGTGCCGGTGCGGTGCCTACCTGCGGATCCGCAAGGCGATCCGCCGGGCAGCACAGGAGGTGGCCAATGGCTGACCTGTACACGCGTCGCGAATTCCTGGGAACGGGGCTGACGGCAGGCGCCGGGCTCGCCATCGCCATCCATTTCCCCTGGCTCGATGCCTGGGCGGCGCAGGGTGCGGACCTGCACCCCGCGGCCTGGCTGCACGTGGGCACCGACGGCCTGGTCCACGTGATCGTCGATGAGACGGAGATGGGCCAGGGCACATCCACGGCGCTCCCCATGATCCTGGCGGAGGAGCTGGACGCGGACTGGACGAAGATCCGTGTCCTGCCGCCGCCGGAGAACCCCGCGGGTTGGGTGCGCACCATCGCCACGGGCGGCAGCACGAGCATCCGGTTCGGCTGGGACCCGTTCCGCAAGGCGGGCGCCGCCGCGCGGGAGATGCTGCGGGCGGCGGCGGCGCAGGCCTGGGGCGTGGACGTGTCCGAGTGCAAGGCGGAGAAGGGCGCCGTCGTCCACTCCAGTGGCCGGCGCGCCGAATACGGCACCCTCGTGGAGCGTGCCGCCAAGCTGCCGGTACCGGAGGACCCGCCGCTGAAGAGCCGCAAGGACTTCACGATCGTGGGCACACCCGTCCATCGCCTCGACCAGCACGACAAGGTGGTGGGTCAGACGGTGTTCGGCGTGGACGTGGACCTGCCAGGCATGCTGGTGGCCACGGTGGCCCTGCCGCCTGCGTTCGGCGCGAAAGTCCGCAGCGTCGACGACGCCCGCGCCCGCCGTGTGCCGGGCGTGGTGGACGTCATCGAGATCCCGGGCGGCGTGGCCGTCCTGGGGCGCAACACCTGGGCCGCGCTCAAGGGCCGCGACGCCCTCTCCGTGGACTGGACGACCAGCCCGATCCCTTACAAAAGCAGCGAGGCGCTGTTCGCCCGTGCCCAGCAGCTGGCCGGAAGCCCCGGCGACGTGGCGCGCAAGGCCGGCAACGTGGAGGCGGCGCTGTCCGGCGCGGCGAAAACGGTGGAAGCCGTCTACAAGCTGCCGTTCCTGGACCACGCCACCATGGAGCCCATGAACTGCACCGCCCGCGTGGCGAACGGCAAGGTGGAGGTATGGGCGCCCACGCAGGTGGCCACGGCGGCGCAGCGGGAGGCGGCGCGGGTGGCGGGCGTGAAGCCGGAAGACGTGACCATGCACGTCACCATGGTGGGCGGCGGGTTCGGACGCCGGCTCCAGACGGACTACGTCACGTACGCGGTGGAGATCGCGAAACGGGCGAACGCGCCGGTCCAGATGTTCTGGACGCGGGAAGACACGACGCGGCATGGATTCTATCGGCCGCTCACGTACCATCATTTCCGGGGCGGGCTGAGCAACGCGGGCGCGCCCGTGGCCTGGCACCATCGCATCGTGGGGCCACCGGACACGGGCCTGACGGTCAGCGGCGCGGAGAACCCGCCGTACGTGTTGCCTGATTTCCTGCTGGATTACCACCTGGACGACTGGGGCGTGCCGGTGGGCGCGTGGCGCTCCGTCGGCAACACGCACAACGGCTTCGTCATCGAGAGCTTCATCGACGAGCTGGCGGCGGCGACGGGGAAGGACCCGTACCTCTACCGCCGGGCGCTCATGCGGGACGCGCCGCGCCTGCGTGGAGCGCTGGAGCTGGTGGCCGAAAAAGCGGGCTGGGACAAGCCGCTGGCAAAAGGCCGCGGGCGTGGCATCGCCGCCGTGTCATCCTTCGGGTCCCACGTGGCGGAGGTGGCCGAGGTCACCGTCGGCGCTGACGGCGCGGTGAAGATCGACCGGGTGGTCTGCGCCATCGACTGCGGCCAGGTCATCAACCCGGACATCGTGGCCGCGAACATGGAAGGCGCCGTCACCCTCGCCGCCGGCTACACCCTCAAGCACGGCATCACGCTCGAGGACGGCGGCGCGAAGGAGGGCAACTTCACGGACTACCCCCTCCTCCGCATCGACGAGATGCCCGAGGTGGAGGTGTACTTCGTGCCCTCGCCCGAACGGCCGGGCGGCATCGGCGAACCGGGCGTGCCGCCTCTTGCGCCGGCCGTCACCAACGCCATCTTCGCCGCCACCGGCACGCGGATCAGAACGCTCCCCGTGCAAACGGACCTATTGAAACAGTGAACGAACCGGTGACGACGGCCAATCCAGAACAATCGATCGCGCGGGGGATCCTCGGCATCTCCCGCGCGCCGTTCCTTCTGCTCCCGATCACGCTCGTGGCGGCCGGTGCCGCCGCCTCGGCGTACGACGACGGCTTCTCCTGGCTTGCCACCATCCTGGCCCTCGTGGGCCTGGTGGCGCTGCACATCGCCGTCAACACGCTCAACGAGTGGAGCGACTTCCTGCGCGGCATCGACCAGCGCACCCAACGCACACCCTTCAGCGGCGGCAGCGGCACCATCCCTGCCGGCGCCGTGTCTCCCGGGTTCGCCCTCGGTTGGGGCCTGTTCACCTCGGCGCTGGGCGCCGCCATCGGCGTGTATTTCATCCTCCAGATCGGCACATCCATGGTGCCCATCTTCGTCGTGGGCGCCCTGCTCGTGCTGCTGTACACCGACCTGTTGGCCCGCCTGGCCGTGGGCGAGATCGCGGCCGGCCTGGGCCTGGGCGCCCTGCCCGTGGTGGGCACGGCCCTCGTGCAGCAGGGCTCCGTCAGCACGGCGGCCCTGGCCGCCTCGGTGCCCGCCTTCCTCATGACGTTCAACCTGCTGCTGCTCAACGAGTTCCCCGACATCGAGGCGGACCGCTTCGGCGGCCGCAGGAACCTGGTGCTGCTCCTGGGCCGCCGGGCCGCCGCCCTGATCTACGCCTTCGCCGCCCTCGGGGTGCCGGCGTGGATCATCGGCAGCGTCGTCGCGGGCGCACTGCCCACGCTCGCGCTGCTGGGAGTGCTGCCCAGCTTGCTGTTGCGGCAGCCGCTGGCGTGGGCGTTCCGCCGGTACGACGAGGCCGTGCCCGTGCCGGCGTTGGCGAGCAACGTCATGTGGAACCTGGGCACCAACACGGCGCTGGCCGGCGCGTTGCTGCTCACGATCCTGCTGCACCAATCCTGAACCAGGCTCGATCCGCCATGCCCGATCCACTGTCGTACATAGACCGGGAGCTGCCACGCTTCCGGGAGGAGCTGTTCCATTTCCTGCGCATCCCGAGCATCAGCACGCGCTCCGAGCACGACGCGGACACCCGTGCCGCTGCCGAGTGGCTGGTGGGCGAGCTGCGCAACGCCGGGATGGAAGCGTCGCTGGCGGAAACGCCGGGGCACCCGGCCGTGCTGGCGCACTGGTCCGGGGCGGAGGGCGGGCCGACGATCCTCGTATACGGCCACTACGACGTCCAGCCGGCGGAGCCGCTGGACGAGTGGTCCAGCGCACCGTTCGAGCCCGAGATCCGCGACGGCATGATCTGGGGACGCGGCGCGGCGGATGACAAGTCGCAGGTCTTCCTCCAGGTGAAGGCGCTGGAGGCGCTGCTGAAGACCCGCGGTTCCCTGCCCGTCAACGTGAAGCTCGTGCTGGAAGGCGAGGAGGAGATCGGCTCGCCGGACCTGGTGCCGCTGCTGAAGGAGCGCCGCGATGAGCTGGCGGCGGACCACGTGGTCATCTCCGACTCCATGATGTTCGCGCCCGGCCAGCCGTCGCTCATCTTCGCCATGCGCGGCCTGGCGTACTTCGAGATGGACGCCGAGATCGGTGACCACGACCTCCACTCCGGCCAGTACGGCGGCGCCGTGGCCAACCCGGCGAACGCGCTGGCCGCCGTGATCGCATCGTTCCACGACGCCCCGGGCCACGTGGCCGTCTCCGGCTTCTACGACGATGTCGCCCCGCTGCCCGACGAGCTGGCTTCCCGCTTCCGTGCCCTGCCGTTCGACGACGCGGCGTTCCGGCGCGGCGCCGGCGGTGCGGAGCTCGCGGGCGAGGCCGGCTACACGACGGTGGAGCGGCTCTGGACCCGGCCCACCCTGGACGTTAACGGCCTCGTGTCCGGCTATACGGGCGAGGGGGCCAAGACCGTACTCCCGGCCCGGGCGCGGGCCAAATTCAGCTGCCGGCTCGTCGCCGGCCAGGACCCGGAGCGGATCGGCGCGTTGATTCAGGCCCACGTGGACCGCGTGGCGCCGCCCGGCGTGCGCATCACGGTGCGGCAGCTCCAGTCGGCGCGACCGTGGCGGTCGGGGACCGAGAGCGCCCTCTACCGGGCCGCGGGCGCCGCGCTGGAGCAGACCTTCGGCGTCCCGCCGGTCCTGGCTGCTCACGGCGGCACGCTGCCCATCGCGCCGGAGTTCGAGGACGTTCTGGCCGCCAACGTGGTGGTCATGGGCTTCGCCCTGCCCGGCGCCAACATGCACGCCCCGGATGAGTGGTTCCCGGAGGCGCACGTGGGGCTCGGCATGAAGGCCATGGTCCGGCTGTACCAGAACCTCGGGGCGTAGGCGGCGATCCGGTTTTTCGGATTCGAATTCGGATTCGAACTCGAATTCGACAGGAGGTGCTCCATTGCAGATCCGCGACATGAACTGGTTCGGCGTCCGGGACTATCTGAAGAACGATGACCGGGCGGTGGTGCCACTGGGGAGCTGCGAGCAGCATGCGTACATGAGCCTTCTCACGGACGCGATCCTGGCGGAGCGGGTGGCGGTGGAGGCCGCGGAGCCCCTGGGCGTGCCCGTCTTCCCCACCCTTCCGTACGGCGTGTCGCCCTACTTCCTGGGCTACCCCGGCACGGTGGCGCTGAAGTTGGAGACCTACCTGGCGGTGATCCGGGACATCCTGGACTCCGTGGCGCGCCACGGGTTCCGGCGGATCCTCCTGGTGAACGGCCACGGCGGCAACTCGCCGGCGGGCACTGCGGCGGTAGAATGGATGGAGACGCATCCGGACGTGCGGGTCAAATTCCACAACTGGTGGAGCGCGCCGGAGACGATGGCGAAGGTCGAGTCCATCGACCCGGTGGCGTCGCACGCGTCGTGGATGGAGAATTTCCCCTGGACGCGGCTGGCGGGCGTGGCCGTGCCGGACGGGGGCAAGGAGCCCATCGACCGCGGGCGCATGAGCCTCATGACGGCGGACCAGGTGCGGGCGTACCTGGGCGACGGGAATTTCGCGGGCCGCTACGAGCGTCCGGATGAGGAGATGCTGGCCATCTGGGCGGCCGGCGTGGAAGAGACGCGTCGTGCATTGGAGGGACCATGGGCGTAGGCGATACGGTCGTCATCTGGGGTGCGGGCGCCATCGGCGGGACCATCGGCGCGTACCTGGCCCGCGCGGGCCAGGACGTCGTCTTCGTGGACACCGTGGAGGACCACGTGCGGGCCATCCGGGACCGCGGCCTCCAGATCACCGGCATCGAGGAATTCAGCGCCCGGGCGCCCGCGTACACGCCGGACAACCTCCAGGGGATCTTCGGCACGATCCTGCTCTGCGTGAAGGCGCACCACACCACCGCGGCCACCCGCATGCTGGCGAAGCACGTCTCGGAGGGCGGCGCGGTGGTGTCCGTGCAGAACGGGCTGAACGAGCCGGTGATCGCCGGCATCGTGGGCGAGGACCGGACCGTGGGCTGCTTCGTCAACTTCGGCGCCGACTACCTGGAGCCGGGCATCATCCACTACGGCGGGCGCGGCGCCGTCGTGGTGGGCGAGCTGAACGGCGAGCGTTCGCCCCGCGTCGAGCACCTCCACCACCTGTTCCAGCAGTTCGACGAGGACGCCGTTCTGAGCCCCAACGTGTGGGGCTACCTGTGGAGCAAGATGGCCTATGCGTCCATGCTGTTCGCCACGGCCGTGACCGACAATTCCATCGCCGACATCCTGGACGAGCCCGAGTTCCGGCCGGTCATCACCCGGCTGGCGCAGGAAGTGGTGGCCGTGGCCGCCGTGCAGGACATCAAACTGGAGCCGTTCAACGGGTTCGACCCCTCGGCGTTCGCGCCGGACGCGTCGCCCGAAGCGGCCACCGAGTCCCTTGATGCCCTGGTCGCGTTCAATCGCCGCTCCGCCAAGACCCACAGCGGCATCTGGCGGGACCTCGCCGTGCGCAAGCGCCGCACCGAAGTGGACGCGCAGCTGGGCGCCGTCGTGGAGGCCGCCCACAAGAACGGCGCAAGGGCGCCCCTTAACGCGCGGCTCGTCAGCATGATCCACCAGATCGAGGAAGGTGACCGCCCCCTCGCCCGGAACAACCTGAGGGAGCTGGCGAAGCACCTGCCCGATTGAGAGCCCGGTGCCGCCCGCCACCGGGGCCGTCCCGACCGGGACGCGGCGGCGCGGCGCCCGCGAAGGAGACGATGTGGAGATCCGCTTCGATCAACGCACGGTCATCGTGACGGGCGCGGCTCACGGCTTCGGCCGCGAGATCGTCC
>CAZUFP010000012.1:23885-44740 GCA_964619835.1 uncultured Gemmatimonadaceae bacterium | reverse complement strand
CAACGCACGGTCATCGTGACGGGCGCGGCTCACGGCTTCGGCCGCGAGATCGTCCGCCAGTTCGCCACGTTGGGCGCCGACGTGTGGGCCTGCGATGTCCTGGCCGACGAGCTGGCGGAGACGGCGGCCCTCGCCGGCCCGCGCTGCCGTGTCCGCACCATAGACGTCACGGACCGGGAGGGGGTGTTCGCCTTCGTGGCCGAAGCCGAAGCCGAGGCGGAGCACGGGCACGTGGACATCCTGGTGAACGACGCCGGCGGTGTGCTGGGCCAGGTGGGACGCCCGTTGGAGGAGATCCCGCCCGGCGACTGGCAGGCCATCTTCGATGTGAACGTGACGGCGGCGTTCCACTTCAGCCAGGCCGTCGCGCCGGGCATGAAGGAGGCCCGCTACGGCCGCATCCTGAACATTTCCAGCGGCGCCGGGCTGGGCATCAGCAAGACGGGGATCCAGGCCTACGCGTCGGCCAAAGCGGCGCAGATCGGGCTCACCCGCCAGCTGGCGCATGAGCTGGGCCCGTGGAACATCACGGTGAACAACGTGGCGCCCGGTTTCGTGCGCTCCAACCCCACCACGGAACGGCAGTGGCAGGCGTACGGCGAGGACGGCCAGCGGCAGCTGGTGGAAGGGATCGCTCTCAAGCGGTTGGGCGGCGCGGATGACATCGCCCACGCCGTGCTGTTCCTGGCCTCCGACCACGCCGGGTGGATCAGCGGCGTCGTGCTGCCGGTGGACGGCGGGAAGTAGCGGCCGGCGACCCCCTGACGGCGACGCACGACAGCCTACGGGGCCCGGGAGGTATTCGTGCGGGAGCCGGCGGGCAACGTGGTGGGCTTCGCGCAGTTCGGCGCCTGAGCGGCCGGCGTCGCGGCCAACGACACGGGGCCAGGCCGCCTTGGGCGACCCGGACCCGTCGTTTTTTCCCGGCCTTCGCTTACTTCGCCGCGCCCGCCACAATGCGGGTGTGGACACCTCCGCTCAGGCTCTTCTCCAGCGACACCGACGCGCCGCACTTCTCGCACTGCACGGTCATCGGCAATTCCAGCTTCTCGCCGGGTTTGCCCACGATCTGACGCTGGTTGCACGAAGGACAGAAGAACGCGGTTCCACCTTTCATGATGCCCTCACGGATGAGGACGAGGCCGCCAGGCGCGGGCATCATGCCCGGCCTCCGACCTCTGCATTGAAGATGATCGGGAGGCCGGGCGCCTACAAGAGGATTCGGGCGGTGTGGGTGCGGGTCGCCCTCGGCCGACGTTCCCCCGGACCCCAGCGCCTGGCGCCGGGCGCGCTGGCCCTGCGCTCGAGCGACAGCGCGCCCGGGACCGGAAGCCGAACCACCGCCTCTAGCGGGCGATGGTCTCCCAGCCGATCCGCCGCATCAGGGCGAACACCACGACGCCGCACAGGACCGCGCCGGACAGGGCGAGGGCCGCCTTGCCGTACTGCCCGAAGATGATCAGGCCAACGCCGGGCAACGTGAGGTAAACGATACCGGCGGAAAACAGCGCCGCCAGAATCGATACGGCCATGTTCCGGTCCGGCTCCACGTCGGGGCACGCCGCCGCCTGGGGGCGCCAGCCGGGCCCGCCGGGTCGGACCTTGCGATAGAACCGCTCCAGCGTCTCCGGCCGCTCCGGCTGCGTCAGGAACGTGACCACCAGCCAGGTGCCGATGGTCAACAGGGCGACCACGGCCATGCGGTGCTCGTTGCCGGAGATGAACCGGCTCACGACCACGAAGAACACCAGCGACGCGACCATGGCCGCGATCTCGGTCCACGCGTTGATGCGCCACCAGTACCAGCGCAGCATGAACACGGCGCCGGTGCCGGCGCCCAGGGCCGCCAGGAACTTCCACGCATGGTCCACCGACATGTCGCGCATGAGCCACGCGGCGCCGGCGCCCAGCGCCAGCACGAGCACCGAGGCGAGCCGTGACACGCGCGCCAGGTGCCGGTCGCCGGCGTCGGGCCGGATGAAGCGGTGGTAGAAGTCGCTCACCAGGTAGGACGCACCCCAGTTCATCTGGGTGCTGATGGTGGACATGAACGCCGCGAAGAACGCAACCAGAACCAGCCCGCGCACGCCGGCGGGCGCCAGGTCGCGGATCACCATGGGGAAGGCCACGCCCGGGTCCGCCATGGACCGCAGGTCCGGGTACATGGCCAGCGCCACGAACGCGATCATCAGCCACGGCCACGGCCGCACGCAGTAGTGGGCGATCTGGAACCACAGCGTGGCCAGCAGCGAATGCTTCTCGTCCTTGCACGACGCCATGCGCTGCACGATGTAGCCGCCACCACCCGGCTCCGCCCCCGGGTACCACGTCGCCCACCACTGGATGAACAGCATGATCAGGAAGATGTTCAGCGGCATCCACCGGTCGGCGGCACTGAAGTCCGGCAGGAACCGGAAGGCCTGCGCGCCGCCGCTGAAGTTGGCCGCCACCTGCGTCTGGAGGGCGGCGACGCCGCCCACGTGCTGCACCGCCACCACGGCCAGGATGATGAAGCCCACCATGGCCATGATGAACTGCACGAAGTCGGTGGCCACCACGCCCCACAATCCCGACAGCGTGCTGTAGATGCCCACCACCGCCAGCATGCCCAGGATCAGGTACCAGTCGGCGGCCCCCGATCCGACGGCCGTCCCGGAGAAGAGCGTGTACTTGAGCACCCGCAGCATGGCGCCGGTGACCCAGCCGATGATGATGGAGTTCACCAGCATGGCGACGTAGACGGCGCGGAACCCGCGCAGGAAGGCTGCCGCCGGGCCGCTGTAGCGCATCTCCACCAGCTCCACGTCGGTCATCACCTCGGCGCGGCGCCACAGCCGGGCGTAAAGGAAGACGGTCACCATGCCGCCCAGCGCGAACGCCCACCAGAACCAGTTGCCGGCCAGGCCGTGTTCGGCGACCAGGCCCTGCACCGCCAGCGGCGTGTCCGCCGCGAACGTCGTGGCCACCATCGACGTGCCGGCCACCCACCAGGGCAGCGCCCGTCCGGACACGAAAAACTCCGCCATGCTCTGGCCCGCCCGCCGGCGGAAGTACAGCCCGACGCCCAGCGCGACGACGAAGTAGGCGACGATCACGACCCAATCGATGGCTGCCAGCTTCATTCAGGTCTCCCGTTCAGGGGTTCCGCCCGACCCGCGTGCATTGCAGCGGGATGTCCCCCGTACCGCCACCCGCCGCCACCCGGACACCTCAGCGGCCGAGCGCCCGGGCGAAGGCGCGGATGTGGGCGGGCGTCGTGCCGCAGCAGCCGCCCACGATGGATGCGCCCGCGTCCACGAGCGCGGGCACGCCCGCCGCCAGGTTCGCCGGCGTGCCGTCGTACACGACGCGCGCGTTCGCGATCTCCAGGCGCGGCGTGCCCGCGTTGGCCTTGATCCAGACGATGCCGTCCGGGACCAGGGCACGGAACCGCCGGGCCAGGTCCGCGTACGCGGCCATGTCCAGGCGGCTGCCGCAGTTGGCGCCCACCACATCGGCGCCCTCCTCCAGCATGGCCGCCACCGCCTGGTCCGGTGTCTCGCCCATCATGGTGCGGAAGCCGACCCGTGTGGCGTCGAACGCCACCGATGCCACCACCAGCTTCGCGCCGGCTCGCCTGGCACCGCGCACCGCGCAGCGCAGCTCGTCCAGCGCGGTCATGGTCTCCACCAGGATGCCGTGCGCGCCCCCCGCCAGCAGCGCCGCCGCCTGCTCCTCGAACGCCGCCTGCGCCTCGTCGGGCTCCGTCTCGCCGAGAGGCGCCAGCAGCCCGCCGAACGGGCCGATGTCGCCCAGCACCCAGGCCTGCGGCGCCGGCCCTCTCACCTCCACCGCACCCACCGCACCCACCGCACCCACCGCGCCCACCGCCACCTCCGCCCCGGCGCGATTCAGCTCGGCCGCCCGTTCGGCCAGCCCGTGACGCGCCAGGGCCAGGCGGCTGCCGCCGAAGGTGTTGGTCAGGATCAACTCGGCGCCGGCCTCCAGGTACGCCCGGTGGATGGCCGCCACCCGGTCGGGCCTCTCGACGTTCCACAACTCGCCGCAGGCGCCGGCCGCCAACCCCGCCTCCTGAAGCTGGGTGCCCATAGCACCGTCGGCGAGCACCGGCCGCGAACGCGCGGCGTCGAGCAGCGACGGAGACGTCATGGCCGCCATTCGGGGTCCATGGGGCCGGGGGCCTGGTCGGGGGCCGGGCCGGGGGCCTGGTCGGGGGCCGGGCCGGCTTCCGCGTCGGGGTCCGGGTCTCCGGCCGCCGCGTCCACCGCGCGCCGCAGCTCGAGGATGTGGGCGGGCGGCGTCGCCGGCGGCACGGAGCACGCCGTGGACAGGATGTAGCCACCGCCCGGCGCGGCCACGGCGACGCGGTTCAGCGCGTCGGCGCGCACCCGTTCCGGCGGGCCGGCCAGCAGTACGTTCACCGGGTCCATGTTGCCCTTGATGAAGAGGCGCCCGCCGATGCGCCGTTTGGCGTCCGCCAGCTCCACGTCGCCCAGCGGCGGCGGGTCCAGCGTGTCGACGCCGTTCGTGCCCGTGGCCTCCAGCAACTCCAGCCGGTCACCGATGGCGCCGCAGGTGTGGGTGTAGACCGGCAGATCGGGGAACGAAGCGCGAAAGGCCTCGATCATCCCCATCTCGTAGGGCAGCACGAAACGCCGGTAGTGCTCGGGAGAGATGAAGCCGGCGCCGGCGAAGGCGCTGGAGATGAGGATGGCGTCGGCGCCGGCCCTTGCCAGGATGCTCATGAGCTGCGCCCCGCCGCGCGCAAGCCGCGCCAGGCACGCCTCGACCTTGCCCGGGTCGTCGATGAGAGCGATGAGCGCCTGCTCGAAGTCCAGCAATTCCATGAGCTGGCTGAACGGCGAGAACACCTCGGCATGCACGCTCACCTCCGGTTCCCGTTCCCGCGCCAGACGCACCGCCGCATCCTGCCAGGGCGGGAAGAAGTCCGGCGGGGACGCCGGCGACTCCGCGAAGCCCCACACCCACGGGTACGTGATCCCGGAGATATCGTGCGGCTCCACGTACCACAGCGCCTCCGGGTCCAGCTCCGCGAACGCTGGGAACGTCCGCGTGCGTCCGTCCGGCTCGTACACGTGCGGGTTGTCGTCGGGGGGCACATGGGTGATCCGCCCATCCCGCCACACGACCCGGGCGCCGTCCGCGCCCCGCTCGATCCGGTCCACGTGGGCACGCCAGTCCGGGTCCCGCCCCGGCAGGTTCACCAGGATGCCGTCGAAGCCGTAGCGGCGCTGGAGCCGGAGCAGCGCCTCCACGAACGCCGGCGTGTCGTGCCAGATCTCCACCGGGTCCAGCCCGCTGTGGAGGAAGTAGTGGCCGATGGCCAGCTGGCACATGACCGGGGTGCGGTCTGTGGGGTGGTGGCGCATGGCGGCGGCGAGGCGTTGCCTCGAGTTCACGGGCGGGCGCCTTTCGAGGTCGAGGTCGAGGTCGAGGTCGAGGTCGAGGTCGAGGTCGAGGTCGAGGTCGAGGGGAAGCCAGAGTGCCGGGCGGTCTTCGTCTTCGTCTTCGGGGTCGTCGTCCTCGTCCGGGGTTGCAGAGCCGGCGGCTTCGGCTTCGGGGCGGGAGCCGGGTTCAACGGGGCGCCCGAGCACCGGAGGTCCGCCGTGGCCCGGTTCCGCACCTGGTTTCGACAGCCGCCGCTGAACGTGCAGCGGTCGTCGCGGTCGCGGTAGGGGCAGCGTTCGAAGGCGGACGCGGCGACGTCCCGGGCGACACCGGCGAGGACGGTGAGGAGGCGGGTCCGGGCGGTGGCGGGCGGCGTGGCTTCCGGCGGCGTGGCGGCCGGCTTCCGACTGCTCGAGGCGAAGCGAGCCCCTGCCGTGGAGCTCATCGGCCCTGCCCGGGCTGGGGGAACGGCAGGGCGTCCACGAAGGCGTCCTGGTAGTCGGGGCGGCTGCCCAGCTCGACGAATCGGGCGCGGGCCGCCAGCGCGTCCGCGCGGTCCCGGGCCCTGCGGTCCACGAGCAGCATGCGGGCGCCGGCGCCGGCAGCGTTGCCCACGAAGCGCAGACGCTGCGAAGGAACGGGCGGCACGAGGCCAATGGCCCGGGCGCTGGCGGGATGGACGAAGTTGCCGAAAGCGCCGGCGACCAGCACTTCCTCGAGCGCATCCAGGGCCAGGCCCGCCTCCGCCAGCAGCAGGCGGACGGCAGCGGCGATGCTGCCTTTCACCAGCTGCAGTTCCCGCACGTCCCGACCCGTCAGCAACACCGGTCGCCCGTCGGTGCCGGCAAGGTGGAAAAAGCGGCCCGGCTCGGCCGCCTCGTCCACGCGTGCCGCCAGACGGGACGGCAGCCAGCCCAGCTCATCCCGGGGGCGCATGCGCCCCGACGGTTCCACCACGCCGACCCGCAGCAGCTCCGCCACGGCGTCCACCAGGCCCGACCCGCAGATGCCCACCGCCGGCTCCGCCCCGATGGTCGTGGCCCGGATCGTCCCATCCGCGTCGATGCGGACGCGGTCCACGGCACCGGGCACGGCCCGCATGCCGTGGTGCAGCGTCGCGCCTTCGAAGGCGGGGCCGGCCGACGCCGACGTGCACAGCACGCCGTCCCGCCAGGCCAGGATCACTTCCGAGTTGGTGCCCAGGTCCACCAGCAGGCGCGGGCGCTCGCTCCGGTCCAGCCCCGCGGCCACCGCGCCGGCCACCGCGTCGGCGCCCACGTGGCTCCGCACCGCGGGACCGACGTACAGCTCGGCGCCATCACGCACCCCCTGCCAGGCGTCGTACTGGACGCCCTCGAACGGAGCCACGCCCAGGCCGCTCACGTCCAGCCCCAGCAGCGTGTGCGCCATGGTCGGGTTCCCCACGGCGGCCACGCCGGCCAGCTCGCCACGCTCCACGCCGGCCGCGGCGAGGCACTCGCCGATGAGGGCGTCCACGGCCAGCGTCAGCACCCGGTGCAGCTCCGCGGCGCCGTTCTCATGGCTCCGGGCGAAGGCGATGCGGCTCACGACGTCGCCGCCGTAATGGACCTGCGGATTCAGCGTCGAGGCCGACGCCTGCACCGCGCCGGTGTCCAGGTCCACGAGCGCCGCCGCCAGCGTCGTCGACCCCACGTCCAGCGCGATCCCCCACCGCCCGTCGGGCAGCGCCCGCTGGAAGCCATCGTGGAACAGGCCGTCGTCCCCGAAGGTCTTGTGGGCCACCGCCCGCGTCGCCGGCGGCACCTCCACCACGGCGTCGGAAGCCAGCACCACGCGGCACGCCAGCCGCCAGCCGTCGTCCACGTCGTCGCCCAGAAGCCGCCGGTCTTCGGCCGTGACCGGCAACGCCCCATCCACCGACCGAACACGACAGTGCCCGCACACCGCCTTCGCCCCGCACGGCTGCTCCACCAGCAGGCCGCAACCCGCGGCGGCGATGGCCAGCGGCGTCGCCTCGTCGCCGCGCCAGCTCCGCGATTCGGGCAGGAAACGAACGACGAACGACATCAACTCACCTCGCCCATCCCACGCCCCACCAGCGCCAGGGCCCGGTCCACCGCGTCCGCCGCATTCGCGCCGTAGCCGTCCGCACCGATGCCGGCCGCGAACTCCGGCGTCACCGGCGCGCCGCCCACGAGGATCTTCACCCGGGGGGCTCCGGCCCGCAGCGCCTCCACGTTCGGACCCATCTGCACCATGGTCGTGGTCAGCAGCGCCGACATGCCGACCAGCTCGGCGTCGTGTTCCAGCACCGCGTCCACGAACGCCTGCACCGGCACGTTCACGCCCAGGTCCACCACCGTGAAGCCCGCCCCCCGGAGCATCATGCTCACCAGGTTCTTGCCGATGTCGTGGATGTCGCCCTTCACCGTGCCCAGCACGCACGTGCCCACCGGCTTCGCCCCCGACGCCGACAGGATCGGCTCCAGGTGCGCCAGACCCGCCTTCATGGCCCGGGCACTCACCAGCACCTCCGGCACGAAGATCTCGTTGTCCCGGAACCGGCGGCCCACCACGGCCATCCCGGCCGTCAGGCCCACCTCCAGCACGGCCTCCGGCGACACTCCGCCATCCAGCGCCGCCTTCACCAGACGCGACACCGCGTCCGCGTTTCCGTCCACCACCTGCTGCGCGATCGTTTCCAGGTCGGTCATAGGCTCCTTCGGTCCGGCGTGCCGTGCCCGCGCGCTAGCTTACGCCGCCGCCCGCCGCCGGACAACCGAACTCCGCGGCCCGCCCGGGGTAACCGGGCTGGCGTCGAGCGCCCCGCGCCTGTAGGATTGCACGGCGCTTGCCACGCGTGATCACCTTGCGCGCATGACCGCGAAGAAAACAAGAGGAACCGGGATGTCCCACGATACGAACATGAACGACTGGTTGCCCACTCGCGACCTGGCGCCCCTCATGCCCTACCTGGCCCGCATCGCCCACGACGTCTCCGTCCGCCGCTCGTCCGGCGAGACCACCGACAACGCCATCGTCGCCGCCATCCAGGAGACGCTCGTCGTCCAGGGCACCGACCCGGCACAGGCCAACGAGTCCGCCCGGCAGCTCGCCGCGCGCTATCGCGACATCATCCTGCGCTATGCCGACGAGCACGACCGCGTCCTGCTCCAGGACCGCAACATGGGCTTCCACGTGAACCACTGAAGACAACGCGGGGCTCAGCCACTTCGCGCGAACAGCACAAACATCAGGGCCGCGCCGGACCACACGCCGGCGCGGCCCTTTTCACGCTCCACCACAACCGCTCCCCCCACGACTCCCACCGCCCGGACACGGGATGTGGTCCAATCCCCTACAGGCTCGACGCCACGAAAACTCATCCTTTTTCCTACATACACACCCCGACCCGGAGCCTACCTTGATTCCTCAGGACGCCGGTGAGGATTCTCACTCCCCGCAGGCGAGGTTGCGGAGAGAGGCCTTCACGCCAGAGGCGTTGAAGTCATAGATCGTCGGGCTCCGGCCCGGCACGCGGGAACAGGCGCGGTCTGGGAGGGCACCGGACCGCGCCTTGTTTTGTCCGCCATGCGGACTGTCCGCCATGCGGACGGCGCCATGCGGACGGTGCACCAAGCTTCAGTTTTGTCCCCGGATCCCATGGTGCATCCCTTGAATTGGGGACGATTGTTGGGGCCATGGATAGCCTGAAGGGCCAGAACTGGCGACTGGTGCACCGTCCGCGCGCGTCCGCGCGCCGTCCGCGCGCCTCCCTGGTGCACCGTCCGCGCGCCTCCCCAGTCCGCGCGCGCCGTCCGCGCGCCTCCGGTCCGCGCGCCTCCGTCGACACGCGCCGCGTCCCGCACCGCCCCCACACCCTCCCCCCCGCCCCCGCTTGCCTTCGCCCCCCAACTGCGCTAGACTGCTATCTACGAATATTTCCTAACTAGGAATCGTACGTGGAAACGCAGAACCCCGAGATCGAGCGACGGCTCGAGCAGTTCAAGGCGGCCGCCAGGGAGGCGGGCGCCAAGCTGACGCACCAGCGCCTGGAAATCTTCCGCGCCGTGGCGTCCAGCGACGAGCACCCCAACGTGGAAGCGGTCTACAAGGCGGTGCGGAAGACGGTGCCCACGGTGTCCCTGGACACGGTCTACCGCACGCTCTGGCTGCTCACGGATCTCGGCCTCCTGAATACGGTGGGTCCCCGGCAGGGCAGTGTGCGCTTCGATGCCAACCTGGACCATCACCACCACTACCTGTGCACCCGGTGTGGAAGGGTGCGGGATTTCGAGAGCCCCGAGCTCAACGCGCTGCAGATACCCCGGTCCGTGAATGCTTTCGGCCAGGTGTTGAGCGCGCACGTCGAGGTCCGGGGGATCTGCGCGGAATGCGCCCGGGAGCTGGCCGGGGCGCGCGACGAGTGAAGCGAATGGAGGGGGCGGCCACTCCCCGGTAGTCCCCCCGCCCACAACCCGATGCGAACCAACCGGAAGCCAACGATGACGAGGATCGGAGACGAGAAATGAACGGAAAAGACGCAGCGAAGGCGAATCGTGACTGGTGGCCGAACCAGTTGAACCTGAAGATCCTCAAGCAGAACTGTCCCGGGTCTGATCCACTGGGCGAGGCATTCGATTACGCCGAGGAGTTCGGGAAGCTCGATTTCGCGGCGTTGAAAAAGGACCTGTACGCGTTGATGACGGACTCGCAGGACTGGTGGCCGGCGGACTACGGCCACTACGGGCCGTTGTTCATCCGGATGGCGTGGCACGGGGCGGGCACGTACCGCATCGGGGACGGCCGCGGCGGAGCGGGCTCGGGGCAGCAGCGCTTCGCGCCGCTCAACAGCTGGCCCGACAACGTGAACCTCGACAAAGCGCGCCGTCTGCTCTGGCCGATCAAGCAGAAGTACGGCAACCGGATCTCGTGGGCCGACCTCATGATCCTCGCGGGCAACTGCGCCCTGGAGTCCATGGGCCTCGAGACGTTCGGGTTCGGCGGTGGCCGTGAGGACGTGTACGAGCCCGAGGAAGACACGTACTGGGGCTCGGAGACCGAGTGGCTGGCCGACAGGCGACACACCGGCGACCGGGACCTGGAGAACCCCCTGGCGGCGGTCCAGATGGGCCTGATCTACGTGAACCCGGAAGGGCCGGGCGGCAAGCCGGACCCGGTTGCGTCGGGCCGGGACGTCCGGGAGACGTTCGCGCGCATGGCCATGAACGACTACGAGACCGTGGCGCTCACCGTGGGCGGCCACACCTTCGGCAAGACCCATGGCGCCGGGGACCCGGCGCTGGTCGGGCCCGCGCCGGAGGCTGCCGGCATCGAGGAGCAGGGCCTGGGCTGGAAGAGCCGCCACGGCAGCGGCAAGGGCGGCGACCAGATCGGCAGTGGCCTGGAGGGCGGCTGGACGCCTACGCCGACGCAGTGGGACAACACGTACCTCGACATGCTGTTCGGCAACGAGTGGGAGCTGACCAAGAGCCCGGCGGGCGCCTGGCAGTGGACGCCGAAGGAGGCGAACGACAGCAACATGGCGCCGGCCGCCGATGATCCGTCGAAGCGGGTGCCCATCATCATGACCGACGCCGACATGGCCAT
The DNA here is from genome assembly GCA_964619835.1 of uncultured Gemmatimonadaceae bacterium. Taxonomy (GTDB): domain Bacteria; phylum Gemmatimonadota; class Gemmatimonadetes; order Longimicrobiales; family RSA9; genus JARRJS01. The sequence goes on along the minus strand of CAZUFP010000012.1, from coordinate 33,739 downwards.
GCGCATGGACCCGATCTATGAGCCCATCGCGCGGCACTTCCACGAGCACCCCGAGGAGCTGGCGGACGCGTTCGCCCGGGCCTGGTTCAAGCTGACTCACCGCGACATGGGCCCGCGCTCGCGCTACCTCGGCCCCGAGGTTCCGGACGAGGAGCTGATCTGGCAGGACCCCGTGCCGGCGGTGGATCACGAGCGCATCGGCGCGGCCGACATCGCCGACCTGAAGGCCAGGATCCTGGCCACCGGGCTGTCCGTCTCCGAGCTGGTGTCGACGGCATGGGCCTCGGCATCCACGTTCCGCGGCTCCGACAAGCGCGGCGGAGCGAATGGCGCGCGCATCCGTCTTGCGCCGCAGAAAGACTGGGAGGTCAACCAGCCGGCGCAGCTGGCGAAGGTGCTGGGCGCTCTCGAGGGCGTTCAGAGCGCCTTCAACGCCGCGCAGAACGGCGGCAAGAAGGTGTCCCTCGCCGACGTCATCGTCCTCGGCGGCTGTGCGGCCATCGAGCAGGCGGCCAAGAACGCCGGACACGACGTCGAGGTGCCTTTCGCGCCGGGCCGCACGGATGCCACGCAGGAGCAGACCGACGAAGGTGCTTTCGCGGTGCTGGAACCGGCGGCGGACGGGTTCCGCAACTACCAGAAGGCGAAGTACTCCGTGTCGGCCGAGGAGCTGCTGGTGGACAAGGCGCAGCTCCTGACGCTGACCGCGCCGGAGATGACGGTGCTGGTGGGCGGGATGCGCGTGCTGAACGCGAACGTCGGACAGTCCCCGCACGGCGTGTTCACCCGGCGGCCCGGGACCCTCACGAACGACTTCTTCGTCAACCTGCTGGACATGGGCACGGAGTGGAAGCCGGCCTCGGACGACGGGGACACGTTCGAGGGGCGTGACCGCGCGACGGGCGAGTTGAAGTGGACCGGCACGCGTGTCGACCTCGTCTTCGGCTCCAACTCGCAGCTCCGGGCCGTCGCGGAGGTCTACGGGCAGGACGATGCGCAGGAGCGGTTCGTGCAGGACTTCGTAGCCGCCTGGAACAAGGTCATGAACGCGGACCGCTTCGACCTGCGTTGAGCCTGGTTGGACAATCCCGTTCCGAGGGATTGCAGTGCGCGCGGCGACCGGGTGTCAACGGATGGGCACCCGGTCGCTGCCATCTCTGGCGCGGAACATCCACTGAGGAGACACCGGCAATGCGTAACACGACGGTCGTTTCGGCATTCGCCCTGGCATCGATGTTGGCGCTCGGTGGCGCGGCCAGTCCCGCGCCGTCCGGTCCTCAACACGCCCAGATCCAGGCGCTGATCACGGCGATGGAAGCGGCGGCCAACGCCCACGACGCCGACGGCTTCCTGGAGCCGTTCCTGCACGACTCGTCCCTCGTGTTCGTGATCAACGGAGAAATCATCCACGGCTGGGACGCGCTGCACGCCGCGCAGCTGAAATGGTGGAACAACGGCAAGAGCGACGCCGTCTACACCCAGATGGGCGAAACCCGGTTCATGGACGTCTCATCCGACGTGGTTCTGACCACGCAGCGCCTCACCTCGAAACGCACCGGCCCGGACGGCAAGCCGGCCACCGGCACGTTCGCCGTCACCGACGTGTGGCGCAGCGGGCCCGGCGGTTGGCGGATCGTCTACGCGCACGAGTCCTGGGCGCGTTAGCGCGTCCAGGACATCGTCGGGCTCCACCGGGCGGGCGCACCCCGCGAACCGAACGACGCGTCCCTGCCTACTTCGTTGTCTTGGCCTCCAGGAGCACCTGGGCGTCCTCGAGGTCCGACTCGTCCCGGATGATCAGGCGGATGCCCCGTCCTTCGGGGTACTTCTTCGCGGCCTCCACGGAAGCCCGCAGCTCCGGCCGCAGGTCCCACGCGAGCAACTGTTCGTAGGCGCGCTCGCCCAGCACGAACGCCATGGCCATGGCGCCCGGCTCGTGCCCCACGAAGCACATGTTGCGCTTCTTCTGGAAGACCTTCAGGGACCAGCCGTGCTTCGCTCCGTAGTACTTCCACTCGGGCCGAAGCTCGGGGTTGCGGCCGAGGAAGACGTTCAGCAGGCCGGCTCCGTCCCCGAGAATCGCGTCGACTTCCGCCTGGCTCGGTGCCGCCGGAGCTTTGCTCGTCGCCATTTCCTGGCTCCTCTCGTGCGATTCGCGGTAACGACTTCTGATCCGCGCCCGCTCAGTGCGCCTCCTCCAACACATAGATGGCCCACGGTGAGACCCGCGTCTCCGCGTCCCACTCGTGGGGATCCCCGTCCATTCCCAGCGGGCGATGGACTTCGAGCACCGCCAGGCCCGCGCGGGCATACAGCTCGCGGTAGTCCGCCTCGAGCCACAGCACGTCCTCCACCGGGCGCCGATCAGGCACGTCCAGCATCACGATGCGCACCCGGTCTCCCGAACCGGCGACGCGGTTCTCCTGAAACTGGCGCGTGGAGAACGATACCCACTCGTTCACGTAGATCTCCGGCGCCGACACCAGGTTCACCAGCCGGCCCCCGGGGGCCAGCACGCGCCGCAGCTCGCCGAAGAGGTGGGCCCGCGCCTCCCGCCCGGGAACGTTGTCGAACGTGAACGCGCTGAAGACCAGGTCGAACGCCGCAGAGGCAACGCCGCTGAGGTCCCCGTCCGGGACCAGTCGATAGTCCCCCGCCGGATCGCGTTCGCGGGCGTGCTCGAGCATGGATGCGGAGATGTCGACGCCCGTGACCCGGAAATCGTGCTCCTTCAGGAACCGGCTGGACCGTCCCGCCCCGCACCCGAAGTCCAGGGCGCGTGAGCCGGCCACGTGCTTCCGCAGCAGCCCGGGGATGTCGCGGAAGGCGAGGTAGTACGTTCCAGGAAACGCCAGGCCGGCGTACGCCAGCGCCCGGCGCTCATCGTCGTATACGTTTGCGAATGATTCGTCCATGGGCAGCAGTTCCGCCGGTCAGCCGAGGTTCATCTTGCGGAGCAGCGCCTCGAACCGCGGGTGTCCGTGCAGGGCGGTGAACAGGAACGATCCCTTGATGCCGTGGATCATGCCGGACCGCTCGTCGAACGCCTGTTCCAGCCGGTCCATGGCGGCGTCGTACTCGCCCAGGCCGGTGTAGACGTAGGCGAGGTGGTACGGCTCGACGTACTGCTCCCGGCTCAGCGCCTCCAGCTGCCGCGCCACGGCACGGGCATCCTCCTCCCGCCCCAGCTCGGCGTAGCTCTGCCCCAACTGCCCCAGGAACAGTGTGCCGGTGGGCAGAAGGGACACGGCCTTCTCCATCTCGGCGATGCCGGCTTCGGGCTGCCCCTGCTTGAGCAGCACCCAGCCCAGCGTGGAATGCGACCGGGGGTTCTCCGGGTCCAGGGCGACGAGGGCCCGGGCCAGCGGGTCCGCCTCCGCGACGCGCCCTGCGCGGATCAGCGTCGAGATGAGGTCCGATCGGTAGGCAATGGGGTCCAGCTCCCGGGCCTTCCGGACCATGGCGATGGCCTCGTCGTGGCGCTCCATGGCCGAAAGCATGCGGCCGTAGAAGCCATAGGCGTCCGCGTTGCCGGGATTGAGCGCCATGGCGGCCTGGAGCTCGCGCTCGGCGCCCGACCAGTCGAACTCCCAGCCGAACTTCAGGAGGCCCAGGATGCAATGCGCGGCGCCCAGGCCCGGATCCAGGGCCAGGGCACGGTCCAGGGCGGCGCGGGCGCGGACGTAGTGCTCCTGCGGCGTGCCGTGGCCCGGTCCACCGCCCTCGGTCCCGCCGATCTCCAGGTGGCACCCGGCGAGGGCGACATACGCCAGGGCGTATTCCGGGTCCTTCTGAATGGCCCGCTCGAAGAGGCCGATGGCCTTCACCATGCCCTCGTCGGTGAACCGGAGGTACCATTGCCTGCCCTGCAGGTACAGCTGGTACGCCTCGATGTTGTGCGTCGGCTCCTTCTGGATGCGCGTCTGCTCGTCGTGGGACAGGGTGGCCCGCAGCGCCGCGGCGATCTGCAGCGCCACGTCCGTCTGGATGGCGAAGATGTCGGTCAGCTCCCGGTCGTACGTCTCCGCCCACAGGTGCTGATCCGTCTCGGCGTCCAGCAGCTGCGCGACGATGCGCACGCGGTTGCCGGCGCGCCGCACGCTGCCCTCCAGCAGCGTGCCCACGCCGAGCTCCGTCCCGATCTCGCGCAGGCTCTGCTCACGCTTCTTGTACGGCATCACCGACGTGCGCGAGATGACGTCCAGCGTGCGAACCTTGGACAGGTGCGCGATGACGTCCTCCGTGATGCCGTCGGCGAAGTACTCGTTCTCGGGATCGGCGCTCAGGTTCACGAACGGCAGCACGGCCACGGAGTGGCGGTCCGCCGACGTGTCCGGCGCTGCCAGTGCTTCGACGAACGCGTCCGGCGTCGCGAACCGGTCCGCCGGCGTCGCCGACAGCGCCTTCATGAGCGCCCGCTCCACGGCCGCAGGCACCGTGGGCCGCAGCCGGCGCACTGAGGGCGCTGGGTCCGTCAGCTGCTTCGCCAGCACCGCGTGGGCCGTGCGGCCAGCGTACGGCGGCTCGCCAGCGAGCATCTCGTACACGACACAGGCCAGGCTGTACACGTCGCTGCGGGGGTCCGGCTCCGGCTCGCCCGTCGCCTGCTCCGGGCTCATGTACTGCGGCGTCCCCAATGAAATGCCCGTGCCGGTGAGGCGGCCCTCGGCGACACCGCCGGCAGCCAGCGCGATGCCGAAGTCCGCCAGCACCGCCTCGCCCTCGTACAACAGGATGTTCTCCGGCTTGATGTCGCGGTGGACCACGCCCCGGCCGTGGGCGTACTGCAGCGCCGCAGCCACCTGTCCGGTGATGCGCAGCACGTCCTCCAGGGGCAGCTGGCCCTCCCGGTCCAGCGCCTCGCGCAGCGACTCGCCCTGCACGTACGGCATCACGTAGAACAGCGACCCCGCCGCCTCGCCCGAGTCATGCAGCCCCAGGATGTGCGGATGGCTCAGGCGCGCCGCGATCCGGATCTCCCGCAGGAACCGCTCGGAACCCAGCACCGCCGCCAGATCCGGCCGCAACACCTTCACCGCGACCCTGCGATGATGCTTCAGGTCCTCGGCCAGGTACACCGTGGCCATGCCGCCGCTGCCCAGTTCCCGCTCCAGGGCGTAGCGGCCGGCAAGTGCGGCGTTCAGTCGGTCCAGCTGGTCCTGCGGCATTCTTCAGCGGATGCGAGTGCTCAAGGAGCCGGCCGGGGCGGCCGGGTCCGGAAGATCGCGAGATTGCACGGCATGAAGATGCCCTCGTTCAAGGCAGCGCCGCAATGGGCCGTGAGCACCGCTCAATGGGCGACATCAACGCTCGTGGAGCGACGCGCTGATCCGGCCCATGATGCGAACCAGGTCGGCGAGGTCACGATCGTCCAGCACGTCGCCGAACGCTCGCCGCAGCAGGTCGTGATGACCCTGGCGCGCCTCCTCCACCATGGACCGCCCCCGGGCGGTGATGGTGGCGAACGCCGAGCGGGCGTCGCGCGGGTCAGGCTCGCGGCGAACGAGATCGTCCCGCTCCATGCGGTCCAGCAGCTTCGACACGCCGGACTGCGACAACAGGATCGCGGCGGCAAGGTCGCTCAGGCCCAGTCGTCCGCCCGCGTTGACGAGCTGCGCAAGCACGTCGTAGCGGGCCATCGTGAGCCCGTGCTCCTTCCGCATCTGCGCCTCCACCCGATCCCACAACCGGGAGTGGGTCCGGACGAAGGACAGCCAGGCGGGCATCCAGCGTTCTTGGCTTTCGTCGGCCATGGCTCTCATGGTACGGACGATATACTTGACATGTCAAGTTTCGCGCAATTATCATTCTTGCGTGACGATTCATCCCCACTCTCGTAAGGAGGCAATCATGGCCGCGGTTATCGTCCTCGAGTTCTCGGCGCCCGACGCCGGCAACATCTACATGCGCGTGAACGGCATTCTCGGCTGGGATGGCGTGCCCGGTCCCGGCGTCAAGCCGGAAGGTCTCATCAGCTCCATCGCCGGCGGATCGAGCGACAAGCTGATCGTCGTGGAAACGTGGGAATCGAAGGCGCACCAGGAGAGGTTCATGCAGAACCAGCTGGGTCCGGCGCTTGCGGAAGCCAAGGCCGTTCCGCCCTCCCGCGTCGAGTGGTTCGACGGGGTGATCGATTTCCACCTGAACTGACGGGCCCTCCGGCGACCCGGCCGGACGACCGACATCACAAACCCGGAGGTATTCAATGTTCGCAGTGGTCATGTTCTTCGACGGGGAGTCCGAGGACGATCTCGCCGCGGGGATCGAGCACGTCGAGGAGGAGGTCATCCCGGCCCTGGCGGACGCGGAGGGACTGGACGGCTGGTGGCTCGTGGACCGGGACGCCGGCCGGCGCCTGTCGGTCCTGGTGTGCGACACGCAGGAGCACTACGACGCGGGCATCGCCCGCATCCAGGCGGCCCGCGCGAAGGCCCCCGACCGGCGCCGGCCGGCACCGAGCTCCGTGGCGCGCTTCGAGATCTACGGATCCGTGACGGGCGGCCGCTGAGGAACCCGCCTCCCGGCAAACGCGGCCGGCTCGGATGCCGGCCCTCCGGACGCACGAAACCCCGCAGCCCTTAAGTGGCTGCGGGGTTTCGTCATACGCGAGTGGGCCGGGTGGGACTCGAACCCACGACCCTGGGCTTAAAAGGCCCCTGCTCTGCCAACTGAGCTACCGGCCCCGCGCAAACTTAGTGGACGCTTCGTCGCCCGCCCACCCCTGCCCTCCTACTCCTCCTTGCCGCCGGCGAACGACCAGCGGTAGCCCATCCATGCGCCGAAGACGGCGGCCACGATCTGTTCGAGGATCACGAACACGGTGGCGGAGGCGGACAGCCCGGTCCACGCGGCGCCGCCGACGGTGAGGCCGGCGAGGGCGTTGGCGACCGCCCAGACCACGACGGATGTGAGTCCGATGGCGACGCCGTGGAGGATGGGGGCTTCCGTGGCGCGCACGCCGGTGAAGAAGCCGCCGACCCAGAACCCCACGAGCACGGCCAGCAGGACGCCGGACACGCCGGAGGCGGGTGTGTCGCCCATGAAGCCAGTGCCGATGAAGCCGAGGGTGAGGCCGGACGTCACGGCGGCGGCGACGAGCCAGCCGACGATGACGCGGACGAAGGCAACGTTCTGAAGGTGTTCCGTATGCATGTCAGCCCCCGAGCTCCAGGTCGAGCTGTGCCACCGGAGAGAACGTGTTCCGGTGATGGGGTGTGGGGCCCAGCGTCTTGAGTGCCGCCATGTGCTCGGCGGTGCTGTAGCCGGCGTTGTGTTCCCAGCCGTAGCCGGGGTAGCGCGGGGCGAGGCGTCGCATGAGCCGGTCCCGCACCACCTTGGCGACGATGGAGGCGCAGGCGATGCTCTGGCACCTGGCGTCGCCCTTCACCACCGCCGTGTGGGCCCAGCCCAGGTCCGGCACCGGCCGGCCGTCCACGAGGACGTGGGCCGGGATCACGCTCAACCGGGCCAGGGCCCGGCGCATGGCCAGGTGCGTGGCCCGGTAGATGTTGTAGCGTTCGATCTCGCGCGTGCTGGCGGCGCCCACGCCGATGGCCAGCGCCGTCCGCTGGATCTCCAGGAACAGCTCTTCGCGCAGCTCCGGCGTCAACGCCTTGGAATCGCGCGCGCCCCGCACGCCCCGGTCCGGCTCCAGCACCACGGCCGCGGCCACCACCGGTCCCGCCAGCGGCCCGACGCCCACCTCGTCCACGCCCGCCACCCACTCGCCCCGGGCCCAATGCTCCCGCTCCAGGCTCAGCGGTGCGGCCCGTGCGCGCCTGCGCCGGCCCTGGACCACGGCGGGCGCTCGCGTCAGGTCTGCTTCTCGCGGATCCGCGCCGCCTTGCCCTTGCGGGCCCGCAGGTAGTAGAGCTTCGCCCGGCGGACGTGCCCGCGCCGCATCACCTTGATGGACTCCAGCGACGGCGAGTGCAGCGGGAAGATCCGCTCGACGCCGATGCCGCCGGAGACCTTCCGTACCGTGAACGTCTCCTTCAGGCCGCCGCCCTTGCGGGCAATGCACGTGCCCTCGAACGCCTGCAGACGTACCTTCTCGCCCTCCCGCACCCGCACGTTGACGCGAACCGTGTCGCCCGGCGCGAAGTCCGGCACATCATCGCGAAGCTGGTCCTTCTCTAGCTCGCCGATTCGACCCATTCTCTCATCTCCTCGCCTGGCGCGCCGTCAGTCCGCGCGCGCTTCATATTCCCGCAGATACCGTTCCCAAAGGTCGACGCGACGCTCGCGCGTCAACCGCTCCGCCTCCGCCCTCCGCCACGCCTTGATCTTCGCGTGGTCCCCGGAGCGCAGCACGTCCGGGACCGCCAGGCCCCGATACTCCGGCGGACGCGTGTACGAAGGCGGGCTCAGCAGCCCCTCATCGTAGAAGCTGTCGCCGGCCGCCGACTCGTGTGTGCCCAGCGCGCCCGGCAGCAGCCGCACCACCGCGTCCGTCACCGCCAGCGCCGCCACTTCCCCACCGCTCAACACGAAGTCCCCCAGCGACACTTCTTCCGTGGCCAGCGCGTCCGCCACCCGCTGGTCCACGTCTTTGTAATGCCCGCAGAGCAGCGTCAGCTCCGGCTGCACCGCGTACCGCACCGCGTCGTCATGGCCGAACGGACGGCCCCGCGCCGACAGCATCACGATCGGCCCCGCCGGGGCCAGGTCGTCCACCGCCTCGAAGAACGGCTCCGGCTTCATCACCATGCCCGAGCCGCCCCCGAAAGGCGTGTCGTCCACGGTGCGGTGCCGGTCGTGGGTGTAGTCCCTCAGGTCAACGACCCGGTACTCCACCAGCCCCGCCTCCACCGCCCGCCCCGGAATGCTCAGCGACAGCGGCGCCTCGAAGAACCCCGGGAAGATGGTCAGTATGTTGATGCGCATGCCATCCTCCCGGCCTTTCACGCCCCCGCCCCTGCCCACGCCCGCGCCCCCGCCTGCCGTATCAGATCTCCAGGAGCCCCGGCGGCGCCTCGATGATCAACCGCCCGCCCTCCAGGTCCACGGCCTTCACGATCCGCCGGGCCAGCGGGATCAGGTGGATCCCGTCGTCCCCGCTCACCTCCAGCAGGTGCGCCGGCTCCGTTTCGAACACCTCCCGCACCCGCCCCACCACCCTGCCGTCCACCGTCTGCACCTGGAGACCCAGGAGCTGGTGGTACATCAGCTCATCCTCGTCCGGCTCCGCCAGCTCCTCCGCCGGCAGCAGCATGTAACGCCCCACCAGGGGCTCCACCGCCGTGCGGTCGTCCAGGCCCTCGAACTTCACCAGAAGGCCCCGCTTGAACGGCCGCGAGCGCTCCACCACCAGCGGCTCCGGCGCCACGCCCAGCGCCCCGTCCTCGTCGCCCAGGATCACCGTCCGGCCGGGCGCGAACACCTCGTCCGGCGCATCCGTCAGCGGCCAGACGAACAGCTCCCCCTTCGTTCCGTGCGGCTTCGGCAGGTGCCCCACGACCAGATGATCCGGCGACGCCGGCCGTCCGGCCACGGCCCCTTACTCCGCCGCCTCGTCCTTCTTCTTGCCGCCCTTGGCCTTCGCCTTCGGCTCGTCGCCCCCTTCGGCTTCGTCGGCCTTCTTCGAAGACTTCTTCGCCTTGGGCTTCTCCGCCTCGGCTTCGGCTTCCGGCTCGGCTTCCGGCTCGGCTTCGGCTTCCGGCTCGGCCTCGGCCGGTGCTTCCGCAGCCGCCTTGGCCTTCTTGGCCTTCGGCTTCTCGGCCGGCGCTTCCGTCACCGCCTCCTCGGCGGCCGGCGCCTCTTCCGCAGCCTCGGCCGCCGCCTCCTCGGCAGGAGCCTCGACCGCCGCATCCTCGGCAGGAGCCTCGGCCGCCGCCTCCTCGGCAGGAGCCTCC
>CAZUFP010000012.1:0-23785 GCA_964619835.1 uncultured Gemmatimonadaceae bacterium | reverse complement strand
GACCGCCGCATCCTCGGCAGGAGCCTCGGCCGCCGCCTCCTCGGCAGGAGCCTCCTCCACGGCAGCCTCCGCAGCGGGAGCTTCCTCCGCAGCGGAAGCTTCCGTAGCCGCAGGAGCGTCAGCCGCCGGCGCCTCGACTGGAGCGGCGGCCTCGGCCACCGGTGCCGTCCCCGCCCCCGCCTGCTTCTTCATGGGCTGGGCCACCGTCTTGCGCGAACTGGGCTCATCGCCCGGCTTCACGAAGTCGACCTTGGCGTCGCCACCCTTGCGCGCCTTGTTGATCAGGGAGCGAGCCGTCTCGGTCAGCTCGGCGCCCTTGGAGAGCCAGTCGTCGACCCGCTCCAGGTCGAGCATGAGGTACGCAGGCCGCGTACGCGGGTTGTAGAACCCGATGCTCTCGATGTACTGGCCATCCCGCGGAGCGGCGGAGTCCGCCACCACGATGCGGTAGTAGGGCTGCTTCTTCCGGCCCACGCGCCGGAGTCGGATCCTTACGGACATCTGCTCCTTCGTCTCGCTCTGGTTGTCCCGCGCTCAGTGGTTCAGCATGCCGGGCATGCCGCCCCCGAACAGACCACCTCCGCCGCCACCCATCATGCCACCCATGCCCATCTTGCGGAGCTGCTTCATCATCTTCTGCATTTCCTTGAACTGCTTCAGCAGCTGATTCACTTCCTGGACCGGCCGGCCGGAGCCTTTGGCGATCCGCAGACGGCGCGAACCGTTCAGGATCTCCGGCTTCTTCCGCTCCTGGGGCGTCATCGACAGGATGATCGCCTCCACGTGCTTCAGCCGCTTCGGGTCCACCTTCGCCTGCTTCAGGGCCTTGCTGTTCACGCCGGGGATCATCTTCAGCAATCCCTCGAGCGGACCCAGCTTCTGGATCTGGCCCATGGCCCGGAGGAAGTCCTCCAGGTCGAACCTGCCCTCCTTCGCGACCTTGCGCTCGAGCCGCTCCGCTTCCTCGCGGTCGATGGTCTGCTGCGCCCGCTCCACCAGCCCGACCACGTCGCCCTGCTGCAGGATCCGGTCGGCCATGCGGTACGGGTCGAACACGTCCAGATCCGCCGGCCGCTCGCCGATCCCCACGAACTTGATGGGCACCCCTACCGCCCCCCGGATGGACAGCGCGGCCCCGCCTCGCGCGTCGCCGTCCATCTTCGTCAGCACCACGCCCGTCAGCCCGACGGCCCCGTTGAAGCCCTCGGCGATACGCACCGCCTCCTGCCCCGTCATGCCGTCGGCCACCAGCAGAACTTCCGTGGGCTGGATCGCCGCGCGCACCCGCCGCAGCTCGTCCATGAGCGCGTCGTCGATCTGCAACCGGCCGGCGCTGTCCAGGATCAACGCACGATGCCGATCCGACGAGGCTCGCTCCAGCGCCCGCCGCGCCAGCGCCGCCACGTCCTTCTCCTCGCGGTCCGAGAAGACCGGCACGCCGATCTGCTCGCCCAACGTCTCCAGCTGGTCGATGGCCGCCGGACGGTACACGTCCAGCGCCGCCAGCATCGGGGTACGGCCTTCCCGCCCAAGACGACGCGCCAGCTTCGCCGCCGTCGTCGTCTTGCCCGACCCCTGGAGCCCCACCAGCAGGATCGTCGTCGGACCCACCGGCGCCGTCTCCAGTGGCTTCCGTTCCCCGCCCAGCAGTGTCACCAGCTCGTCGTGCACGATCTTCACGATCTGCTGGCCCGGTGACACCGACTTCAACACCTGCTCGCCCAGCGCACGCTCTTCCACCCGCGCCAGGAACTCCCGCGCGAGCTTGTAGTTCACGTCCGCTTCCAGCAGGGCCCGGCGGATCTCCCGCAGACCTTCCCGGATCATGGGCTCCGTCAGGAGTCCACGCTGCCGGAATCGCCCGAGGACCCCGTCGAGCCTGTCTGCGAGCTCGTCGAACATCGCCGCCACCCCATACCGATTCACCGCGCCCGATCGCCCGGGTGCGGTGCGAGAACCGAAGAGCCTGTCAATTTAGGGAGAATGGCGCGATCTCTCAAGGGTCGCCGCCGCCGCTGGGGATGCCCCGCACTGCGAGACCGCCCGAAACGCGTGGACTGCGTGATACGGAGAGCTCGGAGACGGGCAGAACGCGGAGGTCAGGGTCCGCGGGACGCTCGCCGCAATGCTCACCGGTTCCCTTTTATCAACCAGTCGCGGACCCTGCAGTAAACCGGAAGGCCGAAAAGAGCTGCGGACCTCACTCGGCGTGAATGATCTGCTCCCGCGTGGTTCCCACGGACACGTAGCGAACCGGCACGCCCACCAGGTCCTGGATGCGCTCCAGGTACGCCCTCGCCGCGTCGGGCAGATCATCCAGCGACCGGGCGTCCGCGACGGACGTGGACCACCCGGGCAGCGTCTCGAAGACGGGCCGGGCGCGTTCCAGGTCCAACAGGTTGTCGGGGAAGTCGTCGCAGCGCTCGCCGTCGATCTCGTAGGCGGTGGCGATGCGCACTTCATCGAAGGCGTCCAGCACGTCCAGCTTGGTGATGGCCAGCTCGGTGAGGCCGTTGACGCGTGCGGCGTAGCGGACGACGACGGCGTCGAACCATCCGCACCGGCGAGGCCGCCCGGTGGTGGCACCGTACTCGCCGCCGAGGGAGCGGAGGCGTTCGGCGGCCACCTCTTCCAGCTCGGTGGGCAGGGGCCCGCTGCCGACGCGCGTGGTGTAGGCCTTCACGACGCCCAGCACGGCATCGATGTCCGTGGGCCCGATGCCCATGCCCGTGGCGGCGGCGGCGGCGGTGGTGTTGGACGAGGTGACGTACGGGTAGGTACCGTGGTCGACGTCCAGGAGGGCGCCCTGGGCGCCTTCCAGCAGCACGCGCTTGCCGGCGCGCAGTGCATCGTGCACCTCGCGGCCCGCGTCGGTGATGCGGGGCAGCAGGCGGTCCCGGGCGGCCATGGCCTCGGCGATGACCTGCTCCGGGTCCACGAGGGGCTCGCCCGCGGCACGCAGCCGGTCGTTTGCGTGCTCGACGGCTTCCGTGAGCAGGGCCCGGGCGTGGTCCGGGTGCCGCAGGTCGGCCACGCGGACGCCGCGGCGTGCGATCTTGTCCTCGTACGCCGGTCCGATGCCCCGCCCCGTCGTGCCGATCTTGGACTTGCCGCGGCGCGTCTCGTTGGCACGGTCCAGGTGCTTGTGGTGGGACAGGAGCAGGTGCGCGCGGCCGCTGATGCCGATGCGCGATTCGGGGTCCGGGACGCCGCGTGCGTGCAGCGCGTCCAGCTCCCGGAAGAACTGCTCCAGGTCCAGCACCACGCCATTGCCCAGGAGGCATCGCTGGGCAGGCCGCAAGATCCCCGAGGGGATCTGGTGCAGGATGAATTCCTCGCCGCCGAGGTCCACCGTGTGGCCTGCGTTGGCGCCGCCCTGGTAGCGGGCGACGATGTCCACGCCATCGGCCAGCACGTCTACGATCTTGCCTTTGCCTTCGTCGCCCCACTGGGAGCCGACGACGACCTGGCACTGGTGTTCATCGCTCATGATGCCCCAAGAGTAGTCGTGTCAGGGACCGGTGGCAAACCCATGCCGCCGGATCTCGTCCAGGGCGCGGGAAACGACCCGGGCGGCCGCTTCGGCGCCTGCGCCGGTCAGCCGCTGCGGCGTGTCCGACGGCCGGTGCACGCGGGCGAGGGCGCGCATTTCGCCGCGCATCAGCGTTACGGCCGGCACGCCCGCCGCGGCGAACGGGATGTGGTCGCACAGCACGCCGGGCGGCAGCGGCCCGACGCGGGCGGGCAGACCCAGGTCGGCGCACGAGCGGGCCAGCACGGCGGCCAGCTCCGGCGCCCGGTCCCGCGTGGGAAAGCCGCGGCCTTCGCACACGCGCACGTCCCCGGCGTCGTCCAGACCGTCCATGTTGATGACGGCGCGCACACCTTCCAGCGGCGGACGCCCCGCGGCCGCGGCCGCGCCCGCGAGCCCGAACTCCTCGGCGTCGGTCACGAGGAAGCCCACGTCGTCGTGCTCCCGCTGGTCCCGGGCAACGAGCATGAGGGCGGCCAGCCCCGTGGCGTTGTCCAGCGCACCGGGCGATGCGTTGCGGGTCACGGCCGGCAGCAGGCCGAGGCTTCCCGCCGCGGCGACGGCGAAGCCGGCATGGGCGAGAGCCGGTTGCGACGCGCCGAGCACGGCGAGAATGCCGGCCGCCAGGAGCACCAGCCAGCCCAGGACGGCGAACGCCGCGGCAAGGGTGCGGACGAGGGTAGGGACGGCCTGGGACTTGGAATCGCGGTGCGCCATGACCAGCAGCGAGGGCGGCCGGTCGGACCGGCGGACCAGCCAGTTGCTGGCGGCGATCCGCCCGAACGGGAAGCGGAGGATGGCCCACGGCACGGCGAGCAGCCCTGCCGCCACGAGCACCGCAGTGAGCAGCGACGCCAGCAGGGCTCCGGCAGCCGCCCCCCGGCCCAGGAGCCACCACGCGGAACCGGCGCCGGCGAGCAGAAGCAGGCCCAGCACGGGCACGCCGCGGCCCGCCGGCCAGGTGGACAATTCGAAGGGAAGCGGCTGGATGCGGTAGCCGAGGGCCTCGAGCCGCTCTCGCAACTCGCGCTCCACGCCGGCGGCGCCGCCCGACCCCGTCATGCGGGGCCGGGCGAATGCCCGGATCAGCGTCGCCGCATCCTCGCCCGACGAGCGAAGCGGCGAGCCCGCATCGCCCACGGCCGGCCCTCCGCTACAGGAGTCCTGCCTGCTTCAGCACCTGGTCCACATGGTGCTGATCCTTCTCCCCCAGCGGCCGCAGCGGCGGACGGGGCGGCCCACCGGTCAGGCCCAGCCGGTCCATGGCCACCTTCACGCCCGGGATGCCCGCCTTCACGACGATCTCGCGGTGCACCGGCGACAGCTTCTCCTGGAGGCGTCCGGCCTCCTGGGAGCGGCCCTCCCGGTAGTGCTTGACAAGGGCGCCGTAGTCGTCGGCAGCCAGCAGGCCGGCGGCCAGGATGCCGCCCACCGCGCCCAGCTCCAGCGCGGCGTAGAGCAGCGTGCCGTTGCCCACGAACAACCGCACGCCGTCGTCGCAGGCTTCCGTGTAGTCGGCGAACCGTTTCAGGTCGCCGGACGAGTCCTTGATGCCCGCCACGTTGGGGTGGCGGGTCAGTTCGCCGACGAGGCCCGGGTCCAGGTCCACGTGCACGTATTTCGGCATGTAGTACAGCAGCACGGGCACGGGCGAGGCATCGGCCACGGCCGTGAAGTGGTCCCGCACGGCGGCGGCGGACAGGACGGGCCCGTAGTAGGTGGGGGCGTGCACCAGCACGGCGTCGGCGCCGGCCTCGGCGAACCGCTTCGCCAGGCGGATCGCGGCGCGCGTGGAGTCCGCGCCGGCCCCCGCCAGCAGGCCGCGCACGGGAGGCACCACGTCCCGGGCATACTCCAGCAGCTGGATCTTCTCGTCCTCGTCCAGCAGCGCGCCTTCCCCCGTGGAGCCGAACAGGAGGAAGCCGTCGATGGGTTGATCGAGCCAGCGGCGCAGGTTGTCGCGCAGGCTGACGGGAGCCGCGTCGCCCGTCACCGGGTCGAACGGCGTCGTGACCGGCACGTACAGGCCGGCCAGCCAGTCCAGGTTGGTATCAGGCAAGGGTCCTCATCTTGAGTTCGAAGTCCGATGGATTGTTCGCGGCGGCCTTGGCCACCTCGAACTCGACGACGTCCTGGTGCACCAGGTCCATGAGGTGCTGATCGAACGTCTGGGAGCGGTACTGCTCCCGTCCCTCGGCGATCAGGTCCGCAATCTCATCGGTGCGTTCCGCGTCCAGAATCAGGTCGCGGATCGTGGACGTGGCAATCATGATCTCACACGCCGCCACTCGCCCCGTTCCGTTCTTGCGGGGCATCAGCCGCTGGCTCACCACCGCCACCAGGGATTCCGACAGGCGGACGCGTACCATCTCCTGCTCGTCGAGGGGGAACCCCGAGATGACGCGGTTGATGGTCTTCACCGCATTCTGCGTATGCAGCGTGGAAAACAGCAGGTGCCCGGTCTCCGCCGCCTTGAGGGCGATGTCGATGGTCTCCGCGTCCCGCATCTCGCCCACCAGGATCGTGTCCGGGTCCTCGCGCAACGCGGCACGCAGGCCCTTGGAGAACGACTCGGTGTCGGTGCCCACCTCGCGCTGCGTGATGGACGACAGGTTGTCCTTGTGCAGGAACTCGATGGGGTCTTCCAGCGTCAGGATGTGGTCTTTCTTGTGCTGGTTGATATGGTGCAGCATGGACGCCAGCGTGGTGCTCTTGCCGGAGCCCGTGATGCCGGTGACCAGGATCATGCCCCGGTTCCGCAGGGACAGGTCCGCCAGGACGGGCGGCAGGCCCAGGTCCTCCAGCGTGGGGATGTCGATGGGGATGACGCGCATGATGATGCCCAGCGTGCCCCGCTGCCGGAAGATGTTCACGCGGAACCGGCCCACGCCCGGCGCGCCCCACGAGCAGTCGTAGTCGCGGATCTTGTCGATGTTCGCCCGCTCCCACTCGGGCAGAAGCTGCTGCGCCAGCTGCCGTGTCTGTTCCGCGGCCAGCTTCTGGCGCGTCATGGGCATCAGCTCACCCCGGATCCGGGCCCGGAGATAGTCGCCGGCCTTGATGTGGAGGTCCGACGCTCCCTGCTGGATAGCGGCCTTGAAGATGTCAATCATGCGAGCTGGAGGTTCTAAGGAACGACGACCGATGATGGGGCGGCCGGCGGCCGCCCATCGACGACCGTGGCAAACTAATACCCGGCCGACTTGTCGACCACGTTCAGCAGCGGTTGTCCGGACAGGTAACGACGCACGTTCTCCACGACGAGGTCCGCCTCCCGTTCCCAGAAATGTTCGGTGTAGGCGGACATGTGCGGCGTGAGGAGCACGTTGGGCGCCGTCCACAGCGGATGCCCGTCGGGGAGCGGCTCCGTGGCGAAGACATCCAGTGCGGCCCCGCCGATGGTGCCGGCGCGGAGCGCGGCCACCAGCGCTTCCTCGTCCACGATGCGCCCGCGGCCCACGTTCACCAGCACCGCGTGCGGGCGCATGCGGGCCAGGGCCGCGGCGTCCAGCATGCCCGCGGTGCCTGCCGTCTCCGGCGCCGTCACGACCACGTAGTCGCTCTCGTCCAGGATGCGCTGGAAACCGTCCGGCCCGTGCAGCACCTCCACCCCGTCCACGGGCTCCGGACGCCGCCGCAGGCCCAGCACCCGCGCACCCAGCGCCGCACAGCGCCACGCCACTTCCCGGCCTACGCCCCCCAGCCCCACGATCCCCACCGTGCTGCGGCCCAGCTCGCGCACCGGCGGCGCCGGCCCATCGAACATCGTCTTGTCCCACGTGCCTGCGCGCTGGACGCGCTGCGCCACGTGGAGGCCCCGGGCGAAGTGCAGCAGGTAGGCGAGCACCGTCTCGGCCATGGCGGGCCCGAACACGCCCGCAGAGTTCGTGAACAGGAGGTCGCGCTCACGCATCTGGGGCGTCAGCCAGCTGCCCACGCCCGCCGTGCCGGTGTGCACCCAACGGAGGCGCGGCCCCGCGTCGAGGATGGAGCCGGGGATGCCCAGCCCGAGGTAGACCTCCGCGTCGGCCACGGCGGCCAGGGCCTCCCCCGTCGCGCTGCCACTGCCGTCCCCGGACCCGTCGGACAGAGCCTCGACGACCACCAGCGTCCAGTCCGCCGGCAATGCCGCCCGGATCCGGGCCGGCACGCCGTCCGGCAGCGCGTAGACCGGGCGCCGGTCGTCCATGTCCAGCACCATGCGCCTCATGGCCGGTTCACCCGGCGCACGCCCTCCAGCGCCGCGATCCGCTCCGTCACCCCACGCCAGCTCCGGCTCCGGCCGATGGCCTGGAACGACACCGTGAGATGGCCGTCATCCTGGCTGACATCCACCACATCGTAGCGCAGCCCCGCGTCCTTCAGAACCGCCTCGACGCGCACCAGCACATCGTGTCCCGAGGCCGCGGACACGTGGAGGAACCGGGCCTGGTCCGGGAGCAGACTCGCCTCGACGCGACCCAGCAGCACCAGCGCGACGATGACCAGCACGGTGGTGCCTACCGCCTCCATGGAGGCGCCGGCGCCGGCGGCCATGCCGATGGCCGCAACGACCCACAGGGTGGCCGCCGTGGTCAGGCCCATGACGCCGCCGCGCGCCTGGATGATCGTCCCGGCGCCCAGGAAGCCGATGCCACTCACGATCTGCGCCGCGATGCGCGCCGGGTCCGCGTTCATGCCGGTGTGGGGACGCTGCGCCACCACCAGCGACAGGTCCGTCAGCAGGGCCGCGCCCACGCAGATCAGGAGGTTGGTGCGCAGCCCCGCAGGCTTGCCGCTGAGCTCGCGCTCCAGGCCCACGAGGCCACCCAGCACCGCCGCCAGCCCCAGCCGGCCCAGCAGGCTGAGCCACTGCGGATGCAGCGAAGCGAACACGTCCGCCATCAACGCCTCCTCGCCCGGCGCAGGCGGCCCGGCACCCCCACGGCCAGCGGCCCGCGCTCAGATCCTTTTCAGGTCGCGGATGTCGCCATCCACGACGTCGCCCTCCGGGTCGTCCGGCGCGAGATCCCGCTCCGTCTCCTCCCGGAACTCCTCATCCACCTCGTCCGGTGCGGTGTCGGCTTCGAACGTGCGGAACACCTGGTTGCCGCACCGATCGCACGCCAGCCCGTCCGGCATGCCTTCCTGGAAGAAGTACTCGCGGCCGCATTCCTCGCACACGGCCACCAGCACCCGCTCTTCTGGAGTCCTCGCCATCTGCGTTCCTCCCGCCAAGTTGCTGCTCTCACAGGATAGACGCGCAAGATGTCTGCCGACTGGACCCGCCACCACCTTTCCCCAATGTTAAGCCACGCAGCGAACCTTCGCGACACACAGGAGCCATGGAGACGCAGGATCTGCTGGACATAGCGCGGGACGCGGCCGGAGCCGCCGCCGCCGTCCATCGGGACCGCCTGGGCACGGTGCCGCCCGAGGCCTGGTCGGAAAAGAGCACGGCCGACTTCGTCACGGCGGTGGACCACGAAGCCCAGGACCGCATCCTGGAGGTGTTGGCGCGCCGGGCGCCCGGCCACGACATCCTCGCCGAAGAGTCCCGGGAAGAGCAGACCTCGAACGGATCCGACTGGCTCTGGATCGTGGACCCGCTGGACGGCACCACCAACTACCTGCACCGCTATCCCGCGTACGCCGCGTCGGTGGCGGTCACGCACCGGGGCCGGCCCGTGGCCGGCGTCGTCATCGACAGCGCGCGCAACCACGTGTGGCACGCCACCGCCGGCGGCGGCGCATACCGCGACGGCACGGCCATCCACGCCTCGCGCATCGACCGGCTCGGACGCGCCCTCATCGGCACGGGCTTCCCGTTCAAGGCAACCCATGTCCTGCCGGACTACCTGCGCCAGTTCGACCAGGTCCTGCGCCACACGGCCGGGATTCGCCGCGCCGGGGCCGCCGCACTGGACCTCTGTCAACTGGCCGCCGGCCAGCTCGACGGATTCTGGGAGCTCTGGCTGGCCCCCTGGGACATCGCGGCGGGCACCCTCATCGCCCGGGAAGCGGGTGCGCGCGTCACAACGCTGGCGGGCGAGGAGGACCTGTTGCGCGCGGACGGCGCGACAACCACCGTCCTGGCCGGCAATCCCGCCATCTACGCGGCGCTGGGCTCGCTCGTGACGGGCGCGTGACGCCGGACACGCGGTCAGGCCGGGCGCCGGCCCCTCGGGCGCGGCTCTCCGGTTGGCGCCTCCGCAGGCCCGGGAATACATTGAGGCCGCTGCCGAACAAGCCGAGGCCCATCATCCCGTCAACGGTGAATTCGAGACCTCTCTCGAGAGGATGAACCGACATGCCATCCCGAACGTTGCGTGGTCTGCTTCCGCTCCTGGCCCTGGCCGGGCTGCCCGCCATCGTACACGCCCAGACGACCCGGCCGGAGGTGCCCCGGCTCTTCAGCGCGCTCCAGTTCCGGTCCATCGGACCGGCGGTCACGGGCGGTCGCGTGCACGACATCGAGGCGCTGCCGGACAACCCGTCGGTCATCTACGTGGCCACCGCGTCGGGCGGCCTCTGGAAGACGGAGAACAAGGGCACCACGTGGACGCCCATCTTCGACCACGAGCCCGTCAGCACGTTCGGCGACATCGCCATCGCGCCGTCCAATCCCGACGTGCTCTATGCCGGCACCGGCGAGCAGAACAACCGCCAGAGCAGCTCGTGGGGCGACGGCGTGTACCGCTCCGACGATGCCGGCGCGACCTGGCGCCACGTGGGCCTCGATGACACCCGTGCCATCGGCAGGGTCGTCGTGCACCCCACCAACCCGGACATCGCCTACGTCGCGGCGCTGGGCAATCTCTGGGAGCCCAGCACGGAGCGGGGCGTGTTCAAAACGACGGACGGCGGCCGGACCTGGCAGAACGTGCTGTTCGTGGACACGCTCACCGGCGCCGTCGACCTGGTCATGGACCCGAAGGACCCCAACACGCTCTACGCGGCCACGTACCAGCGGCTGCGCCGCACCTGGGGCTTCAACGGCGGCGGGCCCGGCAGCGGCATCTGGAAGACCACGGACGGCGGCGCCCACTGGCAGCGGCTGACCAACGGCCTGCCCGCCGGCGACAAGGGCCGCATCGGCCTCGCCATCGCCCGCACCAACCCGCGGGTGCTGAACGCCATCATCGAGCACCCCACCGAGGGCGGCGTCTACCGCACCGAGGACGGCGGCGAGAGCTGGAAGAAGGTGAACGACCAGAACATCCGGCCGATGTACTACAGCGAGATCTTCATCGACCCCACCAACGAGAACCGGGTCTACACGCTGGCCACCCGCTCCTTCCGGAGTGAGGACGGCGGCCGCACGTTCGTGGAGATTTCCGCCCGCCCGACCTACGACGTGGGCCTGCACTCGGACCACCACGCCCTGTGGATCGACCCCACCAACCCGGACCACTTCTACCTGGGTGGGGACGCGGGGCTCTACGAGACGTGGGACCGCGGCACCAGCTACATCCGCATGAACAACTTCCCCATCGGGCAGTTCTACGGCATCGGCGTCGACATGCGCGAGCCGTACTGGATCTACGGCGGCATGCAGGACAACCACAGCTGGATGGGTCCCAGCGACACCCGCCACTGGGCCGGCATCATCAACGACGACTGGCACCAGATCGGCTTCGGCGACGGCATGTTCGACCAGCTGGACACCACCGCCACCGGCTACCGCTACGTCTTCTCCAACGCCCAGGACGGCAGCTGGACCCGGGTCGACGGCACCACGGGCGACATCATGGACGTCGTGCCCAACCCGCCGGCCGGCGAGGAAGCCCGCTGCGACTGGGTCTCGCCCAGCCTGGTGTCCCGCCACGACCCGAAGACCGTGTACCTGGGCTGCAACCGCCTCTACATCTCCCACGACCGGGGCGAGAGCTGGAGCTACACGAAGGACCTGTCCCGGCAGATCGACCGCGACACCCTGACGCTCATGGGCGTCAGGGGCGCGGACATCAAGATCTCCCGGAACGACGGCACGTCCTCTTACGGTGAGATCACGGCCATCGCCGAGTCGCCGCTGGACGGCCGGATCCTCTGGGTGGGCACCGACGACGGCAACCTCGAGGTGTCCCGGGACGGAGGGCAGACCTGGGTGGAGGTGTCCCGCAACGTGCAGGGCGTGCGGAACGGCACCTACGTCAGCCGCGTGACCGCGTCCCGCAGCGCGCCGGGCGTAGCCTATGCCGCGTTCGATGCCCACCGGGACGGCGATTTCCGGCCCTACGTGTTCCGCACGGCAGACTTCGGCCAGTCCTGGACGCCTATCACCACGGGCCTGGACGGCGCCGGCTCCGTGCACGAGATCATCGAGCACCCGGACAACCCGGACGTGCTGTTCCTGGGCAGCGAGCACGCGCTGTGGATCTCGTTGGACGCGGGTGGCCACTGGCAGCGCTTCGGCGCCAACCTGCCCACGACCCTCTACGTCGACCTGCTGATCCACCCGCGGGAGAAGGACCTGGTGGTGGCGACGCACGGCCGCAGCCTGTGGATCCTGGACGACGCGAGCTTCCTGGCGTCGTGGTCCAGCACCGTGGCCGCCGAGCCCGCACACCTGTTCCCCGTCCGGCGGGCCACCATCCACCAGTACTGGAAGGACACGTCGTACCGGGGCCAGGACTTCTACGCCGGCACGAACGCGCCGTTCGGCGCCATCCTGCGCTACCACCTCGGCCAGGCGGCGAAGGACGCGCGCATCGAGATCACCGCCCCGGATGGCAACCTGGTGCGCACGCTGGCCGTCCCGGGCGATGCGGGCGTGATCGAGACGGTGACGTGGGACCTGCGACACGAACCACCGCCGTCCGCCGGCACGTTCGGCGGTGAGCAGAGCGGGGCCGACCTGCCCCAGCCCATCGGTCCCAGGGGGCCGTTCGTGTCCCCCGGCACCTACACGGCCACGTTGATCGCGGACGGCAATCGGGTGTCCCGGCCCATCGTGGTGCGGGGCGATCCCCTGATGCCCATCACCGACGCCCAGTACAGGGAGCGGGAGTCGTTCCTGCTGTCGGTGCAGGACATGCAGCAGAAGGTTGCGCAGGCCGCCCGGGACGCGGAGCAGCTGAGCCGCAGGCTGCGGGCGCAGGTGGATTCCCTGCGGAAGGCAGGCGGCGCGTCGGCGGACCTTGCCGCGCGCGCCGACTCGGTGAGCACCGTGCGGGACGGGCTCAACCGCCTGCGGCGGGGCATCTTCGGCCTCGCCTCACAACTCACGGGCAGCGGGGCGCAGCAGGGCTCCCTTTACCCGCCGACGGATACGCAGAAGGAGCGCAAGCGCTTGCTGGAGTCCCGGCTCGACGAGCAGCTGCGGGCCCTCGCCGGGCTGCGCGGACGCTGAGGACCCCGGCCGCCGGTCCACGTGTAGAACCGGCGAAGCTGGAACGGAATCAGGAATCATGGACACGGAAACACCGAAGAAGAACGGCTCGCGCCGGAAACGGATCCTGTGGGTGGGCGGCCTGGTCGCGCTGGCGCTGGTGGCCGGCGGCGCCGGCGTCGCGCTGGGCAGCTGGAACAACGTCTGTTACGACTGCCCGTCCATCGCGCAGCTGAACACGTGGGAGCCCAAGCAGTCGACGAAGATCCTGGCCGCGGACGGCAGCCTGCTGGCAGAGCTGGCCCAGCAGCGTCGCACGCCGGTGGACATCGACAGCCTGCCGGCATACGTGCCGGAAGCGTTCGTCGCCGTGGAGGACAAGCGCTTCTACCATCACCCCGGCTTCGACATCTACGGCTACCTGCGTGCCGCGAAGAACATGGTGGTGAAGGGGGGCATCCACGGCGGCGGCAGCACCATCACGGTGCAGCTGGCGCGGCACATGTTCATCGAGGAGATCGGCTTCGACCAGTCCTTCCGCCGCAAGCTGAAGGAGCTGCACGTTGCCCTCGACCTGGAGAAGGTCTACACGAAGAACCAGATCCTCCAGGCCTACATCAACCAGATCAATTACGGCCACGGCTGGTACGGCATCGAATCGGCCGCCCGCAACTACTTCGGCATCCCGGCCTCCCACCTGGATCCCGGCCAGGCGGCGCTGCTGGCCGCCGTGGTGAACCTGCCCGGCGTGTACGACCCGTTGGCGCACCCGGAGCGGGCCATGAACCGGCGCAACCTGGTCCTGGACCTGATGGCGAAGCAGGGCTACATGACCCGGGAGGAGGCGGACGCCTGGAAGCAGACACCCGTGCCGACGCAGCGTGCCAACCCCGACGAGGGCACGCTGGCGCCGTACTTCGTCGAGTGGGTGCGCGGCATCCTGGACGACCGCTTCGGCAGCGACCTCTACACTGCCGGCTATCGCGTCTACACGACGCTCGACGTGAACATGCAGCGCCTGGCCAAGGACGCCATGCGCCGCGGCTACGAGCGCATCGAGACGGATTCGCTCTACCGCTACCCGACCTACGCCCAGTTCGAAGCGAAGCCGGACTCCCTGCGGGTCTACAACGACACATCGTACATCCAGGGCATGTTCCTGGCCCTCGACCCCGGGACGGGGGACGTGAAGGCGCTCATCGGCGGGCGCAACTTCCAGGACTCCAAATTCAATCGCGCCATCCAGGCGCGCCGCCAGCCGGGGTCCGTGTTCAAGCCGTTCGTCTACACGGCGGCGCTGGCCAGTGGCATCCCGGCGTCCCACATCATCTACGACACGCCCGTCACGCTGGATGAAGCGGACGGCACGAAGTGGTCGCCGACGAACTACACGGGCGACTTCAAGGGTCCCATGACCCTTCGGGAAGCCCTCTACCGCTCCATCAACGTGGTGGCGGTCAAGCTGGGCATGGAGGTGGGCATCGAGACGGTGGCGCAGCTCGCCCAGCGCCTGGGCATCCAGACGCCCATCCCCCGGGTCCCGTCCACCGCCATCGGCGCGGCCAGCGTCATTCCCATCCAGGTGGCGGAAGCTTACACCACCTTCGACAACATGGGCGTCCGGGTGAAGCCGCGGCCCATCCTGCGCGTGGAGGACGCCAGCGGCAACGTCGTGTGGCAGACGGAGCCCGAGCAGGATTCGGTGCTGAACAACAAGGTCGCGTTCATCATGCTGGACATGATGCGCGACGTCGTGAACCGGGGCAGCGCCTATGCCGTGCGCGATCCGCGGCGCGGCGCCCTGCCCTATTCGCTTCCGGCCGCCGGCAAGACGGGCACGACCAACGACTTCACCGACGTCTGGTTCATGGGCTTCACGCCCACGCTGCTCGCCGGCACCTGGTTCGGCTTTGACATGCCGCGCACCATCGCCCGGGGCGCGGCGGGCGGGAAATACGCCGCCCCGGTGTGGGCGGACTTCATGCGCCAGGTCTATTTCGGCCGCGACAGCGCCGATGTGGCGGAGGAAGACTCCACGGACCCGGCCATGCGGGAGGAAACGACCACGCCCCTCATGCAGGTGCCGCCGGACTGGATCATCCCGGAAGGCATGGTGGTGAAGCAGATCGACGCCCGCAGCGGCAAGCTGGCCACCCAGTGGTGTCCCAGGGACCTGGTCCGTTGGGAGGTGTTCATCCCGGGAACGGAGCCCACGGAGATGTGCGACCTGCACGGGCCCGCCGCGTTCGGTGCTCCGCTGCGCGGGCTGGACGTGCCGGCGGATTCCATGGCCCAGGACTCGGTGCCTCCCGACTCGTTGATTCCCGCCCGCTACCGCCGGCCGGAGTCACCGCCCCCGAGCACGCCGGGCGGGCCGCAACCCGCAGGACCGCCGCCGGGCCTCTGAGGGAATCGGGGGGCCAGAAACGCCGTCCATCGAGAACGGGCGCCGCGATCGCGGCGCCCGTTTCGTCAGCCGGCGGGGTCCAACGCCTCGACGCCGTCCGCCGTCACCCGATGCGAGATCAGGGGCAGGAGCGGCACGCCACGGTCCGCGCCCACGCGGACGGCATCGGCCAGTATGCGGACGCCTTCATCGGCGTCGGCGTCCGTCCCCGCCAGCACCTCCCCCAACGGCTGGCCTCGCGCCACCTCTTCGCCGGGCGTCACGGCCAGCCGGAACCCGACGGACAGGTCGAGCTTGCTGTCCAGCCGGACCCGCCCACCACCCAGCGCCACGACGCCCTGGCCCAGAGCCCGGGCATCGATGCCCTGCACCATGCCGTCGGACAGCGCCTCCACCACGCGTCGAACGGCCGCCTGCGGCAGCCGGGTCGGGTCGTCCAGCACGCCGGGGTCGCCGCCCTGCGCCGCGATGATCCGGCGCATGCGTTCGAGGGCGCGGCCGTCCGCGAGAGCCGCGGCCGCCGAACGGCGGGCTTCCTCCCGGTCGTCGGCCACGCCGCCCACCCGGAGCATCTCCGCCGCCAGCGCCAGGGTCAGCTCCCGGAGGTCCGCCGGGCCCTCGCCCCGCAATGTCTCGATGGCCTCCGCAGTCTCCACCGCGTTCCCCACCGCGCGGCCCAGGGGACGGTCCATGGCGCTCACGAGCACGACGACGCGCCGGCCCCGCTCCGTGCCGATATCGATCATGGTCTTCGCCAGCGCCAGCGCGGAGTCCAGGTCCCGGAGAAACGCGCCGCCCCCCCGCTTCACGTCCAGCACGAGGCCGTCGATGCCCTCCGCCAGCTTCTTGCTCATGATGCTGGAAGCGATGAGCGGAACCGACTCGATGGTAGCCGTGACGTCGCGCAGGGCGTACAGCCGCCCGTCCAGGGGCGCGATCCGGTCCGTCTGGCCGATGAGCGCGCAGCCGATGCGCTGGACCTGCGCCGTGAACGCCTCCAGGGACAGGTCGGTGCGGAAGCCGGGGATGGACTCCAGCTTGTCCACGGTGCCGGTGGTGTGGCCCAGGCCGCGGCCACTCATCATGGGGACCTGCACGCCCAACGACGCGACCAGCGGCGCGAGCACCAGCGACACCTTGTCCCCCACCCCACCGGTGGAGTGCTTGTCCACGCGCGGCACCCCGTCGTCGGGAAAGTCCACGACCGCGCCCGATTCCATGATCGTGTCCACCAGCGCCGCCAGCTCCGCCGCACCCATGCCGCGCCAGTACACGGCCATCAGGAAGGCCGCCATCTGGTAGTCGGGCAGGGCCCCGGACTGGAACGCGCGGAAGAACGCCCGGACTTCGCCCGGCTCCAACGCCGTCCCGTCGCGCTTCTTCTGTATCAGGTAGTATGGAACCATGCCCCCGGCCGGGCCCGTCACTGGTCCGGTGCCGGTTCGGGCATGTCCGCGGACATGCCGTTTACCGGAAAGGCGAGCTGGGCCGAGCGGGACAGCTCGCCCCAGTCGCTGAAGATGCCCGCCATCCAATCGAAGATGGTGCGCAGTGATGCCTGCATCTGTTTCATCGTCTCCGCCCGGACCTCGCGCGGCATGGTCAGCGCGTCCCGCACCGCCAGCGCGAAGGCCTCCGGGTCGTACGGGTTCACTTCGATGGCCTGCGGCAGCTCGCCCGACGCGCCCGTGAAGCGCGACAGAAGCAGCACCCCGCGCAGATCAAGCTGGCTGGCGACGTACTCCTTCGCTACCAGGTTCATCCCATCCTGCAGCGAGCTGACAACGCACAGGTCGGCCGCCCGGTACAGCACCGCCAACCGGTGCGACGGCAACGATTGCTTGATCAGATGCACCGGCTGCCAGTCCGCGGTGCCGTACCGGTCGTTGATCTCCCACGTGAGCCGCTCGACCTTCTGCGTCAGCTCATCATAGGCCTCGATGTCGGCACGGCTCGGCACGGCCACCTGCACGAACGAGAAACGGCCCCGGTATTCCGGGTAGCGTTCCCACAGAATGTCCAGCGCCTTCAGCTTCTCCGGCAGGCCCTTCGAGTAGTCCATCCGGTCCACGCCGATGCCCAGCTGCCCACCCTCCGGACAGTAGCGCGCCCGCAGACGCTCCACCTGCGCTTCGGCGTCCCCGTCCGCCGCCGCCGTCTGGAAGGCCGCCACGTCGATGGAGATGGGGTGATGGCGCACGTGGCACGTGTGGCCGTCCAGCGTCGCCGTGCGCTCGTCCCAGTCCACGGCAGCCCCGGCGATCTGCTCGGCCGCAGACAGGAAATGGTCTCCGAAGGAGCGCAGGTGGAAACCCACCAGGTCGCTGGCAAGCATGCCCCGCACAAGGTCGCTCGCCTGGGGCGTTACCTCGTAGATCTCCAGCGGCGGCCACGGAATGTGCCAGAAATGGGCGAGGGTCAACTCGGGACGGCGTGCGCGAACATACCCCGGAGCCAGCGCCAGGTGGTAGTCGTGGAACCATACGGCCGCGCGTGCGCCCCGGGCCTCATCCAGCACCGCCTCTGCGAAGCGTCGGTTCACCCGCTTATAACGCTCCCAGTAGCGGGCACGCACCCGGGTCAGCGCCGGACGCAGATGGCAGAGCGGCCACAGAAACTGGTTCGCAAAACCCAGGTAATAGCGGTTGATGTCGTGCTGGTCGAGCCAGAGCCGCCGGAGCGTGTACAGGCCTTCTTCCGGCGGCACGCGGATGCGGTCATCCTCGTCCACCACCGCCGCGTCGGCGTCGCCGCTGCCCCACGCGATCCATACGCCGCCCACCGACTGCAGCAGCGGGTCCAGGGCCGAGATAAGGCCACCGGCGGGGCGTTTCACGCGGACCTCGCCCACGTCCTCGCCCCACCGGTGTTCGTACGGCTCCCGGTTGCTCACCACGATGAACCGCTCGTCGGGGAACGCGCGCCGGAACAGCGGCGCCATGTCGGCCGACGTCAACCGTGGCCGGCCCGGGTTGGTGAGCTCCATCGCTTCAGAGGTTCAGCTTGCGACGGCCGCTGTCCATCGCGTCCCGCAGGTCCTCCGACAGGTCTTCCAGCCGGTTCTCCGCGGCGTATCGCGCGTCATCCACGGCGTGCAGCAACTGCCGCCGCGTCCGCCGTCCACTCTGCGGCGCCATCAGCAGGGCCGCACCCGCGCCCAGCGTGGCGCCCAGCACGAATCCCGCCAGGAAGCTCAAGGCCTGCGATTCCTCGTCGTAGTATCCCATCTTCGCACCTCTCGATCTGCGATGCCCGTGCGAGAACCCGAACGCAACCGCCATGCCGCCTGCCGGCCCGCGGCGCCCCCCGTCCGGCCTTCCCGCCGCCGGCCGGGGACGTGCCGCAGACGTACGATGGAGCATAGGTCCGCCGCCATCCGCGCGCAATCGAACCGCCAAGCCTTGACGGGACTGTTGCGGCATCGCCATTTCTGGCACGTTCCGAACGACGTCGCGACCCCATCCTTCAAGGAGACGCCGCCATTGGTCCACGAGGCCGCCGCGCAGCGGGCCCGTGAGCTGCGCCGTATTCTGAACGACGCCAACTACCAGTACTACGTCCTCGATGCGCCGCGCATGGAGGACGCCGAGTACGACCGGCTCATGCGCGAGCTCAAGGAGCTCGAGGCCGCTCACCCGGAGCTGCGGACGGCGGACTCGCCCACGCAGCGCGTGGGCGCCGAACCGGCCGACCAGTTCGCCAAGGTCCCGCACCTGGCGGCCATGTTCTCCCTGGACAACACGTTCAACGCCGACGAGCTGCGCGCCTGGGAAGACCGCAACGCACGCATCGTCTCCGAGGTGCGCACCGCCGGCTACGTGGCCGAGCTCAAGATCGACGGCCTCGCCATCGCGCTGCTCTACGAGAACGGCGTGCTGGCGCGCGGCGCCACCCGGGGCAACGGCGTGCAGGGCGAGGACGTCACCCGGAACCTGCGCACGATCCACGACATCCCGTTGCAGCTCCGGGACGGAACGAACATGCCGGCGCGGTTCGAGATCCGGGGCGAGGTGTACATGTCGCTGTCGGGCTTCGAGCGCCTGAACGAGCGCCGGGCCGCCCGTGGGGAGCCCACGTTCGCGAATCCGCGCAACGCCGCCGCCGGCAGCCTGCGCCAGCTGGATCCGAAGGTCACTGCCGAGCGGCCGCTCCATTTCTTCGGCTACCAGGTCCAGCTGGACCCGGACCGCAACGAGCGCCTGCCCGTGGAGACGCAGGCCGACGTCCTCGAGCTGCTCCGCGAGTGGGGCGTACCGGTGAACCCCGAGTTCCGCCGCTGCGCGTCCCTGGAAGACGTCGTGCGTTACGTGCAGGAATCCGAGTCGAAACGTGCGGACCTGGACTACGAAATCGACGGCACCGTCGTCAAAGTGGCGCCGTTGGCCCTGTGGCCGGAGCTTGGCATCGTAGGCCAGCGCGAGCCGCGCTTCGCCATTGCCTACAAGTTCGCCCCCGACCTGGCCACCACGCGCCTGCTGCGCATCGGTGTGAACGTGGGCCGCACGGGGTCGTTGAACCCG
Organism: uncultured Gemmatimonadaceae bacterium; assembly: GCA_964619835.1. GTDB lineage: Bacteria > Gemmatimonadota > Gemmatimonadetes > Longimicrobiales > RSA9 > JARRJS01. Next base: position 4,016 of record CAZUFP010000012.1, on the reverse strand, counting down.
TACGCCGAGCTGGAGCCCGTCGAGATCGGCGGCGCCACCGTCAAACTGGCGACCCTGCACAACTTCGACGACATCGCCCGCAAGGACCTGCGGCAGGGCGACCGGGTGCTGGTGAAGCGGGCCGGCGACGTCATCCCCCAGGTCGTGGGCCCGCTGACGGAAGAGCGCACCGGCGACGAGACGCCGTACCGGCCGCCGGAGGTGTGCCCCGTGTGCGGCTCGCCGGTAGAGGCGCCGGAAGGCGAAGTGATGCGCTACTGCCCCAACTCCTCCTGTCCCGCCCGTATCTACGAGGGACTGGTCCACTACGCGTCCCAGGGCGGCCTGGACATCCGTGGCCTGGGCGGCCAGACGGTGCGTCAGCTCCTCGATGAAGGCCTGATCCACGACTACGCCGACCTCTACGCCCTCGACGTCGCGGATCTTGCGAAACTGGAAGGTTTTGCGGACCTTTCCGCCCGGAACCTCGTCGACGCGATCCAGGCCAGCCGCAGCCAGCCGCTGTCACGGCTGCTCGTCGCCCTCGGCGTGCGCCACGTCGGCACGCAGGCTGCCCGGCTGCTGGCGCGCGAGTACGGCGACATGGACATGCTCATGGCCGCGTCGCGCGACGAGTTGGCTGCCGTGCACGGCATCGGCGAGACCACGGCGGACGCACTGGTGGCCTACTTCGCCGATCCGAAGAACAGATCGGTCATTGACCGGTTGGGGGCCGCCGGGGTAAACATGACGGAGCCGGTGGAGCGGGCGCAGGCCGCCTCGCTGGCCGGGCTCACGTTCGTGGTGACCGGCACCCTGCGGACGCTCAGCCGTAAAGAAGCGGCCGCTTTCATCGAGCGTTACGGCGGCCGCGTCTCGGGCAGCGTCACCGGCGCCACTGATTATCTCGTGGTGGGCGAGAACCCGGGCTCCAAGCTGGAACGCGCCCGCGCCCTCGGCGTGCCGGTCCTCACGGAAGAAGCGTTGAAGGCGCTCGCCGGCGCCGAAGATTGAACGGAGAGGAACAATGTCTACGACGTCGCTCAACACCGACATCCGGCTTCCCGTTGCTTCGCTCGGCGCGCTGCGTCGCGCCCTGGCCGACGCCGTGGGCGCCGACGCCGCGGCCGCCGCGCTCCAGAAGGCCGGCTACGCGGCGGGAGACGCCGTGTTCGAACACCTGGCCGGTCTGACGGGGGACGCGAACGTCGCCGACCTGCCACTCACGGAGTATTTCCGGCAGCTCGGCCACATCTTCCATCAGCTCGGCTGGGGCGAGCTGCGGCACGAGCCCGTGCACGCCGGGGTCGGGGCCCTCGACACCACGGACTGGTTCGAATCGCACACCGTGTCGGCGGCCAAACGGCCCAGCTGCTTCTTCACTACCGGCCTGCTCGCCAATCTGCTGGGCCGTACCGCTGGCGCCGACGTGGCCGTGCTGCAGACGGAATGCAAGTCCAAGGGCGACGACCGCTGCCGCTTCCTGTTCGGCAGCCGCGAAGCGCTCTCGGCCGTCTACGCCCATCTGGTCGACGGCGAATCCGTTGACGCTTCCCTGGCGGCGCTCGACTAGGTGCCACGCTTTCTGGGCGTCGACTACGGCGAGCGCCGCATCGGCCTCGCCCTGAGCGACCCATCCGGCATGATCGCGCAGCCTTTCACCGCCGTGCTACGACGTCGGGGCAAACGGCCCCCGTTCGCCGAAATCGAGCGCGTCATCCAGGAGCACGACGTCGCCGAGATCGTCGTCGGACTCCCCCTGCAGAGCGATGGCGAGGAAAGCGACTGGACCCGGGAGACCCGGGCGTTCGGCGACAAGCTGGCCGTCCGTGCCGGCCTCCCGCTCCACTACCAGGACGAGCGCATGACCTCCGCCCGAGCCGAGCGCGCCGTGCGCGCCATTGGCCTGCCCCGGTCGGAGCGCGAGCGGAAGGGCCGCATCGACGCGGCGGCCGCCGCGCTCATCCTGCAGGCCTTCCTCGACATGAGGCCACGGCCATGAGGCGCGTGCGCACGGCCTTCGCTGCCGGCCTCGTCGGGAGCTTGCTGCTGGCGGCGTGCGGCGGCACGCCCTCCGGCGAGCCGCAACGCGTGCGCGTGTCGCAAGGCGCGTCGTTCGGCAGCGTCGCCGACTCTCTGGTCGCCCGCGGCATCGTCCACTCACGCTGGTGGTTCGGTGTCTACGCCCGGTTGACCGGCGCCACCCAGAACATCAAGCCCGGCACTTACGCGTTCGCGCCCGGTACCCCGTGGCACACCGTGCTGGACGACCTGACGGCCGGCCACATCCTCACCGAGAAGCTGGTCATCCCGGAAGGCTGGGACCTGCGCCAGATCGCGCCCCGGCTGGCCGGCATGGCGGGCCTGGATCCCGACTCCGTGCTCCGGGTCCTGCGGGACACCGCATCCGCCACTCGCTGGAACGTGCCCGGCCCGACCCTGGAAGGCTACCTCTACCCGGCCACCTACATCGTGCCGGCCGGCGCGCCCCTCGACACCCTCGTCGGCCGGTTGGTGCGAGAATTCCAGGCTGTCTGGACCGCCGCCCGCCAGGCCCGTGCAGACTCCATCGGCATGTCCGAGCGCCAGGTCGTCACCCTCGCCTCCATCGTCCAGAAGGAAGCGCGCCACCGGGACGAGCTGCCGCTCATCGCCGCCGTTTATCGGAACCGCCTGCGCCTCGGCTACCTGCTCCAGGCCGATCCAACCGTCCAGTACGCACTCGGCGAGCACCACGAACGCCTTCTCTTTGCCGACATCGACAGGGTGGCCGACAACCCGTACAACACTTACCGGCACCGCGGGCTTCCGCCCGGACCCATCGCTTCGCCGGACGCCGACGCCATCGACGCCGTCCTCCACCCGGCGGATGTCCGCTACCTCTATTTCGTCGCCGCGCCGGACGGGTCCCACGTGTTCAGCCGCACCCTCGTCGAGCACAACCGCGCCATCGCCCGCATGCGCCGCCTGCGACGCCAGCTCCAGAGCGCCCGGCCCGACAGTTCGCCCACCCGCTCCCACTGACCGTGGTTCGGCCGCCCCTCGATCTGCGACTCATCGTCATCACGGACCGGGACCTCGCCCTGCCCCGTGACCTACACGACGTCGTCGCTCGTTGCCTCGCCGCCGGCGCCCCCGCCATACAACTCCGGGACAAGCACGCCAGCGCACGCGAGCTCCACCAGCAGGCGGTCGCCCTGCGTACCCTCACCCGCCAGCACGGCGCCCTCCTCTTCGTCAACGACCGTCTCGATGTGGCCCTGGCCGCCGGCGCCGACGGGGTTCACCTGGGCCCCCACGACCTGCCCGTCGCCGACGCACGCCGCGTCGCCCCACCCCGCTTCCTCATCGGCACGTCCACCGACGACCCGGACACCGCCCGCCGCCTCCAGCAGGATGGGGCCGACTACATCGGCTGCGGCACCGTTTACCCGACCACCACCAAGGCCGACGCCGGGGACGCCATCGGCCTCGACGGCCTCGACCGCGTCGCCCGCGCCGTGAACATCCCCGTCATCGGCATCGGCGGCATCAACGCAGAACGCGCCCCCGACATCGCCCGCACCGCCGCCGCCGGCATCGCCGTCGTGGGCGCCGTCATGGCCGCCGCCGACCCGGCCGCCGTCGTGGCAAAGCTGCTGGGATACTTCTAGGAGGGTACGGCGAGGCGGGTGAAGCGAGGAGGATACTTCCAGGAGGGTACGGCGAGGCGGGTGAAACGAGGAGGGTACGGCGAGGGCGGTACGGCGAGGAGGGTACGGCGAGGGCGATACGGCGAGGAGGGTACGGCGAGGAGGGTACGGCGAGGAGGGTACGGCGAGGGCGGTGAAGCGAGGGCGACCTTGGAGGGGCGGCGTGTGGCGAAGGCTAAATCGGGCCCGGAGCGCGAGGCTGCGGCCTCGGCTCATCGGCCTCGCTGTAGCCTCTCGGAGTATCCAGCTTGGACCATCCGCCTCGCCGTATCCGCGTCGGTTCACCCGCGTCGGTTCACCCTCCTCGGTTCACCCTCCTCGGTTCACCCTCCTCGGTTCACCCTC
>CAZUFP010000011.1:59890-79188 GCA_964619835.1 uncultured Gemmatimonadaceae bacterium | reverse complement strand
CGCATCGTCGGCCGGCGCCGCAACTACTACTCAGGCCCGCGCGAGGACGCGCGCGTGCTGCGCGTGCTGCTGCAGGAGGCCGCGCCCGCGGTGCAGCAGGACGCGCCGGCTTCGTCGCAGCAGGACGCGCCGGCTTCGCCGCCGCTGGGAGGCCCGCCTCCCGGGGGCTAGGCGTGGGCCCCCGGCATGGGCAGAATGTGGCGCCGCGCGGGCGCCGCGCGGCGTGGCGGCTGGCGGTGTCCGGCCGCGGTCGCCACTGTTAACGTGTGGTCTACCGGGCACGTTGTGTGACCCGGGACGCAAACGTCGATCGCCGATCGCCGATCGTCGATCAGAGATTGAACGGGAGACATGTCGACTTTCCCAGATTACAGGATGCGCCGGCTCCGCCGTACGCCGACGCTGCGGCGCATGGTGCGGGAGACGGTGGTGCGGGTGGATGACCTGATTCTCCCGCTGTTCGCGGTGCCCGGCGAGGGCGTGCGCAAGCCGGTGGAATCGATGCCGGGGGTGGCCCAGACCTCGGTGGACGAGTTGGTCAAGGACGCGGCGGAGGCGGCGGAGCTGGGCGTGCCGGCCGTGCTGCTGTTCGGCATCCCGGAGCACAAGGACGAGCAGGGCAGCGAGGCGTGGGCCGAGCACGGGGTGGTGCAGGAAGCCGTGCGGGCGGTGAAGAAGGAAGTGCCGGACCTGGTGGTGATCACGGACGTGTGCATGTGCGAGTACACCTCCCACGGCCACTGCGGCGTGATCCGGGACGGCGACGTGGCCAACGACGAAACGCTGAGCCTGCTGGCCCGGGAGGCGCTGAGCCATGCCCGTGCGGGCGCGGACATGGTGGCGCCCAGCGACATGATGGATGGGCGAGTGGCGGCGATCCGGGAAGCCCTGGACGACGACGGCTACACCCACATTCCCATCATGTCCTACGCCGCCAAGTTCTCGTCGGCGTTCTACGGCCCGTTCCGCGATGCGGCGGAGAGCGCGCCCCAGTTCGGAGACCGGCGCTCCTACCAGATGGATCCGGCCAACGGCGACGAGGCGGTGCGCGAGGTCCTGCTGGACATCGAGGAAGGCGCCGACATCGTCATGGTCAAGCCCGCCCTGGCGTATCTGGATATCATCCGCCGGGTCAAGGAAGAGACGCGCTACCCGCTGGCCGCCTACCACGTGTCCGGTGAGTACGCGGCCATCCAGGCCGCCGCCCGCCTGGGCTGGCTCGACCTGGACGCTGCCATGAGGGAGGCGCTGCTGTCCATCAAGCGTGCCGGCGCCGACCTCATCATGACGTACTGGGCGCGGGAGTTCGCAAAGGCGGCCGGCTGAACGCCGGCCGCTTCGCGCCCATCACACCGATCGCATTGACCCCGAGGGAGTTACAGCCTAACTTTCATCGATTCTCCCCGGGGAAAACGGGCGTGGGCCGGGACGAGCCGGACGGCGATGATCCGATCATGGCGGGTCATTCGAGTGCCTGGGCCCCAACCCTCTGATGGAGAGTGCGCCGTGAAACGACAGCTTGTATTCGCGATGATCGCACTGGCGCTGGCGACGCCGGGCCTGGCGCAAGAGCCGCAGGCCCCGGCGCAGCAGGGCGCCCAGCAGCGGCAACACGTGGTGAAGGCGGGCGACACCCTCTGGGACCTTGCCCAGTTCTACTACCACAACCCGTGGCAGTGGGGCCGGATCTATGACGCCAACGCCGGGACGGTGCAGAACCCGCACTGGATCTATCCGGCGGAACAGCTGATCATCCCCGCGCTGGCGGACACGTCCGGCGCGCCCATGCGTGCGGCGCCCGCGCAGACGCAGGTGGCGATGGCTGCGCCGGGTCGCACGCGGTTCTACACGGCCCAGCCGGTGGCGCAGCGTGAGACGTCGGAAGGTCCGACGGTGCTGACGGAGGAGAAGAAGGTCGAGCCGGACGTACGCCCGGGCGACTTCTACTCGGCGCCATGGCTGGAGAATCCCGATGCGCTGAAGCCGGTGGGCAAGCTGGTGAAGGTGCAGACCACGTCGAAGCTGTCCTGGCGCATGACGGAAACGGCGTACCCCTACGACGTGCTCTACCTGGCGTACCTGACGCCCGAGCGGCCGGCGGTGGGGCAGCGGCTGGTGTTGGTGAACGTGGGCCGCAAGGTGGGCAGCTACGGCAAGGTGATCCGGCCGGCGGCGGTGGTGGATGTGCGCGCCAAGGAGCGCGAAGTCATGGAAGTGCAGGTCATGGACCAGTTCGAGCCGCTGACCACCGGCGCGCTGGCGATTCCCTACGAGGAGTTCCCGGCACCGGCGTTGCCGAAGGCCGAGCCGGTGAAGGACGGAGCGACGGGCGAGATCCTCGGCTTCTCGCAGGACGATGCGCTCCACGGCGTGGAGGCGACGGCCTTCATTTCGCTGGGTTCCGCCAACGGCATCAAGATCGGCGACGAGCTGGAAGCGTACGTGCCGGAGCACTGGGGCAACAAGAAGCGCGTGAAGGAGTTGCTCCCCCAGCAGAAGGTCGCGGACCTCCGGGTCGTGCGCGTGATGGAACGAACGGCGACGGCGCGGGTTTTCCATCTGGCGTATCCGGCGCTGGACGCGGGACTCCCGGTCCGGGTCACCCGGAAGATGCCCTGAACGAAGAGCGGCCGCAGGACGGGAACGCCGGGCGCGAGCCCGGGCGGACGGCGGGCGCCACCAGGCGCCCGTGTCTGTATTGCGGAGACGAATGATCACGACGCTGAGCATAATCGCGGTGGTGCTGTACGGCGGGGCGGAGCTCGTGTTCGCCGGATCATTGGCGGGTGGGCGGCGGGCCGCTCCCCGGGCGGGCTCCACGCTGGTGGCTCTGGCGGTGATCCTTCACGGGCTGGCCCTGGCGACGTATGCGGCCCGGTTCGGCGAGCTGCCGCTGGTAGGCCTCGGACCGTCCCTTTCCACGTTCTCGTTCCTGGTGGCGCTGACCGCGTTGGGCGCCACGTCGTTGAAGGAGACCCGGCCGCTGGGCCTCGTGCTCATCCCCATCGTGGCCCTGGCCCTCATCGCCGCGCTGGTCCTGGGGCTGGCTCCGGCCGGGGAAGCGCTGGCGTTCCGGGGCATCTGGTTCGGGCTGCACGTGATGCTGTCCTTCATCGGCTACGCGGGGCTGGCGGTGGCGTTCGCCGCCGGCCTGCTCTACCTGCTCCAGTTCCGCGAGCTGAAGGGCAAACACTTCGGCCGCATGTTCCGCTTCTTCCCGTCCCTCGAGACCCTCGACCGATTGGGCGGCTGGGGCCTGCTCATCGGCTTTCCGGCGCTCACCCTCGGGCTGCTCATCGGCTGGGGCTGGGCGTCGCGGTTCAATCAGCAGTTCGGCGCGGACAACCCGAAAGTGCTCTGGGGCATGCTGACCTGGGTCATCTTCGTGGTGGCGCTGGGCGGACGAACCGTGGGCACGGGCAGGGACCGGCGGGGCGCGTTGTTCTCCGTGGTGGGGTTCCTTGTCGTGGTGGTGGCGTACGTGCTGCTCCGACTGCTGATGCCGTCGGGACGCCTTTTCTTGTAGCCGGTTCGATGTCTCTCGCGGTCGTAGGACTCAGTCACCACACGGCACCCCTGGACGTCAGGGAACGGCTCGTCTTCACGCCCCAGCAGGCGGAACGGGCCATGATCGAGCTGAAGTCGACGGGCGCCGCCGCCGAAGCGGTGATCCTGTCCACGTGCAACCGCACGGAGCTCTACTTCGTGGAGCCGGTGGCGGAAGATGCGTCGGCGGCGGAACGGGGGACGGCGGCGTCGGCCAGCCGGGACGCGGCGGAGGTGCTGCTGGCGGAGCGGGCGGGCGTGGCCCCGGAGAAGCTGCGGGAATACCTGTACCACCACCGTGCGCGGGCGGCGGCGGCGCACCTGTTCCGGGTCGTCACGAGCCTGGACAGCATGGTGCTGGGCGAGGCGCAGATCCAGGGGCAGGTGAAGGCGGCGTACGAGCTGGCGGCGTCGCTGCAGTCGTCGCCCATGACGGGGCCCATCCTGTCGCGGCTGTTCCAGACGGCGCTGTCCGTCGGCGGGCGGGTGCGCAATGAGACGGCGCTGGGCATGGGGGCGGCGTCGGTGCCGGCGGCGGCGGTGGAGCTGGCGAAGAAGATCTTCGGGTCGCTGAAGGGCCGCCGGGCTCTGGTGCTGGGCGCCGGCGAGATGAGCGAGCTGGCGCTGACGGCGTTGACGGGCGAAGGGGTGGAGGGGGTGGTGGTGGTGAACCGTTCGCCGCAGCGGGCGCAGGAGCTGGCGGACAAGGTAGGCGGGCGGGCGGTGCCGTACGACGCGTTGGGCGACATGCTGGCCGAGGCGGACATCGTCGCCACGGCGACGTCGGCCCCGCACGCCGTGATCACCCGGCCACTGATGGCGAAGGCGTTGTCCGGCGGGCCGCGCAATCCGCTGCTGATCCTGGACATCGCGCTGCCGCGCGACGTGGAGCCGGCGGTGGGCGAGCTGGACAACGTGTTCCTGTACGATATCGACGACCTGACGCAGATCGTCGATGAGAACCTGGAGCGGCGGAAGAGCGAGCTGCCCGAGGCGGAACGGATGGTCTCCGCGACGGTGGACGAGTTCTGGGCGTGGTACACGTCTCTCGAGGTGGTGCCGCTGATCCGGGCGTTGCGGGGCCGGGCGGAGTCCCTGCGGCGCGTGGAGCTGGAGAAGACGTTCCGCCGCATGCAGCACCTTTCGCCGGAGGACCGGGAGGCGGTGGAGGTGCTGACGAAACAGCTGCTGAACAAGGTGCTGCACCAGCCGACGGTGCGCCTGCGGGAAGCGGCGAGCAACGGCAAGGGGCCGGGCGTGGTGGAGGCGGCCCGCTACCTGTTCCAGATCGATCTGCGCGACATCAAGGAGTCACAGGACGAATGAGCTCGAGACGGGTGCTGGTCACGGGGGGGGCGGGGTTCATCGGAAGCCACGTGGCCGAGGGGTTTCTTGCGCGCGGCGACCGCGTGTGGATCGTGGATGACCTGTCGACGGGCCGGCGGGAGAACGTGCCGGCCGGCGCGGAGTTCGTCCAGGCGGACATCGGCAGCCCGGAGACGGAGGCGCTGTTCCGTGACGTGGGCGGCTTCGATATCGTGGACCACCACGCGGCGCAGATCGACGTCCGCAAATCGGTGGAAGACCCGCGTCGCGACGCGCGCATCAACCTCGATGGTTTCCTGAACGTGCTGGAGGCCGGCCGCCGGTACGGGGTAGGCCGCGTCATCTTCATCTCCTCCGGCGGCGTCGTGTACGGCGAGCCGGACCTTCGACCGACGCCGGAACCGGCCCCCAAGGTGCCGCGTTCGCCGTACGGCGTGACCAAGCTGGCGGCGGAACAGTACCTGTACTACTACGCCAACGTGCACGGCATGGAGTACGTGGCCCTCCGGTACTCCAACGTGTTCGGGCCCCGGCAGGACCCCCACGGAGAAGCCGGCGTGGTGGCCATCTTCTCGAGCCGGCTGCACGCGGGCCAGGCCCTGACCGTGTTCGGCGACGGCGAGCAGACCCGGGACTACGTGTTCGTGGGCGACGTCGCGGCCGCCAACATGCTGGCGAGCGAGGTCGCGGTGCCGCCGGCCGTCACCCTGGACGACCGTGCCTTCAACGTGGGCACGGGGCGGGAGACGTCGGTGAACGAGCTGGCGCACACCCTGATGCGCGGTACCGGTCTCGAGGTGGCCATCGAGCACGCGCCGGCACGTCCGGGTGAGCTGGAGCATTCGTGCCTGCACAACGGCAAGCTGTCGGCCGCGGGCTGGCAGCCAAGCACGACCCTGGAAGACGGTCTTCGCCAGACCTACGAACACATTGCGAAGGAGAGGGACGGGCGGTGAGCATCCTCGCGCAGCTCCGGCTCCAGGCCCCTCAAGGGCCGCTCGACATGCTCCTGCACGCCACCATTGCCACCAAGATCGTGCTGGGGGTGCTGGCGCTGTTCTCCCTGGCGAGCTGGGTGGTCATCTTCTGGAAGTTCGGGCAGTTCCGTCGCCTCAAGGGCCAGGGGATCCGTTTCCTGCAGGCCATCGAACGGACGCCGCAGCTCCGTTCCGCCTACCGGTCCATCGCGCGGTTGCCGGATTCGCCGTACTCTCGCGTGTTCCGCCAGGGCATCGGGTTCTTCAGCGCGTTGCGGCCGAAAGCCCTGGAGGACGAGACGAGCACGGCGGACGGCCTGACCGAGGCCCAGCTCCAGGCCATGCGCCTCGTGCTGGAGAAGAGCCAGGCGGAAGAGCGTGACGTCCTGGCCGCCGGCCTCCCCTGGCTGGCGGTCATCGGTACGGTATCGCCCCTCCTGGGCCTGCTCGGCACCGTGATCGGCGTCATGGACGCGTTCCTGGGCATCACCGCAACGGGCAGCGCCAACATCGGCGCCGTCGCGCCGGGCATCGCCGAAGCGCTCATCACGACGGTGGCCGGGCTGACCGTCGCGATCCCCGCCGTCATGGCGTACAACTACTTCGTCAGCCGCCTCAACTACTTCGCCGGCGAGCTGGAAGGCTTCGCCAGCGAGTTCATCGGTACCCTGGCCAAGGAAGGCCTGCTGTAGCATGTGGGAGTACGGGAAGAGTCGCGAGCGCGGCACGCTGCCGCTGTCGGTGGACATCAACGTCACCAACCTGGTGGACGTGGCGTTCACGCTGCTCGTCATCTTCATCATCACGGCCCCCATGCTCCAGGGCGGCGTCGACGTGAAGCTGCCCCAGACGCAGTCGACGCCCATCACGGCTTCGGAGGGCGTGATCATCACGGTGGCCAAGGACGGGAAGGTCTACCTGGGTGACCTGCCCGTGGAGTCGCTGGACGAGCTGGCACGGCGGTTCCCCGATTTCGTGAAGGCCAAGAAGACCAACCAGGTCTTCCTGAAGGGCGATGCGGACGTGCCCTACGGCCGGGTCCTGGAAGTGTTCACCACGCTGCTGAAGCTGGACGTGGCGGAGGTGGCGCTGGTGGTGGAGCCGCCGGCGAGGGGACGATGAGGCCGGACCGCTCGCGGCCCGGTGGACGCGCCCTGGTCGGGTCGGTGCTCCTGCACGCCGCCCTCCTCGCCCTGCTGCTCTCCGGCGTCGTGTTCGCGCAGTCGCCGGAGCCGACACGGTTCAAGGCGTACCGCGTGGAACTGATCGCGGCCCCGCCCCCGGCGCCCGTCGCGAAGGAAACGCCGGCCGCCGAGAAGCAGCCCGCGGCGGCGCCGAAGCCTGTGCCCAAGACACCGCCGAAAACGCCGCCGAAGAAGCCCGCCCCCAAGCCGAAGACGGAAGAGAAGCCGAAGTCCCCCCAGCCGACGCCTCCGGCGGAAAAGACGGAGTCCAAGGAGAAGCCGGCCGGCGAGCCCGAAGAGGAAAAGACGTCGGGCGCCGGCAAGGACGCCCTGGACATGTCCCAGACCGGGGCCGAATTCGCCTATCCGGACTACCTGGAGAACATCATCACGCAGATCCACCGCTATTTCCGGTGGACCGGAACGTCGCGGCCGTCTGCGGAGGTATACTTCGTGATCAACCGGGACGGCTCCGTGGGCGATATCCGGCTGGTGCGGCGCTCCGGCAACCCGGCGTTCGACTTCGAAGCCATCGGCGCCATCGAACAGGCGGGCCGGCGGCGTGCGTTCGGGCCGCTGCCCAAGGGCTTTCCCCAGGACCGGCTGCCGCTGCGCTTCGAGTTCAAGCCGCCGCAGTGAGCGGCCGCAGGCGCGGCGTCCTAGCGGCCCGGAGGGCCGCATCCTGAGCCGTGCCGCAGGCACGGCGGACCTGGCGCGAAAGCGCCCTGCAGCAAGGAAGAACCGTGCATTTCAGGAAAACCATAGCGGTGGCACTGGCGGTCGGGGCGGGGTGGGGCATCGCCCGGCCCGCGCGCGCCCAGGAACAGGACACGACGCGCATTCCGACGGGTGTGCAGCTCGGTCTGGTGTACGAGACGTCGTACCGGCCCAGCCTGGCCGTGCGTCCGTTCTCCACGACGGACAGCGCGGGGCTGGCGGGGGTGGCGGACCAGGCATTCAACATCGTGCGCCGCGACCTGGATTACAGCGACCGGTTCGACATGCACTTCGACATCCCGCCGGCGCTGGCCTCCGGGCCGGTGAACTACGGGGCGTGGAACGACCTGAACGTGGTCTACCTGCTGACGGGCGGACTGGAGCCGGCGGACGGCGGAGGCACGGTCCTGCGTCTGACGCTGCACGACGTGGTGTACAGCAACATCAAGGAGATGAGCTCGTTCCACCTGCCGGCGGTGCAGGATCCGGGCTTCCGCATGGCCGTGCACGCGGCGTCGGACCAGGTGGTGCGGTGGGCGACGGGCAGCCCGGGCATCGCGGCGAGCCGCATCCTGTTCACGGTGCAGGACCCCAAGGACCGGACGTCCCGGGAAATTCTCATCGTGGACTCGGACGGAGAGAACCTGCAGCCGGTGGTCACGTCGCAGACGGAGGTGCAGTCTCCGGCCTGGTCCCCGGACGGCAGCCACATGGCCTTCACGGAGCAGGCACCGGATGGCTGGCGGCTGGAAGAGCGGGACATGCGGACCGGCCGGATCCGCATGGTCGGCGCCCAATCCACGCTGTACCTGACGCCCGCATACTCGCCGGACGGCACGAAGCTGGTGTTCGGAATGTGGGTGGGCGGCGGCAGCGAACTGTACGAATACGACGTCAGTCGCTATTGTTGCTTGCAGCGGTTGACGCAGACGACGCGAGTGGATATGTACCCGTCGTTCTCCCCGGACGGCAAACAGCTCGCCTTCATGTCGGATCGTCTGGGCCAGCCGGGGATCTTCATCATGCCGGCTGATGGCGGCCAACCGACGGCTCTCTCCCCATTTGTCTACGGCGAGCCGGGGTTTTACACTTCCCCGGATTGGTCGCCGACGAACTCGTACGTCGCATTCCACGGGCGTTCGATTGGAGGCCGCTTCCAGATCATGGTGGCGGACGCGTCGCGGCCGGGCGCCACGGTGCAGCAGTTGACGAGTGAGGGCCGGAACGAGGATCCGAGCTGGGCGCCGGACGGCCGGCACATCGTGTTCAGTGGGATGCGCGGGACGGGGGTCGGGTTGTATGTTATCGATTCGGTCACCGGCAGGATCCGGCCGCTCGTACTGGGACGGCGTTACCGTGTGCCGGCATGGTCCGGCTCACTTCTGGAAGCGTCCGCGCTGACCGTGCGGGCACCATGATGGCCAAACGCTGAATGGCTGGGACTGAAAACCAACCACAGGAGAGGCAAGGCGATGAAGCATCATCGAGTCGTGATCCCCGTTCTGATCGGGCTGCTGGCTGCGGCGTCATGCGGCGGCCCCCCGCCCCCGCAGGGCCCCACGCCGGAAGAGATCGAGGCCGCGCGGCAGGATTCCATCCGTCAGGCGCGTGAGGACTCGATCCGCCGGGCGCAGGAGATGGCCCGCCAGGACTCCATCCGCCAGGCGCAGATGGAGGCGCAGCGGCAGCGGGAGATGGCGGCGCGGGAGGCCGCGGAGGCCCGCGACATCCTGACCACGATGATCCACTTCGACTTCGACAAGTCGAACATCCGGCCGGACGCCGAGCAGATCCTGATGAAGAAGGTGGCGGTGCTTCGGGCGAACCCGGACGCACGGCTGCGCATCGCCGGGTACGCGGACGAGCGTGGCTCGGTGGAGTACAACCTGGCGTTGGGCCAGCGCCGTGCGGACGCCGCGAAGAACTTCCTCGTGGGCTTCGGGTTGGACCCGTCGCGCTTCGAGACGGTGAGCTACGGCGAGTCGGATCCCATCGCGGACGGCCACAACGAGGACGCCTGGGCGCAGAACCGGCGTGACCAGTTCACCGTCCTGGGCAATACGGACAACCTGAAGTCGCCGGGCTCGTAAGTGACCGGAACGTCGCGTGCCGGACGGAGCGCGCCCGGGGTTCCCCGGGCGGCACTCCGGACCGGCCGGCGGGCCGCCCTCCTGTTGGCGGCCCTGTCGGTGATGAGCGCGTCTGCCTGCGCGACGAAGCGGGACGTGCGGGACCTGCGGGTGGAGCTGCGGGACCAGATGGCGATCATGCGCACGCAACAGGACTCCATCCTGGGCGTGCTGCAGCGACAGCAGCAGGCCATTCTGGATTCGCTGGTTCAGACGACGGACGCGTTGCTCCAGGTGCGGGGCGAGCTCAGCCACGAGCTGACGCAGCTGCAGGAGCAGCTGGAGCAGGTGCAGGCGTTGACGGGCCAGGTACAGGCGCAGCTCAACCAATTGCAGCAGGGCGTGGACTCGCGCATCGGCCAGGGCCAGGCGTCCGGCTCCGGTGGGCAGACCCAGACCCAGGGGCAGACGTCGACGTCGCAGGCGCCCGCGACGGTTCAGGGCGCAGGTGCCAACGCGCAGCAGTACTACAACATCGGCATCGAGCAACGCAACCGCGGCAACCTGGACACGGCCCGCCGGGCCTTCGAGACGGTGGTGGACAGCTTCCCGAAGGACCCGCTGGCGCCGGAAGCCCAGCGTCAGATCGCCGAAACGTACTACCTCCAGGAGCAGTACGACGACGCGCTGAAGGCGCTGGACACGGTGGTGCAGCGTTGGGGCGACTCGCCTCAGGCCGCGGAGGCCCTGTACCGGGCGGGCATGATCGCGAAGGAGCAGGGAAACAACCAGCGCGCCCGGGAGTATTTCAGGAAGCTGGTCGCGGCGTATCCACAATCGGATGCGGCGAGCCTGGCCCGGAAGGAGTTGGGCCAGACGGGCGGATAAGGCGGTGCGCGGGTTTCCCGGCAGACGTCTCACGCCCGGTGCCGCCGCGACGCGGCGCCGGGCGTGTCGTCTTGGGTAGGGGAACATGCGCTGTCCATATTGCCACGAGACCGAAGACCGGGTCGTCGACTCGCGCACGAGCCGCGAGGGCCGGGCGGTACGCCGGCGACGGGAGTGCCTGAGCTGCGGGCGCCGTTTCACGACATACGAGTACGTCGAAGACCGGCCGCTGCAGGTGTTGAAGCAGGACGGCAGCACGGAGCCGTACGACCGCGAGAAGCTGATCCGGGCGATCCGGCTTCCGTGTGTGAAGCGGCCCATCAGCCAGGCGGAGATCGAAGGGCTGGTGGACGAGATCGAGGACGCGTTGAGCCGCGCGGGCAGCGACGAAGCGGAGAGTCGCGTGATCGGCGACCTGGTGATGGCGGGGTTGAAGGCGCGGGACCATGTGGCGTACGTGCGATTCGCGTCCGTCTACCGCAACTTCCGCGACATCGACGAGTTCGCGGAGGAGTTGCAGGATCTGAGCGAGGGCAGGGCGCGGGAGGCTCTGCGCAAGAGCCAGGCGGAGCTGCCCCTGTGAGGCGAAACGAACCATGAAATTCTGGGGGCGGACCCGGAAGTCGGACGAGATGCCGTTCCTGGAGCATCTCGAGGAGTTGCGCTGGCGGATCCTGTGGAGCCTGCTGACCCTGGCGGTGGGCGCGGTCATCGGTTTCGTCATCGTCAGCCACTTCAATGTGCTGGGCCTGCTGATCCGGCCGGTGGAGCCGTACCTGGACGGGGGCAAGCTCAAGTACCTCAGCCCATCGGACCCATTCATCATCACGTTGAAGCTGGGTTTCACGGCGGGCATCCTGATGGCCTTCCCGGTCATCATCTACGAGTTGTGGTCGTTCATCTCGCCGGCGCTGATGCCGAATGAGAAACGGGCCATCGTTCCTGCGCTCTATTTCGGTCTGGTCCTCTTCGTGGGCGGGATGGCGCTGGCCTATTTCGGCGTGTTGCCCATCGCGCTGCGCTTCTTCATGGGCTTCCAGCAGTCGAGCCTGGAGCAGAACATCACCATCGGGCCGTACCTGGGCCTGGTGGTGAAGTTGTTGCTGGGTTTCGGGCTGGTGTTCGAAACGCCGGTGATCATGCTGATCCTCGGCTCGCTCGGCATCATCACGTCGGACATGCTGCGGCGCACGCGGCGCTACGCCATCGTGCTCATCTTCGTCATCTCGGCGATCCTGACGCCGCCCGACGTCTTCTCGCAGACGCTCATGGCCATCCCGCTGCTGTTCCTGTTCGAGATCAGCATCTGGCTGGTGAAGTGGACGGAACGGCGCCGGGCCCGGACGATGGCGAACCTGAAGGACGATGGCTCGGACAGCCAATGGGTAGAAGCGGGGTCGTAGTGTTGGAGCCGCAACGAAACCGGGCCGCGTCGGGCCGGCCGTCGTCGGGAACGCGACGGCTCGCCTGGTTCGTGGCCTGCCTGGCCCTGGTCCTGCCCGGCCGGCTGATGGCCCAGCAGCCGGCCCAGCCGCGGGACACGGCGCGCACCGCACCGCAGGCCGCCCAGCCGCAGGACACGACCCGCGGGGGCCAGCCGCCGCTCTCGGCTCGCGAGCGGGCGTTGGACCTGCTGCGCGCCCTGCCGCAACAACCCCTGGTGGTACGGCCCGACACGGCGCCGCCTGACACGGCCGCCGCCGACAGCGCCCGGAACCGTGCAGCCGGCGGCCCCGGCGGCCTGCCCGGTCCGGCCAGCGGACCGGGAGCGCGGGCCGGGGGAGGTCCGGGCGGGGCCGGGCCGGGCGGGGCCGGCTCCGCTCCGGGCGACAGCACCCGCGCGATGCTGATGAAGCTGCCCGGCTACACGCCCGTGCAGTACGACGGCGACGGCGCGCGCTACACGGTGGACCGGAACGAGCTGGAGCTGACGGGCAAGGCGAAAGTCGACCGGGAGGGCCAGAGCCTGTCGGTGGATTCGCTCCTGGTCTACAACGGCAGCAGCGGCGTGGTCTGCGGCTACGGTACGCCGGTGTTGTCGGGTGAAGGCACGCCTATCACCAGCGACACCCTGTGCTACAACACCGAGACCAAGGTGGGCGTGGCAACGGGCGCAACGACGCAGTTCCAGCAGAACGCCACATGGTACGTGCGTGGCGCGAAGAACCGTGTGTTCACGGTGGGGAACGATCGCATCTACGCCGACCGCACCGACTTTACGTCCTGTGATCTGCCGGAGCCGCATTACCACTTCACGGCGAAGAAGCTCAAGATGGTCAACAACAGCGTCATGGTGGCCCGTGACGTGACGCTGGATTTCGCCGACGTGCCGGTCTTCTGGCTGCCTTTCATGGTCCAGAGCATGAAGCGCGGGCGGCGCAGCGGGATCCTGACGCCGCAGTTCGGCGTGAACGACATCGTGCGCAACAGCATCGGCTACCAACGCCGGATCTCCAACCTGGGCTTCTACTGGGCGATCGACGATTACATGGGGGCCCAGCTTGCCATGGACTGGTGGGCGGGCAACTGGCTGGGCCTGGACGGCACGTTCGACTATCGCTGGACCCGCCAGTTCCTGAACGGGAACGCGACGGTGCGCAGGTTCTGGCGCGACAACGGGAACAAGGACCTGACCATCACCGGGAGCAGCGCCTGGCAACCGGACGAGCGCACCAACCTGCGCGTGGACATGAATTACGCCACGTCGAGCCAGTTCATCCAGCAGAACTCCTTCGACCCCAACGAGCTGAAGCGCGACATCACGTCCAACGCCAACATGCAACGCCGGTTCAACTGGGGGAGCATGTCGCTGGGCGTGCAGCGCCGGCAGTCCATCACGCAGGACCGGGTCGACCTGACGTTGCCGAGCCTCAACCTGTCGCTGTCGCCCGTGACCATCTCGCAGGCGTTGAACATGAACTGGAGCGGGAGCGGCAACTTCCAGTCGAGCCGTGTGGACTACACGGGAGCGCCGGCGCCAGGCCAGAGAAGTACGCAGAACATGGGTGCCCAGCTGAGCAGCAATCTGAACCTGGGGCAGTTCAGCTGGAGCCAGGGCGTGCAATGGAGCCGGGCTATTGCCGGGGCGCTGCCCGCTTTCGATTCGACGACGGTGCCGGGCCTGACGACGCCCGTCGAGGCCCTCGCCCAGGCCCAGACGGACCAGCTCAACTGGAACACAAGCCTGGGCTACACCATCAATCTGATGGCCGGTACGACGCTCACGCCACACGTGGCCATGAGCGGCGAGATGCAGAGTGACTCGCTGGGCGGCCCCCTGATCTCGGCGCCTTCGCGCATCAACACCGGCGTGTCGCTGGGCACCACGATCTACGGGTTCTGGCCCGGCATCGGCCCCGTGACCCGGATCCGCCACAAGATCTCACCGTCCATCAGCTGGACCTACTCGCCCACCTTGCGGCCGACGGCGCTCCAGGACTCCATCTTCGGCGTCTCGAACCTGAAAGCGCAGAACGTGCTGACGCTGTCGTTCAACCAGACGTTCGAAGCCAAGCTGGCGGGCGGCGACACGGCGGCGACGGACACGGCCCGGGCGGACTCGCTGGCGCAGGCGGCGGCACAGGGTGGTGAGCCGCGGCGGCTGCCGCAGGCCCGGAAGGTGCAGCTCCTGTCCATCAACACGAGCGCGCTGAGCTATGATTTCGTGCGGGCGCGCGAGCCGGGCGGCCACGGCTTCAACCTGCAGCAGTTCAACACATCGCTGCGTTCGGGCCTGCTGCCCGGCTTCGACTTCAGCATGACCCACGACCTGTTCAAGGAAGAGCAGGTCACCACGGCGACGGGGACCACCGAGAAACGCCAGTTCTCACCGTTCCTCAGCAACCTGCGGGCGTCCTTCTCCATCGACAACAACTTCTGGCTGTTCCGTGTGCTGGGCTTGAGCGGCACGCGGTCGATGGCGCAGCAGGCGTCGGACACGACGGCGCAGGCCGACACGGCGCAGGCGCAGGCGCAGGGCTCCCGGCAGGGTGCACCCGGCGGACTGCTGACGCGGGCCGGCGGCGGGCCGGGAGGAGGAGGCGGCCAGTTCGGCGGGGGAAGCGGGATCGGGGCGTGGAGCGCCCAGCTCTCCTACACCCTGTCGCGCGTGAGGCCGGACGCCGCCAACCCGTTCGCCACGCAGGCGGGGGACAACCAGCTGCTCCAGGGCTCCCTGTCCTTCCGGCCCGGGACCAACTGGACGCTGCGCTGGTCGACGGCCTATTCCTTCACGAACCACCAGTTCTCGGACCAGATCATCACGCTGACGCGGGACCTGCACCGTTGGCGGGCGAATTTCAACTTCGTGAAGACGCAGACGGGCAACTTCGCGTTCGTGTTCCGGGTGGACCTGATGGACAACCCGGACCTGAAGCTCGACTACAACCAGCACAGCCGCGGCAGCGCGAGCGGCTTCGGAGGCCGGTACTGATGAAGGTTCTGGAGCTTCACGGGGACCGGTTGCAGCTCGACGACATCGAACGGGTGTCCGGCCCCGCGGCGCCGGAGGTGCGCCTGGCGGAGGCGGCCCGGCCCCGGGTGCAGGCAGCCCGGGACATCGTCGAAACGGCGGTGGCGGAGGGGCGCGTGGTGTACGGCCTGACCACCGGATTCGGCGCGTTGTCCGACGTGATCATCCCGCCGGACCGGATCCAGGAGCTGCAGCACAACCTGATCCGTAGCCACGCCGCCGGCGTCGGCGACCCCCTGTCGGAGGCGGAGACGCGGGCCGTCGTCCTGCTCCGTGCGAACGTGCTGGCGCTGGGCTATTCGGGCGTGCGGCCCGTCGTCATCGAGCGGCTGCTGGCGCTGTTGAACCGGCGGGTCCACCCGGTGATCCCGGAGCGGGGCAGCGTAGGCGCGTCGGGTGACCTGGCGCCCCTCTCGCACCTGGCCCTGGTGCTGCTGGGCGAAGGGGAGGCGGTGTACGAAGGGGAACGGATGCCCGGGGGCGCTGCGCTGGAACGGGCGGGCATCGAGCCGCTGGTCCTGGAGGCGAAAGAAGGGCTGGCCCTGAACAACGGGACCCAGGTGCAGACGGGCATCGGCGCCCTGGCGCTGCTGGCCGCCGAACGGGCGGTGGAAACGGCCGAGGTGGCGGGCGCCATGAGCCTGGAAGGGCTGCGGGGAACCCCGGACGCCTTCGACGAAGCGATCCAGCGGGCGCGGCCGCAGCCCGGCCAGCTCCGGAGTGCAGAACGGCTGCGCGCATTGCTGGCGGACTCGGAGATCCGGGAATCCCATCGCCACGGGGACCCGCGGGTGCAGGACGCCTACTCCCTGCGCTGCATGCCGCAGGTCCACGGGGCGGCCCGCCAGGCGCTGGCCTACGTGCGCCAGGTGCTGGAAGTGGAGGCCAACAGCGCCACGGACAATCCGCTCATCTTTCCAGATGGCCGCATCCTGAGCGGCGGCAACTTCCATGGCCAGCCGGTGGCCCAGGCGCTGGACCTTCTCGCCATCGCGTGCGCCGATCTGGCCAGCATCAGCGAACGGCGGCTGGCCCGGCTGGTGGATCCCGCGCTGTCTCAGCTTCCTGCCTTCCTGACGCCGGAGCCGGGCATCAGCTCGGGCTTCATGCTGGCGCAGATCGTCGCGGCCAGCCTGGTCTCCGAAGCCAAGTTGCGGGCGCAGCCGGCCAGCGTGGACTCCATCCCGACGGACGCCAACAAGGAGGACCACGTGTCCATGGGCGGCGCGGCGGCGCTGAAGGCGCGCGAGACGGTGGGCCTGCTGGAGACGGTGCTGGCGCTGGAGCTCCTGGCCAGTGCCCAGGCGCTGGAGTTCCTGCGTCCGCTGCGGCCGGGCGCAGGCGTGGCCCGGGCGTACGAGCGGGTGCGCGAGGCGGTTCCGGCGCTGGACAGGGACCGCGAGATGGCGCCGGACATCCGGCGCATCGAAGCGCTCGTGCGGGCAGGCCGCTTCGCGGGCATCGCGGCAGAGCTCGGCTGATGGCCACGACGACGCTGTTCCACGGCGCCGGCCAGCTGGTCACGTGCACGGCACCGGACGAGAGCGCCGTCCTCGAAGGGGCCGCCGTCGTCGTGGTGGACGACCGTATCGCGGCCGTCGGTCCTCCCGCGGAGCTGGCCGCAGCGTACCCGGACCACACGGGAGTGGATTGCGCCGGCGGCGTGCTGACGCCCGGGTTCGTGGACTCCCACACGCACGCCGTGTTCGGCCGCTGGCGGGCGGATGAATACGCGCTGCGAGCCCGCGGCGTGCCGTACATGGAGATCGCCCGGCAGGGCGGAGGCATCAACGCCTCCGTGTCGGACCTGCGCGCCCGATCCGAGGACGAACTGGTGGATCTGAGCCGCCCGAGGCTGCAGGAGATGGTGCGGCAGGGCACGACCACCATCGAGATCAAGAGCGGGTACGGCCTCCGCACGGCGGACGAGCTCAAGATGCTCCGCGTAGTGCGGCGCCTGGCCGAGGAGGGGCCCTGGCGCCTCGTGCCCACGTTCCTGGGCGCCCATGAGTTTCCCGCCGAGTACCGGGATCGGCGCGAGGAGTACGTGCGCATCGTCACCGACGAGATGATCCCGGCCGTGGCGGAAGAGGGGTTGGCCCGATTCTGCGACGTGTTCATGGAGCCCGGCGTGTTCGACGCCGACCAGAGCCGCCGGATCCTGGAGGCGGGACTCACCCACGGCCTCGTCCCGAAGTTGCATGCCGACGAGCTGGAACCGTACGGCGGCGCCGAGCTGGGTGCCCGCATGGGCGCCGCATCCGTGGACCACCTGGGCCGGGTGAGCCAGGCCGGCATCGACGCGCTGGCCGATTCCGACACGGTGGCCACCCTGCTCCCTGCCACACTGTTCTTCCTGGGCAGCAAGGAGTTCGCCCCGGCACGCGCGCTGCTGGACGCCGGGGCCACGGTGGCCCTGGCCACCGACTTCAATCCCGGCTCCGCCGCATCCCCCAGCATGCCCCTGACCCTCACCATCGCCTGCTCCCGGATGGGCATGGACCCGCTGGAAGCGCTGTACGCGGCCACGGCGGCCGGGGCACGGGCGTTGCAGCTCGGATTCCACGGAACGCTTGCGTCTGGAGCGCCCGCCGATCTCGTGTTGTGGGACACGCACGACTACCGGGAGATCCCCTACCGGTTCGGTGTGAATCTGGTCCGCAGCGTGTGGATAGGCGGCGCAAAAGTAGCGTGAGCGCTTGTTCATCGTTTTCGGGCCGTATATCTTGCGTGGCATGAACGACCAGGCAGCGCGCCTGCGGTCGGCAGCTGCAACATCCCGCCCACGGCGCCGCCTTTCGGTGTGCAATCACGGGATGCGTGCTCGATCACGCACCGACGGGGCCGGCGTGGCGCCGACAACGGCGTGCCGGTCTCTTTCTACGGTAGCGTCCGGCAAACGCGTTCCGCGGTCGTGGCTGTGGTTCTGCCGCGCGGTGGCTCGACGCGCGGAGGGAAACCTCCAGTTGGACGCGACGACGCAGGCATGAAGTCAATCAGCAAACTCAAGGACCAGGCTCGGGCTCACGAGCAGAAGGAGAACTGGCAGGCCGCCATCGAGGCCTACCAGAAAGTGCTCAACGCCCTCGATGATACGGAGACCGAGCTCGATCTTTCCCTCTACAACCGCATTGGCGACCTGTACTACCGGGTCGGCCAGCCGGATCGCGCGGTCCATTACTATTCGCTGGCCGCGCAGAAGTACGCCGAGGTAGGCCTGTTCAACAACGCCATCGCGTTGTGCAACAAGGCGCTGCGCTATCGGCCGAACGACGTGAACCTGTTCCGCATGCTGGGCGAATTCTCCGCCGAGCAGGGTTTCCTCGTGGAAGCCCGGCGCTGGTATCTCCAGTACGCGGAACGGCAGGTGCAGGTCGGCAAGGTGGAAGAAGCGTTCGCGGCGCTGGAAGAATTCGCGGCGTTGGCAGACGATCCGAGTGTCCGGGAGACCCTCGCCGACCAGTTCCTGGCCCGCGACAGGACGCAGGAAGCCCTGCAACAGCTGGAGCGGGCCTACGCGGAGCGGATTGCCCGCGGCGAGTCGATGGAAGCGTCCATCGTCGCCGGCCGGATCCGCGAACTGGATCCGACGGCCGACCTGCAAGCACTGGTGCAGGAGCTGTCCCCCGCGGAGCCCGCGGAAGGAGAGGTCGAGGACACCGGCCTGATCATCGAGACGACTGCCGGCTCGGCTGGCTTCCGCCCTCCGGATGTGGGCGCCGGGCACCACCCGCCCATGGAGACGCCGTCCGGCCTTGAAACCCGTCCCGACGACATCGCAACGTCCCCCGCGGACGACGCGGTGAGCGGCCTGGAGCTCGGCTTCAGCGGGCACGGTGGCTCTCCCGCCCCGGGCGCCGAAAGCGTCGCCGGCATGGAGACTTTCGACGGCGCCGAGCCGAGTTCCCGGGTGCCGTCGGGAAACGTCCTGCCGGACGAAGAGATTTCGGAAGGTACATCGCCGGAGGACGAGCTGGCGGAGGACACGCCGGCGGAGGACACGCCGGCGGAAGACACGCTCGCGGAAGACACGCTCGCGGAAGACACGCTGGCGGAAGACACGCCGGCGGAGGACACGCCGGCGGAAGACACGCTCGCGGAAAACACGCTGGCGGAGGAC
>CAZUFP010000011.1:0-59790 GCA_964619835.1 uncultured Gemmatimonadaceae bacterium | reverse complement strand
GGCGGAGGACACGCCGGCGGAAGACACGCTCGCGGAAAACACGCTGGCGGAGGACACGCTCGCGGAAGACATGCTCGCGGAGGACATGCTCGCGGAGGACACGCTCGCGGAGGACACGCTCGCGGAGGACACGCTCGCGGAGGACACGCTCGCGGACACGCAGGCGGAGGACCTCTCCGCGGCAGACGTGCTCGATGAGGCGGAGGCCGAGCCGGAGCCTCTGCCGCTCGTGGAGCCAGACGTCGACGACACCGCGGTGGAAGCAGCCGATTCGGAGGAGCCGGAGGAAGAAGTCGGAGAACCGGCAGGCCCGTCCGTGTTCGACCTGGGATATCCGGAAAGCGTCGAGCCGGCGGTGGAGGCGTTCGAGGAAGAGGACTTCGCGGACGACGAGGAACCGGAGCCTCTGCCCCTGCTGGACCTGGGCGAGGATATGGGGCTGGACCTGGAACCCGCCGAAGAGCTGGAGGCGGAAGCGGAACCGGCGCCGGAAGGCGGACCGGACCTGGCCGGGGAAGCGGAGCCGGAAGACGGGCCGGCGTTGGAGGCGGAGAGGGAACCGGGTCGGGAAGCGGCGGATCCGTGGCCGGCCGAGGAAGAACCCGTATGGCAGGCTGACGTGGAGCCCGTTGCGTGGCCCGACGAGGAAACGGCCGCCGCGGAAGTAGACCCGGAGGCGCCCGCGGCGGGGCCGGACGAGGACGTAGCTGCCGTGCAGCCGGACGAGAACGAGGCCGCCGGGTGGCGGGACGAGGCGGCGCCGCAGGCGGGTGACGAGTACGATGGGACGCTGGGGCTGGAGTCCGGCGAAGTGGGCGGCGAGGAGCCGGAGCCGCTGCCACTCCTGGACCTGGGCGATGGCCTGCTTCCGGACCTGGGCTCGCGGGAAGCGACGGACGAGGAAGCGGTGGCGGCGTTCGATCTGGGCGCGTTCGATCTGACGCTGGCAGACGCCACGGAAGCCGGCGAGACGGCTTCCGTGCCGGACATCGACACGGAGGCGGTGCTGGGCCGGGCGCGCGAGCTGGTGAGCCGGGAGTTGCACGACCAGGCCCTGAGCGAGCTCCACCTCCTGCTGGTTCCGCAGCTGGAATCCGGGGTGTACGAGAGCGCGATGGCGGTCGTGGATGAGATGGTCCGGCGCAACCCCGAGGATTTTCCGGCCCTGCAACGTCGTGTGGCCTTCGCCTCACTGCTGGGTGACACGCGGGTGCTGGCGACGACGTATGCCGATTTGGCCGCCTGCCTGATGCGCAAGGGTGCCGAGACCAAGGCGGCCACGGTGTACCGGCGGGTCCTCGAGCTGGATCCCAACAATGAAGCGGCCCGGGAGGTGCTCGGAATGGGCGCCGGGGATGGGGACGCCTACGTCGATCTTGCGGCGTTCCTGGACGACGAAGGCCTGGCCGCCGCGCTGGCGTCGGGGGAGGACAACGCGCCGTTGGAGGATTTTGCCGAGCTGTTCTCGCAATTCAAGGCGAAGGTGACCGAGGACGTCGCCGTCGAGGAATCGGGGAGCCATTACGACCTGGGTCTGGCGTTCAAGGAGATGGGGTTGATCGACGAAGCCATTGCCGAGTTCCAGACTGCGCTGCGTGGCGGTGAGGAACGGCTGAAGGTCTATGAGGAGCTGGGCCAGTGCTTCATGCTCAAGGAGCAGTATACGGTGGCGGTGAAGATCCTGGCGCGGGCACTGGAATTGCCCAGGGAGGACCCGCACGAGCTGCTGGGCGTCTATTATCACCTGGGGATGTGCCACGAGGAGTTGGGCGATCGGAACAGCGCGCGCCAGGCCTACGACAACATCATGGTGATCGATCCGTCGTTCAGCGACGTACCCGAACGGTTGTCCCGCCTGTGAGCGACGAATTGTTGATGCGCGCGGCGCCACCCAAGCTCGCCCAGATCCAGCGGCCGGTGCGGGACCGGCTGAGCGGGGTGGTCGGCGAGTTGCGCCGGATCGTGCTCACTGATTTTCCCCCGATCGAAGGGGTGAACGACCACCTTCTGACGGCGCGGGGGAAGCTGTTCCGCCCGACGCTTCTGCTGCTGGCGAACGACATGGGCGGCCAGCGCCATCCGAAAGCCGTCACGCTGGCCGCGGCCGTGGAGTTGGTGCACCTGGCCACGCTGGTCCACGACGACTCGGTGGACCACTCGGTGTTGCGGCGGGGCATGCCCACCGTGAACGCGCTCTGGAACCACCAGACCGCGGTCATCATGGGAGACTACCTGTACAGCCGTGCGGTGAGCGAACTGGCCGAGGTGGGCAACGTGGACATGATCCGCGTGCTGTCGCAGGCGGCGAACGACATGAGCGTGGGCGAGATGAGGCAGCTCGTGTCGTGCGATGCCCTCGAATACACCGAGGCGGAGTACTACCGGCTCATCGAATGCAAGACGGCGTCTCTCATGTCGGCCGCCTGTGCCATGGGCGCGTTGGCCGGAGATGCGCGATGGCAGGAGCCGCTGGGTCGGTTCGGGCGCCACCTGGGCATGGCGTTCCAGATCGCCGACGACATGCTGGACTACACGCAGACGGAGGCGGTGCTCGGCAAGCCTGCCGGCCAGGATCTCCGGGAGCACAAGGTCACGTTGCCGCTCATCGCGGCTTTGGGCGAGATGGACGGTGCGGCTCGCCGGCAGGTGGAGGCCTTCTTCGCCGACCCCGAGCCGTCCGACGACGGCATCGCCAACGTGGTCCGTCTCGTGCTGAAGCACGGCGGTCTCGACTATGCGCTCCAGCAGGCCCAGACGTTCGGTGAGCAGGCAGCGGCGGCTGTGGACGAACTGCCGGCGGGACCGGCCACGGACGCCCTGCGCCTGGCCATTGAATACGTCGTGGACCGCCGTCGTTGAGGCATCGTTGACCGCCAGACGGGACCGGGCACCTATGGAACCTGCAACTTCAGGGACGGTATGATGCTGGGATCACAACGGCGCACCATACCGCGGTTCTTCTGGGCGATCGTTATCGGCCTTTTCCTCGGTGCGTTGCTCACCAGGCTGCTGGTCCGGTATCTGCCGGACGGCGCGACGCGTGAGTTCCTCACCACGACCGTGTCGGCGTCCGTTGGACCCCTGGGCATCGATCTGGCCGCCGTGGCGTTCGCCGTGGGGCCTCTCGTGCTGAACCTCAACGTGCTCAGCGTCGTCGGGGTCCTGCTCGTGGCATTGATCATGCGCACTTGGTGGTTCTAGGACTTAACGCGGAGACGTCGTCATGGGGTTCGGTAACTTGGGTATCTGGGAAGTGATGTTGATCCTCGTGGTGCTGCTCCTGGTGTTCGGCGCGCGTCGGCTGCCGGAGATCGGGTCGGCGCTGGGGAAGGGCATCCGGGAGTTCAAGAGCTCGGTGCGCGACATCGAAAACGACATCAACAAGCAGCAGCCGGTGGGCAACGGCCAGCGGCAGGACAGTCTGCCGCAGCAGCGCGCGGACGCTGCCGGGCAGGCGCCGATTCAGCAGCCGGCGCAGTCCCAGCCGCGGCGGGACACGGAAACGGAAGGCACGGAAGGTCAGAGCGCGGACCGCAGCTGAACCGGCAGGGCCTTCCCGGTCTCAACCTGCCGATTGAACAAAGGCGCGGGGGATCCGAGGGATCCCCCGCGCCTTCTTTTTCCTGCCCCAGCTTGCGGTCAGCTGGTTGCCGTGTTGTCGGACGACTGCATGATCTTGGCGCGGTTGTCCACGATCTTGGCGTTGTCGTGGAGCGCCTGGAGGAAGTCGTTGATCCGCTGGCGTTGCATGCCGGCGATGACCTGGCTGCGCTCCTGGGACTTCTGCGCGTCGAAATCCTTGCGGTCGGGCATGGTGCGCTTGGTGACTTCCATGATGAAGAAGCCGTTGGGCGTCTCCACCAGGCCGCTGACCTTGCCAATGGGCAGGCCGAACGCCGTGCCGATGGCGGCGTTGCCGGAGCCGAGGCCGGGCACGTAATCGAAGCGCGTGAACGGACCCGCATCGCGGACCTGCTGATGGGCCAGATGGGCGATGGAGTCCAGGCTGGTGCCCGGCTTCACCTGGTCCAGAAGGCTGAGCGCCATCTCGCGCGTGCGTTCCCGCTTCTTCTGCCGCAGCAGCACCGTCCGGATGGTCGGTGTGGCCTCCTCGAGAGAAAGCGTCCGGGCGGGCGTCTTGGTCTCGATCTCGATGGCGTAATAATAGGACGGGCTTTCGAGGATCGGGCTCACATCGCCCGTCACCGATGCGTCGTTGAAGACCCAGTCCACGCCGTTCTGGATGTTGCCGATCCCCGCCACCATGGGAAGCTGAGGCGTGAGCGCCGCCTGGCGTACGCGCAGGCCCAGATCACCGGCAGCCTCGGCGAGCGGGAGCTTGCCGATGAGTGTCTCCAGCGAGTCCACCTCGGTCATGAGCGAGTCTTCGCTGGCCGACGTCCGATCGATGGGGATCAGGATGTGGCGGACATGCGCCGAATCCGCACTGCGGCTCTCCACCTGGAGAATGTGGTATCCGTATTGGGTCAGGATCGGCTCACTCAACTTGCCTACCGGCGTCTTCCAGATCGCCTGGTCGAAGGCCGGCACCGTCTGGCCCCGGGTCAGCGTGCCCAGGTCACCGCCCTTGTCTGCCGTCGTCTTGTCGGAGGATTCCTGCGCAGCGACGGTCGCGAAGTCCTGGCCGCCCAGGATCTCCTTTCGGACCTCCAGGGCCTGCTGCAGCGCGGCGGCCGTGTCCGCCGCCGTCGGCCGCCGGTCGATGGCCACAACCTTCACCGAGGCCTGCGCCGGCCGGCCGAAATCGTCCTTGTGGTTGTCGTAATACGTCTTGATCTCGGCGTTCGTGATGCTCACGGCGCTATCCGGCACCACGCCGTCCGGCGACAGGGCGATGTAGCGAACGTCGGCCGTTTCGTGCTGCTCCACATAGAGGCGCCAGAGCTGGTCGTCCGTCACGTAGGTCCCGGCGGCCACCTGTTCGAACAGCTTGTTGCGGGGCAGGATCGAACGGTAGTACCCCTCGAGCTGGCCCAGCACCTCGGGCCCGCTGGACGCCAGGAACTGGTGGTACTTGTTGAGGTCGAACTGGCCATTCGTCTGGAACTGCGGCGCGCTGTAGAACTCCGGCGGCGGCGCGTAGCGGGCGGCCTGCTGGATCTCCGCGGTGCTGACGCGGATGCCACGGCGGGCCAGCTCCTGCTGAATCAGACGGTCCGAAACGATCTGCTGCCACGCCTGGTCCTCGAGCTGCTTGTTCTGGGCCGTGGAGATCGGTTCGGTCGACTGCTGCTGCGTCTGCTGGTACAGGTTGCGATAGACCGTCTGGAACTGCTCGTAGGTCACGGGTTCGCCATTCACCTCGCCCACATCACCGCCCGTGAATTTCTGGGCGCTGCGGCCACTCAGGTCCATGCCCCACTGGAACACCATGAGACCGACAAAGGCCAGCGCCGTCACCAGCATGATCCACTTGGTGTTCTGACGCATCTGTTGCATGACCATAGGCCGACGACTCCACCCTTCGCTGTGCGGGAATTCAACCGCCCGTAATTCAGGCGCGCTCGCGAGGAGCGCGCGAAACGACAAAACATAATGGTGCGAGGGGGCTGGCTCAAGCGAGTGAAGTGAGGCGGGAGGGGCGAGGAAGGCGAGGCGGGGAAGGTGAACCGGGGTTGATGAGGGGAGTTTGACGGGGCTGGGGGGGAAGGGCGAGGTTTGATGCTTCGTGGGGAATCTGCGGGTGTGGTCCGTTGACAGTCGCGTGACGCGCGCTCTATCTTCGTCCCCTCACCCACGATCCTTGCCCGGCATCGCCATGGAGTGGCCGAATGGCTGACACGCATCGTGACGACATCGCGAAATTGGAAGCTCTGTACGCAGAGAATCCGGAAGGTCGCGTGTTCATTCACCTGGCCGAAGCATATCGTCGGGCCGGGGAGCTGGACCGGGCTCTGGAAGTCGTCCAGGACGGGATCAGCCGGTACACCGAAGACTCGAGCGCCCACGTGGTGTTGGGGCGGGTGCTGGAGGATCGGCAGCAGGACGACGAGGCGGCGGCGGCATTCCGGCGCGTCCTGGAGCTGGACGCCCATAACCTGGTGGCCCTTCGCGGGTTGGGTGACCTGGCCTTCCGGGCGGGACACCACCAGGCGGCGCTGGAATACTTCGAACGGTTGGCGGAGCTCGAGCCGCCGGACGGGGAGCTGGAAGCGCTGATCGAGGCGTTGCGCTCTGGGCCGGCGGGGATGACTGAAGCGCTCCAGCAGTGGGACGAAGCGGAGTCGGAGCCGGAGTCCCGAGCGGAAGCCGTCGATTTCGTGGGCGGCGCGATGGAAGGCATCGACGAGGTTGCGTCGGAACCGCTGGCGGGAGAGGCCGAGCCGCCGGAATCAGCGCTCGATGCGGAACCGCCGGCGGAAGACCCGGGAGATCGACTGGAGGAGCCGTGGGCGGCCGCCGAGGTCGCGCCGGTGCCCGAACCCACCGACGAGGAAATGACTTTCGCCGGACCGGAGTCGACGGACCTGCCGGAAGCGGAAACCTCCGGATCGGTGGACACGTGGCAGGCGGCGGACGAAGACTCGGAAGCGTTGCCGCCCGCGGAGTCTGAGCCGGAGGGCCCATCCGGGCCGGTGGAAGGCCTGGAGCCGGAGGACGAGTTGCGGGGTGCCGACGCGGCCGGCGCGATTCAGGCGCTGGAGGTGAACGAACGTGGTTTCCACGACGCGGAGCCTCCGGACGATGCGCTGCCGGCGGTCGGTGGCGTGGAAGGATTGCAGACGGCCGATGCTCCATTGGCCGGTGAGCCGCCGCAGGATATGACGTGGGACGAAGACGAGGACGTGGAGGGAGTGGCGGCGGAGGCGACGCAGACAGTGTTCACGGAAACGATGGCGCAGGTCTACGCCCGGCAGGGGCTGTACGACCGCGCGGCCGACGTATACAGGGAACTGCTCCGGCAGCGGCCCGGTGACGCGGTGTTGGAAACGCGTCTGGCGGAGATGGAAGAACTCGGCGCCGGCGCCGGCGTGGCCGCCGGAACGCACGAGCGGGAACACCTGGAGGAGCCGTTCCCGTTCCTGGACGCGGTGCCGACGGCCGAAGGGGAAGCGGAATACCCGCAGGACACGGAGCCCGTGCCGGAATCTGCGTCCGCGGGGGAGCAGGAGGCAGGCGGGGAGTGGGGCTCGCCTGCGGAGGCCGAGGAACGGGAGTATGGCGAAGAGACGGCGCCCGTGGAAGCGGCGGAGCCGGAAGGCTTCGAACCTGCCGAAACGGCCCCGTACGAAAGCGCCTCCGAGTACACGGAAACGTCCGCGTACGATGAGCGTTCCGGGTACGCGGAAACCGGCGAACACGCCGGAACGGCGGCGGACGCTGAAGCGCCGGAACCCACCGGAGCAACGCCGCAGGCGGAAGCACCGGAAGCCGGGGACCCTGCGAGCCTCGCCGAACCGGTGCCTGCCGAGGATGAGTATGCCTTCGAGGCTCCGCCCCGTGAGGACGTCGTGGAAGCGGTGGAGTCGGCGTGGACGGGTGCGGCTGGAGCGGTGGCGGGCGACGACACGCCGTATTCGTGGACGGAGCCTGCGGAACAGGAGCCGCAGGATGCGGCGGTCGGAGAAGGCATCCGCAGCTATCTGCTGAGGCTGGCAGGCTGGTCGTCCGGCCGGTCGGATGTTGCCGTGGATTCGAGCCCGGCCGGAACCGGGACGGCGGCGGACCTGCGCGCGGAGGAGGGCCAGGAGGCGGGCGCGGCCGTGGAGCCGGCTCGAGCGCAGGAGGGCGGCGAGGTTCCGGAAGCGGTGGAAGAGCCGGAGGCCAGAGCGGCTGCGGCGGACGCGGATGCGACACCGCGCGGCCCCGCCCCGGGCGAGGACGATGATCTGGACATGTTCCGCGCGTGGCTCGAGAGCCTGAAGCGCTGATCGGGGTGATCCACGGCCCCAACCTGAACCTGTTGGGGCGGCGGGAGCCGGAGGTCTACGGGCGGTCGACGCTGGCGGACGTGAACGCGGCCGTTTCGGCGTTGGCGCAGGAACTCGGTGTAGCGGTGGATTTCTTCCAGTCCAACACCGAGGGTGCGCTCATCGACCACGTCCAGGGCTCCGCAGCGGTGGGGTTCGTGGTCAATGCGGGCGGGTACACGCACACGAGCGTAGCGTTGCGTGATGCGCTGGTGGCCGTGGCCCGGCCCTACGTTGAGGTACACCTATCCAATATCCACGGTCGGGAGTCGTACCGCCATCGGTCGCTGCTGGCGGACCGGGCGGTGGGCGTGGTCGTGGGATTCGGCGTGGACAGTTATCTGCTGGGCTTGCGCGGGCTGGTCCGGTATCTGCGTGAACGCGAGGATCGGACATGAAAGTGATGGACGAGGTGCCGGTGGAAGCGACCGGCCGTACCGGGGGGACGGGGCGATCCATGATCGATCTGGAATTCGTGCGAGGCCTCATCGAGGCTGTGGACGACAGCGGGATCGATTCGCTGGAGATCACGCGTGCCGGAACCCGTATCCGGATTGCCAAGACGCCGCCGCCCGCGCCGGTGAGTGCTGCGTCGCTGACGGGAGCGGTGCCCATGCCGATGATGCAGGCCGCACCGCCCGTAGCGAACGCGCCGGCGGCCAACCCGGGCGCAGTGGCGGCCACCGCTGCGGCGGAAGCGCCCGCGTCGAACTACGCGGAGGTCACCTCGCCGATGGTGGGCACGTTCTACCGCGCGCCGGCGCCTGAAGCCCCGTCGTACGTGGAAGTCGGGAGCCGCGTCGCCAAGGGGCAGACGCTCTGTATCCTCGAAGCCATGAAGTTGATGAACGAGCTGGAGAGCGACTTCGACGGCGTGGTACGTGAAATCCTCGTGGAGAACGGCGAGCCCGTCGAGTACGGGCAGACCCTTTTCCTGATTGACCCGGCCTGATCCGCACAGGCGTCCCCCAATGTTCAACAAGATCCTCGTCGCCAATCGGGGTGAGATTGCCCTGCGCGTCATACGAGCGTGCCGGGAGCTCGGTGTCCGCACGGTCGCTGTTTACAGCGAGGCGGACCGGGAGTCCCTTCACGTGCGATTCGCCGATGAAGACGTGTGCATCGGCCCGCCGCCCAGCAAGGACAGCTACCTGAACATCCCGCAGCTCATTGCCGCGGCGGAGGTGACGGGGGCGGATGCCATTCATCCGGGCTACGGCTTCCTGGCGGAAAACGCCGAATTCGCGGAAATCTGCGAGCGTGCGCAGATCCACTTCATCGGCCCCACGGCGGAGCAGATCCGCCTGATGGGCGACAAGGCGGTCGCCCGGAAGACGATGGCGGCGGAGCACGTGCCGGTGGTGCCGGGCAGCGATGGCGATATCGAGGACCTGGAGACGGCCCTGGCCACGGCGTCGAAGATCGGCTACCCGGTTCTGATCAAGGCGGCGGCGGGTGGTGGCGGCAAGGGGATGCGCGTGGCGGAGAACGAGGACGCGTTCCGCCATTCGTTCCAGGCGGCGCAGTCGGAGGCGAAGGCGGCATTCGGCGACGGGTCGGTGTACCTGGAGAAGTACCTGGCGCGGCCGCGGCACATCGAGATCCAGATCATCGGGGACCAGCACGGCCGGGTGGAGCATCTGGGGGAACGCGAGTGCTCGATCCAGCGCCGGCACCAGAAGCTGGTGGAGGAGTCGCCGTCGCCGGCGCTGACGCCGGCCCTGCGCAAGAAGATGGGTGAGGCGGCGGTGCGGGGCGCGGCGGCCATCGGCTACCAATCGGCGGGCACCGTCGAGTTCCTGCTGGACGAGGACGGCAGCTTCTACTTCATGGAGATGAACACCCGGATCCAGGTGGAACACCCGGTGACGGAGCTGGTCACGGGCGTGGACCTGGTGAAAGAGCAGATCCTGGTGGCGGCGGGCGAGCCGCTTTCGTTGCCCGTGAAGCATCCGGTGACGATGAACGGGCACGCCATCGAATGCCGGATCAACGCCGAGGACCCGGACCACAACTTCCGGCCGGGGCCTGGCGAGATCACGGTGTTCCACCCGCCGGGCGGACCCGGCGTTCGGGTGGACACCCACGTGTACCAGGGCTACCACGTGCCGCCGTTCTACGACTCGTTGATCGGCAAGCTCATCGTGCACGGCAAGACGCGTGACGAGGCGCTGGCGCGCATGCGGTTCGCGCTGGAGTCGTTCATCATTGAAGGCGTGCCGACCACCATCCCGTTCCTGCTCGAGTTGCTGAACGAGCCTCGCTTCATCGCCGGCGACTTCGACACCAAGTTCCTGGAGCGTTGGATGGCCGAGCGGGCGGGCGAACCGTCGTGAAGCTGGACGTGTTCTTCACCCCAACGGAGCTGGCCGGCCATGGCGGGCTGGGCCGGTTCGTGGTGGCGGACGTGATCCGGGCCACGAGCAGCATGGTCGCGGCGCTCAACGCCGGCGCCCGGTCCGTGTTCCCGGTCGCATCGGTGGACGACGCGGCGCGGCTGGCCCAGAACCTGGGCCGCGACGGCGTGCTGCTGTGCGGCGAGCGCAGGGGCCTGCCCATCGACGGCTTCGACCTGGGCAACTCACCGGGCGAGTTCACGGCGGAACGGGTGGCCGGAAAGGCGCTGGCCATGACCACGACGAACGGCACGCGGGCGTTACTGGGCGTTTCGGACCTGCCCTTGCCGAAGAACGCGCCCGAGACCGGCAAAGCGTCGTCGGAGCGGCGTGTGTTGATCGGCGCGTTCCTGAACCTGGACGCGGTGGCGAGGACGCTGGCGACCTCCGACGCGCCGGTGTCCGTCGTGTGTGCGGGCAAGGAGGGCACTTTCGCGCTGGAGGACGCCGTGTTTGCCGGCGCCCTGGCCAACCGGCTGCTGGAGCTGAAGGACGACGCGCTGGAGCGCAACGATGCGGCGGTTGCGGCCATGGCCCTGGCGACGCGTTTCGGCGGCTCGCTTCTGCCGCTGCTGCGCAGAACCGCAGCGGGCCGGGCCATCATCGAGATCGGGCTTGGTGGGGACCTGGACTTCTGCGCCGACATCGATCGATTCGACGTGGTACCGGAGTTCAAGGACCGCAAGATCACCCTTCCGTAGCAGGGCCATGGTGTCCGAAACACAGCGTCGAGAACTCCTCGGGATCCTGCTGTTCGCCCTGGGCATCTTCACCGCGTTGAGCCTGCTGCCTGTAGGCTGGTTCGGCGGCGGCGCCGGACGCTGGCTCCCGGCCGGCAACCTGATGGGCGTGGTCGGCGCGGCGTTCCACAACGGTGGCGCCTGGCTGCTGGGCGCCGGCATCTATCTGGTTCCTCTCCTTCCCATTCTCGGCGGCGTCATGGCGTTCCGCCGCGAGCCGGGCCCGCTGGTCCGTTGGCTGGTGCTCGTGGCGGCGTTCGTCGTGCTGGTGCCCGTGGCGGCGGCCGTGTTCTCGTTCGAGAGGCTGGCGCTGGCGGGCGAACCGGTGCCGGCGGCCGGGCGCTTCGGCATGCTGCTGGGCGGGCCGCTGCTGACAGGCCTCGGTTTCATCGGCGCCGTGCTGCTGCTCGCGGTTCTGACCCTGGCACTGTTCATCGTGGCCATCGGTTGGAACCCGCTGCGCAGCGCGGCGGACGGCTCGGTGCGCGGCGTGCGCGCGTTGCGCGGCCGCCTGGCCGCAGGGGCGGAAGCGGACGCCGGGGAGGCGGAAGGGGAGCCGCCGGGGAGCGCGCCGGTGGCCGAAGAGCCGGAGGAGCCGAAGGGGAAAGGGAAGCGCGGCAAGACCAAGCGGCGTGCCCGGGCCAAGGCCGGCGCGGACGCGGGCGCGGTTCCCGTGCTGGACGAGCGAGACGTGCCGGAAGGCGCATTGCAGCCCCCGCTTTCCCTGCTCACGGAGGGACCGCCCGGCGGCACGTCGGTGGACACGGCCCAGCTGGACGCGCTGGGCGAAGTGTTGACGAAGACGTTGCGCACGTTCCGCGTGGAAGGAGAGATCGCGGGGCGCACCACAGGACCCGTCGTGACGCAGTACGAGTTCGTGCCGGCGCCGGGTATCAAGGTGAACCGCATCGCCGCCCTGGACGCCGACCTCGCCCTGGCGTTGAAGGCGCCCAGCGTGCGCATCGTCGCGCCCATCCCGGGGAAGGGTGCCGTGGGCATCGAGGTGCCCAACCCGGAACGGGATGTGGTCTTCCTGCGCCAGACTCTGGAGTCTGCGGCCTTTCAACGCAGCCGCGGCCACCTGCCGCTGGCGCTGGGCGTGGACCTGCAGGGGCGTCCGTACGTGGCGGACCTGGACAAGATGCCGCACCTGCTCATCGCGGGTGCCACGGGGTCGGGCAAGTCGGTGTGCATCAACACCATCGTCACGAGCCTGGTGTACCGGCACCCGCCGGAGCACCTGCGCCTGCTCATGATCGACCCGAAGATGGTCGAGCTGAGCATGTACGGCGACCTGCCGCACCTCCGGCATCCGGTGGTGACGGACCCGCAGGATGCCGCCATGGTGCTCAAGTGGGCTGTCTACGAGATGGAGCGTCGCTACGAGCTGTTGTCGGAGAACGGCGCACGCTCGGTGCACGAGTTCAATCGGCGGGTAGCGTCGGACCAGCCTCTGCGCCGCACCACGCCCGGCGGGCCGGAAGGGGACCCGGACCGGTGGCTGTACAAGGACGGCCCGCTGCCTCAGATCGTGGTGGTGGTGGACGAGCTGGCGGACCTGATGATGACGGTGCAGGCGGAGATCGAGAGGCCGCTGGCGCAGCTGGCGCAGAAGGCGCGGGCCATCGGCATCCATCTGATCGTGGCCACGCAGCGCCCCAGCGTAAACGTCATCACGGGCCTCATCAAAGCCAACTTCCCGTGCCGCATCGCCTTCCGCGTGAGCTCAAAGGTCGACTCACGCACGATCCTGGACCAGAACGGCGCCGACGCGCTGCTGGGGAACGGCGACATGCTGTTCCTGCCGCCGGGCCAGTCGGACCCGGCACGCCTTCAGGGCGCCTTCGTGCCGACGGAGGACACGGAGCGGCTCATGCAGTGGTTCCGGGCGCGCGTCAGCGAGATGGAAGCGGCTGCGCAGGAGGAGGACATCCTGGAGTCGGTGCGGGAGTTGGAGGCGGAGGATGTGGACGACGTGACGGGCGCGGTGCTGGAAGACCGGGACGATCTGTTCCGCCAGGCCGCGGAGCTGTGCATCCAGCACCAGCAGGGCTCGACGTCGCTGCTGCAGCGGCGGTTACGCATCGGGTACGGCCGGGCGGCCCGCATCGTGGACCAGTTGGAGCACGCGGGCGTGCTGGGCCCGCCGGACGGGTCGAAGCCGCGGGAGGTGTTGGTGGGGCTCGACGGGTTGGACCTGCTGCTGGCAGACTGACGGCGCCGCCCGGCGCCGTCAGTCTGCAGGCGGAGGCGCTGACCCCGGGCTCCGAATTCCGGCTCCGAATCCCCGCGGGGCGTTCCGGCTTGCGCGAGTCCGCGTGAAGAACATCGCATGGGCTCCCCGGCGGTCGACACCGGCGGGGACTTTTTTTGGGTGGACGTCGGATCCTGCCGCGGGTGGGCCGTGTAGCATGCAACGGGTGGAATGGAGGGATGCGACCATGAAGCGACTCTGGGTGATGACGACGGTTGTCCTGGCGGCTGCCGCGGCGCACGCGTCGGCGCAGGGCACCAAAAGCAAGGCCTACGCACTGCTGGACCAGGCGGCGGCGACGTATCAGGACGTACACTCGCTCCGGGCCGAGTTCACGCAGGAGCTGACGAACCCGCTGCTGGGCACGCACATGGAAAGCGCCGGGACGCTGTTCCAGCGCGAGCCGGACGGCTTCCTGATGCGGTTCAGCAAGCCGGCGGGCGATGTCATCGTCAGCGATGGCCGCTATTTCTGGATCTACTATCCGAGCGTGGACACCAAGCAGGTGATCCGGTCGCCCGCCAACGCGTCGGGTCGGTCGGGCGTGGACCTGCAGGCGCAGTTCATCGGCGACCCGGAAGAGCGGTTCCAGGCGACTTACGACGGAACGGCGACGCTGCAGGGCCGGGCGACGAACGTGTTGACGCTGGTGCCGCGCACGGAGTCGGGTTACCGGTCGATGAAGGTCTGGATCGATGCGAAGGACCACCTGGTCCGTCGGTTCGAGATCACGGACCCACAGGGCGTTGTGCGCCACATCGAGCTCCGTGACATCGTGGTGAACCCGACCCTTCCCGATTCGCTCTTCCGGTTCACGCCGCCCCCCGGGGCACACGTCATCGACCGCGGGTGAAGGGCCCGGCGCGCGTTGATCGGCCCGCCGACGATGGGTATATTCCCGCGCCGATGGAATCCTCGCGCCAACAACCCATGAAGCCATCCCGGAAGCCAGCTCGCTCCCTTCCGGTGCTGCCGGCCGGCGCCGTCGCGCTGGATGCCGGACCGCGCCTCCCGGACCCCCCCGGTGCTCCGCGGGTCGGGCTCCTTACCCTCGGGTGCGACAAGAACACCGTGGACAGCGAACGGCTGCTGGCCCGGCTGCGCGCCGCAGGCGCCGCGGTGACGACGCGGCCGGAAGAGGCGGACGTGGTGGTGGTGAACACCTGCGGCTTCATCGACATGGCCAAAGAGGAGTCCATCGACACGATTCTGGAGGCGGTCCGGCTCAAGGAATCGGGCCGTGTGCGGGCCGTGGTGGCCATGGGCTGTCTCGTGCAGCGATACAAGCACGAGCTGGAAGCGGAGATCCCGGAGGTCGACCTGTTCCTGGGACTCATGGAGGCCGATCGGCTGTTGCCTGAGCTCCGCCGCCGCAACCTGGTCCCGGATGCGGGCGTGGTCCCGCTGATGGAGCGCTCGCTGCGGATCCTGTCCACGGACACGCCCCACACCGCACCCCTGAAGATCAGCGAAGGCTGCGACCACGGCTGCGCGTTCTGCGCCATCCCCATGATGCGCGGGAAGTTCCGCTCGACGCCCGTGAACGTACTGGTGCGGGAGGCCCGCGAGCTGGAGGCTGCGGGCGTGGTGGAGCTGAGCATCGTGAGCCAGGACACCACCTGGTACGGGCGGGATTACCGCCCCCTTCCGCACCGCCCCGACGGGGAGAGCCGCTCCTCTGCCGCCCGCCCCGACGGGGAGAGCCGCCCCTCGGCCTCCCACCCCGACGGGGAGAGCCCCGCCCTCGCCCCCGACTACCCCGGGGAGACGGGGGGACGGGGGGATGGCGAGGCCGGGGAGGGTGCGGACTACTTCTACGGGAAGCCGTTCCCCGGCATGGCGGGGCTGGACCTTTTGCCGCCGCCGGCGGTCGGCGGTGGACCGGGGCGGGGCTCGTCGATCGGGAGTGGGGCAGGTGCGGGGAAGCAGGGGCCAGTGCGGCAGGAGCTGGCCTTACCGGACGGGCTGCGGCGGCGGGGTGCGCTGCCCTACCTGTTGCGGACCCTGCTGGCCGAGACGACCATTCCGTGGCTGCGTCTGTTCTACATGTACCCGTCGGGCATCACGCGGGAGCTGGTGGATCTGCTGGCGCAGGAGCCGAGGGTACTGCCGTACCTGGACATGCCGATCCAGCACGGGTCGGACCGGGTGCTGAAACGCATGCGCAGGCCGGAGCGGCGGAGCACCATCCTGGAACGGGTGGGCTGGCTGCGGGACGCGTTGCCGGAGGTGGTGCTGCGGACCACGGTGATCGTGGGATTCCCGGGCGAGCGGGAGGAGGACTTCGAGGCGCTCATCGACCTGCTGGAGGAGGTGCGGTTCGACCACCTGGGCGCTTTCGCGTACTCGGAGGAGGAGGGCACGGCGGCGGCGGTGATGGACGGGATGGTGCCGCCGGCGCAGCGCCAGGAGCGGCTGGAGCGGCTGATGGACGTGCAGCGGGCCATCGCGCAGGAAAAGAACGAAGCGCGCCTGGGCCGTGAGGTCCAGGTCCTCATCGACGAGGTGCGGGGCGGGGAAGCGACGGGCCGGGCCTGGTGGCAGGCTCCGGAGGTGGATGGGGGCGTGCACCTGGCCGACGCAGATGATCTGGAAGCGGGACGGTTCGTGACGGCGCGGCTGACGAGCGTCCTGGACCGTGATTTCGAGGGCACCGTAATCCGAGAGGGTGTGGATGGATAGCAAGCTGGAAGCGGCTGTGCGCGGCCGGAGCGCCGCCCTTTACGACCGGGCGCTCAAGCTGATTCCCGGGGGCGTCAACTCGCCCGCTCGGGCCTTCGGCGCCGTGGGTGGCCACCCGTTCTTCGTGGACCGTGGGGACGGTGCGCGCCTGTGGGACGTGGACGGGAACGAGTACCTGGACTACGTCCTGAGCTGGGGCGCATTGATCCTGGGCCACTGCGACCCCTCCGTGGGCCGCGCTCTGCTGGAAGCGGTGGGCCGGGGGACCAGCTACGGGGCGCCGTGCGGGCGTGAAGTGGAGCTCGCCGAGCTGGTGGTGGAGGCGGTGCCCTCGGTGGAAGCCGTGCGTTTCGTCAACAGCGGCACGGAAGCCACCATGTCGGCCCTGCGGCTGGCGCGGGGGTACACGGGCCGCGACCGGTTCCTCAAGTTCTCGGGCTGCTACCACGGCCACGGCGACTCCTTCCTGGTGCAGGCGGGGAGCGCCGTGGCGACCCTGGGGCTGCCCGACTCGCCCGGCGTGCCGGCGGCGCTTGCGGAGCTGACGCTCACGGCGCCGTACAACGACCTGGACGCCGTGGAAGCGGCGTTCCGCGCCCACGGGGACGACATCGCGTGCGTGTTCGTGGAGCCCATCGTCGGCAACTCGGGGTTCATTCCGCCGGCGGACGGTTTCCTGGAAGGGCTGCGGGAGATCACGGAGCGGCACGGCGCGCTGCTGATCTTCGACGAGGTCATGACCGGTTTCCGGGTGGCTTACGGTGGCGCGCAGGCGTACTTCGGGGTCACGCCGGACCTGACCACGCTGGGCAAGGTGGTGGGAGGCGGCCTGCCGGTGGCGGCCTACGGCGGCCGGCGCGAGATCATGGAGCGGGTGGCGCCGGCGGGGCCCGTCTACCAGGCGGGGACCCTGTCGGGCAACCCACTGGGCATGGCCGCAGGTATCGCGCAGCTGCTGTCGCTGCGGGAGAGCCGGCCGTACGACGAGATGGAGAAGAAGGGACGCCGGCTGGTGGCGGGCATCGTGGCCGCCGCGGCCGAGCACGGCATCGAGGCCTGGGGCTCCGCGGCGGGCGGCATGTGGGGCATGCACTACGTGCCCGGCCCGGTCCGCAACTACGACGACGCCAGGGCCGTGGACGGCGGCTTCTTCCGCCGCCTGTTC
Organism: uncultured Gemmatimonadaceae bacterium; assembly: GCA_964619835.1. Taxonomy (GTDB): domain Bacteria; phylum Gemmatimonadota; class Gemmatimonadetes; order Longimicrobiales; family RSA9; genus JARRJS01. Next base: position 42,622 of record CAZUFP010000011.1, on the reverse strand, counting down.
TGGGCGGCGCTGGACCGGGGCGTGTACCTGCCGCAGTCGCCCTTCGAGGCGGCGTTCCTGTCCACGACGCACACCGATGCGGACATCGACCGCACGCTGGCGGTGGTGCGGGACGCCATGGCCGACGCGACGCAATGAACCCCTGGAAGGTGCTTCCCGTGGCCGGCGCGGCGCTGCTGGCGTCGTGCCACCTGGCGGGTCCGCGACCTGCCGGGGAGCCGCGCCCTTCCGTCGCCGTGGCCGGCGCGCCCCGGGCCGAGCCGAAGGTGCGTGTCGCGGTGGCCGTAGATACGACAGCCGTGTCCGTGTCTTCTTCGCTGCCGTACGACCTCGTGGCGCCGGACGGCTCCATCGCGCTGCGGGCCGACCGCGGCGAGACCTGGATGCTGCGGCCGGGGAACGGCGGCATCCGTGCGACGGGTCCCGGTGGCAGGGTGGTCGACGTGCAGGCGCCGGTGGCCGTGTGGAACGGCGGCAACGCGGACATCGTGGTGGACGGGCGGTCCTATCGGGGCAGCATCCTGGTTCGCCGCTCGCACGCCGGCGGGCTCACGGTGGTCAACACGCTGGCGCTGGAGAACTACCTGCTGGGCGTGTTGCCGTACGAGATCGGTGCCCGGCCCGAATCGGAGATCGAGGCGGTGAAGGCCCAGGCCGTGGCCGCCCGGACCTACGCCATCCGCCAGCTGGGCGCGCGGGACTCCCTGGGCTTCGACTTCTACGCCACCGTGGCGGACCAGGTGTACCGGGGCCGTGAAGCGGAAGAATCGGTGGCGCGTCGGGCCGTGCGGGCCACGCGAGGCGAGATCGTCGTGTACCATGGCGCTCCGATCCTGGCCTACTACCACTCCACCTGTGGCGGGCACACGGCCTCCATCGACCAGGTCTGGCCGGCGCAGGCGGAGCCGTACCTGCGGTCGGTGTCCGACGAGAAGGAGGACGGGAGCGGCGCCTACTGCGACATCTCCAACCGCTTCAACTGGACGGAGACGTGGTCGGAGGCCGCGCTGCTGGAAGACCTGCGCATCGGCCTTCGGCTGCACGACGGCGCGCGGGCGAACGCCGTGCACCGGATCCGTTCCGTGGAGATCCGGGGCCGGACCGCGAGCGGCCGGGTCCGGACGCTGCGTATCGGCACAGACGCCGGCACGTTCGAGGTTCACGGCGATTCCGTGCGCTGGGTCCTGCGTCCCGAATCCGGCCGGATCCTGAACAGCGCCCTGTTCGACCTGGACGAGACGCGCAGGAACGGTGTGGTCGTGGCGCTCACGGCCCGCGGGCACGGCTGGGGCCACGGCGTCGGCATGTGCCAGATGGGCGCCATCGGCCGGGCGCGCGCCGGCCAGGATTACCGGGAGATCCTGCGCCACTACTACCGGGGCACGCAGATCGTGCGGCTGTACTGAACCGAGCGAGGACGACATGACGCGAACCCTGGATCGTTGGCTGATCGCCGGACTGCTCGTGCTGATGGCACCGGGCGCGGCCCGGGCGCAGGGCCTGGCCGACTACGACTACGAGAACCTGTCCTTCCGCGGCGTCGGGGTGGACTGGGGCTACATCTGGCCCACGAAGGTGCACAACGCCCAGTCCTTCGGCGTGCGCATGGACCTGGGGTACCTGGGGCCGGGCATCCGCATCGTCCCCTCGCTACAGTACTGGCGGTCCGATTTCCTGGACAGCGAGTTGAATCGGCTGGCCGCACAGCTGAACACGCGGCCGTTCGTGAACGTCTCCGGGCCGCTGGGCCCCGTGCACTGGAGTGACCTGTCCGTGAACCTGGACGGGCAGTTCGTGTGGACCACGCCGCTGGACGTGCTGACGTACGTGGGTGGTGGAGCGGGCCTGCACATCCTGCGCGGGGGCGGTCCCGCGTTCGACGGCACGTTCGTGGGCGACCTGTTGAACTCGGTGACCGCGGGGCTGAACGGGTTGGCAGGCCTGGAGATGCGGCTGGGGACCCGCTTGCGCGCCTACGGCGAGGCGCGCTACACGTGGGTCATCAACGATGTCCGCTACCCCTGGGTCCGCGTCGGGCTCGCCATCATGCTCGGGGGTCCGAAACCGAATGTCGCGGGTGCCGCGGTTCCGGCACCGGATCCGGGAGGCACGCAATGAGCGAAGAGCCGCTGCGGGTCGGCTTGCTGGGCGTGGGTGCCATCGCGCAGATCGTCCATCTGCCGGTGCTGGAGACCCTGGACGTGGACGTGGTGGGCGTGTGCGACGTTGAGCACGGCACCGCGCGCTCCATCGCCAACCGGTTCGACGTGAAGCGCGTCTACGGATCCGACGACGAGCTCATGAACGATCCGGACATCCAGGCGGTGATCATCTGCACGCCGAACCACCTTCACGAACGGCAGGCGATCCAGGCGCTCGGCGCCGGCAAGCACGTGCTCGTGGAGCGGCCCCTGGCGCTGGATGCCGAGGGTGCGGCGAAGGTGGTGGCGGCCGCCGAGAAACACGGCCGGACGCTCATGGTGGCCCTCAACCACCGGTATCGGGCGGACATACTGGCGGTGCGGCCGTTCGTGCAGAACGGCGAGCTGGGCGAGATCTACTTCGCGCGCGCCGGCTGGTATCACCGCAAGATGCCCGTGAAGCGGCAGACCTGGCGCCACCGCAGGGCGACGTCAGGCGGTGGTGCGCTCATGGACCTGGGTATCCAGGCGCTGGACGCGTGCCTGTGGCTGCTGGGCTACCCGGAGGTGGAGCGTGTGACCGCCCACGCCCATCCGGGCGCAGGCATGGAGGTGGAAGACGCCGCGACCGTCCTGGTAGGGCTCGGGGACTGCATTATCTCGACGGACGTGACCTGGAGCCTGATGGCGCTCCGGGACCGGCAGAGCATGCGGCTGTTGGGCACGGCCGGGTCGGCCACCATGGGCCCGCTGGGCGTGCACAAGGAAATGGACCTGGGTCTCGTGGACGTGACGCCACGTCTGCCGCCGGAGGTGGAGAACGCGTATACGGCGTCGTACCGGGAACAGCTCCGCCACTTCGTCGCCGCGGCCCGTGGTGAGACGGCGGTCGAGCCCCCGCGAGAGCAGATCCAGCTCATGCGCCTGATACGCATGGCGTACGAATCCATCGACTCGGGCCGGGAAGTGCGCGCGTGACCCGATTCCAGCAGAAGCTGTGGCCGCTGCCGCTCCTGTCCGGCCTGTTGCTCGTTCTGGCGTTCCCGCCGTTCAAACTGCTGCTGCCGTCGTTCGTGGCCCTGGTCCCGCTGTTCGTGTTCATCGGCGAGCAGGAACCCACGCGCGACGGACGCTGGCGGGCGACACGGGGCTCCTTGCTCGCCGGTGCCGTCTATTTCGGCCTGCTGCTGTACTGGCTGGTCATCGCGCTGATCTACTATTCGCTGCTCGCGATCCCGGCCTACCTGGGTACCGTTGCCGTGCTTGCCATCTTCACCGGCATGTTCGGCTGGTCCCTCCACTACGTACAATCCCGGCTGCGCCTCCCGCTCGCGCTGACGGGCGCCGCGTTCTGGACGGCCGCAGAGTGGCTCCAGGGCCACCTGGGCGACCTGTCCTTCCCTTGGCTCGGCCTCGGGACCAGTCTGGCCGCGTTCCCCAGCCTGGCCGGGGCCGCCGACCTGGTGGGCGCCCGGGGCCTGACCTTCTGGCTCGCAGCCGTGAACGGCCTCCTGGCCATGCTCCTGCTCCGCTGGCGTGCACGCCGCGCCGTGCGGCCCGGCCTGGTGGCCACCACCGTCGCCGTGCTCGTGCTGCCCATGGCCTACGGCATCTGGCGCGATCACACGATCCAGCTGCGGCCGGTGGCGAACGTCGCCGTGGTGCAGCCGAACATCCCCGAAGACCTGAAGATGGACGCCCGCCTCGCCGTGGACTCCTCTCTCCGGTCGCTGACGAACCTGACAGACGCCGTGCCGCGGGGCGCCGTGGACCTGGTGGCCTGGCCCGAGGTCGCCGTGCCCCAGGTCCTGGACACCACCAGCCACACCAACCTCGCCCGCGTCATCGAGTACCTCAGCACTCGCGCCAGCGCACCCATCCTGGCCGGCGCATTCGGCGAGGGCCGGAGCCGTTCCGGACGGCGGATCTACTACAACGCCGCGTTCTACGTCATGCCGGACTCCGTCAGCAACACATGGTACGCGAAGCACTACCTGGTCCCGTTCGTGGAGCGGGTGCCGTTCATCAACCCCGACTGGCTGGAGTCCATCACCGGCCCCCTCAAGTGGTTCGGCGGCCTCGGCCGCGGTGAAGGCGCACCCCTGATGGGCCCGCCGGGCAAGCGCTTCGGCGTGCTCATCTGCTACGAATCCATCTTTGCACCGCTGAGCCGCCGCTACCGCCAGGAAGGCGCCGACTACCTGGTCAATATCACCAACGACGCCTGGTACGGCCGCAAGCCATGGTACGCCCGCACCAGCGCGCTCTGGCAACATCCGTCGCACCTGGTCCTGCGCGCCATCGAGAACCGCGTCGGCATCGCGCGCGCCGCCAATACGGGCATCTCCATGTTCGTGGATCCGCTGGGCCACACCTACGACCGCACGCCCCTGTTCCAGCCGACGATGCGCGCGGACACGGTCTACACCACGGACGACATCACGCTCTTCACCCGTTGGGGTGACTGGCTCGCCACCGGGGCAAGCGCGCTGGCGGTGCTGCTGGTCCTGTTCGCCCGGTTTGGCTCGCGCGGCGGACCAGGCTTCCCGGCCCGGACAGAGACGGGCAGCGTTGCCCCGCCCGACGCGGCCGGCGCGGGCCGCGGGGAAGGCGAGAAGACGGGGACCCGGCAGGATGCGGACGGCTCCGCTTGATTGCGGAGCGGCATGCTATTAGTATTTGCGTTCTGAACTCGGTACAGGATGGGGAGCTATGAGGCAGGGGATTCACCCGGACTACAAGCTTGCGACGGTGCACTGCGCGTGCGGAAACACGTTCCAGACGCGCAGCACGGAGACGGATATCCACGTGGAGATCTGCTCGGTGTGCCATCCGTTCTTCACGGGCCAGCAGCGCATCGTGGACACGGCCGGGCGCGTGGAGCGGTTCCGGCGCAAGTGGGGCGATTCACAGAAGAAGAAGGCGCGGTCGAAGGCCGGCGGAGGGAAGGCGGCCGAACCGGCGCCGGAAGAAGCCAACGAGCCGGCGAAAGCCGGAGCGGACGAAGCGTCCGCGGAGTGAGGCGGAGAGCCGGGAGGTTTCCCGGCTCTTTTCTTGAGTGCATGCGATGGACATCGACGCGCGCATCGAAGGGATCCTGGAGCGGCAGGCGGAGCTGACGAGCCAGCTTGCGTCGCCGGAGGTTCTGGGCGACCCGGCGCTGCTCCGGCGAGTGGCGCAGGAGCATTCGGATCTGGAGCCGGTGGCGGCGGTGGCGTCGTCGTTGAAGCGGGTGCGCGACCAGCTTGTGGGTGCCCGTGAGATGGCGGCAGGCGACGACGCGGAGATGGCGGCTCTCGCGGACGCGGAGATCGAGGAGCTGTCCGAGCAGGAATCGTCGCTCGTGGAGGAGCTGAATGCGCTGCTGGTCCCGGAGGACCCGCTGGCGGACCGGGATGCGGTGTTGGAGATCCGGGCGGGCACGGGCGGCGACGAGGCGGCGTTGTTCGCCGGGGACCTGTTCCGCATGTACAGCCGTTTCGCGGAAGGCCGCGGCTGGACGGTAGATCTGGTGGACCTGTCGGAGGGCGAGGTCGGAGGGTTCCGTGAGGTGGTGTTTGTGGTGCGGGGCCGGAACGCGTACGGGGACCTGCGGAACGAGTCGGGCGTGCACCGGGTCCAGCGGGTGCCGGCGACGGAGAGCCAGGGCCGCATCCACACATCGGCGGCGACGGTGGCGGTGTTGCCGGAGGCCGAGGATGTCGATGTGGCGATCCGGGACGAGGACCTTCGCATCGACGTGTACCGGTCGTCGGGCCCGGGGGGGCAGTCGGTGAACACGACGGACTCGGCGGTGCGTATCACGCATCTGCCCACGGGTCTGGTGGTGACGTGCCAGGACGAGAAGTCGCAGCACAAGAACAAGGCGAAGGCGCTCAAGGTGCTGCGCAGCCGGCTTCTGGACGCGAAGCTGGCGGAACAGGAGTCGGCGCGGGCCCGGGAGCGCAAATTACAGGTGGGCACGGGGGACCGGTCGGCGAAGATCCGCACGTACAACTTCCCGCAGGGCCGGGTGACGGACCATCGGATCAACCTGACGCTGTATCGTCTGCAGGATGTGCTGGACGGGGACCTGGACGAGATCGTCGAGGCGCTGAAGGCGGCCCGGGAGGCCGAGCGCCTGGAGTCGGTCGCCTGAACCGGTGGCCGACCGGCCGCTGGACCTGGTGGCGCTTGCCGCCGAGCGGCTGAGGCGCGAGCATATCGAGAACGCCCGCCTGGAGGCCGAGCTACTGCTGGCGCATGTGCTCGGCCTTCGTCGCATCGACCTCTACCTCCAGTTCGAGCGCCCGTTGACGCCGGAGGAGATCGCGGGTTACCGCGAGGTGCTGCGACGACGTGTCCGGCGGGAGCCGCTCCAGTACATCACCGGCCGGGCGGCGTTCCGGGAGCTGGACCTGGATGTGGATCCGCGCGTGCTGATCCCGCGTCCGGAAACGGAGCTGCTGGTGGGTGTCGTGCTGGACTGGGCGCGCGGCGTGGTTGACGCCTCCGGTCCGGCAGGCGACTCTACCGAGGCAGGCCCGGGCGGGGGCGGGGGCGGATTGACGGCGCTCGACCTGGGCACAGGGTCCGGTGCCATTGCGTTGAGCCTGCTGCAGGAGGGCCCGTTCGGGCGCGTGTTGGCTACGGACGTGTCGTCCGACGCGCTGGACGTGGCCCGCGCGAACGCGGTCCGGCTGGGCCTGGCGGACCGTCTCGAGCTACGGGAAGGCGACTTGTGGCAGGCGGTACAGGATGGCCGGTTCGATGTAATCGCGTCGAACCCGCCGTACGTTGCAGAAGAAGAGCGGGACGCCCTGATGCCGGAGGTCCGGGACTGGGAGCCGGCGGCGGCGTTGTACAGCGTGGGGGATCCGTTGGCCGTGACGCGGCGCATCGTGGAAGGCGCGGCGGCGCACTTGCGGCCGGGCGGGCTGCTGGCGTTGGAGGTGGGGGCAGGGCGCATGGATGGCGTTCGTTCGCTCATCGAAGCCGCCGACGCCTTCGGGCCGGTGCGGGTTGTGACAGACCACGGAGGGCATGAACGGGTGGCGGTGGTGAACGTGGAATCGAGGGATTGAACCGAGATCGTGATGAACGAATCGATGCTGGAAAAGGCCCGGGAGGTGGGACGCCTGTTGGGACAGACGGAGGAGTTCAAGGCGTTGCGCCGCGCACAGGACCGTCTGAACGATGACCGCGAGTCGGTGGAGCGCCTGAACCGTCTGGTGGATCTGGAGCGAGAAATCACGCAGGATCTGCGGGCGGGCAAGACGCCGTCGCAGGAGATACAGGAGGAGTACGAGCAGAAAGCGTCCGATCTCCAGGCCAGCTCCATCTACCAGGGCGTGGTGGCGGCGCAGAGCAATTTCGACAAGCTGATGCAGAAGGTGAACGATGAGATCGGCAAGGGCATGGAAGCGGGCGCCCAGTCGAGCATCATCCTTCCCTGACCGGAACGCCCATCGGATCGATCCATGGCCCTCGAATCGCTGCGCGGGCGGGTTTACCGTATCCTGGACCCGCTGACGGGCTGGCTCGCTCGCCGGCGGGTGCACCCCAACGCGCTCACGACGATCGGCTTCCTGATCACCATGAGCGGGGCCTACACCTTCCATCACCACCTGGTGCGGACCGCCGGCGCGCTGGTGCTGCTGGGCGGCTTCTTCGACATCCTGGATGGCCGCGTTGCACGGCTGACGGGCCTGGGGAGCAAGTTCGGGGCGTTCTACGACTCCACCCTGGACCGGATCAGCGAGATCGCGGTGTTCCTGGGCCTGTTGTCGTTGTACAACGACTACCGGCTGCAGCTTGGCGATGTGGGCATGATCTACTTCATCATGCTTGCCATGGCCGGTTCTCTGATGGTCAGCTATACGCGGGCGCGCGCCGAATCCATGGGCCTGGATTGCCGCGTGGGGCTCATGCCCCGTGCGGAACGCATCGTGCTGATCGGCGGCGCGGCCCTGTTCTTCGGTGAGGCGTGGGACGGACTGGTGCTGAAGATTGTGATCGTGGTCCTGGCCGTGCTCACGAACATCACCGCGTTCCAGCGAATCATCTGGGTATACAAGCATGCGCGCGGCGTGCCACTGGATGCGCCGCCGCCTGAATCGGAAAAGGAACCTCGTGTCACCCTCTAAACAGATCGAGTCGCCCGATGGGCGTGTAGGCGTGTTGCTGGTGGGCCTGGGCGCCGTGGCGACGACCTTCGTCGCGGGCGTGGAGTCGATCCGGCGTGGGCTGGCCAAGCCCATCGGGTCGGTCAGCCAGATGCAGACGATCCGGCTCGGCAAGCGCACGGATGCGCGGGAGCCCAGAATCCGGGACTTCGTGCCGCTGGCGGACCTGGACCAGTTGGTGTTCGGGGCGTGGGACCCGATTCCGGATGATGCGTACGAGAGCGCCGCGAAGGCGTCGGTGCTGTCGTCGTCCGACCTGGAGCCCATTGCCGATTTCATGAAGTCGGTGCGCCCGATGCCGGCGGTGTTCGACCAGCGCTACGTGCGCCGGTTGGCGGGGGAGAACGTGAAGCAGGGCGCCAACAAGCGGGAGCTGGCAGAGCAGCTGCGGGAGGACATCCGGCGCTTCCGCGAGGACAACGCGTGCGACCGCCTGGTGATGATCTGGTGTGCGTCCACCGAGGTGTACATGCGGGAGGGCCCGGCGCACGAGAGCCTGGACGCGTTCGAAAAGGCCATGGAGGCCAACGATGATGCCATCGCGCCGTCCATGCTCTACGCCTACGCGGCCATCATGGAGGGCGTCCCCTACGCCAACGGCGCACCGAACCTGAACGTGGACATTGCGGCCCTGCGCGAGCTGGCGCAGGACCGCGGCGTGCCCGTCGCCGGCAAGGACTTCAAGACGGGCCAGACGCTGATGAAGACCATCATCGCGCCGGGCCTGAAGGCGCGCATGCTGGGGCTGCGCGGCTGGTTCAGCACGAACATCCTGGGCAACCGGGACGGGGAAGTGCTGGACGACCCGGAGTCGTTCAAGACCAAGGAGGAATCCAAGCTCAGCGTGCTCGAGCACATCCTCCAGCCGGACAACTACCCGGAGCTGTACGGCGACATGTACCACAAGGTGCGGATCAACTACTATCCGCCGCGCGGGGATAACAAGGAAGGCTGGGACAACCTCGACATCTTCGGATGGATGGGGTACCCCATGCAGATCAAGATCGACTTCCTGTGCCGGGACTCGATCCTGGCTGCGCCCATCGTGCTGGACCTGGCGCTGTTCCTGGACCTGGCGGCCCGGGCGGGCATGAGCGGGATCCAGGAGTGGTTGTCGTTCTTCTTCAAGAGCCCCATGACGGCGCCGGAGCTCTATCCGGAGCACGACCTGTTCATCCAGCACATGAAGCTGAAGAACACGCTGCGGCACCTCATGGGCGAGCCGGAGATCACGCACCTGGGCCTGGACTACTACGAGTAGCGGCGGCGCCGTGGAACGAAACGCGCAGCGCGGCCGTTTTCTGGCCCTGGAAGGCGTCGAGGGGGCCGGCAAGAGCACGCAGGCGCGGTTGCTCGGGGACTGGCTGAGCCGGCAGGGCGTGCCGCATGTGATGACCCGTGAGCCGGGCGGCACGGCGCTGGGCGAGCAGGTACGCCGCGCGTTGCTGGAGAGTGAACGGGTCACGGCGCGTGCCGAGCTGCTGCTGATGCTGGCCGCGCGTGCGACGCTCGTGGACGAGGTGGTGCGGCCGGCGCTGGAGGGTGGCCTCGTCGTGATCACGGACCGCTTCTCCCTGTCCACCCTGGCGTACCAGGCGCGGGGCCGCGGTCTGGCGGAGGCGGAGGTCCGGCGTCTGAACGCGTTCGCGACCGGCGGGCTGGAACCGGACCTGACGCTGGTGCTGGACGTGCCACTGGACGTGGGCGTGGACCGGCTCGACCAGCGGGCGCGGGCGCGGGACCGGTTCGAACAGGCGGACGGGGACTTCCACGCACGCGTGGCGCAGGCGTATGGCGAGTTCGTAAAGAACGAGCCGGGCGTCGAACGGGTGGACGGCACGGGCGGGGTGGACGTTGTGCACGCGGCCATCCTGTCCCTTTTGAGTGCGCGATTCCCGGAAACATTCGGAGCCGGCGGGGGTTAACAGCGAACAGCTCCCTGTGCGATCCCCCGGTCGCCGGCAGACGCACGAACGATCTCGGAGGCTGGCTGGATGAAGGTGAAACGATCAGTCCTGGCACCCGTTCTGGTGGCCGTGGTGGGCCTGGCGAGCGGCGGTTGGCTGCTCCAGAAGGACGTGACGCCGCAGCAGAACGTCTATTTCCAGGCCCGTCTCTTCGACCAGGTGCTGCACAACGTCGCGGATCGGTTCGTGGAGAAGGTGAGCCCGTCGGACCTGTACCGCATGGCCATCGACGGCATGCTGAAGCAGTTGGGCGATCCCCACACCGTGTTCATGACGCCGAAGGAGTACGAGGACCTGCGGGTGCAGACGCAGGGCGAGTATGGCGGCCTGGGCATCGAGATCGCGATCCGGGACGGCTGGATCACGGTGCTGTCGCCGTTGCCGGGCACGCCGGCGGAGCGGCAGGGCCTGCAGGCCGGAGACCGGATCGTGGACGTGGACGGCCAGTCGACCAAGGGCTGGAGCGACGACAAGGCGGTGGCGGAGCTGCGGGGCCCGAAGGGGTCGACGGTGCACATCAAGGTGGCGCGGGTGGGTGCCAGCCAGCTGATCCCGTTCGCCATCGTGCGGGCGGAGATCCACGTGGCTGCGGTGACCAACTCGTACATGCTGGATCGCCATGTAGGGTACGTGGAGCTGACGCAGTTCAGCGAGACGGCGGCGTCGGACCTGAAGGCGGCCATTGACTCGTTGAAGCAGCAGGGCATGACCGGCCTGGTGCTGGACCTCCGGCGCAACCCGGGCGGCCTGCTGGACCAGGGCATCGGCGTCGCGGACCTGTTCCTGCCGCGGGGCGACCTGGTCTCCGAGACGCGCAGCCGGCTGCCGGACCAGACGCAGGCCTTCAAAGCGACGAGTCCCGACCTGTTCCCGGGCTTGCCCGTCGTGGTGCTGGTGGGCCAGCGCAGCGCATCGGCGGCGGAGATCGTGTCGGGCGCCCTGCAGGACCACGACCGCGCCCTGCTGGTGGGTGAGACCACGTTCGGCAAGGGCTCGGTGCAGACGCTTTACCAACTGCCGGGCAACTATGTCCTGAAGATGACGACGGCACGCTGGTACACGCCGTCGGGCCGGAGCATCCAGAAGCCCTACGGAATCGGCCGGGACACCACCGATGCGGTGGCTGCGGACACCGCAGGCGGTGACACGGCGCAGGCCGGGAACGGGGCGCACATCTTCCACACGGACTCGGGCCGGGATGTGCTGGGTGGCGGCGGGATCACGCCGGACGTCATCGTGATGGACACGCTGACTTTGCCGGAGCAGGACTTCTTGCGCGCGGTCCAGGAGCAGTGGGCGCTGTTCAACAACACGCTGTACGGGTTTGCCATCCAGTACGCACACGACCACCCGGAGTTGAAGAAGGGCTTCCCGGTCACGCCGAGGATCCTGGGCATGTTCTACGACACGCTGACCCAGGCGGGCGTGAAGGTGTCGGGCACCAAGTTCGACGGCGCGAAGGCATTCATCAGCCGGCGCCTGGCGCAGGAGATCAGCACGGCGCGCTTCGACCGCGAGGAAGGCTGGAAGCGCCTGCTGTCGGACGATCCCGACCTCGGTTTCGCCGAGGACGTGCTGCACCAGGCCGCGACGACGGCCGACCTGTTCCCCGCGGCGACGCGCCTGGCGAAGGAGCGCGGGCTGGAGCTGGGGACGGTGGCGGCCATCCAAGCGGCAGACTCGGCCGCCGCCAAGCAGTGATGGACGTGGGCGGCCGGTGAGCACCGGCGTCATCGCGTCGCTGCTGGGCGCAGGACTGGCCGCCGGATTCACGGCTGGCCTGGTCGGCGTCGGAGGAGGGGTGATCATCGTGCCCCTCCTCTACTTTTTTTACGCCCACCCCGCATGGAGCGGGGCGCACGTGTCGCCGTCGGTGCAGGCCGTCGTGGCCCACGCCACGAGCCTGCTGGTCATCGTGCCGACCGCGGTGATCGGCGCGGCCACGTACCAGAGGGCGCGGCTGGTGGCATGGCGGGCGGCCGTTCCCATTGCCGTGGGCGCCGTGGCTGCGGCCGTTGCGGGCGCCGAGCTCGCGCCGCGCCTGCCGGCCGAGCTGCTCAAGGTCCTGTTCGGCGGAGTGCTGCTCTACGCCGCCGTGCGCCTCGTGCGGCGGCCCGGGCAATCCAGAAGCCCGAACGAGCGCGTGGCGCTGCCGTTCCTGCTGGCGTCGGGGCTGGGTGTGGGGCTCATCTCGTCGCTGCTGGGTGTGGGCGGTGGCATCGTGGCCATCCCGGCCCTGATCCACCTGGTGGGGCTGGAGATGCGAAAGGTGGCGGCCACGTCCATCGCCATCATCGTGTTCACCGCCGTGGCGGGTGCGGCGACGTACATGGCCGCCGCCGTTCCCGCAGGTGCCGCCATGCCGCCGGGAAGCGTCGGGTATGTGGACGTGGCCGCCGCCGTACCGATCCTGATCGCGTCCACCGTCATGGCGCCCGTCGGCGCCCGGGTGAACCAGCGGCTGAACACGCGAGCGCTGCGGGTGCTGTTCGCCGCGCTGTTCATTCTGCTGGCGTCGGCCCTGATTCTCCGCAACGCGCCGCGGCTGTTCTGACGGCACGATCTTCTTATATTGTCGCGATGAACGACGAAGCGGCGCGGGCACACCCGTCGAAGTCCACGCCTCCGACCCGGGCCAGGCCGATGCCTCCGCCCGGGTTCGTTTTGCTCGTCGCGGTCCTGGCGGTGAGTTGGGCCGGCCCGCTGGTCCGGTTCACGCAGGCACCGGCGCTGGCCGTGGCCATGTGGCGCCTGGTGTTCTCGGTGGCGTTCATCGCCGTCGTGGTCGTTGCGCGGGGCGGCCTGCGGCAGGCGTTCCGGCTCACCGCGGTGGAATGGGCTCTCGCCGTCGCGTCGGGCGTGCTGCTGGCCGCGCACTTCTGGAGCTGGATCGCGTCCATCAGTCTCACATCGGTGGCCAGCTCGGTGGTGCTGGTGAACACGCAGCCGATCATCGTGGCGCTGCTGTCGGCTGCGTTCCTGGCGGAGCGCCCCACCCGCCTGGAAACGGCGGGGATCGCGGTGGGGGTGGTGGGCGCTGCCGTGATCGGCTGGGGCGACTTCAGCCGCGGGGCCGCGCCGTTCCTCGGCGACGCGCTGGCGTTGGCGGGGGCGATGTTCGTGTCCGGGTACTACGTCATCGGACGGCGGCTCCGGCAACGTCTGGACCTGTGGGTGTACATCGGCGTGGTGTACGGGATCGCGGCGCTCACGCTGGTCCTGGCGGTGGCGCTGCACCCGTCGGTCCACATGACGGGCTACGCGGCCCGCGACTGGCTCGTATTCCTGGCCCTCGCCGCGGGACCCATGATGCTCGGGCACACGGGAGTGAACTACGCGTTGCGCTACATGCCGGCGTACGTCGCCAACCTGGCGTTGCTGGGCGAGCCGGTGGGCGCGACACTGCTGGCCTGGTGGCTGCCCGGTATCCGCGAAACGCCGTCCGTCCAGACAGTGGCCGGGGGGCTGCTGATCCTGCTGGGCATCGCGCTGGGCGTGGTCCGGAGCCGGTGGAAAGGGACGCAGCGGCGGGCCGCGGTGGGGGAGGGGACGGGTTGGACGTGACATGGCGCGCGGGCGCATGTGCATGACCGGTTGACCCATGGAGCGTGGCAGGCGCCGCGCCCACCTTGGAGGAGAGGAAGAGCTTGGAGACGTTCGACGTACGCGTGGAGGTGACGCGCGGGGCGTGGGTGGAGTCGTCGCACCGGGTGCACGTGGCGGTGGTGGGTGCGGATGGGACGGTGCGGGCGAGGGCGGGCGATCCGGACACGTTCGTGTTCGCGCGCTCCTCGGTGAAGCCGATCCAGGCCCTGCCACTGGTGGCGGACGGGGTGGTGTCGGCGTTCGGGCTGACGGAGGAAGAGCTGGCGTTGTGCTGCGCGTCGCACAATGCGGAGCCGCGCCATGTGGAGCTGGCCACGTCCATTCTGCGTAAGGTGGGCCTGGACGAGAGCGCCCTCGCCTGCGGGCCGCACCCGCCGTACCACGAACCCGCGGCGAAGACGCTGGTGGCGGGCGGGCATGAGCCCGGGCGCATCCACAACAACTGCTCCGGCAAACACGCGGGCATGCTGGCTCTGGCCCGCCATCACGGTTGGCCCGTCGAGGGCTACCACGAGCCGGACCACCCGGTTCAGCGGCGCATGCTGGAGGAGGTCACCCGGTGGACGGGGACGGATCCGGGCGACGTGCGCACCGCGACGGATGGCTGCGGTGTGGTGACGTTCGGCGTGCCGCTGCGCGGCCTGGCGCTGGCTTTCGCCCGGCTGGCGCACGAGGCCGAGAAGGGGCCGGGGACGGCGGCGGGCCGGATCGTGGCGGCCATGACGACGCATCCGTACTTCGTGGCCGGAACCGGCCGCTTGTGCACGGAGCTGATGCGTGTGGCGAACGGCCGGCTGGTGGCAAAGACGGGCGCGGAGGGCGTATACGCGGTGGGCGTGCCGTCCGACGGCCTCGGCGTGGCGTTGAAAGTGACGGACGGCGCCAAACGCGCCTCGGAGCCGGCGCTGCTGGCCCTGCTGCGGGAGCTGGGCGTTCTTACGGACGCGGACGTGGCGTCGCTGGCGGCATTCGCGGCGCCCGTCGTGCGCAACACGCGAGACGAGGACGTGGGTGCGATTCGCGCCCGGATCACGCAGGTGGACGGCGATGGCTGAGGACACGCGCCTGCTGGTGCGTCTGGCGGCGGCACTCGGCCGGTCCGTGATCCGGCCGGACAGAGCCCGGCTGCTGGAGACCATGGACGACGTGCTGCGGGCCGGCGACCCGGACGCGGCGGAAGAGGTGCTGCTACAGAGCTATCTCTTCCTGGGCTATCCTGCCGCGCTGAACGCGTTCATGCTGTGGCGAAAGCGTTCCGGCCGGCGGGCGCCGGAACCGGCGGACGCCGACTGGTCCGCGTGGGAACAGCGGGGCGTGGAGGTCTGCTCGCGGGTGTACGACGGCCAGTACGAACAGCTCCGGCACACCGTCCAGCAGCTGCACGGGGACCTGGATCGTTGGGCCGTGGCGGAAGGCTACGGCAAGGTGTTGGGCCGGGAAGGTCTGGATCTGGTTCAGAGGGAGCTGTGCACCGTGGCCATGCTGGCGTCCCTGACGGCTTCGCGGCAGTTGTATGCCCACCTGCGCGGCGCGCTCAACGTGGGCGCGGACGCGGCGGACGTGGAGCGGGTTCTGGACTGGATCGGAGATCTGCTCACGCGGGATCGGCGCCGGGACGCCTGGAAGGTCTGGGCGAAGGTCCAGGAACGTTACGTGAAGTCGAGGCAGTCCAGGGAGGACCATGTTCGTTGATGAAGTCACCATCCGGGTGTACGCGGGCACGGGCGGCTCGGGGGCAGAGGCGTTCCGGCGGGAGAAGTTCGTGCCTCACGGCGGACCGTCGGGCGGAGACGGCGGCCGTGGCGGCCATGTGATCCTGCGGGCCGATGCCCAGCTCGCGACGCTCCTGGACTACCGGTACCAGGAACACCACCGGGCGGAGCGTGGCGAGCATGGTCAGGGCAAGAACATGACGGGGCGGGACGGGGAGGACCTGTGGCTGCGCGTTCCGCCGGGCACGGTGGTGAGCGACGCGGAAACGGGGATGCGCCTCGGCGAGCTGCTGGAGGACGGCGAGACGCTCGTGGTGGCGCGCGGTGGCCGCGGTGGTCGGGGCAACGCGGCGTTCGCGACGCCCACGAACCGGGCCCCCCGGGAGTGGGAGCCGGGCGAGCCGGGTGAAGAGCGGCGCCTGCGGCTGGAGCTGAAGCTGTTCGCGGATGTCGGGTTGGTAGGCCAGCCCAACGCGGGCAAGTCGACGCTGCTCTCGGTGGTGTCGGCTGCGCGGCCGAAGATCGCGGCGTACCCGTTCACGACGCTGGCGCCGAACCTCGGCGTGGCGCAGCTATCCGGTCGGCGCAGCTTCGTCATCGCGGACATCCCGGGCATCATCGAAGGTGCCCACGAGGGCCGCGGCCTGGGCCTCCAGTTCCTGCGTCACATCGAGCGAACGCGGACGCTCGCCTTCCTGCTTCCGGTGGATGGAGACGTCGAAACGGAGTACCGGGCGCTGCGTGAGGAGCTCACGGCCTACTCGGAGGAGCTGAGCCAGCGGCCCCATTGCGTGGTGCTCTCGAAGGCAGACCTGCTGGGCGCAGACACACCGCCGGCAGTGGACGCGCCGGAGGCGTGGGGCGTCTTCGTCGTGTCGGCGGTCACGGGGGCGGGCGTCCCGGAGCTCCTGGAAGCCCTGTGGCAACGCGTCCGGGATGAGGGGCAGGCGGCCCCCGAGTCGGGGGAGCCGATGGAGGAGTGGACACCGTGAGCCGGGCGGCCGCGCAACAGACGCACGGGTCGTCCGGAGCGCGGGCCCGGCTCGATACGCTGTTTCGCCTGCTGCTGCTTCCCGGCATCGGGCCGGTGCGTTTGCGCTCGCTCGTGGGGCGGCACGGTTCGGCCGAAGCCGTGCTGCGCTGCGACGAGCCGGATGTGCGGAAGGCGCGGGCGGCGCTGGTGGAGAAACCGGGCGTGGAAGGGCGCATCCGGCGGGCCATCGCCATCGCCGAACGGCTGCGCGTGCGCGTGCTGACGCTGGACGACCCCGCCTACCCGGAACGCCTGCTCCATCTCCACGACCCGCCGTTCTGCCTGTTCGCGTTGGGTGACCTGGGCCTGCTGGATCGTCCGGTGGTCGGCGTGGTGGGGACGCGCAGGCATTCGGAGTATGGCGGCGACATGGCGCGCCGGTTAGCGGGGGGCCTGTCGCGGGCGGGCGTCGTCGTGGTGAGCGGGCTCGCCCGGGGCATCGACGGGCTGGCCCACGCGGCCTCGCTGGACGGTGGCACGGTGGCCGTGCTGGGGTGTGGCGTGGATGTCGTGTACCCGCGAGAGCACGCGCGGCTGCAGGGCCGGATCGCCCGCCAGGGACTGCTGCTGAGCGAGTTCCTGCCGGGGGAGCCGCCGGACACGTACCGGTTTCCGCAGCGCAACCGCCTGATCGCGGCATTGGCGCGTGCCATCGTGGTGGTGGAAGCCGGCGCGAAGAGCGGCGCGCTGAGCACGGCCCGGCACGCGGCCGACCTGGGCCGGGACGTCATGGCGGTGCCCGGCCGCGCGGATCGCGACACCAGCGTCGGGACCAACGCCCTGATCCGGGACGGTGCGCGGCTGGTGAGCGGCCCGGCCGACGTTCTGGAAGAGCTGGGGCTGCCTGCGATGCCCGGGACCGCCGCCACGCGGCGGGGCCCGTCGCCGGCCGCGAACGGGCGCCTGTCCGCCGATCCGTTGTGGCGGACGCTCGGCGACGAGCCCCGTCTCCTGGACGATATCGCCGCGGCCGCCGGCCTGGCCCCCGGCCATGCCCTGGCCGGTCTGCTGGCCCTGGAGCTGGAGGGCCACGCGCGCCAGCTGCCGGGCCGGCGATTCGCCCGGTCGCGGCCGTAGAACCTCCTTCGCCCCGTGCGGGTATCACGGTTCGTGCGACCCCGACACCTCTACGTTCACGTCCCGTTCTGCAAACGGCGCTGCAGCTACTGCGATTTTGCCGTGCACGCCACGTCATCGCCGCCGGTAGACGCCTGGCTGGACGCCACGGCCGCGGAACTGCGCAGGCGCGTCGGCGATGAGCATTCGCCCGGACGCCTGGACACCCTCTACGTTGGCGGCGGCACGCCGTCGGTGCTCGGACCGGGCGCCATGGCCCGGCTGCGCGGCGCCGTCGAGGACGTCTACGTGCTGAGCCCGGATGCCGAGTGGACGGTGGAAGCGAATCCGGAAAGCTTCGACGACGCGCTGGCCCGCGACTGGGCTGCGGCGGGCGTGAACCGGGTGAGTCTCGGTGCGCAGACGTTCGACGCCCGCGCCTTGAAGTGGATGGGGCGCCTGCACGGCCCCGACGGTCCCGCTCGGGCGGTCGAAGCAGCGCGGGCGGCAGGCCTGGACAATGTGAGCCTGGACCTGATCTTCGGTCTGCCGGAGGCCCTGGGCCGCGACTGGACGGCGGACCTGGAACGGACGCTGGCCCTGGAACCGGCCCACATCTCGCTCTATGGTCTGACGGCGGAGCCGGCGGCGCCGCTGGGGCGCTGGGTGAAGGAGGGTCGGGCGCGTTTGCCCGACGAAGACGCGTACGGGGCCGAGTACATGGAAGCGGCGGAGCGTCTCACGTCCGCGGGGTACGAACACTACGAAGTGTCGAACTTCGCGCGGCCTGGCCGCGCCTCGCGGCACAACTGTGCCTACTGGGTCGGTGTGGCGTACCTCGGCATCGGGGTCGGTGCCCATTCGTACGTGCCGCCCCGCCGCTGGTGGAACCTGAGGGACTGGGCGGCGTACGCCGAAGCGTTGTCGGCCGGTTCCTTGCCGGTGGCCGGGGAGGAGTCGCTGGACACGGAGACGGCGTCGTTGGAGCGTACGTGGCTGGGTTTGCGGACCGCCGAAGGGCTGGATGCGACCGGCCTGAACGAGCGGCAGCGGGCGCTGGCCGACGAATGGACCCGGCAGGGATGGGCTCGTATCGTGGCGGGGCGCTTGCGGCTCACGGCCGGAGGTTGGCTGCTGCTCGACCGCCTGGCGGTGGAGCTGGAAGGCGCCGGACCCGGGCCGGTGCCTGCTTGACGCCGCCCTCGTGGCGACGGCACATTCGGGGTCGGCGCAATGCGCAGGAATGAGCGACAGGACGCGCGAAACGCTATGTCCGCAGAAGCACTGAACGAGCGTGAACAGCAGGTTCTGAAAGCTGTCATCCGGACCTTCGTGGAGACTGCGGAGCCGGCAGGGAGCCGCACGCTTGCACGCCGTTGGGACCTGGGGGTGTCGCCCGCCACCATCCGGAACACGATGGCGGACCTGGAGGAGAAGGGGTTCCTGTCCCACCCTCACACCTCCGCCGGCCGCATGCCCACCGACATGGCGTACCGGTACTACGTGGATGCGCTCATGCGGCCGGTGCAGCTCAGCACGGTGGAATGGCGGCAGCTGCGCCGGCAGCTGGAGGAGAACGACGGCGGTGCACTGGAGCGGCTGGTCTGGCGGGCGGCTCAGGCCATGGGCCTGCTCACCGGCGAGCTGGGTCTGGCCATCTCGCCGCGCATGAACGAAGTCGTGCTGGAGAAGCTCGAGATGGCGAGCCTGGCCAGCGACAAGGTGCTGCTCATCCTGACACTGCGGAACGGACTGGTGCGGACGGTCTATGTGGACCTGACCCTGTCCGTGCCGCAGGAGACGCTGGCATCGCTCACCGCGATCCTGAACGAGCGCCTCGCGGGGCAGGCATTGTCGGAGATCCGGGCGACGTTGCCGGAACGGCTGCGTGACGCGGTGCCCAGCGACGACCCGTGGGCGAACGAATTGCTGAACATCTTCCTCCAGTCGGGGGAGGAGTTCTTCGATGTGGAGGAGGGCGGGGAGGGCGAACTGGTGCTGGGCCATGCGAGCGTCCTGGCCAACCAGCCGGAGTTCGCGTCGCCTCCCCAGCTGCGCAGCCTGATCGAGCTGACGGAGAAACGGGACATGCTCCTGGACGTGCTGCAGACGCGGGAGCACGACCATACGCTGAAGATCACCATCGGCAGCGAGCACGAGACGCCCGAGCTGAACGCGTTCACGCTGGTGACGTCGGAGTATCGGCTGGGGGGGTTGAAGGGCGTGATCGGCGTGATCGGGCCGACGCGCATGCCGTACGACAAGGTAGCGGCCATCGTGGAGAACACGAGCGTGCTGGTGTCGGGGCTCATTGGCAGCGACGCCGCGGGACCGCAGAACGAATCGAATACCGAAGAGGCGTAGAGGAGCACGCGGAGGCTGATGCGCGATTACTACGAGATCCTGGAAGTGTCCCGGGATGCCGATGCGGACACCATCAAGAAGGCGTACCGCAAGCTGGCCCTGAAGCACCACCCGGACCGTAACGACGGTTCGAAGGAATCGGAAGAGAAGTTCAAGGAAGCTACCGAAGCCTACGAGGTGCTGCGCGATCCCCAGAAGCGGGCCGCGTACGACCGGTATGGCCACGCGGGGTTGAAGGGTGGCACCGGTGGGTTCTCCGGCTTCGACTTCTCCGACGCCCTCGAAATCTTCATGCGGGACTTCGGCGGTTTCGGCATCGACGACCTGTTCGGCGGCCGGTCGCGGCGCCAGGCGCGTGGCCCGCAGCGAGGGGCCGACATCCGCGTGCGCATGCCCCTGTCGCTGGAGCAGGTGGCGTCGGGGCTCAAGCAGACCATCCGGGTCGCCGTGGACGATTCGTGCGAAGTGTGCGGCGGGACGGGAGGAGCGGGGGGCGCCAAACCGGAGCGATGCAACGAATGTGGCGGCACCGGCGAGGTCCGTCGGGTCCAGCGTTCGATTCTGGGCCAGTTCGTCAGCGTGGCGCCATGCCCTGCGTGCGGCGGCGCGGGACAACGCATCAAGGAACCGTGCCCCGCGTGCCGGGGCCGGGGAACGCAGCCGGGCGAAGCCACCATCGAGGTGGACATCCCCGCCGGGGTGACGGCCGGCGACTACCTGGCCGTGCGCGGCCGGGGCAGCGCCGGACCGCAGGGCGGTCCGCGCGGCGACGTCATGGTCGTGTTGGATGTGAAGGAAGACGAGCGTTTCGTGCGCGACGGCGCCGACATCGTCTACCGCCTACCCATCACCTTCAGCCAGGCGGCGCTCGGTGCGGAGCTGGACGTGCCCGTGGTGGATGGGACGACGGCCCGCGTGAAGGTCCCGGCGGGCGTACAGACGGGGCAGATCCTGCGCATGCGGGGCAAGGGCCTGCCGCGCCTGCGAGGTGGCGGCCACGGCGACCAGCTGGTGCAGATGATCGTGTGGACACCCACCGAGCTTTCCTCCGAACAGGAGAAGCTGTACCGGCGGCTGGCCGAGCTGGAGACGCCGGCGCCGGACCGGGTGGAGCAGCAGGCGGAAGAACGCGGCTTCTGGAGCAAGGTGAAGGAGGCGTTCAGCGCGTGAGACGCAGGCGGTGGTGGCCGCGGGCGGAGCACGAATCCGGAGTCGGATCGTGGTGCCGGAACGCTGGCTCGTTCTGACCGTGCGAGTCCCCTCGGATGAGTTCCTCGATGACCTCACCGAGGGGCTCATTGCGTTGGGGGGCAGTGCCGTCCAGGAAGAGGACGGCTTGCTGACCACGTACCTGCTTCCGCCCGACGACGTGGAGCCATTCGTCCAGGGCGCGGCGGACCGGTTGGATGCCCTCGTTCCCGGAGGCGGACTGGACGTCCTCTGGCGTTGGGAGGCCAACGAGGACTGGTCCCGAAAATGGCGGGAAGGCTTGCACGCCCGACGCGTCGGCGAGCGCGTCATCGTGACGCCGCCCTGGGAAGAGCCCCAACCCGGTCCTCACGACGTGGTGGTGGTGATCGAGCCGTCCATGGCCTTCGGGACCGGCGAGCACGAGACGACGCGCGGTGTGCTGCGCCTGCTCCAGAAGGCTCTGCGGCCCGGGGATCGCGTGCTGGATGTGGGGGCCGGCAGCGGGATCCTGTCCATCGTGGCCGTGCTGTTGGGCGCCGGCTCCGCGCTGGGGGTCGAGGTCGACGACACGGCGATGGAGACTGGAAGGGAGAACCTGCGGCGCAACGGCGTGGCGGGCCGCGCCACGCTGGACTGCGGGCGGGTAGACCCGGAGTTCCTGTACGGACACCGCCAGGACCCGTTCGACCTCATCCTGGCCAACGTGCTGAGCAGCGTGCTGTGTCCCCTGATGCCGGCCTTTGCCGGCGCCCTCGCTCCATCCGGCTCGCTGATCCTCGGTGGCATCATGCAGACGGAAGCCGAAGAGGTCGTTGCAGAAGCCCGCGCCGCCCATCTCGCACTGGCGGAGGACGATCGGGAAGGCGAATGGTGGTCCGGGACGTTTCGCCATGCCGCCGGCTAGTGCGGTGCCAGGACGCGTTCGCGGCGTTCGCCGCCAGCAGGGCGCGGGCGGTTCCTGCCGCGTCCGTTCTGGCCGCCGCGTCCGTTCTGGCTGCGGCCGCCGAGCCCTCGCGGAGGGCGACGACGGTGGCGCGCAGAAGAGCAGCCAGGGTCCGGACCTCGCCGGCGTCGGGGCGCAGCACGACGAACGTCTCCGCGGCGAGCCCCAGCTCGCCGAACGCCTGCCGGTATCCGGACACGGCGTTGGCGGGCCAGAGTCCGACGTCCCAGGGCAGGGGCGGCGGGTCGACGACGGCGAACAGGTCGTCGCGGTCGCGGAGGTCCTGCTCCAGCGCGGCGAGGGTGAGGTTGGCCGCTCCGGTCCGGTGCATCGCCGCGTGAAGGACGATCAGGGGCAGGCCAACGTCGAGGTGGCGTTCCAGAACGGCGATGGCGCGGCTCAAGTTTGCATCGTCCATGATGCGGCTCCGGTGCGACGGGATGGCGGCGGGAAGTCGATTGGCAACGTGGAGGCAGAAGCGGGGCGCGGGAATGGCAGGCGGGGACACCGGCGGGGCGCCTGGCCGCGGCCGGAGCTCCAACAACGACACAGGCCGAGGTGGCCTTCGGAGGAACCATGGCTGAAGCACTGAAGGATCGGCTGCGCGCCGACCTGAACGCGGCGCGGCGGGGCCGCGACAAGCGGCGCACGACGGTGTTGACCACGACGCTTTCCGAGATCCGGAACTACGAGATCGACAAGGGCCGTGAAGCCACGGACGAGGACGTGATCCAGGTACTGACGCGGGCGATCAAGCAGCGGAAGGAGTCGGCGGACCAGGCGCGGGACGTCGGCCGCGCCGATGTGGCCGAGCGGGAGGCGCAGGAAGCGGAGCTGCTCCAGGCTTTCATGCCGGAGCAGCTGGAAGAGGCGGCCGTGCGGTCGCTGATCCAGGACGCCATCGCCGCCGGGGCGGACAGCATGGGCGCGGTCATGGGCCGCGTCATGCCGAAGCTGAAGGGCCGCTTCGACGGCAAGGAAGCGAACCGCCTGGTGCGGGAAGCGCTGGAACGTTCGGGCGGCTGACGGGTGGGGCCGCGGGAACGAGAACGGAGATCGAGCGGACACATGGAACGGAGGCCGGGCCACGACGAACGGGCGGGCGGCGCGCCGGGCGCGGCGGGTGCCCGGCCCACACCATCTCGCCATCTCCCCGTCTCCCCGGGGTGGGGCGACAGGCGAACGAGTCGCCCCGTCGGGTCGGGCGTGGGGAGGCGGTGCCGGGTGGGCAGGGAGGAAGGGTGAACGCTCACGGCCTGGACGTCCTCGAGTTTCCCGGGGTCCTGGACCTCGTGGCCGGCTACGCGGGGAGCCCCATGGGCGCGGATGCCGTAAGGGCCCTGGAGCCGTCCGATGCCCGCGCCTGGATCGAGGGCGAGCTGGACCGGGTGGAGCAGATGACGGGCTTCCTGGTGCGGATGGAGGACTGGGCCGTTCCCTCCATCCCGGACCTGCGCCAGGCGCTGCGGCGTCTGGGCGCGGCGGGCGCCGTGTGGGATGCGCCCACCCTCCGGGACGCGCGGGTCCTCATCCGGTCGGGCCGGGACGTGCGGGACTCCGTCCTGCCGCACGCGGAGGCGTACCCCGGTGTCGCCGACGTGGCGCGGCGGCTGCCCAACCTGGACAACCTGGGCGAGACCATCGGCCGTGCCGTGGACGACGACGGCGTGCTGCGGGACCGGGCGTCGCGGGATCTCGCCCGCCTGCGCCGGGAGATCCGCTCCGTGCGCAGCCAGATCGTGGAGAAGCTGGAGCGCTATGTGGCCTCTCTGCCGGAAGAGCTGCGGGTGGAGGACGCCTCGGTCAGCATCCGGGATGGGCGCTACGTGGTGCCGGTGCGGCGGGTGGGGCGCGGCCAGGTGGGCGGCATCGTGCACGACGAATCGGCGAGCGGCGCCACGCTGTTCGTGGAGCCGCCCGTCGCCATTGACATGATGAACCGGCTGCGCAGCCTGGAACGAGAAGAAGCCAGGGAGGTCCAGCGCATCCTGGCCGAGCTGACCGATGCCCTGCGACCGGAGCGGGAAACGCTCCGGTCCACTCTGGCCGCCCTGGTGGAGATCGACAGCTTGAGTGCGCGGGCCCGTTTCGCGCTGCGCCACGGTGGACACCGGCCGAAGATGCTGGAGCCGGCGGCAGACGAGTATGTCGTGGTGCAGGGTCGCCATCCGCTGCTGGCCGCCGCCGGTGACGTGGTGCCGTTCGACCTGGAAATGGAGCCGGGCGAGCGCACCCTCGTGGTGTCCGGCCCCAACACGGGCGGCAAGACGGTGCTGCTGAAGGCCATCGGCCTGGTCAGCGCCATGGCCCAGGCCGGCATCATGCCTACCGTGGGCGCCGGCACGCGCCTGCCCGTGTTCACCGACGCGTTCGCCGACATCGGGGACGAGCAGTCCATCGAGGCCAGCCTCTCCACGTTCTCGGCCCACCTGCGCAACCTGCGGGAGATCGTGGAGCACGCGGGCGGCCGGTCCCTGGTTCTGGTGGACGAGATCGGCAGCGGCACGGACCCGGTGGAGGGCGGCGCGCTGGCCCAGGCCATCCTGGTGGAGCTGAACGGCCGCGGAGCCATGACGGTGGCCACGTCGCACCTGGGCCAGCTCAAGCTGCTAGCGGGCGAGGCGGCGGGTGTGGTGAACGCCTCGCTCCAGTTCGACTCCCGGGCGCTGCGGCCGACGTACCGGCTGGTGAAGGGTGTTCCGGGCCGCAGCTACGGCCTCGCCATCGCCCGCAAGCTGGAATTCCCGGAGGCCATCCTGACGACGGCGGAGGCCTTGCTGCCGCAGGGCGAGCGGGATGTGAGCCAGCTACTGCTGGAGCTGGAGGAGAAGGAGCGGGAAGCGGCCCGGGCGCTGGAAGAGACGGACGCCGCGCGACGCGACGCGGAAGCGGCGCGGGCCGAAGTGGACGCGTTGCGGCGGGAGCTGGAAGCGCGTCAGGCGGAGGTCGAGCGCCGGGAGTCGGAAGCGGAGCGTCGTGCGCGGCAACAGGCGCGGGACCTGCTCCTGCACTCGCGGAACGAGGTGGAAGCGGCCATCCGTGAGCTGCGGGAGGCGGCAGCGGTGGGCGCGGACGCGGACCGGCTGGAGGAAGCGGCCCGCCAGGCGCGCAACCGTGTGGAGGAGGCGGCCCGCAGACAGGCGAAGAAGGTGCCGTCGCGGGGCTCGTCGTCGCGGCGCGCGTCATCCGTGGATGCCGATCCTGCGGCCATCGTGGAAGGGACGTGGGTGCGCATCCCGGTCACCGGCGCCACGGGCCGGGTGGTGGAGCTGCGGGACGCGCGCGCCACGGTGGAGACCGGTGGGGTGCGCCTGGATGTCCCCGCCGCCTCCCTGGAGCCGACGGCCCCCCCCGCGGGCGCCGGGTCGGCGAAGGGCGCCGCGAGCCGGGGCAGCGGCGTCGGCTCCGGTGGCTGGACAGGCCCGGAGCTGGACGCGTCGCCCGAAGTGGACCTGCGGGGTCTGCGGGCGGACGAGGTCGCCGGCCGGCTGCAGCCGGCGCTGGACGCGGCCGTGGGCGCGGCGCTGCCCACCCTGCGCATCATCCACGGAAAAGGGACGGGCGCCCTGCGCGAAGTCGTTTCGGAGCTGCTGCACTCGGATCGGCGGGTGCGGAGCCAGCGGCCCGGCGGGCCCGGGGAAGGCGGGTCGGGCGTGACCGTGGCGGAGCTGGCATGATCCCCGACGGCGTCGTTGAGGAAGTCCGCGAGCGGGCGGACATCGTCGAGGTGATCGGCGAGCTGGTGCCCCTCAAGCGTGCGGGCAAGGACTTCAGGGGCCTCTGCCCGTTCCACCAGGAGAAGACGCCGTCGTTCTACGTGGTGCCTGCCAAGGGCTTCTACAAATGCTTCGGCTGCGGTGAGTCCGGAGACGTCTTCTCCTTCCTCATGAAGCACCAGGGCCTGGGCTTCCAGGACGCGGTGGAAAAGCTCGCCGCGCGCTATGGCGTGGAGATCCCCGCCCAGACGCCCCAGGCGGACGACGGGCTCGGGCCGCTGCGTGAAGCCGTCGCCTTCGCCGCCGACTTCTTCCGGCACCAGCTGATGGCGCCCGCGGGAGAGCGGGCGCGGGCGTACCTGGAAGGCCGGGGCATCGGGCCGGACGCCTGGGATCGGTTCATGCTGGGCTACGCCCCGGAAGAGTGGCGCGCCCTGCGGGAAGCGGCCGGAACCCACGGCATCGGTGACGATGTGCTGGAAGCGGCGGGGCTCATCAAGCGCAGCGAGAAGGTGGAGGAACCGTACGACCGGTTCCGGGACCGGATCATCTTCCCCATCACCGACCGCGGTGGCCGCGTGGTCGCGTTCGGCGGCCGCGTGCTGGGCGGATCCGCGCCCAACGCGCCCAAGTACCTGAATTCCCCCGAAGGCGCCCTGTACCACAAGGGCTCCATGCTGTATGGCCTGTACTGGGCGAAGGGCGCGATCCGGCGGGAGGAAGCTGCACTGGTCGTCGAAGGGTACATGGACTACGTTTCGCTCGCTGCACGGGGGGTGGAGAACGTGGTGGCGGGGCTGGGCACCGCCATGACAGAAGAGCAGGCTGCCTTGCTGGCCCGCTACACCCGGCAGGCGCTGCTCCTGTACGACAGTGATGCGGCCGGCCTGCGCGCCACGTTCCGGAGTGGGGACGCGTTGCTCCGTGCCGGCGTGCATCCGCTGGTCGTCACGCTGCCGCCGGGCGAGGATCCCGACTCGCTGGTGCGCGGCGGTGGCGCCGTGGCCCTCGAGCCTTATCTGGACGGCGCCGTGGATGTGCTGGACCGGAAACTCCAGATCCTGGAAGAGCGAGCCTACTTTGAAGACGTGGAGGGGACCCGCAAGGCCCTGGACGGACTGTTGCCCACGCTGAGGGCAGCGGCCGACCCGGCATTGCGCGACATCTATATTGACCGGGTGGCTCGTCGGACGGGCGTGCGGCGCGAGACGCTGGAGCGGGAGGCCAGGGACATGGGCACGCGGCCGTCCCGGCCGTCACCGCCCGCCGCCACGTCGGCGCCGGAGCCGGCCGGCCGCGCCGCCGGGGCGGAGCAGAAGCTGCTCCTGCTGCTCGTGCGGGACCGGGGCCGGGTGCAGCAGGCCGCCGAGTTGTTGAGTGCGGAGGATTTCCGTCAGCCGGGCCACCGGTCGCTGTACCAGGCGCTGACGACGGCGGATGCTTCGGCGTCTCC
Organism: uncultured Gemmatimonadaceae bacterium; assembly: GCA_964619835.1. Lineage (GTDB taxonomy): Bacteria > Gemmatimonadota > Gemmatimonadetes > Longimicrobiales > RSA9 > JARRJS01. Next base: position 15,276 of record CAZUFP010000011.1, on the reverse strand, counting down.
GGCGGACTTGGCGCTGGACCCCGCGGCCCGGGCATTGCTGGAACGGCTGGAAGGGGATCGCGAGGACCTGGGCGAGACGGACCGGGTCTTCTGGGAGACGGTGGAGCGTATCCGTGTGCGGCCGCTGCTCGAGAGGTTGAGCGAGCTGACGCGGCTGATGCAGGTGGCGGACGAGCAGGACCAGCAGGTGCTGATGGCCGAGGAGATGGAGTTGGGGCGTCAGCTCCGGCAGAAGGCGGCAGAACTGGAGAAGCTGGGCGGCAGCATCTGGCCGCAATTCCGGAAGCACCTGAGGGAAAGACCGAAATGACGGGAGACGGAATCCGGGCATGAGAGAGACGTACGAGGCATTGATCGGCTTGCAGGATCTGGATGCGCAGATCGACGACGCGCGCAAGGCACTGGCAGAGTTCCAACCGCAGCTGGAAGCGCTGGAAGCGCCGGTGGAGGTGAAAGGCAAGGAAGTCGAAGGGGTGCGCGGTCGCTTGAACGACATGAAGGCGGAGATGCGGCGCCTGGAACGGGGGGCGGAGGAAAAGCGGGCGACGCTCAAGAAATACGAGGATCGGATGGCCCGCGTGCGAAACGCGCGCGAGGAGGCGGCGGCTCGCACCGAGATCGACCTGGTCCGGCACGCGGCGGAAGCAGACGAGGATGACGCCGTGGCGCTCATGGAGCAGGTGACCAAACTGGAGCTCAAGCTGGATGAGATGGAGAAGGACCTGACGCAGGCCCGGCAGGAGCTGGAGCCCCGGCGGGCAGAGCTGCTGGAAGCGCAGCGCGAGGCGCAGATGGCGCTGGACGTGCTGAAGGACCAGCGGGAGAACCGCCGCGTCCGGCTGGATGACAGCGCGGTGGGCCTCTATGACCGTGTCCGGTCCGGCAGAACGCGGGTGGTCCTGGCCCGACTGACCAAGGACGGCGCGTGTGGCCATTGCTTCAGCATGATTCCCATCCAGCAGCAGAACGAGATCCGCGAGGACCGCGGCCTCCATCGGTGTGAAGCCTGCGGCGTGATCCTGTACTTCGACGATTGAGCCGTGCAGGGCGCCCTGACGCGGGCCGGGCAGCGCAAGGGCGCCGGAGCCTGTCTGTGAACAGCCTTCCGCCGGTACCCCGGCGTTGGGCGTCCCGCAATGGCGGCGACGCCAGCGAGGCCGCCGTGCATGGCCTCGTGGACGCCCTGCACCTGCCGGACCCCCTTTGCCGGCTTCTCGCCGTCCGCGGCTTCAACGCGCCCGAGGCCGCAAAGCGATTCCTGAAACCACGTCTGGAGCACCTGCACGACCCCGCGGCCATGGCCGACATGGCGCAGTTCGTGGCGCGGGTCGAGACTGCCCTGGATCGGGGTGAGACCATTCTCGTCCACGGCGACTACGACGTCGACGGGATCTGCGCCGCCACGCTGTACACCCAGGTCCTGCGAATGCTGGGCGGCCGGGTGAAGCCGTTCGTGCCCCATCGCGGGCGCGATGGTTACGACCTGGGCCCGGCGGGCGTCCAGGCCGCCCGGGACGCGGGCGCGTCCCTGCTCATCACCGGCGACTGCGGCATCGTGGCACACGACGCCGTGGCCGCCGCGCGCCAGGCGGGCATCGACGTCCTCGTGAGCGACCACCACACGCCGGCCATGACGCTGCCGCCGGCCCTGGCGGTGTTGAACCCCAAGCGTGCCGACTGCGCGTATCCCAACAAGGACCTGTGCGGCACCGGCGTGGCGTTCAAGGCCTGCCAGGCGCTGGTCCGGGCGCGGGGCGCCGACGAAGAGGTGCTTCTCTACCATCTGGACCTGGTGGCCCTGGCGACCGTGGCAGACCTGGTGCCCCTGACCGACGAGAACCGCGTGCTCGTGCACTTCGGGCTGCGCGTGCTGAAGGAGACGCGAAACCCGGGCCTGCGCGCGCTGTTGGAGGTGACGGGCCTGGCCGGCCGGGACCGCCTGGCGACGGGCCATCTGAGCCACGTCCTGGCTCCGCGGATCAATGCCGTAGGCCGCATGGCGGACGCCATGGATGGCGTGCGTCTCCTGCTGACGGAACGCGAAGAGGAAGCCCGCGCGCTGGCCCGCCGCCTGGACGAGGAGAACCAACGACGGCAGGCGGTGGACCGGTCCATCCTGGACGACGCGGTGGAGCTGCTGGCGCCCACGTTCGATCCGGCGCGCCAGAGGGGGATCGTGCTGGCTTCGGACGGATGGCATGCCGGCGTCATCGGCATCGTCGCTTCCCGCATCGTGGAACGAGTTCACCGGCCGACCGCCCTCATCGCCCTGCGCGGAGACGGCCCCGCCCGGGGCAGCGCCCGTTCAATCCCCGGATTCGACCTCTACGCCGCCATCCGGGACTGTGGGGAGCACCTGGAGCGGTTCGGCGGACACCGCGCGGCGGCCGGCTTCGACATCCGGCCGGACCGCGTCGACGCGTTCCGGGAGGCGTTCGACGCCCGGGCCCGCGCCGCGTTGACGGACGAGCAGCTCGTGGCGGAGGTGGGCGTGGACCTCGAGGTGCCGCTTTCCGCCGCCGACGAGCCGCTCCATCGCTACCTGCGCCACATGGGCCCGTTCGGCATCGGGAACCCGACCCCGGTCTTCGTGGCCCGGGGCGTCGAGGTGGCGGACGCGCGAACGGTGGGAGACGGCCACGTGAAGATGCGGCTGCGCCAGGACGGCACGCACCTGGATGCCATCGGGTTTCGCATGGCCGAACGGTACGCCGCCCTCCCCTCCGGTGGGCGCCTCGACGTGGCGTTCCAGCTCCAGGAAGACCACTGGCGCGGCCGGGCGCGGCTCCAGGCCAAGCTGGTGGACATGCGAGGGTCCTGATGCGCATCATCGCAGGGCGCTGGCGCGGCCACGCCATTCAGGCGCCGCCCGGCCGCGGCACGCGGCCGACCACCGACCGGGTCCGGGAGGCGTGGATGAGCGCCATCCAGCGCGAAATCCCGGGAGCGCGCGTGCTGGACCTGTTCGCCGGCTCCGGCGCCCTCGGACTGGAAACGTTGTCCCGGGGCGCTGCCCATGTCACCTTCGTGGAGCAGGCCGGCGGCGCGTTGCGGGCGTTGCACGCCAATATCGAGCGGTTGGAGGCCGCGGCGGACGCGCGCGTGATCCGGGCGGACGCGTTGCGCTACGTGGAGAATCTGGACGCGTACGCGTTCGACCTCGCCCTGGCCGACCCACCCTACGGGCACGGTCACGCGGAGGCGCTGCTTCACTGCTTTGCGCGTACCCCGTTCGCCCGCTGGTTCTGGGTGGAGCATGGCAGGAAGGAGACTCTGCCGGACCTTCCCGGCGCGCATACCCGGACGTACGGCGACACGGCACTCACCTCGATTCCGGCACAGACATGACCCGAGACCGGCCCCTCAAGGGCATCTACCCCGGCTCGTTCGACCCCGTCACCAAGGGCCACGAGGACATCGTCCGCCGCGCGTTGGCCTTCTGCGACGTGGTCATCGTTGCCGTGGCTCGCCACGCCACCCACGTGAAGCCGGGGCTGTTCGAAGTCGCGGAACGCGTTGCCATGATCGAGGAGGTGTTCCAGGACGTGCCCCAGGTCCAGGTGACCGCGTTCGACGGGCTGTTGGTGGATTTCGCCCGGGCGCGCGAGGCCTCCATCATCGTCCGCGGCCTGCGGGCTGTCTCCGACTTCGAATACGAGTTCCAGATGGCGCTCATGAACCGTCAGCTCTGGCCCGGAACGGAGACGTTGTTCCTCGCGCCGGATCCCCATTACTCGTACCTTTCCTCCTCACTGGTCCGGGAGATCGCGTCTCTGGGCGGCGACGTGTCCGAGTTCGTGTCGCCGACCGTGCGAGCCAGGCTGGACTCCCGATTCGGCCGGTCAAACGATATCGATCCAACCAACGAACCCTGAGAGGCACCGTTGAGTGCGTTCGTGGAGGGCATAGAGCAGCGTGCGGCTGCGTTGCAGCGCCGCATTGTGTTTCCGGAGGGAGAAGATCCGAGGACCATCCGGGCGGTGGCCGAGCTCCACCGGAAGTCGGTGGTGCAGCCCATCGTGCTGGGCCGGTTCGAACCCGTGAGCGAGGCGCTGGCCGCGGAGGGTCTGGACGACGGCGCCGTCACCGTACTGGATCCCACCCGCGACGACCGGTCCGGTGACTACGCGGAGATGCTGTACCAGCGGCGCTGGGACCGAGGCCTGACCCGCACGGAGGCAGCCGAGATGGTGCGGGAGCCGCTCATGTTCGGCGCGCTGCTGGTGCGGAAGGGCGAGGCGGACGGCTCGGTGGCGGGAGCGGCTCATACGACGGCGTCCGTTCTGCGGGCCGCCATCCTGGGCGTCGGCACCGCGCCAGGCATCAAGGTGGTGTCGTCATCGTTCTATATGGTCGTGCCGCCGTTTCGTGGCGAGCAGACGGAGGTGTTGACGTTCACCGATGGGGCCGTGGTCCCGAACCCGGACGCCGCGCAGCTGGCGGACATCGCGGTGGCGGCGGCCGACGCCCGACGCAAGATCGTGGGCGACGAACCGTGCGTCGCGTTCCTGTCGTACTCCACGCGCGGCAGTGCCGAAGGCCCCACGGTGGACGTGGTGCGGGAAGCCACCGCCATGTTCCGGGAGCGCATGCCGGCTGTGCCGGCCGATGGGGAGTTGCAGGTGGATGCCGCGCTGCTCGAGGCGATCTCGCGCAGCAAGGCGCCAGAATCGCCGGTCCGGGGCAGGGCCAACGTGCTGGTGTATCCCGATCTGGACGCGGGCAACATCGCCTACAAGCTGGTCCAGCGACTCGCGCACGCGGAAGCGATCGGCCCCATCCTGCAAGGACTCGACAAGCCGTGTAACGACCTGTCGCGGGGCGCCAAGTGGGAAGACATCTTCAACGTCGCGTGCATCACTGCGCTGCTGGCCTGACGGGGGCCGTGGCGCCGCTTCCGGGCGGCGCCACGACACGCCCGCAGCGGCAGCCGGTCACGCCCGATTCAACGGAGAGGGAACCATGAGCTTCGAGGTGACGAAGCACGACGGCATCACCATCGTCGACGTGGACGGCCAGCTTATCGTGGGGAACCGCCAGGAGCTGAAGCAGAAGGTGCTCGCGGAGCTGGAGAAGGGGGACCGCAAGTTCCTCATCGATTTCGACAGGACCGGCTACATCGACTCTTCGGGCCTCGGCGTGCTGGTGAGCCTGTCGAAGAAGATCCGGGAGCATGGAGGCGAGCTGCGTCTGGCGAACCTGAACGAGGACCTGCGCACGCTGTTCGAGCTGACCAAGCTGGACACGCTGTTCCAGATCGCCGACAACCGCCAGGATGCGCTGGCGTCCCTGTGACTACCGGCAAGTGGTAATAGGAGTTATGGTTGGAATCGGCTCGGCGCCTCCGGTGCCGGCCCGATGGCGGCACGGTAGACTCAGGAAAGGCGCATGGAAGCGGAGTACACTCTCGACCTTCCGAGCGACCTCGATTCGATAGAGCGGGCCGTGGAATTCCTCGTCGCCCGCTGCAAAGATGTCGGGTTCGATGAGGAACGTCTGCGGCTGAACTTCCGCGTCGGTGTCGCAGAGGCCCTGGCGAACGCCATGCTGTACGGCAATCGCAAGGACCCCGGCAAGTCGGTTCGCATCGACGCGCGCTGCACATCCGATGTGGTCACCATCTGCGTCACGGACGAGGGCGGCGGCTTTGATCCGAAAGCCCTGCCGGACCCGACGACGCCCCGAAATCGCGTCATGCCCAGGGGCCGCGGTGTCTTCCTCATCCGGAAGCTGATGGATCGGGTCGAGTTCAACGAGCAAGGGAACTCCATCACCATGGTTCTGCATCGAGAGGCACCGGCCGGCCGGATCCACTACTCGACATGACGAGCACGCTGGTCGATCCCACTTCGCTCCCCACCTCCATCACGGAGATTCTCGAGGCCTTCGCTCGCGCCCACCAGGACGCCGACGTGGCCTTGTGGAGCCGTTCGGACGGTGCGTGGCGCCGCCTGTTCCCGGATGACGGTGCCCTGGAACCTGCCGCGGATTGCACGCCGGTCGGCGCGTCGCCCGACGGCGACCTGCTGCTGGAGGTCCGGGGCGCGGACGGTCTCTCGGGGGAATCGGCGTTCCTCGCCGAGACGCTCCGGCGCATCCTCCTCTACGAGCAGGAGGCCCGCTCCGCGGCCCACGAGCTGAGCGAGCGCTACGAGGAGATCAACCTCCTCTATTCCATCAGCGAGATTCTGGCGTCCGTCATGTCCCTGGGCGTGGCGGCGCGGAAGATCCTGGAGGAAGTCGTCGATGTGCTCGGCGCCCGACGCGCGACCGTCTGGCTCCACGAGGAAGACGCCCACCAGTTGGTCCTCACTGCGGCGGTAGGAGAGGGCGGGCTGCGCGGCCCCATCGACGTGTACGACCCCGTTTCCATCACGGCCCGGGTCTTCCGCGAGCGCCAGCCCGTGAACCTCGAGCAGGCGCCCGGCACGGAAGTGTCCGCCAAGCCGTTGACGGATGGCCGGGAGGCCTACCTTTCGGTGCCCCTCAACTTCTCTCCGCCCGACGGCGGCATGCGCACGGTCGGCGTCATCACCCTCGTGGGTCGGCGTACCGGCGTGCGGTTCACCGCCGGGGACATGCGGCTGCTCATGGCCGTGGCCAGCCAGGTCGGCGCGGCCCTGGAAACGCACAGGCTCGTGCAGCAGAGCCTGCGCCGGGAACGAGTCGAGCACGAGATGGAGCTGGCCCACGACCTCCAGCTGAAGCTGCTGCCCGACACCGGCCAGTTCGCGGGCAAAGCCCGGGTGGCGGCTCGCTGCGCACCGGCGGAATCCGTGGGCGGCGATTTCTACAACCTCTTCCACCTCTCCGGCGGCCGGCTGGGCGTCGTCATCGGCGACGTCTCCAGCCACGGGTTCTCGGCGGCGCTCATCATGGCACTGACCATGAGCGCCATCGCCATCTATGCCCAGGAGGCGGGCCCGCCGGGCGAGGTGCTGCGCCGGGTCCACGCCGCCCTGTTCGACGAGCTCGAGAGCACCGAGATGTACCTCACGCTCGTCTACGCCATCATTGATCCGGAAGCCGGGCGCGTGACCTACGCCAACGCCGGCCACCCGCACGCATTCCGGATCGCCGGCGATGGCACGGTGCACCGCCTCGCCAGCACCAGCCCGCCCCTCGGCACCGCGCCCCTCCCCGTCGGGGAGGCGAGCATGGACTGGAAGGGGGCGGAAGACCTGCTCATCCTGTTCACCGACGGCCTCTCGGATGCATTTCCGGGCGGGTTCGGCTTCAACGGCGAACAGGCGCTCCTCGATGAAGTGGTTCGCCGCCGGACCTGGGAGCCGCGGCGACTCCTTGCCTGGCTCTTCGCCGAGAGCGAGAACGTCGAGCTGGACATCCCGCCGGACGACCGCTCCGCCGTTCTCGTACGGACCTGAGCCGTGCCCCGCGCCAAACGGTCGCTGGGCCAGAATTTCCTCGTCGACCCCCACATCCAACGGAAGATCGTTCAGGCGCTGGACCCGCAGCCGGCGGACACGGTCATCGAGATCGGGCCGGGCCGCGGCGCACTGACGCGTCACCTCGTGGGCCGCGTCGCCCACCTCGTCGCCATTGAGTTGGATGACCACCTCGCCGCCACCCTCCAGGACGAGTTCGCCCATCGCGACGACGTCGAGATCCTGCATGCCGACGCCCTGGACATCGATTTCCAGACCTTCGCCTCCACGCCCGAGACAACGCGTGTCGTGGGCAACATTCCCTACAACATCACCTCCCCCCTCCTGTTTCACCTCCTGGAGCAGACGCCGCCCGCATGCATCGTCCTCATGGTGCAACGCGAGGTCGCGGATCGCATCACGGCGGCACCCGGCAGCCGCACCTTCGGCGCGCTGTCCGTCGGCGCCCAGACCGCCGCCCGCGTGGAGACGCTCTTCCGCGTCGGCCGCGGAGCCTTCCGGCCCGTTCCCCAGGTGGATTCCACGGTCCTCCGCCTCGTGCCCTTCCGGGAACGCCTGTCCCCGCCCGAGGCGCAAGACCTCCGCGCCCTCACCCGGGCCGCCTTCGGCCAGCGGCGCAAACAGTTCCAGAAGATCCTGCGGACCGCTTCCGATTACGCCCTCTCGGCCGAGGAAGTTCTCAGCCTGGAGAGCGAAACGGGCCTGGACCTCACGGACCGGCCGGAAGGCCTGCACCCCCACCAGTTCGTCGCACTCTCCCGCGCCCTGCGCGCCCGGGGACTGCCCCGTATCGCTGCCGTTTGACGTCCGCGCGGGTGCGGCGTACCTTGTTTGTGAAACGTTTCACAAACGGCCTTCCCATACGCAAAAAATCCGTGATGAAGAAAGCGTCGGAGCCCACGATCGGGCGCTTGTCCGTGTATCTGCGCCTGCTGGGTGAATTGGAAGCGGAGGGGGTGGGGACGGTTTCGAGCGGCGAGCTGGCCGGTCGGGCGGGAACGACGGCGGCACAGGTGCGCAAGGATCTGTCGTTGTTCGGCACGTTTGGCAAGCGGGGGATGGGGTACGTGGTGGAGGACCTGGTGGAGCAGCTGCGGTCCATCCTGGGTCTGGGCCGGACGTGGCGAGTGGCGGTGGTGGGGGCGGGCCGGATCGGGACGGCGCTGATCGGCTACGAGGAGTTTCGGGAGCGGGGGTTCTACATCGACGTGGTGTTCGACACGGATGCGTCGAAGGTAGGCCACCGTGTGGGCGAGGTGATGGTGGAAGCGGATGTCGAGATGGAGCGGGTGTTGCGGGAGTGGGGTATCCAGATCGCGGTGGTGGCGGTGCCGGTTCCTTCTGCGCAGTCTGTTGTGGACCGGGTCGTGGCCGCCGGGGTGCGCGGCATCCTGAATTTCGCGCCGACGCAGCTGGATGTGCCGGCGGGGGTGGCTTTGAAGACGGTGGACATGGCCATGGAGTTGGAAGGCCTTTCGTACGCGTTGAGCCGACAGGCGGGATTGGACGAAGATTCGCGGCAGGACCATCCGGCGGCTGTGGCGGGCGATGGAGCCCGGAACGGGCGTGAGGAGCGAGGCGCCGTGGGGAGGCGGGATTGAGCGGAGTGCGGGTGACGTCGGAGATCGGTGCGCTGGAGGCGGTGATCTGCCACACGCCCGGCAACGAACTGCTGGCGGTGACGCCGACGACGCGAGCCGATTTCCTGTACGACGATGTGATCGGCCTGGAGCAGGCGCGGCGGGAGCATCATCGATTCAAGGCGATCCTGTCGCGGTTCGCGGATGTCTACGAGGTGCGGGACCTGCTGGAAGAGATCGTGGATCTGCCGGACGTGCGGGGGTTCCTGATCGAGCGGGTGATGGATGTGGCGCGCTCGGAGCCGCTGGCCCGTGAGCTGATGGCCGTGCCGGCGGAGGCGCTGGTGGGCATGTTCACGGAAGGCCGGGAGTCGCCGGCGGGCCCCATCCAGAAGATGCTGAACGTGACGAGCCACGACCTGCCGCCGCTGCCGAACCTGTACTTCACGCGGGACGCGGCCATGGTAGTGGGGAACGGCGTGCTCATCGGGTCAATGCGCTACTCGGCGCGCTGGACGGAAGAAATCCTGATGAAGGCGCTGTTCGAGTTCCATCCCCTGCTGAATCAAGCCCCGATCATCTACGACGGCAGCCTGGAGCGGCGGGCGGGGTTCACGCTGGAAGGCGGGGATGTCCACGTGCTGCGGCCGGACCTGGTGCTCATGGGTCTGTCGCAGCGGTCCACGCCGGCGGCGTTCGACGCCATCGCGGAGTGCCTGGTTCGGGATGTGGGCGTGCGGGACGTGCTGGTGGTGATCCTGCCGTCGGACCGGGCGATGATCCATCTGGACATGATCTGGACCATGATCGACCAGGATCACTGCGTGGTCTATCCGCCGGGCTTCGTGGGCGCGGACCGTTACGGCGTGCTGCACTACCGGGCGGGGCAGGCGGGCGTGCGGGAAATGCCGAACCTGTTCGCGGCGCTGCGGGAGGTGGACTTCCCGCTGGAGCCGGTATTCTGTGGCGGATCGAACCGGGTGATGCAGGAGCGAGAGCAGTGGGCGAGCGGCTGCAACTTCGTGGCGGTGCGGCCCGGCGCCATCCTGGCGTACTCGCGCAATGACGAGACGTGCCGGGAGCTGGAGCGGGAAGCCGGCTACCGGGTGGTGGACGCGGTGCAGTTCCTGACGGGTGAAGACGAGGTGGGGGACGACGAGCGGGTGGTGATCACGTTCGAGGGTGGCGAGCTGGTGCGGGGTGGCGGGGGCTCCCGCTGCATGACGCTGCCGGTGCGGCGTCGGGAGGTGGAGTGAGCGCCGATCCGCGCGTGCCGGTGCCGCCGGCGGACGACGTGGCGTTGGCGGCGCTGGACTACGTGATCGTGGACGTGGAGACGACGGGCGGCTCGCCGGACCGGGGCCACCGGGTGACGGAGGTGGGGGCGATCCGCATGGACCGCCATGGCACTGTGCTCGACGAGCTGTCCACGCTCGTCGACCCCGGCCGCCCGATTCCGCGGGCGGTGACCCACCTGACCCACATCACGCAGGACATGGTGGCGGCGGCGCCGCCCTTCGAGGAGATCGCGCCGGCGTTCCAGCGGGTGAGCGCCGGGGCCGTGTTCGTGGCCCACAACGCGCCGTTCGACCACCGGTTCCTGACGGCGGAGCTGAAACGTGCGGACTTCGCCGGACTGCGGGGCCGCCAGCTGTGCACCGTGCGGCTGGCGCGGCGGACGGTGCCGGAGATCCGCCGCCGGTCGCTGGATGCGCTGCTCTACTTCTTCGGCATTCCGTGTGAGCCTCGCCACCGGGCGTTCTCGGATGCTCGCGCGACGGCGGACCTGCTGTTGAAGCTGCTGGACCGGGTGGAAGGCCAGGGGGTCGACACGTGGAACGGCTTGCAGGAGCTGTTGAACCGCAAGGCGACGCGGAAGAAGCGGAGCGCGCTGCCCCGTTCCATGGACTGGCCCGAATGGGCCTGACGCGGCACGCGTCGGTCCCAACGCATTGAACGCTGCAACGGGGGATGGAGTGGAGATGACCGTGAACGACCTGCCGCTCGCCCGGACGCGCCGGCTGGGGGATTTCACCCTCCACGCGCTGGAAGCCGGGCTCCAGTGGCTGGACGGCGGCGCCATGTTCGGCGTGGTGCCGAAGCCGCTCTGGGAGCGCCGGATCCCGGCGGATGCGCGCAACCGCATCCCGCTGGCCATGCGCTGTCTCCTGGTGGAGACGCCGGACGCGCTGGTGCTCATCGACACGGGCGTGGGCAACAAGGAAGACGAGAAGTTCATCGAGATCTACGGCGTGGAGAACCCGGGCTCGCCCACGCGTCTCGAGGACGCCATCCGGCATGCGGGGCACGACCCGGCGGACGTGGACATCGTGGTGAGCACGCACCTCCACTTCGACCACGCGGGCGGCAACACGGTGCGGGGCGAGGACGGCGTGGTGAGGCCGGCGTTCCCGCAGGCGCGCTACTACGTGCAGCGGGGCGAGTGGGAGTTCGCCCATCTCGACAACGAGCGGATCCGGGCCAGCTACGAGCCGCACAACTTCGATCCGGTGGACGAGGCATCGCTCTGGACGTTCCTGGACGGGCCGGCGGAGATCGTGCCCGGGATCGATGTGCTGCCGACCCCCGGCCACACCCCCCACCACCAATCCGTCCTGCTGCGTTCCCGCGGCGAAACGGCCTGCTTCCTGGCCGACCTGGTGCCGACCGCGGCGCATCTGCCTCTGCCCTGGATCATGGGCTACGACGTGGAGCCGCTCATCACGCTGGAGACCAAGCGTCTTCTTCTGCCGCGGGCGGAGGAAGAGGGCTGGCTCCTGGTGTTCGAGCACGACCCGTCCGTCGCGTGGGGAACACTGGTGCCCGGAGCGAAGAAACCGACGCTGGCGGAAGAGCCCTGAACCGTACTGGCCCGGCCCGGCAGGGCCGGGTATCTTAAGCGCGGCGTGCCTCCACGCTGTGCGGCCGACGACAACAGGAGATCCATGCTATGACCGATAAAGCGCGTATTCCGGTGATCGTGGGCGCCGCTCGGACGCCCATGGGTCGCTTCCTCGGTGGCCTCAGTGCGCTGTCCGCACCCGACCTCGGCGGCATCGCGATCCGTGCGGCCATCGAGCGGTCCGGAATCGACGCAGCGGACATCGACGACGTCATCCTGGGCAACGTCGTCAGCGGCGGCGAAGGGCAGGCGCCGGCCCGGCAGGCGGCCCTGGCCGGGGGCGTGCCGGACACGGTGGGCGCCATGCAGGTGAACCGGGTGTGCGGCTCCGGGCTGCAGGCCGTCATGCTGGCGGCGCAGGCCATCAAAGCGGGCGACGCGCGCGTCATGATAGCGGGTGGCATGGAGTCCATGTCCAATGCGCCCTATTACATGTTCGGCTACCGGGGCGGGGTGAAGTTCGGCACGCAGCAGCTGGTGGACGGCCTGATCTACGACGGCCTCCACTGTTCCTTCTACCACTGCCACATGGGCGGTCACGCGGAGTACACGGCGTGGAAGGCGGGCATCACGCGCCAGGAGGCGGACGAGTTCGCGCTGGCGTCACACCAGAAGGCCGTTGCTGCCATCGACGCCGGCAAGTTCAAGGACGAGATCGTGCCGGCAGAGATCAAGACGCGCAAAGGCACCACCGTGGTGGACACGGACGAGCCGCCCCGGCGCGACACGACGCTCGAGGCGTTGGCGAAGTTGAAGCCCGCCTTCACGCAGGACATGCCCAAAGAAGTGACGGACCCGGTGGTTACGGCGGGTAACGCGCCTGGCCTGAACGACGGTGGGGCGGCCCTGGTGGTGGTCAGCCAGGAGTACGCGGAAGCCAACGGGCTTCCCGTCCTCGGCCGGATCAGCTCCTACGGCAACGGCGCGGTGGCGCCGCGGGAGCTGTTCTTCGCGCCCATCCGGGCCGTGCGCCGGGTCATGGAGAAGGACGGCCGCTCCATCGGCGATTATGACCTTGTCGAGGCGAACGAGGCATTCGCCGTCCAGGCGCTGGCCGATGGCAAGGAGCTGGGCTGGGACTGGGGCCGGGTGAACGTGAACGGCGGCGCCATCGCGCTGGGGCACCCGCTGGGGGCGTCCGGCGCGCGCATTCTCATCACGCTGCTGTACGCCATGAAGGACAGGGACAAGGAGACCGGCATCGCGACGCTCTGCCTGGGTGGTGGAGACGCCGTGGCGCTTTCCGTGGACAGGGTCTAGGAAGGGTGCGATGACATCGCAGGTACGCAGGATCGCCACACTGGAGTTGGTGCCGGACCGCAATGCCCGGCGCGTGCTGGCGGTTGCCGTGTTCGTCGTGCTGACGGCGCTCGGCGCCCACGTCGAGGTGCCGATGCTGCCGGTGCCCATCACCCTCCAGACGCTGTTCGTGGTCCTGTCGGGCATCCTGCTGGGGCCATGGCTCGGCGCCGCCTCCCAGCTGGCCTACCTGGGTGTGGGCCTGGCGGGCGCGCCGGTGTTCGCCGTCCTGCCCGGGCCGCCGGCCCTGCTCGGCCCCACGGCGGGCTACCTGCTGGCGTTCCCGGCGGCCGCGTTGCTGGCGGGCTGGCTCGCCGGCCCGGCGACGAACCGGAGCGTGGTCCGGGGGCTGCGGCTGAGCGCCGCGGCCCTGCTGGCCTCCTTCGCCATCCTGGCGGGCGGCGTGGCCTGGCTCGCTTTAACGACGGGAGATCCGGAGCGGGCCCTGGCTCTGGGGCTCGTGCCGTTTCTCCCGGGCGATGTCATCAAGACGTTGCTTGCGGTGTTGATCGCCTGGCGCATCAGGCCGCGGACCCTCGGACGGTTGTAACCGTCCGGGGGTTTTTCATGAGCGGCGCGGACGGACCCGGGCGGGCGCTGTTCGTCCAGGACGGGCAGTTGCGGGGATTGTGGCGGTTCCTGCTGTTCGCTGTGTTGTTCCTCGCGCTGGTTCGCCTTGCGGCGTGGTTGGTGCCCCGGCCCGACGGGTGGGGCATGCAGGGTGCCCTGCTGTGGCAGGGGGCGCTGATGCTGGGAGCCGCGGTGGCGGCCGGGGCGATGGTCCTGCCGACGGAAGGCCGGACGGTCGGCGACCTGGGCTTCCGCTGGCGCCACAGGACGCCGAAGGAGCTTGCGGTCGGGTTCGCGATCGGAAGCGGCGCCATTGCGGTGGCGGTGCTGGTGATGGGCGCGCTGGGCCGGGTCCAGTACGCGGCGCACGCCGGCGATGCCGGTGCCTACGCCCGGACGCTGGCCGCCGGGTTCGCCGTTCTGGCGTTGCCGGCGGCGGCGGAGGAGGCGGTGTTCCGCGGCTACCCGCTGCAGACGCTGGCTCGATCGGTAGGGCCGGTCACGGCGACATTGATGATGAGCGCGGCCTTCGCGGCGGCGCACGCCGGGAATCCGGACGTCGGGCTGGTGGCCCTGCTGAACATCTTCCTCGCGGGCGTCATGCTGTCCATGGCGTACCTGTGGAGCCGCAGCCTCTGGTTCACCTCGGCGGTGCACCTGGGCTGGAACTGGACCATGGCGTTGCCGCTGAGCCTGCCGGTGAGCGGGCTCCACATGTTCGAGACGCCGCTGTATCAGGCGGTGGTGCGGCCCGGGTGGTTGAGTGGCGGGGCGTTCGGGCCGGAAGGTGGATTGGCAGGCACGCTCGGGTTCCTGGTCGCTTTCTGGGCCGTGCGCCGAGCGACACGAGCAGACCGCGTGGTCCCGGAACTGTCGGGCCCCCGGCCCGACTCGACACGGAGGGAGAACCATGAGTGAGGCGAATAGAGTGGTGGTGGTCGGGGCGGGCACCATGGGCAACGGCATTGCCCATGTCTTCGCTCAGCACGACTACGACGTGACGCTGATCGATGTGGACGCGGAGCAGCTGACCCGGGCTCTCGAGACCATCAGCGGCAACCTGGCGCGGCAGGTGAAGAAGGAGCGCATCACGGAGCAGCAGAAGCAGGCGGCGCTGGATCACATCACCACCGCCCGCACCTTCGACGCTGCGGCCGGCGCCGGGCTCGTCATCGAAGCGGTGCCCGAGAACGTCGAGCTCAAGACCAAGATCTTCCGCGAGCTGGATGGCCACGCCGACGCCGACGCCATTCTGGCCTCCAACACATCGTCCATCTCCATCACCAAGCTCGCCCACGTCACCGGTCGGCCGGACCGGGTCATCGGCATGCACTTCATGAACCCGGTTCCCATGATGCAGCTGGTGGAGGTGATCCGCGGGCTCCAGACCAGCGACGCCACCACGGCCGCCGTCGTCGACATGGTGGGCAAGCTGGAGAAGACGCCCGTCGAGGTGAACGACTTTCCGGGCTTCGTGTCGAACCGGGTGCTCATGCCCATGATCAACGAGGCGGTCTTC